>CAYVQT010000127.1:0-1699 GCA_964453665.1 uncultured Dehalococcoidia bacterium | reverse complement strand
AACGAAGTTTGAAATAGGCTAAAACCCCGACCGTAAGGTCGTGGGAAGTTTATAAATTAACAATATTTGAATTACCGGTAGCGAGTAAACCGTTGCACTCTAAGAGTTAGTTACAATGCGCTGTCTGGTGGCAAACGGACGCTTATGGTATATATCTATATGAACCGGAGCTACCGCTCAAAAGGAGTCTGCGATTTACGCGCTGTTTTTGCTCTACTGCATCCATTTGGCCATGAATGCTCATATAGAATTCGGTCCTGGCATAGGCCAGACGTTAGACAGAGAAGGCAATGAAAGACCCTGTAGTTAAAATCTGAGGTCTTTCTGTACCGATGTGATTCTTCCTATGCGGTAATCTGTCATGCCGATTGCAATCAGCACCACGAAGTATGAAAACATCTTTTAGAACAGCCGATATTCAAGACGCTGTTCGTGGTGAGCCCTTCGGCTCTACTCAGATACGAGCGTGAAAATATGCAAGAAACCCTCCATTCGGAGAGCTTCTTGCGGGTAGTCAAAAGAGATCCGGTTGCCTACATAAACCGAATCTCTAAAACCTCGTGTTGATTACCATGCTTATAGTGATTACCGGTGTATGCTCATCCACTTTCGTGGCATAAGTAACATCTATTAAAAGACAATCGCAGATAACCATCGAGTCTAATGTTACCATAACTGAGATGTTCTGTCAAGTAAGGTTAAGTTCTGTTAAGTATTGTTAAGTGATCAGTCGATGTCAGTGAATCAACGATTTTGTTGTAGCAGGCTGTTGGTGGGATACTTGGAGTGAATCTTACGCATGTTGATAATTTCTGTGGAAAAGCCCGCGGGGGAAACCGCCTAAAAGTTGATAACTTCGTGGACAAACTGCTTGACCTGCGATTAAAGGCAGGGAATAAAATAGGGGCGCGACGCGGAAACTGACACCGAAAAGTGTGAGTTTATGGGAGAACCGTTGAGGAGGTGACCATTGCCGAAATATTGCCCGTTATTGGTTGCAGCCAAGTGGCACCGAGAGAATCCCAAGTATGAGGACCTATGCCTGACTAAATGTGAGTGCCTGGAGAGCAAATGTGCGATGTGGGACGAGCACAGTTATAGCTGTGGCTTTGTGGCTAATCATGTAACGAATAAGCTCGCTGTTCAAAATTAGTTATACAGCCTCATATTCAGTCGTCTACCGCCGAGATAATGATGGGTGTCCAAAGCCCCGAAGTCGCGATCCTGAGGCTTTCTGCCTTCAGACATGTATAGCATCTATTTTGGCTTTAACAATCAATTAGTACGACCCGGAGGTAAATACGGGGGTAACTGATACGTCGGAAATATATTTTTTGCCTGAGGAGTTTAATAGAAGAAGCAACGTTGTAGGAATTGGCGCGTTGCCCGGTGATTTAAAGGGGAGCTCAATCGGCTTTGAATACGGCGGGAAGAGGAACAACAGGACGTGTTGTTGGCATGGCTTAGGTTGACCGGGAGTGCATCAATAGGCGGTCGGAAGGCCGGGAATCAAAATCTTAGCCAGCCGACGATATAGCCCAAACTCACTACCCAAACGCCTGTCCATAGAGCGGCCCCGATGATTCCGCCTGCCATCTTTATGATAACCTCGTTTTTATAGCGACCATTGGCGATGTGGAAATCGCCGGTAACTTCACCGGGCCGGCTTGCTATATTACAGTTGGCCGTATTCATCTAG
>CAYVQT010000126.1:0-1824 GCA_964453665.1 uncultured Dehalococcoidia bacterium | reverse complement strand
GAGAAGATGGCCGGTTTGGAGCGAAACCGGTGTCCGATTTCACCGAAATACGCAAGCTATATGGGAAGAACATGATAAGAAAGCCGTCACTAGTACATTAAAACAGGCTAGCGAGCATGGTTTGTTCTCCTTTGTTGAGCAGGAAAAGGGATTTTATAAGCTCCGGAGAATTTGAACTGCTGTTCCTTTTGCTTTACTGAACGATTTGAGTGACTGTTCATTTCACGCTATCAGGATATGTGCTACTGTGGCTTGTTTATGCTATGTAAAAACTCCTCAGCAATTCAAGGGTGTCTCGTCTTGGCCACCAGTAGTCCGGGCCACCAAGAGGTAGTTCGAAAATATATTCCTCAAGCGATTCAGCTGTTATACCAGGCTCAGTCTCGATCCTCCACTGGCATTGATGAACAACTTCGTTCAGGCAACCAATGGATGATCTGTTGGCTGTAGTTGTATAGTTAAAATCCGATGCATGCGCCAATTCCTCTCTAATCGCTATAGGAGAAGCTCCAACTTCATATAGAACACGACCCAGGTGTTGCCGGAAGATATTCTCAAGATCATGCATTCTAGCGGGAAGTACGAGAGATATACCAGTATGACTGCTCATGAAGATGAAATGGCGCCTCGTACCAGAACGTAGCTCCTTTCCATACCAATCCCCCAAGCCCGAACCGGAAGCTTCAGAAGCATCCGCTTTGCGATTGAGGCGCTTGAGAAATCCTTTAGTACAGCATAGATTTACCATCTGGGGCCTCACCATTTACTATAACGCAGGCGATATTATCCACAGGGATGATATGTTAATTATTTCTTTGCTGCAACCTAAGGAACGCTATACAGATTCAACAAACCGAGAATTGTGAAAACGCGCTGGTTGTCCTGTTAAGTGGTTGTTACATCCACATCGAACGCAGCTTCTGCTTTAATGTCCCTCAGTTTGCTTCTCAATAGCGCTGCACACACGGAGAATGCGCGGGTATATGTCGTCGTTGGTGTGAAATAGCATTATGCCAAGGTTGTAGACTGTGACCTCCGTTACTCCGTGCTCATGACTTATAAGTAGCGAGCTAATCTCGACGGGGTCTCCAGCTTCCGGAACGCCATATACACCTCCCACTTTGAGCAAGTCATTGTCGAATATGGCATTCACAACCTCGTCTGACAACTCAGCTTGCTCAATGACTGTTGTCTTTAGCCCCTGCCAATTTGCGGGGTCGGCAACCATGCCCCATCTGTAGACTATCTTGTGAATTATCGGGCGTGCATTCATGTCAAACTCCCGTCAACTGGATTGCCCTGTCAAAATTCATCTTATGGAGCACCTTGCGCATGCGGCTCAAATCGTCATCATTGACATGGGATACATCCAGGGTAAGCTCCCTTCTCGTGGTGTTAAGTTTCACTACGTCTTTGGAGCGCTCTACCGCAAGTAGTAATTCGCTCTCATCCTCGTCTTCCTCCCAGGAAACGCTGACGCCCCGCTCATCGGGATCGAGGATAGCCTCATACTTCGGCGTGCGTAACAGAGTGAGGCTGAGAATAACCCCAGGAAAATCACCAGTGGCAACTGCAAACGACACTATGAGATCATCCTTTTGTTCGGTCGTTATGAAGTTGACTCGGTACATTCCAGAATCGATTCTTTTCCCATCTCGAGCATTTGGTTAAAATAGGCTGCTGGTAGGCGGCTGCTGCATCCAGCGCAGATGGTAATTTAATCTACTAATCAGTCTGGATCAAGGGTACATCGGCGGTTATTGCCTGTCAAGGTGCGTATTTCGGTGAAATCGGACACCGGTTTCGCTCCAAACCGGCCATCTT
>CAYVQT010000125.1:0-1914 GCA_964453665.1 uncultured Dehalococcoidia bacterium | reverse complement strand
ACCGAAGATCTGAACTGAAAATTAGGTTTCGTAAACTTGATCAGAGGTTCCCTAAGTCTTTTCCCGTTCACCCTGAGCTTGTCGAAGGGGGAACATAATAGAGGGCTTTTCTCGTTTGAAGTCGTGTATTGAGCTTGATGAGGGACTCAGGACGAGAGGAGCAAATTGTATTCTCGAAATAAAGGGGGTCGGTTATGAAATGCGACCTTGCGGTTCTCCCCGGCGACGGGGTTGGGCCTGAAGTAGTGTCTGAGGCGGTCAGGGTGCTGGAGGCTGTAGGCCGCAGGTCGGGACATGATTTCGTGCTGCACTATGGTGATGTAGGGGGAGCATCCATAGACAAGCACGGCGTTTCACTGACAAAAGATACCCTGAAGATGTGCAGGCGATGCCATGCGGTGCTTCTGGGGGCTGTTGGAGGGCCTAAGTGGGATGATCCCCTGGCCAGTGTACACCCCGAGGATGGACTTCTCGAACTGCGTAAATCGCTGCGTCTGTTTGCCAACCTGCGCCCGGTCAAAGTGCTGCCGATGCTAGTTGACTCGACTACGTTGAAGCCCGATGTCATAAGGGGTGTAGACATGCTCGTGGTGCGAGAGCTCACAGGTGGGCTTTACTTCGGCAGACCTAAGCGCCAGTGGCGAACAAGCCGGGGCCGGCGAGCAGTGGACAGCATGTCATATTCCGAAACGGAGATTGAGCGTATTGTCCGGGTCGGCTTCGAGCTGGCACGTATGCGGCGAAATAAACTTACATCAGTGGATAAGGCCAACGTTCTCGAATCATCGAGGCTGTGGCGTCAGATCGCCATCGAATTGTCGTCCCAGTATCCCGATGTCGAGCTTGAGCATCAACTGGTGGATGCCTGCGCTATGCGGCTCATACAGAGCCCGGTTCAATTCGATGTTATTGTGACCGAGAATACGTTCGGCGACATACTTACCGATGAGGCCTCGATGCTGGCGGGCTCGCTGGGAATGCTGCCCTCGGCCAGTATCGCGGACATACCGCAGGCAGGAAGATTGATATTCGGTCTGTACGAGCCGATTCACGGCAGTTCGCCGCGCCGCGCGGGGCAGAATATGGCCAACCCCATAGCGACTATTCTAAGCTGCGCCATGATGATGCGCTATTCCCTGGGGCTGGCAGCGGAGGCGGACGAGGTTGAGAGGGCCGTCAACAGCGTGCTGGAGGACGGCTACCGTACCTACGATATAATGAGCGAGGGGATGAAGAAGGTAGGAACAAAAGAGATGGGCGAGCTCATTGCGAGTAAGGTGGCTTGAGGTGTTCATTGAGCGTGTCGCCCATCTGGGGATAAGGTTACAATTAAGACAACGCTAAGGATTCTCAGTTACTACACGATCGCTGTTCTAATATTCACAGTGGTTATGCCCTTGCTCACGCTTTTTGGGTATGAAAGCGTCCCCTGGCCGGTGATTTTGGTGATTTTGGCCTGCATACCGGTCATTGTCCTTGTGGTCATAGTGCTGGGTGAAACTGGAGGTAGGGTCAGGAGAACTGCACTTTGGAGTTGTGCAGGCTACACTGCTGTTGTATTGCTGGTTTACGTTGGCTTTCAATTTACGCCGCCCATCGATCCGTTCGGGGTTATAAGTGCTCTGATATACATACCAGTTGTCGTCTTTGCCGGGCTGGTTCTGGTTACTCTGAAAAAAGGCATCGCATGAGTGCTGCCTGGCCATTTCTTCACGCGCATTTCTCTAAGGCAGATTCCCCCATTTTTAGTCATAGAGGACATACATCACATCTCCAGCCTTAGATTCGCTTCTGCCGGGCAAGTACATCCGCTTGACTTGAGCGCCTCCCCTATAGTAACATTTTGTGGGTCGTGCTAGATGGGGAGCCAGCGGTGCCCTGAACCCGCAATCCGCTATAGCGGGATCGAATTCC
>CAYVQT010000124.1:0-1918 GCA_964453665.1 uncultured Dehalococcoidia bacterium | reverse complement strand
GAGGGTCGCTGGGTTAACGGCAGCATCGGGAAAATAACCGGTATAACTCAGAACAGGAAAGGCGAAGATATCATCATCGCCGATCTGGCTGACGGTGAGGAGGTGGAGATAACGCCTTTTACCTGGGAAATCTTCCGCTTCTTCGTGGAGGCAGGAGGGCTGCAGTCGGAAGTCATCGGCACTTTTACGCAGTACCCGCTGATGTTAGCCTGGGCGGTAACCATTCACAAGGGCCAGGGGAAGACCTTTGACAGGGTGATCATCGATATCGGAAAAGGCACCTTTGCCCACGGCCAGATGTACGTGGCGCTCAGCCGGTGCACGACGTTGGGCGGCATAGTCCTCAAAAAGCCGGCGCTGAAGAAACACATCTGGACGAACTACCAGGTGATGGATTTCCTGACTAAGTACCAATATAAGAAGGCCGAGCAGTCCTACCCGGTGGACAGTAAAATCGAGGTGATCAGCAAAGCTATTGAGAACGAGGCGTCGCTGGAGATAGTGTACCTCAAGCCCAATGACGAGAAGACAACGAGGGTTGTCAGACCGGAGGCCGTGGGGGAAATGGAGTATCATGGCAAGAAGTACCTCGGTATGCGGGCGTTCTGCCTGAAGCGGAATAAGGAAAGAACCTTTCGCATCGACAGGATACTGGAGATCGAAGTGTGGGATGGCTGAGCCGCACTCTCAATTCTCGTTATTGCACTTTCAGATGTTTTATGGAAGATAGATATACACCCCGGCAAGGGCAATATTTAGCTTTCATCTATTATTACACCAAGATACATGGGTGTGCTCCATCAGAAGCTGAAATGGAGCGATATTTCAAGGTTTCTTGGTCCTCCGTTCACCAAATGATACTTATGTTAGAAGAGCGAGGATTGATAATGAGAACGCCTGGAGAGGCTCGATCCATACGCCTTATGCTACTGCGTGAGGAACTTCCAGACCTCAAATGAGCATTATTAGGGAAACAAAATGGCTTTTTGTTATACTGGCTACTTATCTGATCGGTAAGGTCAATGCCATGACAGTATGCTTGAACTGTATGGCTCGCAACCTGCGGCTCAGTTGCTCCACGTGGTTTAATGTGCGGTGGACCCATGCGGAAGATCGCTGGCAACCCAGGCGGCGATACCACGAACTCACACAATATCTCCAACATGCCGCCCCTGATTGTCTCAGCCCCATTTCTTTATGAGCCACCCCCAAAAACTCCTGAAATCCAAGGGCTGTCAGTAAAACGACTACAGTTGTCGCTTGCTTGCGGTAGTATCTATAGAAGTTTGTGCTATAATGGCGACTAGCTGATTTAAAGAGCATGATATTCGTGCGGGAGCAGTGATGAAGCAGGGGGAGAGCCTTACTCGTGCTATAAGGCTTACGCGGATTCAGCATTTCCTTCACAGGAACCCACATGGCCTTACCACAAAGGAGCTCGCCGAGCTCTGCGGCGTATGTGCTCGCACCATCCAGCGTGACATCCTGACACTTCAAATCGAGTTAAGGATACCCATCGATAAGGATGGTGACCGCTACACCATCACAGAGAGCTATATTCTCCCTCCCATCTCCTTCTCGTTATACGAAGCAACGGCGTTATTCCTGGCTTCCCGCCTGGTCTTCCGCCAGATAGACGAGAACAACCCGCATATCCGGTCGGCTCTCGCCAGGATCTCAAGTGCCCTGCCCCCGGGGCTTGCAGAGCGTCTGGAAGAGAGCATCAGGGCGATCGGGAAAAAGCCGCCTCATCCCGAGTACATCCGCATCTTCGAACAGGTTGCCATCGCCTGGAGCACGCAGCGCAAAATGAGGATTCGCTATCGATCTCTCCAGAGCGAAGAGCCCAAAGAGTGGCTCCTTTGCCCCTTGTATCTTTAACAAGTGCTAACATATATGGTAAGTAATAGTCGTGAGG
>CAYVQT010000123.1:0-2395 GCA_964453665.1 uncultured Dehalococcoidia bacterium | reverse complement strand
TGTATTTGAGGCAACGACCCCAGTTCGGTAACAGTTTTATTTGACGCAATACGGGGATTTGCGCCTTAACGTCATATGTGCTAATATAAGAGCGTAGCTCAGCGGCGTTTCTATTCATTCGGTTGAACCTTATGCGTGAAAGCGTGTTTGTTCGGGGAAACGGGCCCCTGTTGAATCCAGTATCGCGGATAATTCACTCGAGGTACATCGGGTGAATTTTTTTTTGCCTGTACGATATCCGGACAAGTAAGGAGAACGAGATATGAAGGCACATGAGTATCAGGCCAAGGCATTGCTGGCAGAATACGGCGTACCCATACCTGCGGGTGGTGTGGCGAAAACGGCCCTGGAGGCGAAGGAAATAGCGGCAGGTCTCAAGGGTAAGATAGTGGTCAAAGCCCAGGTCCATGCGGGTGGAAGGGGAAAGGCGGGTGGTATCAAGATCGTCTCAACACCGGATGAGGCGGAGCAGGCTGCAAGGGCCTTGCTCGGTACCAGGCTGGTCACCCATCAAACATCACCCCAGGGAGTTCCGGTGAACGCTGTCCTTGTCGCGGAGGCCGTGGACATCGAGAAAGAGCTGTACCTGGGGATAGTCATCGATGGCGTTGCCGGCCTGCCGGTAATCATGGCCAGCGAATCCGGCGGAATGGACATCGAGGAGGTCGCCAGTAAAAGCCCTGAGAAAATATTGAAGGCTTACGTTTACCCCGGTGTCGGTGTTCGACCCTACCTGGCAAGGCAACTGGCTTTTGGCCTCAATTTGACTAAGGAACAGGTGAAGTCGGGCACGGAGCTGATATCCAACCTGTACAAGCTGTTTGAGGCAAAGGACTGCTCACTGGCCGAGATAAACCCCCTGGCTGTCACCACTGACGGCAGTCTGCTAGCAGTAGATGCGAAGCTCAACTTCGACGACAATGCCATGTTCCGTCAACGTGCTGTGAAAGACCTGCGCGATGTCCAGCAGGAAGACCCGCTCGAAGTGGAGGCAAAGGTCAAAGGGATTGAGAACTATATAAAGCTGGATGGTGAGGTGGGCTGTCTGGTCAACGGCGCCGGCCTTGCTATGGCTGTCCTTGATTTATTGAAGCAGGCAGGAGGTAACGCCGCTAACTTTCTCGACATCGGCACGATTAACGACCCGGAACGCGTTGTCCAGGCAATCGGAATTATTAACTCCGACCCGGATGTCAAAGCGATACTGGTGAATATCTTCGGAGGTATGGCGCGGACGGATGTGATTGCCGAGGGTATTGTGTCTGCCAGCAAACAGATGGAGATAAAGGCCCCGGTGGTAGTCCGGCTGGCGGGTACCAATGTCGCCGAGGGCGACAGAATACTGGACGAGTCCGGCCTGACGCTGATAAGGGCTTATAGCTTTAAAGAGGCTGCGCAGAAAGCAGTAGAGGCAGCCGGAAAATCAAATTGAGGTGTTCGCCGTGAGCATTCTAGTTGATAAGGATACGAGACTTCTGGTACAGGGTATCACCGGCGGTGAGGGCAGCTTCCATACTCGCCGCTGTGTCCAGTACGGTACGAATGTAGTTGCCGGGGTGACTCCGGGAAAAGGAGGAACAGACCTGGATGGCATCCCTGTGTTCAATACAGTGGAGCGGGCTGTTGACGGGACCGGCGCAAATACAAGCATTATTTTCGTTCCCGCTCCTTTTGCGGCTGATGCTATACTGGAGGCCGCCGATGCCGGTATCAAGCTCATTGTTTGCATCACCGAGGGGATACCGACCCTGGACATGGTTATGGTTAATAATTACCTAAAACAGAAGGGTACACGCCTGATCGGGCCCAACTGCCCCGGTGTGCTCTCCGCGGGTAAGTGTAAGGTCGGAATTATGAGCGGTGACATATTCCTCGAGGGTAATGTCGGCGTTGTATCACGCAGCGGCACACTGACTTACGAAGCGGTGAGCCAGTTGACGGAGCTGAGCATCGGGCAGTCGACATGTATTGGACTGGGCGGGGACCCTATAATAGGTACGGTATTCGTCGATGCATTGGAGCTTTTTGAGCAGGACCCACAGACCGAGGCTGTGGTACTAATCGGTGAGATTGGCGGCAATCAGGAACAGCGTTCGGCGGATTTCATACGGGGTAATATGTCCAAGCCGGTGATTGCTTTCGTCGCCGGCAGCAGCGCACCCCCGGGCCGGAGAATGGGGCATGCCGGGGCGATCATTACGGGGAGTTCGGGCAGGGCGCAGGAGAAGATCGCTGCCTTGACTGATGTCGGCGCTACTATAGCGATAAGCCCCGCTGAGATTGGTATTACGACGCAAAAGGTGCTCGCTTCAAGGAGCTAGATACGCTGGTTTAAATAAAGTAGTAGCAACTGTGTTAAAAGTCAAGAGCATGGGCCAATGACGTAAGAATCGAC
>CAYVQT010000122.1:0-2804 GCA_964453665.1 uncultured Dehalococcoidia bacterium | reverse complement strand
ATATGGACAGGGTCATGGGGATTGTGCATCAATTGAGAAAGGGCTTGACCTGCTATTTGCCTGTCGTCCGGGTGAACAAGCTCGAAAGGATGCATACCCCTTGGACCTTCGCCAAACATGTGGTCGAATAACGGGCTTCTGTAGCGGATGTTTCCATCTCCGCCAAGGACAATAACGTCCAGAATATTTTCCGTAAGCGCTCTGAAAAGCTCTTCCCTACGTCTCGGTTTTCCCTCCTCCTCTTCGCACGGGGTGATATCCCTTCCAGTCGGGCGAGGTTTGTTTCGCATTGACTCACCTCCTTTCACCTCGTCTTGCCACTACGTCCTTCGTATTTACTACAAGACAACAGAGATACCGGCATCACAATCTCTTGCGAACACTAGCATGCCTTATATCCAAAGTGAATAGCCCTTTCTGGCTGTTGGAGGCTGAGAAAATGGTACCACTTTGCCGAGGGCCGCATGCGGACAAGGCACGCTGCCTGGCCAAACGTTCCGAACAAGGATTCCGGCGTTGTCCAGTGTTTGTCCCGAGGTTTGGCCATCCAGCGTCTACCGCTGTTTAGTGGTTCTTCCAGCCAATCTCCGGATACACCCCGCTCTCACTCTCACCGGGTCTCGCCAGGAAACCTGATTGAACAGAATGCACAAGTTGTTGTCTTAATTGAAAATAGTGGGCAAATTATGCAATGGCGGCCAGCGGGGCTCACGCCAGCCACCGCTACGGGATAGCAGAAGCCCCTATGCCCTGCCCCCATAAAGGATTACATAGATGAGGCGGGGGGAGCTTGCACCAAAAATAAAGGCGCTGTTCCAGAAAAAGGAGGGCTGCAGCAGGCCAGAGCAGAGTCTGAACAGGCGCTACACTACAGAAATATCGAATGAGTTCCCAGGTCGTTAGAGCTTATGTAGAGGACTTAAGCACGCTGCTCAAAGAGTCGTCTATAGTGGAACAGAAGGCTTTCCTTAAGTCCTTCGTGCAGAAGATTGAAGTGGGAGACTCCCGAGTGAAGGTGATTTACACTATTCCGATGCTTACTGACCGCCCACCCACCGAGACGGTAGATGTTTCACCTTTTGTATGAAATGGCTCACCAACCCAAGCTAATCCGTAGCCAGCTCGAAGCTAAATGAAACCACCCCAAAGGCGACACCCAGACTGCACTGAGAGATCAGGGGGCATCAGGTTCAAAAACGAACCATGGAGTTGAAAAGCGTTACCCTGATTTCTAATCAAGGCGTCAACATTGGAAGTGTATTTGCCAAGAAATATTAACAATGATACAATGCTGAAACCGAAACCAGGTATTATTTTACCTTGATCGGTAGAATAGGCTCAAGAGAAGCACAACATCCTTTCATTAACGTGGTATATCTGCAGTCTTCGAGTGTTATATCATTACGAGCTGTACAATGTAGTGTCATATGTATATCTGAGGCTCCCAAGTCCAGCTAATATCTCCATATAGGGAGGCGAGTCAATGGCGAATAATGTTAAGAAATTAGAAGCAGATGTTGTGATAGCGGGGTCCGGGCCCGCAGGTACTACTATAGCCAAGGAATTATCGAAAAGCGGAAAGAGCGTGATCCTGATAGAAAAAGGAGTTTACAGACAAAAGGCAACCGGCCACCTCGCTCTGTTTAGAAACATGGAAAAGTGGGGCATGACATACACTACAGAAGGGGTAATGTATCTACAGGGCGTCGGCGTCGGTGGCTCAAGCTTACTTTCCGCTGGTACATCCGTTGATCCCGATCCCGATGACTGGAAGAAATACGGAATAGACATTACTGCGGAGATTCCTGAATCCAAAGAGGACTGCTGGGTTCACCAGGCACCAGAATCCTATGTTGGCCCTGCAACAAAGCGCATGATGGCAGCAGCCGATGAAATCGGCCAGAAATGGGAGAGAATCAACAAATTTATCGATCTAAAAAACTGTAAGCGTTGCTATGATTGTCTTATGGGGTGTGATGAAGGCGCTAAATGGAGCGGCATCGTGTTTGCAGACGAAGCGGTACAAAATGGCGCCACACTACTTACCGAGTTAAAGGTTAATAACGCCATTGTGGAGGAGGGAACAGCCGGGGGGTTCCGCGCCCGGGGAAAAGACGGCCAGGAATATGAGATTAGGGGCAAGGTAACCGTCTGCAGTGCCGGTGCGCTTGGCTCCGCTCGAATACTGAAGAGGTCCGGAATAGAGGATGCCGGGAATACGTTTATTGGCGATCCTTCGATTCAAGCCTACGGGTTTCTGAAGGACGGCAAAGGCAGTATGGAGGAACTCGTATTCTCGGTAGGTTATCACGAGAAGGAAAACGGGGTTTTCTTCGGAAATATAGGCGGACCCAAATGGGAATGGCGTATGCAGATGGTCAAGGACCAGAAACTCAAAGGCCTGATGAATGCGTTCCGCTACGGGAAAGCAATGGGAGCGTGGGCAAAGATAGCCGATGAGCCCGATGGCCAGGTATTTCTACAGGAAGGTAAAGTAAGTAAGCGTTTTACAAAGCGTGACCTGGAGAGAGCAGAGTACAGTCGTGATAAATTAAAAAAGATTCTTTCTAAATCAGGCTGTGACGCAGGTAATATTTATCTCTCCCCCCTGTTCCTGCCCCATCCGGCAGGATCAGCCCCCGTTGGAAAAGTCGTTGACACGAACCTCGAAACATCGATTAAGAACCTTTATTGCTGTGACAGCAGTGTCTTTCCCGAGGGCTTTGGGGCGCCGCCTATATTAGCAATTGTGGCACTGGCAAAACGTTTATCCAAGCGATTAGAAGCCCTTGTCTGAACTTCGA
>CAYVQT010000121.1:0-3244 GCA_964453665.1 uncultured Dehalococcoidia bacterium | reverse complement strand
ACGAAGTTTGAAATAGGCTAAAACCCCGACCGTAAGGTCGTGGGAAGTTTATTTAGAGATAGGGCTTTGCTCTACCTAGTATGTCCGAACTGTGCTGGAAATTAAAACCGAGACAGGTGCTGTCTCTGGATTAACGATAAGTTGAATCAGTTGTCAAGTTAACAGCTTCAGAAGAGGTATTCCGGTCAGGGCATATTCTGATGCAGTTCCTCAAGCCATGCCGTAACCTCGGAGTCGCTGGGAGCTCGCCAGTCGCTACGCGGTGAGAGCGAGCCGCCGGAACCTACCTTTGGTCCGTTCGGCAGAGCCGATCTCTTGAACTGGCTGCCCTTAAAGAAGCGGTAGAGGAAGATTTCCAGCCATTTTTTGATTGTAGGCAGATCGTACTCGTTGCGCTTTTCCCGGGGTAAAAGTTCCGGCCATAGCCCCTGTGTTTTATCGCCCCATGCGTGGTAGCTCAGGAATGCCACCTTGCTCGGTTTAAATCCGAACCGGGTTAAATAGTAGAGATTAAAATCTTGCAGCTCGTAGGGCCCGATTTCAGCCTCCGTCTTCTGAGCAGGCTGATCCATATTGCCATCGTTGTTGGGAATTAGCTCGGGGGATATCTCGGTATCGACGATGGACTCGAGTACTGCGCTGGTTTCAGAATCGAACTGGCCGGTCTTGATGACCCAGCGTATGAGATATTGTATCAGCGTCTTTGGCACCGAAGCGTTGACGTTGTAATGCGACATTTGATCGCCCACACCATATGTTGTCCAACCGAGGGCCAGTTCGCTCAAGTCGCCGGTGCCGACCACTATTGCATTGTGGTAGTTCGCCAGCCTGAAGAGATGAGAGGTGCGCTCCCCGGCCTGCACGTTTTCGAAAGTGACGTCATACACTTCATTGCCGTCCGCGTAAGGGTGACCGATATCGCGGAGCATTTGCATACATGACGGGCGAATATCAATCTCGTTCGCCGTTATTCCAAGAGCATTCATTAATTGATGCGAATTGCGCTTCGTGACCCTGCTTGTGGCGAAGCCGGGCATCGTGTATCCCAGGATGTTAGTTCGTGGCAGCTTCAGGTGATCCATCGTCTTGGCACAAACGATGAGCGCTTGAGTCGAATCGAGTCCGCCTGATACTCCAATAACCAATCTTTCTATACCGGCGGCGGTAATGCGCTTCATAAGGCTGTGAACCTGGATGTTGTATACTTCGAAACAGCGCTCATCAAGCAAGCTGGGATCGCTGGGTACATATGGAAAACGCTGTACGTTCCGCGTAAGCGGTATCTCTCCCCCCGGAACCTGAAACTCGAATGAAATCCGGCGCATTGTCTTCAAACGATCGCGGTGGTCGCCGACGGCGTCGTTAAAGCTGGTCATGCGCATTCGTTCCTGAATAAGCCGCTCTAAATCAACGTCCGCGACGATGATTTGTTCATCTTTTTTAAAACGCTCCGACTCAGCCAGGAGATCGTTATTCTCGTAAATCAAAGCATATCCATCCCATGCCAGGTCTGTCGTTGACTCACCGGGGCCTGCGGCGGAATATAAATAAGCTGAGATGCACTTGGCCGACTGGGAAGCGCAGAGGAGACGTCTGTAATCGGTCTTTCCAACGGTTATATTACTGGCAGATAAGTTCGCCAGTACGGTAGCGCCAGCCAGTGCTGCATATGTACTGGGAGGTATGACAGCCCAGATATCTTCACAGATTTCAACATGGATGGCAAAGCCGGGGAGGTTAGTCGACTGGAAAATCAGATCATTGCCGAAGGGCACAGCTCTGTCCAGGAATTGCATCTCTTGTTGAACCGCGTCCCGGGCAGAGGTGAACTGTCGTTTTTCGTAAAACTCCCTGTAGTTCGGGATGTAGGTCTTAGGTACAATTCCCAGCGCCTTTCCTTTGTAAATCACCACCGCACAGTTGAACAGCTTCTCTTCAAATTGCAGAGGCGCTCCAACGAGCAAAACAGGTGACAGGTCATTGCTTTCCTCGATTAAATGCGCCAACGCCGTTTGGGTCGCGTGGAGCAGTGCTTCCTGATGAAAAAGGTCCTCATTCGAATAAGCGGATAGCCCCAGTTCGGGAAAGAGCGCAACGGCTGCATGTAATTCGGAGGAACGCTGTGCCAGTGCCAGTGTGCGCTCCAGATTGTACCCGGGATCAGCCACGCGTACAGAAGGGATGCAGACCGCCGCTCTTATGAAGCCATGCTTATATGCGGAGTAGAACTGGTGGGACATATGAATGACACCTATCTCTCAAAACAAACCCCGAGTAAAGATATTTTTACGATGCCAAGGCTTCTGATTTAGCTCTTATTATATTACGAATTGCTCGGGGTACAAGATGGGTAGTTGTCAATATCCCTTGGTTGATAAACATCGCAATGCAGGGTGTTCTCAAAGGTTTCGTAGAATATTGCCGATTAGTTCTCAATAGTAACTTCAACTATGCTCTGCCTGGCTATGGCGCGCTTCTCATTGTCTTTTTTTATAAAGACGTGCATTAATCCCAATACCTCGTACTGCCCGTTTTCCAGGCTGTATGTATCCCAGGAGACAGGGAAATTATCGTGTATATTCTCTGATTCTCCAATCTTTATCCATGTACTTGTGTTCTTTTTGCGGTAGTACCAGGGATTGGTGACATAGTCTATTGTGCCCGCGAGATCGAGTTGTTCCAGCTCTTTATTCAATAGGTCCTCATTGAAATTTTCCCGCAGCAGGACATGCCCCGAGAACTTCTTTAGCGTTTCCGACGGTACAATGAAATGTGGCCCCCAATCGTACGACATGACACCTCCTTTCTCCGTTTAGTGCAATGCATAAAAAGAATCCCCGTGAATTAATAGTAATTGTAGCATTGCTATGTTACGGGCAGATTACACGATATTGCATTTTGTGCAGTCGGTAACGCAGGCGACAGAGGTCGCTGAAGGCCGATCCTTATAGTTATTATTCTGATAATCTACCTTGAATTGAAATAATTATCGGCTTGTATAGTTGCTAATACTACCGAAAACCGAAATGTTTTTGTCAGCGGATTTGTCAACGGAATTAATAACACCTAATAGCACTGGATGGTACAAGATGGACTTAAGAAAGCCGCTTTAGCTTACTCAACGATACGTGGTGTCACTCGATGGCACAGTGAGCGTACATTTTACACACAGAAGGCCGTATGTTCAAGTCCTCGAATTGACTCATAATAAAAGTTACTGAATGCATTATAGTTGCGTCATAAA
>CAYVQT010000120.1:0-3512 GCA_964453665.1 uncultured Dehalococcoidia bacterium | reverse complement strand
ACGAAAAGGGAATTCTGCCAGCGTACAATTTCAAGGACAGCGTTTTTGCCAAACATGACCAGATAAATGGCGCGACAATGCTCGATGGCTACAAGATAGGCGACAGCGCATGCTTCTCCTGTCCCATGTGTTGCAGCAATATCTGCCTCGTCAAGCACGGTAAATACACGGGAACAGTAGTCGAAGGGCCGGAATATGAATCGTGCGCTATGCTGGGCTCAAACCTTGGAATAGAGAGCTTCGCCGCAGTTCTCGCCGCGAACCGCCTCTGCGATGAGTTGGGAATAGATACGATCTCCACGGGCAGCATTGTCGCAGCAGTAATAGAGGGATACGAAAAGGGCATCCTTTCGCTCTCCGACCTCGACAACAGGGAGATCACCTGGGGAGATGAAGACGCGATACTTGAAATGATTGGAAAGATCGCTCACCGGGAAGGAGTCGGCGATATCCTCGCCGATGGAGCCTACCGCGTAATCGAGAGATGGCCTGAGATGGACAAGATTGTTCTTCATGTCAAAGGGCTTGAGCAGTCCGCTTACGACAGCCGCCCCAGCATGACGATGGCGCTGGCGTATGCCACCTCGGACATAGGCGCTCACCACGCACGGGCCTGGACCATTGCCAAGGAAATGGAGCAGGGGCAGAACTGGTCCGATGAAGAGAAGGTCGACCATGTTATCTATCACCAGAAGCTGCGTCCTTTGTTCGACATGCTCGGCGTCTGCCGCCTGCCCTGGATTGAGCTCGGGCTGAGTGAACGGCACTATGAGAACTTCTATAAATATGTGACGGGAAATGAAGTTACCCTGGAGCAACTCTTGGAGCTTTCAAACAACATCTACGACCTGACGCGCCTCATAAACACCCGCCTCGGCGTGAGCCGAAAAGATGACAGCCTCCCCTACAAGGTCCGGGCTAATCCCCCGCTCACAGGTCCGAACGCAGGCAGGGTGATCGACCAGGAAAATTTTAACAGTCTGCTTTCGCTCTACTATCAAAGGCGCGGCTGGGATGAAGACGGCAATCTCCCGGCTGAAGCGGAAGCAAGGTTTGAAGATTAGATTCTGCGTGTTAAAGAGGTGGGTTATGTCCAGTAGAATTTTGCCGCTTTTTAGCGCTGTTGCCCTCTCTCTTCTCCTCATCCTGTGTATCGGCTGCGGCAACCCGGAGGCAGAGTCCCAGCCATACGGCCCGCCTCAGGTTCATTTCCCGGAGGACGAAGGCGCGCATCCCGAGTCCGGGGTCGAGTGGTGGTACCTGAACTCAATCCTGACCGACTCCCAGGGGCGCGAGTACGGGGCTATGGCGGCCTATTTCAACCCCGGGCTCAAGATTCTATCTATCTCCGACATAGAGGCAGAACAATCCTATCCCGAGGTCTCTTTCTCGATTCCGGATTATGCCGAAGGAACACTGGACCTGAGGTGGGGAGATAATGACCGCTGGTTTCGGACCGATGTCGACTCGCTTGACTATCATCTCGAAGCAAACGGCACTGAAATCGGCCTCAGTCTGGACCTGAGCTCATTGAAGCCTCCCCTCCTGGTCGGCGGAGATGGCCTGATTGAGTGGACCGACGAGAGCTCGTATTATTATTCGCTTACCCGCCTCCGGGTTGAAGGCCAGATAGAACTGTCGGGAACGGTGATAGATGTCGAGGGGAGCGGCTGGATAGACCACCAGTGGATGGATTCATTGAGCGAGCGGGGATGGGACTGGTTCTCAGTCCAGCTGGATAATAATACCGAGGTCATCTTCTGGCAGATCGTCAACACCGATGAAACGATTGAGTCCCGCGATTTGACGATCATGTTCCCCGATAATTCAGTCTATCACACGCGGGATATTGACATGGAAAGAGTCGATTCCTGGGTTTCACCGGAAACGGGCAACGAGTACGGCACCATCTGGCGGGTTCGAGAGGATGCTCACGACCTCGATCTGGAGATCAGAGTGCGTTATCCCGAGCAGGAGGTACGGGTGCTCGAAGACTTCGAGGGCATGGACTTCGACTTCTGGGAGGGGGGCACAACCGTATCCGGCTATCTGGCCGGCGAGGACGTTACCGGCACCGGTTATGCCGAACTCGTCAGGATGCCTGAAAATCTGCCCGAGGATGCTCCTAACCCCTGGGAATGACCGGCCAGGCTCTCAGGGCAGCCCCATCATCTTCGCCGTAAACCGATTTATCGGATTGGCGAGGGTCAGTCCTCCATCAACGACAACAACCTGTCCTGTTATATAGCCTGCTCCCGGTGAGGCCAGGAAAGCCGCCAGCTCAGCAATATCTTCAGGCTCACCGAACCTCTGCGCCGGTATCTCCCTGTTGAAATCCGGCGCAAAAAAGATAAGCATCTCACCCATAGGCGTCCTTATATGTCCGGGGGCGATGGCGTTGACCGTGATTCCCCGGTGTGCAACCTCGAGCGCCAGTGACGAGGTAAGCGAGATTATCGCCCCCTTCGCGGCAGCATAGCCGCTGGCGAACACCTGAGCCTGGACTCCGTCTATCGATGAGATATTGATTATCCTGTCGCCTTCTTTCATGGAGTTTATAACAGCCCTGGAAAAGAAGAACGTTCCGTTGCAGTGAATCTCAAACAACCGCAGCCATTCCTCCGTTGCCATATCGGCGAGAAAACCGTATCCCGCCGTACCCGCGCAGTTAACCAGAATGCCAACATTCCCCAGCCGCTCCTCCGTCACCCTGACCGCTCTGTTAACCTGCTTCTCTCTGCTCACATCGCATTTAATCGCTATAGCCCTGCCTTTTGAACCCTTTATCTCCCGCACCACCTCCCTTGCGCCCTCCATATTCGTATCGACAACGGATACCGCTGCCCCCTCTCCGGCAAGCTTTATAGCTATGGCCCGGCCGATTCCGGAGGCCGCCCCTGTCACCAGCGCAACTCTACCACCCAGTTTCTCCTGCATAGTTATCGTGTCCTTTCTTGTTATAGTTTCAAGGACAGCAAACCCCTGCCTGTCCACAGTGATCGATGATAGCTACCACGCAGCACTTGTCTACTGAAGCCCCTGAAATCAACGGCCGCGTACACGCTCGAAGTACAAAGACAGGAATAATGAAGCTATCAGCGCCCCGATACCCACCATCAGCGCATCGCGCGTCAGGCCAAACTCAAACTCTCCCACTCCAAAGATGAGCACATATCCGATGAGAAAATTGACCAGCCCCCATACTACGTTAACTGTCGGTGGTGATTCCCCGACGCCGGGCGGTGAGGCGAACGGGCTCTGAAACCTTTTTCCAACTATGCCGCATACGAAATGGGGCACGCCATTGACCAGAAAAACCCCGGCGAAAAAGTAGGCCAGATAGGTATACCACTCCATATCAAATACAAGGCAGCCAGATTGGAAAAGCCAAATCCATCCTGACAGCGTCTGCGAAACTTGCCTGCATTCTACTACCAGGTATTTGAGCAGTCAATCACACGAATTGACTCATAATAAAAGTTACTGAATGCATTATAGTTGCGTCATAAAGA
>CAYVQT010000119.1:0-3555 GCA_964453665.1 uncultured Dehalococcoidia bacterium | reverse complement strand
TGTCGATTCTTACGTCATTGGCCCATGCTCTTGACTTTTAACACAGTTGCTACTAACAGTCAATAAGGCGGTGTAGCTTTGCCACTCCCTTCGGGTTTGCCATCGGCTCTGAGGCTCAGGCTCGTAGAGAGCTTCAGGGCGAAACGCCTGTGGCAACGTTATCCCCGTCGTGACAGGAGTCACGACGCTACGGGTATATGTCTTAATATATAATCTATATAATCTTCGAGAGTATGACGCAAGAGGGGCAGCATCCAGGCGGCAATACCTTCTGACTCTTCTGCGGAAGCAGGAGACCAGATAAAGAAGAAGTCAGATGAAACGCCAACAGCATCTCCAGGGAAGGGTCCTACGGTTTATCCGGGAGTACGACCTGTTCGAAGCAAACGAGCCTTTGTTAGTCGGAGTCTCCGGAGGGCCGGATTCGGTATGCCTGCTTCACATCCTGTCAGAGCTCAAACTTACGCTGGGCGTGGCGCTTCATATCGTCCATCTGAATCACATGCTGCGCGGAGCCGAATCGGATGCCGATGCTGAGTATGTATACTCACTGGCCCGCGAACTGGGGATCCCGGCGACCATCGAAAATCGTGATGTTAAGGCATATCAGCGTAAAAACCGCCTCTCTCTGGAGGAAGCGGCACGAGAGGTCAGGTACACCTTCTTCTCCGAGGTCTCGCGCTCACTGGGCGCTGACACAGTAGCGGTAGGTCATACCGCAGATGACCAGATCGAGACCATCCTGATGCATCTGGTGCGCGGCGCCGGTCTCTCCGGGCTTCGCGGAATGCAGCCGCTCAACATCTGGCGCCTGCCCGAGAGAGCCAGGCTCAGGATAGCGAGGCCTCTCCTCGAAGCAAGGAGGCATGAGACCGAGGACTATTGCCATACCAAGGAGCTATACCCCAGGAGCGATTCCTCTAACCGCGTGCCCGACCAGCTTCGCAACAAGGTCCGCTCCCAGCTCATACCACTGCTCCGGGAGTATAACCCTGATATAGAGATGGCACTACTCCGGACTGCCCGCGCGGCTGACGCCGACATGGCCTACATTGACGAGCAGGTATACCGGCTCTGCGGCCACGTGATTGAAGAACGGCCGGAGGGAATTGCCATCGAGAGGGCTGAATTCTCCCGCCTCTATCCCGCCCTCAAGCGACACATAGTCCGCTCGGCACTCCTGCGCCTGCTCGGAGACCTCCAGGATATCGCGTCCATTCACGTTGAGAGCCTGCTCGAAGCCATGACCAAGCCGGCAGGTAAGAGGCTGCATTTGCCACGAGGCCTGGCCTTCCACGGCGACTACAGTCACGGGCTGATAACGGCCAGGGGTGAAATCGGCTGCCCCTACCCTCCCCTCGATGGAGAGCACCATCTCAATGTCCCCGGTGAGACTGAGCTCGGCGGCTGGCGGGTGCGAAGCATCATCCTAGAGCACCGCCCGAAAGATGCAGCATATAAGGAGTTGCAGGCGTGCCTCGACTTCGATGTTACGGGCAAAGAGCTCACCGTCCGCGGCCGGAAGCGAGGCGACAGGTTTCAGCCCCTGGGAATGGAGTTCCCCAAGAAGCTGCAGGACTTCATGGTCGACTCGAAGATACCCCGCCACTGGCGCGACCGTGTGCCGCTGGTATGCTCGCCGCAGCAAATCCTCTGGGTTGCGGGCTGGCGTATCGACCACCGCGCCAGAGTTACGCCCTCTACCAAACGGGTGCTCTGCTTGGAATTCAAGAGCATCAAAGAAACTTGACAAATTCCGCAAACCAGCATTAATATATGCTCGTGTGCTGCTATCGCTGGCTGTCTCTATGTAACATCTAGCATTAAATCACCATCTCAAACTAAATTTCCAAACAGGTGAAATTTTCAATCGCAGGTAAGGGCCATATGAAGCTAATTTTAGTAATAGTGTTAACAGCCCTGCTGATTGTGCCTTTTGCGTCCTGCGACCGGCAGGCAAGCTTGCAGGATGCCATAGCCAGGGCGATCACCCGGACCAGCCAGGCGCAATCATACCGTATTATGTCAAATTCAACGCTACATTCCGATGGCAGTACCAAGGTATCATCATACGAATTGGAATACGCCGCGTCCGACCGCTATCACCTATTCGAGACAGCAAACGTCGAAGGCGGGAATGTGACCACAACTACGATGATGGATGGTTGGAGTAGTGTGACCGTGGCGACCTCCGGTGGTTGGCTTGAGATTATAGCCGCTGGCGATAAGGGTTATTGGCGGGGTTCAAATGAGTCCCAATGGAGAATATGCGAAGCGCTCCCCTCTCAAACTCTGGAGAATAAGCTTGAGCTCTTAGATTGCTTGGTCGGGTTGGAGGTATTGCCTGACGAGGAAATCGGCGGCATCGAATGCTCACACTACCGCGGTGAGGTAGACCAGGATTCCTACGTGGATATGATAATTGAAAGGAATGATGAAGCGAATTGGTGGATTCCCCCTGACATTCTGGAGTGGATGCTTCAGCAAGAGATTGTCATCGAGCTGTGGATTGATGGGGATGACTATATCAGGCGGCAAAGAACCGAATACCGCTTTCCGGATCCCAATGTCAAAGAGAAATGGGTGAGCGGTTTTAGCATCACTCGGTATTTTGACTTCAACGAACCAATTTGCATCGAACCGCCGGAGATCGGAGCGGAGTAGAACGCGTCTAATCGACGACCTGCCGAGTGCTCTGCTTGGAATTCAACCTGAGTACGTAGCACCGAACCATTTACCGAACCGAATTGTTACCACCTTCTAAGCTCTTTGTAATACCCGGCCTCACATTTGTAATCGGTCTGTTATTCCATATTTATAAAATGTATGCATTAGATTTAACCATTAGATTCTCAACATGAGCGGCAAAGCAAATATCATCCGGCTCGAGAAATCCCGAATAACCTGACCCAATAGATTTCAGTTTGCAAAACACCGTCTCTTGTGTAATATTATCGTCCAAAGCGAGCAGGGCCAGTTATTTCTAAAACTTTATCCTGGTATAATTAGATAACACCGCCACGAAAGTTAATGCTATAACTAAGAATATCTGGAAGGAGGTCAGCGATGAAGATAAGCGCCCGCAACGTATTAAAAGGCAAGGTTAAACAGGTAAAGCCCGGAGTGGTTAATGCAGAAGTGATACTGGGGCTAGCTGATGGAACGGAAATAGTATCTATTATCACCAAGGAATCCGCTGAAAAATTGGGGCTGACCGAGGGCAAGGAAGTATACGCCGTCATAAAAGCCACCAACGTGATCATTGCGGTGGATTAGTCAACCTTTAACTGCTACCGACGAAAACCACTGGTTGCAGCAGTGACAGCGATGTTAATAGCAAGTTAAATGTAGCTATGTTCATGCTGCTTCGACGTATTAGTCAACCTCGCTGCTGATAACAAGCCGGCTCTGCCTGGGGACCAGTATCAGATAGAGCTTGCGTTTGATAATAGTCTTATGATATAATTCATGCCAACCTAATACGATCTCCGACCTACTGCGCCTAAAGAGAGATCCACGGCAGGTAGGCGATAGGGTATCGCGGGAAACGGCGAT
>CAYVQT010000118.1:0-3698 GCA_964453665.1 uncultured Dehalococcoidia bacterium | reverse complement strand
AAGATGGCCGGTTTGGAGCGAAACCGGTGTCCGATTTCACCGAAATACGCAATACATCGTCACAAGCCCACCAGAACGAATGATTAGTTATCCATTTTTCATTAGGTTTGACTTGTTTGAGTTTTCTGTTCTTCTGCTTAACTGTAAGGCTGTTGTCGTTTTCTATTGAAGCTATCTTCTTATCATAAGATTGTATTTCTTGTTGATTTCGTTTGTACGTAATGAATGATTGAACCATATGATGGGCTGTGATTACCCACCCTTCCTTGTTGATTATAATAAACGCTCCGCCACCGCATGTAACTTCTTTGTTATACAATCGTATAGAGGTAATCAATGGCTTAGTGATTTTACTTGCCATTTCGTAAGCACCTGCAAACATTTTTAACTCTCCCCTCGATTTTTACTTGAAATAATATCGAAAATAACATCATTCTCAGATATTCGAGGACGAGTACATAATTATACCATGTTTCGTAATTGAAATAATAAATGCAGAGAATTGGCCAAAGATAAAATGCCAGAAAGCTAATGGACTATTCAATAGAAGAATCGTCGTATATGTTATCAAAACGTGGTGCCGAGGGCGGGATTTGAACCCGCACAGCCCGAAGGCCAACGGATTTTAAGTCCGTCGCGTCTGCCGATTCCGCCACCTCGGCCTGCGAGATAATATAGGTTGGACTGTACGTAGTGTAGCAGTGTGAAGGTTATCAGTCAATGATTGTGCGTCTATGCCAGGGCTCAGGCGCAACAATGGGGCTGAGGATTTATGAAATAAGTAGCCGGATGACAATCGCTGAATGAAATTGAAGCTTTATGACTATATCTGAATCTATAAAGCTATTCCATATCCCAACACAAATAGCACGATGGTTAAAATAACGCTCAGCGCTATGCCGAAGAATAAGATATGTCGTGCTTTGCGGGGGTTTTTGTCTCTATTGATGGCCCAGGCGACAGTACCTCCTACCCACGGCGAGAAGAGTAACAGGGGTGAAAATACGGGCAAGAGCCACCAGGCCCAGAACACACGTTGTTGGGATAACAGCCTTCTGTTTTTTTCGGAAACGAGCGCCCCGCAATTGGGGCAGTATATGGCGTCACTGAGCAGCCGCCTATTACAGGCCTTGCAAATGGTTAAGGGTGTTCCACAGTGCTCGCAAAAGCCTCCGGCGACGGTCATCTGGCCGCATGTGCGGCACTTAACAGTTCCAGCCATCTCAGGTCAGACGATACTATTAAATTTATACACTGTCAATAGAGGGCTGTTAGTCTGTAAATGATGAACGCATGTCCGGGCTGTAGCCGTAATGGTTTGGATGATTTAGCATTATAGATTAAGTGGTTCTACCCGGATGTTAGTGAATTATGTTTTACCGAATAAATATTGGAGTCAATAGCACCTTAATATTTTAGCCTTAGTTCGATACCACGATTGCTGTAGATATAGCTAAGATTACTACAGTCAGAGATGTGCCCGGCCAGGAAATGTTTGTTGCTTTTTGCGGATCTCTGTGTCTAATCAAGGCCCAGGCGATGATACTGCCTACCTAAACACGATTGCTATAGATATAGCTAAGATTACTACAGTCAGAGATATGCCCAGCCAGAGAATGTTTGTTGCTTTTTGCGGATCTCTGTGTCTGATCAAGGCCCAGGCGACGACACCGCCTACCCAGGGTAACGTGCTTAATATAATGCAGAGAATTGGGAGAAGCCACCAGGCCCAGGAGACGTGCTCATGTGATCGTAGTTCCTTTTCATTGCCAGTGACCGTTGCTCCACACTCGCGACAGAATATAGCCCCTTTGAGAATCACTGCGTGGCAGGTTTTACAGGAGTAAAGGGTCTTACCGCAATATTGACAGAAATTTTCATCGGTAGTCGATCTGCCGCATGTGGGGCATTTGACTCTGTCAGGCATCTCGGGGAACAAGATACATTCAAATTAGCTTAATGTCAATAGGAATACAGCCTGATTCTGTGAATATTAGTAGTAAAAGATACTCGTTAGTAATTTTGATATAGTATTGCCGGAGTGGTATATTAATTTCCCGAGCTGGTTTTACCGTCAGAGTGCAGTTTGCAGAGTCAGGGCGTGGCTAGGATGGGGTGAAATAATAAAATGTACGGGAGCAATGCCTTAAAAATATGGTTGGACTCACTCTCGGTAGCCAGAGTGATCTTGAAAGGGAAGGGAATTCGCGAAGCTGTCTGGTATCTGGTTACTTTCAGAGCACGGGGTTTGAAAAGGTCCCTTTTTGACTGTTATTCTGTTCTATATTCGAAGTTATTCGGCAAGCCATTGATCCATGTAATAGGAGACAGCCACGGGAAGGTGTTCAGGGGAAATCGTCAATTTATTGTACACCACCTCGGAGCTGCCACAGCGCATAACCTGGCGAAGCAACAAAGTACTACAAGCTCAAACCGTAAACTATTTAACATAATTGATAGTATCAGTCGGAAGGACGTTGTGTTATTGGTCTTCGGTGAAATCGATTGTCGAATCCATATATATTACCAGTACAGGAAGAACGGCGAGCGGAGGGCGATAGACGAACTGGTTGGTGATACAGTTTCAAATTATGGAGAAGTTTTGGAGAAGCTGCGAAATCTCGGTGTGAACTTCGTTGTGTACGGGGTGCCTCCTGCCACGGAAGTAAGAAACGAGTACCGCTATCCATTTTATGCGTCGCCGGAGGTTCATTGCCGGATAAGCAATATATTCAATGAAAGGCTGAAAGATTTGTGCTCGAAGATGGATTATCCATACATTGATATCCACTCACGTTTTTCCGATGAGAATGGTTTCATGTTGAAGGAGTCCGCTGCGGACGAAATTCATCTTAACGGGCAGGTTGTGGATTTCGTTAAAGGAGAGTTGAACAGGAGGATTGGAATAAGCGTGTGACAGCGGGCTTTTACTGAAATGGGATGCCTGTGGCATGGGGGGTAAAACCGGCAATTTTGCTGCTTTTCCGGAGGCTATATCCAAAAATGGGAGGATTAGTTAAGAAAATAACAGTGGTGGCGTGTGCGGAACAATTGACATCGAAGGACGCTATATAATAAACTCCTACTGCGTTGAGTCGGAGGTACTGCCTTGTTTGAAGTGCTCTTAAGGCTTGAATACAAGAGGAGATTATTGAGGAGAAGGGTGTTGGGTATGTTTGGTCTGCGCGATGATAGATACTTTGGGGTTGCTTTGATAGTGATCGCGATATCTATGATGACACCGCTGGTTCCTGTCTCACTCCCGACGATGGGTGTGGTTTCGTCATTTCTGCTTGTTGTGGGCATTCTCGCTATTTTTACGATAGTCTTTATTCCCATCGGACTGTTGTTCTTATAGATACGATTCCATCTTACACCACTGAGCACAATACCATTTCAGAACGCGCATTGCCGCTTTTCCCCCGGCTACAGCATTGAATACATGTGTCGTGCCGCAACGTAGTCTTTGGCCCTGGAATGTAGTTGAGTGAAAACCGGGCATGCCATCTACGTCATAAGATCAAGAGATAATATATAGCTGTCTATAGCTTCGTTGGGAGTAATGGACTGGTGGCAGTTACCGGTATTTGAATAATTAGGGCCTGGATATACTTCACCTGTCAGGAGATAAATAGATTTTATGGAGGCGACGACCGGATTCGAACCGGTGAATAGGGGTTTTGCAGACCCCCGCCTTA
>CAYVQT010000117.1:0-3924 GCA_964453665.1 uncultured Dehalococcoidia bacterium | reverse complement strand
AGATTGCGGAGAACGTGGTAAGCCTGCTCAAGGACAGGGATTGCCTTCAGGTAGGGATTGGCGCAGTTCCCGGACAGATATCCAAGCTCATTGCGGAAAGCGATCTCAAAGACCTGGGTATTCATACTGAGATGGCTCCCATGGGCACCCGCCAGCTTGTGGAGCAGGGTACTGTCACATGTAAATATAAACAGACGCATCCGAACAAGATCATCCTGGCATTTGCCTTTGGCGACCAGGAGCTTTACGACTTCCTGGGCAACAATCCCATGGTCGAGTTCTATTCCGCTTCATATTGCAACTCGATTCCCTTGCTGGTCAAGGAGAAAGACCTGGTGGCCATAAACGGCGCTGTCGAGGTTGACCTTGTGGGGACCATCTGCTCGGAGTCTTACGGCGATAATATGCGCTCCGGCACGGGCGGTCAGCTCGACTTTGTGATCGGCGCTTACTGGGCCGAAGGAGGGAGAGCGATCAATACCCTGCCCAGTACCGCCAAAGGCGGGACAGTATCGCGCATCGTGCCCTACCTGACGGAGGGTGCACGGGTAACCGTGCCCAGGCATTACGCGCAGTATGTAATCACCGAGTGGGGAATTGCTGACCTTACACCACTGGATGAAGTGGAGCGCGCCCTGGCCCTTATCGAGATCGCGCATCCCAAGTTCAGAGATGAGCTTCTTAAAGCAGCCAAAAAGAGACTCCGGTTTTAACGAAATTACCTTCTAGCCGTCATTTAAGCTGGTGACGAAATATCTCGCAGTTGGCGTGAGCTATCTGATCTAACCACGTTTGCGATTCAGCCTTTCCGTCTGTGCTCTCTATTCAGGGCTTGTGAATGACAAGAATATTTCATAGTGATGCCAAACATAAAATCTGGAATGTTAGCTTATAATAGCCATCTTTTACCGTACGGGTGACTCAATCTGGACATTCGTGCAGTCGTGGTGTGAGGCAACTGCTTACTTTATAAAAGAATTTTACTTCTTTACATCTCGAATGGCTTATCGGCAGATACACCGATCCAGACAGTATCCCCTGGATAAACGGTCGGGTTTTCACCACCTAATCCACTGATATAGCTTTCAAATTCTTTAGTCGTGTTGTTCCACTTCGAGAGGGCCTCGCTAGCCGCTAACCCTATTATGGTGTCTATCTCAGATAGAGTTTTTGCCGGCCTTTCCCAGGTTTGCTCGTTCCAAACAGCAGTAAAAGTCACGTCATTTCCATCGAGGTGGAAATCGTGGGCCGGGGAGAAGAAGGATTGTGTTTCGGTGTCCACTTTAACTTGAGCCTGATGGTCGCCCGGGGTTAGGTATATAGTGTTCAAGCAGACCGAATAGATGAGCACGTTATCGAATGGCCCTATCTTAGAGGTAGAGGCGCCAACATGAAAGGCATCGAGGTCTCCAGTTACGCTTGTCACGCTTCCGTCGCTATCGAAGGAGGTGGTGATGCTGGTAGCTCCGGTAATAAGCGCGTCGAGATTGGAAAGAGGGATTACCCCGTCTCGAAACGTTAGTGTTGCAGTGAAGCATGCTACTGCCGGTTTATTTACTAAAGTAGGGCTGGAAATGTCCACCGTCAGCTCCGGCGCTGGTGTAGGAGTCGGCGTTGGTGTAGGACTAGGCGTAGGCGTGGGAGTTGGAGTAGGAGTCGGCATCGGTGCCTCATCGAAGATAATGTTGAGAGTTTGCCAGTAGAAGCTGTAGTAACTCTGAGGATAGGGATCGTAATGACCGCAGTCATAGTTCATATGCATATCCAAACGGAAAAGTCCGTTCGGACGGCCACCGCCAGCCGTACCCCAGCTATTAAGCATAATCCAGTAGTCATTAGTCGTTCCCGGGTCGTCATTGTAGCCCACACATAGGACGGCATGGCCGCCGCCGCCCTCATCCCACTCCTGGTCGCATGAGAAATCCGGGTTCCAGATAGCGCTTTCCGGATCGTTGTCCCAGAAATTCTCGAAGTTGTCCCAGTCACTTTCTGTAGGCAGAAAGTAGCCGAAAAAAACCGCCTTGTCCTGGTCAAGGATGCTCTTTATATTGGCGATGGCAGTATCCTGCCCTGCTCCCTGAGTAGGGATTGTTGCTTCCTGAACAGACAGGATTGAATAGCCGGGCGTGGTGCAAATAGAGCCACAATTCGTATCACATGATGCATCGCCATCCTGCCAGTTGGCACTAGTGTTGGACCAGGGGATAGCCTCCTCTGTTTCAGTATAAAAGTCCGCCAGGTCGGACAACCAGCCCCCTTGACAGCAGGATACTCCTATTTCCGCTGAGGCACAGGAGTTTATATACTGTACGGAGAGCCGATCCTTCACTCCATTCTGCACATCCAGAGCAATCCCCATAATCCCCGTACCAGCCCATGCCCAGCAGTTGCCACAGCTCCCCTGGTCGCGCTCGACAGGGGTGTACTGCAAGTGATCCAATAGGATACGAGAGCCATTAAGGGGCCGTTCGAGTTGGATTTCACTCACCTCGCTCAAAGCGGCTCGGGGAGCTTTATCGTAAGCCTCGATCCATCTCAGTCGGGTCTCGCGTGAAGGTCTCATGACGGGGTATCCGTACCGGTCTTCGGCCTCGCATAGTTGATACTGCTCGTATTGTCCGTCGTCTGCCGCGAGGACACCGTTGCGGAACAAACCAGAACCTGGGCCTGTGGATATCATACTCAGTATCGCAAGGGCGACACCGATTGTGGCCGAAAGCGATAGTGCCACATATGCTCTCCTGTGCTTACCTGTCATGTCGCGCACCCCTTACCAGTTGGAGTTCAATATGAGCACTGCCCCCCTGCCGCTATGTTCTGACAGCGATCAGCGCAGCATATTGCTACCCTAAGCAGGCATGATAATACCTTCTATGACATTAGCATCCCTCAGCCTGCTGCTCAATAGCGCATATGGCTATTATCGGCGAGGAAATAGTACCGTGGATGGGGAAACAGAAATGCGTGGAGCATACCTTTTACGAGAACGGCATTATGGGCAAACGGTGGACTCTAACTTACTGATAGCGTAACATATTGTGTGTAAAAAGAAGGGGTGTATCATTTCGAGGTAGTAGAACAGAAACCTGGAAAGGAGGACACACCCCATAGTACAGGTCCGAGACCTGACCGGATTAAAGCAGAGGATTAATGGCGGGAGGTCAAATGGGCGGTACAGGACTTGAACCTGTGGCCTCTTGCGTGTGAAGCAAGCGCTCTAACCACTGAGCTAACCGCCCACAGCTATTCCGTGTTTGAATTCTACTTCAACACTCATGCAAAAGCAAGACGTGGACCGCTTGACTTCAGAAGAATTAGTAACCACAACAGACCTCAAATCCCTTATTCAAGGATATCTCCTTAATTACAAAACTGAAGGTAAATCTCCCGCTACTCGGGCCATCTATGAAACTGTTCTGAAAAATTTCCCTTGGTATTGTGAGCAAAATGACTTTCCTTCCGTTCGAAGAATATCCTCAATGCATGTTCGTCACTTCCTCTGGTATCTATCTATTGAGTCAAACAGGTGGGGAAGTAGTAACGCAGCGACTAATAAGACAGTAAAACATTTATTAATATTTATAAATCTATAAGGTTTCAACAGACACAACTACTGTGTCAAAATCGCTGCGCACTGTAAATTCTTCGCTGCATTCAACACTAGAAGGTTGCCATTTTTCGTCGTAGTATTCAGATCTATCGCAAAAAAGTACCCATAGCCTGAGTCTGCCATTATCTCCAACCGTCGCTTCACCCTGACGATCTGCCATTTCTGTTTCAGGTCCTATTGGAGGATGTAAATCTTCAAACGCTCTAAACATATATATGGTCAACTTGTAGCTGGTATTTGGTGAAAGAGTTATATTTTGTGAGAATGCTGAAAAAGTAGGCAATTTTACCTTGAGATGCATTTAGTTTCGAGTT
>CAYVQT010000116.1:0-4022 GCA_964453665.1 uncultured Dehalococcoidia bacterium | reverse complement strand
GCCTAAAGAGAGATCCACGGCAGGTAGGCGATAGGGTATCGCGGGAAACGGCGATGCCTCCCATGTTCGGAAAGGAGAAAGCAATGGGACAAACACAGCTATGCGCGGGCGCTCAAAATTTTTGGGCGTCCTCATTTTATGCCGCCACGCCACCACGCCAACCAGCCAAAGTCTCACAGTTTAAGCGTAGTCTCTCCATAAATACCAATCCTGCATTTACCGATCACAGGAGCGCTGCTTAACCGTGATAGGCATATTCAGACACAGGTTTTTCTTCGTCTTCGTCCTGCTGGGGCTTGTAATTCTGGTCTTTATCGCATATCCCCTCCTCAAGACGATATTTTCCTCCGACGCCGGTGGGCTATGGGACACGCTGCTGGACAAAGGAGTGAGGGACGTAATACTATTAACACTCTATGCAGCGCTCATCGCTACCATAGCAGGCCTTCTCTTCGGAGTACCGCTGGCCTATGTCCTCGCCCGCCGTAACTTCCCGGGAAAGAAATTAATCGAGGCGATAATCGACGTGCCTATAGTTGTGCCCCATACAGCGGCAGGTATCGCCCTCCTTTTCGCCTTCGGCGAGCAATCCCTCCTGGGCAAAGCTTTTCACGCCCTTCATGTCGACTTCGTAGGAACGGTTGCGGGAATCGTAATCGCTATGATGTTCGTCAGCATACCCTTCCTGGTAGACTCTGCCCGGGAGGGCTTTAAAAGCGTCGATCCCAGGCTGGAGAAGGTCGCCAGGACGCTGGGCGCATCTCAACGGAAAACGTTCTTCGGAATTTCCCTGCCCCTGGCATGGAGGAGCATCCTTTCGGGCAGCGCCCTGATGTGGGCCAGGGGAATAAGCGAGTTTGGAGCGGTCGTTATCCTCGCCTACCATCCTATGATAGCTCCAGTCCTCGTTTACCACAGGTTCGAGTCCTACGGCCTGGAGTGGTCTCGGCCGGTGGCTGTCCTTGTCGTGCTTATCTCCATTATTGTATTCATTATTCTGCGCTTTATAGCTCAGTGGGGAGAGAAGTCTTGATCGAGATAAAGAACCTCTGCGTCGACTTGGGTGACTTCATCCTACAACATGCCACACTGGAAGTGCAGCAGGGTGAATACTTTATCATCCTGGGGCCCACCGGAGCAGGTAAGACTGTTCTCCTGGAGACCCTCGCCGGGCTCTACCCAGCTAAAAGTGGCCAGATATGGCTGAATAGTACGGAGTTGACCCATCTGGAGCCCGATAAAAGGGGAATAGGTTTCGTATACCAGGATTATGTTCTCTTCCCTCATCTCTCGGTAATGGACAACATCATCTTCGGGTTGAGGCAGCGGGGAAAATCGAAGAGGGAAGCTAGAGCTGAGGCTCAGTGGTTGATCGAGCTTCTGGGTATCTCCCATTTGCTGAAACGCAAACCCGATACGCTGAGCGGTGGAGAGAAACAGAAGGTAGCGCTGGCACGCGCGCTGGTTGTTAAACCGGAAGTGCTGCTACTCGATGAGCCCCTCAGCGCCCTGGACCCGGAGACCCGGGATAGAGTGCAGCGTGAGCTTCGTGAGATACACGACCGGCTCAATCTCACCACCATCCACGTTACACACGACTTCGAGGAAGCGGTGTCCCTGGGGGACAGGATCGCCGTGATAGGTGACGGACGCATACTCCAGATAGGAACGGCAGAACAGGTATTCCGCCAACCAAACTCGGAGTTCGTGGCGCGATTTGCAATGACCCGCAACATTTTCGTCGGGGAGGTTCAAGGGAGCGATGATGATTACGCCCTCATTGACATCGAAGGCACGCAGATTGGCGTGATCACAGATCTGCGGGGAAAACGTCATGCCTCTATCCGTCCGGAGGATATCCTGCTCTCGACCCAGCCATTCCTCTCCAGCGCCCGCAATACGTTCAAGGGCACGATAACACGTGTCAGTAGCAAAGGCTCAACTGTCTATCTCAGCATTGACGTTCCGCCCGAGTTCGTATGCCTGGTCACAAGGCATTCATTTGAGGAGATGGACCTTCGCGAAGGAGGTGAAGCCTATGTAACCTTCAAAGCTTCGGCTGTGCACGTATTTTAGTCGCCAAGACTCACTTGGCCAAATCAAGGAAAGGGGGAAACAACAGCATGAAATGCAAAAGTCTTGCAATCCTGTCAACAGTCCTGGCGCTGGTCTTGATTCTAACGCTGGTAGCAGGCTGTTCCGATGAAGAGACAGAACCTGCTGAACTCGAAGGGGTCCTGACCATTTTCCACGCCGGCAGCCTGGCGGTACCGTTCGAAGAAATGGAAGCGGAGTTCGAGGGCATGTATCCCGAGGTAGATGTACAGTGCGAGTCGGCTTCCAGCGGCGTCACCATTCGCAAGGTTACCGAACTGGGACGGAACGCAGAAATAGTCGCCTCGGCAGACTACTCGCTAATTCCCGAGTTGATGTACCCGGATTACGCCGACTGGTATGTGACTTTCGCCAAGAACCGGATGGTTCTGTGTTACACCGATCAATCCATGTATGCCGAAGAAATAACCAGCGACAACTGGTATGAAATACTGCTGCGCGATGGGGTGGAATACGCACACTCCGATCTGCTCGATCCCTGCGGCTACCGCACACTGCTCGTCTGGCAACTGGCGGAGGAATACTACGACCAGCCAGGACTGTACGAAGACCTAGTGGCCAATTGTCCCGAAGAGAACATACGCCCCAAGTCAGTCGAACTGGTTCTCCTTCTTGAGAGCGGCGACATCGACTACGCCTATGAGTACAGCTCGGTGGCCATGCAGCATAATCTGCTGTACGTCGAGTTCCCACCGGAGATCGACCTATCGGACATAGCTTTCAAGGATTTCTATGCCCAGTCTACTGTAGATATTCCGGGCGCGGAGCCCGGAACTACGATAGCCATGACCGGTGCACCTATTGTATACGGAGTTACCATACCGTCTAACACCGAGAATCCCGATCTGGCGATCGCGTTCATGGAGTATCTACTGGGCGACAAGGGGCAGGCAATTATGAACAACAACGGCCAGCCCGCCATCGCTCCTGCCGTTGCCGACGATTTAAGCAAGCTGCCGACCGAGCTACAGCCCTACGCAGTCCAGGCTCCATAAAAGAGTGCGGGAAATTACAGGGCAGGGGGCAACACGCTGGTTGTCCCCTGCTAGTCCACCAGGTTTATAATCGCCACACCGCCTACGATAAAAGCAATGGATACCACCTTCAAGGCCGCAATACCCGGGCTGAGACGTTCATCCAGCACAGTCGGTAAAAAGCGGCTCAATATCAGGACATAGAGAAAAACGAAGAAGGGCCGGATGCCCATTACTGTGGAGACCAGGGATACGGGCCCTGTCTCGATAGCCCAGAAAGACAGGACAATACCCGCCAGGGCGATGGTCTCGTTGAGGGCAATTACCGTTAAAGTAAAACCCCTACCTTCCATCCCCCGCAGGTCTCCAAAGACCCTGCGGCGCACCGAAAGAAGGCAGAAAATCCCTCCCATGCAGATAGCGGATATGGAATACATATTCCAGAACGGTATATAGTCGGAAGCATACTTTGTAGCGACGTTGGCTACTCCGAAGAGCATGCAGGAGGCCAGGAGCATGACGAAAGACCGGCGCAGCCGGGTTCCCCGTCCCTTACCCTGCACCGATATCAGCACCGCGCCGCCCACAGTCATTAAAATCGCCAGCCACTGCAGGTAATTCAAGGACTCGCCGAGCAGGGGCACAGCCAGAATTGCCACGATAAATGGATGCGCGTAAACCACTGGAATAATACGGGTTACTTCTTCAGTACGCATCGCGTACAGCATCAAGAAGGCTGCCGCTGTGCGGGCCACGGCCGAAACAACGGCCACAAACCAGGGGAAGGCATCCACCCCGCTGACCGGAGGATGGAGAGCAAAAAAAATCAGCCCGAAGCTGAGATGGATAATACCCGCTGGAACCAGGAACGTCCAGAGGCTGGGCATCCTCCTCGATATGAGATGGCTATCGACTACACTAACCACTGCCATG
>CAYVQT010000115.1:0-4028 GCA_964453665.1 uncultured Dehalococcoidia bacterium | reverse complement strand
GTATTAAACTCAAACATCTCTATCCGAAATTATAAAGGTTACAAGGTACTAGTACGAATATCCTAAGAAGGTCGCATAGTACTTGTCAAAAAATAGTACTTAACATATCTTTACCTATCCCCCTCGTTTTAAAATGTGCTACTTAACATATCTTTACCTATCCCCCCTTTTTTCGGCAAACCCACATTTATCGCTGTTTCAGGGATGTTTCGGGGCATTATCAACGGTTAATTTCTGAGCCTCAGGCATAGAACGCAATCACAGTTAAATGCGGTCTTGTCGTTTGAAGGGTAATGGAGGCTGATATACCGCTGTTTGAAGAGCAAGAGGCAGTTCGCGCTTTACATGTGGGGGGTTAAACGGGTAGAGATGAAAGGGGATAGAAACTGTACCTAGTCGAGCTTTCCACCGGCCTCCATGGCTCGCACGAACGCCTCCACAAGCCCGGGGTCGAACTGGCTGCCGGCGCACCTTTTCAGTTCCTCGCACGCTTCTTCACGAGAGATTATGTCTCTATAGGGTCGTTGCGTGGTCATTGTGTCATAGGCGTCAGCTATGCTTATGATTCGGGCTGCGATAGGTATGTCTTCACCCTTTAGTCCGTCCGGATAGCCGGAGCCATCGTATGACTCGTGGTGGTGTCGAATAATGGGCGCCAGCTCCGAAAGTCCTTTAACGTTGCCGACTATCCTTGCCCCTTCGGCCGAGTGTTGCCTTATGATATTCCATTCGTGCTCTGTAGGCTTCTCAGGTTTGGTTACGATCGAGTCAGGAATACTAACCTTGCCGATATCATGCAAGAGCGCAGCAGCGTGCAGGTCGGCCAGTTCTTTTTCTGACAACTGAATGGCTTCCCCTATCATATCCGAAATAGTGGCGATTCTCTCCCAGTGCCCGTGTGCGAACGGGTCTCTGGCATCTACAGTGGCTGCCAGAGCATAGACCTGCTCCTGCGTTGCGGTGTCCGCGATGTCTGTATGAACTGCCCCCAATTCAGATGCCAGCGTGGACCTGTTTCCCCCCTGTACCCTTGATTCATGGAGTGCGGTTTCGGCCAGCAGTACCAGGCCATCCGCAGTTTCAGCATCTCTGGGGAATTGAGTGATTCCAGCGCTGAGACCGAGAGCGATATCCTGAGCGCTGTATTGAGCTTGACTTACCTCGGCCCATCTCGACCTGATGCGGTCTACGACCTCCGCAGCCGATTCTGCTCTCGTGCCCGGCAGTATAATAACGAATTCATCACCACCGTAGCGAAAGGTTATATCGGTCTTCCTCAGGTCCTCCTCAAGCGACTGGGCCAGGGCTTTTAAAGCGCTGTCTCCAGCCGTGTGACCGAATTTCTCGTTATATTCTGTGAAATGGTCGAGATCGATCATTACCATAGAGGACGAAGGCCCGTAGCGCTGAGCACGCTGCATCTCATTGTAAAGCACTCGGAAGAAGTGGCGTCGATTGTAGAGACCTGTTAGCTCGTCGGTCAATGAGAGTTCCCTGGTTTTATCGAGCAGACTTATGTTATCTATGCCGACCGCTATTACGTTACTCATAGCCTGGAATAATTTGAGGTCGTCTGGTGTAAGCTGGCGATCTGTGTGATTACCGAGTAGTATTATTCCGCTCCCCTCGCCTCTTGTAGAGAGGGTTGTGATGGTTGGCGCTTTAATTCGGGTCTTTCGCAATGCCTCCGTTATCATGTCGAGCGTTGTCTCACTAAATATCTCCGATATGGGGGTACCCGGATTTTTCCATCGCAGAACATTATGAAAATCCTGTTCGGTCAGATTCAGGGTCGATACCTGGTCAGGTATCTCATCGCCGAAGCCGCTCTGTGCCTTCAGTGAAAACGCCTTCTGCTTCATATCCAGCAGGTATATGCCACCCGCATCCACCTGCATTGCCTCAACCACTTTATCCAGGGTCTCATTTAAAAATCTGTCCAGGTCCAGCGTCTGACTTGCCGCCTGCGCAGTGGCACAAAGCGCGTCTATCTGTCTGGCGTAACGTTCAATCTGCCCGTCCGCCGGCTTCAGCGCAGCTTTCGAAGTTTCCAGTTCAGCGATTTGCTGGCGCATTGCGGCCAGTTCTTCTACTAGCTGCTTCTTCGTCTTATCAGCATCTTTCATCGCGCACCTTACGGAGTTCGTGATAATATCGCCTGACTGTTGATACACAGGCCGGGCGCTTGAATCTTGTTGAGACGAACAGAATGCTAACATCAGCTTTGCGAATTGTCAACGAGGTGCTGTGCGGCGACCCATGTATCATTGTGGATGCTCGACATGATACACCCCCTTGCGTCCTGCAAAGCTGTGGTTATAATTAGGCCAGCAGGGGAGAAAACAAGGTGGGAGGACACGGACATGATTGAAGCAATGCTGAACGAGAGCCAGAGGATGCTGCGTGATGAGACGCGGGAGTTCGTTAAGGCAGTACCCCGTCAGTTGATCCTGGATATGGACGCTGATAAGGTTAGGTATCCCAGGCAATTTCTGGAGGATGCTGCCAGAAGAAAATTGCTTGGCCTCCGCTTTCCAACGGAATATGGTGGTAGGGGATTGGAGTGGCAGGACGAGATAATTGCCCTTGAGGAGGGAGGCACGCTGCCCTTATCCCTCGGCTGCCTCTACTCACTGGTTACCATCTGTGGAGAGGCCTTCCACGTGTTCGGGAATGAAGAGCAGAAGCGGAAATACCTGCAGCCTACCCTCCAGGCTGATCTGTGCTGCGCAGAGGCGCTGACTGAGCCCCGAGGCGGCTCAGACTTCTTTGGCGCTACCACCGTGGCTCGCAAGGATGGCGGCCATTACTTCCTGACAGGACAAAAACGCTTTGTCGTTGGTGCCGAGGGTGCGGACTACTTCCTCGTTTACGCCAAGACCGACCCTGAGGGCCCTGCCCGAGAATCGTTGAGCCTGTTTGTGGTGGAGAAGGATATGGGAGTGGAGGTGAAGCATATCTACGGGCTCATGGGGACGAGGGGTGGTGGAGCGGGGAGGATACTGTTCCGTGATGTTAAAGTACCTGAAGAGAATATCATCGGAAGGGAAGGACAGGGCGGGGAGATATTTTACCGGATGATGATTCCGGAGAGGATGACCAGTGCCGCCGGCTGCGTGGGCATAGCGCGCAGCGCTCTTGAGATCGCCGCTCGATACAGCGAAAAGAGGAAAGCCTTCGGCAGCAGGATAAGGGACTTCCAGGCAGTGAGCTTCAAGGTTGCTGACAGCGTTACCAGGATAGATGCCGCGAGTTCGCTGGTTCATGCAACGGCAATGACTGTCGACAAAGGCCTGGACCGGAGGCTTGCGCGGCGTATGGTCTCCGAGGCCAAGAAGTTCGCCACGGAAGTCGCGTGGGATGTGGTGAACGACGCCATGCAGATAATGGGCGGCATCGGCTATACCAGCGTTTATCCCATCGAACGCATGCTGCGCGATACCAGGCTGGCTATGATATGGACGGGCACCAGCGAGGTTATGAACCTTATCATCCAGCATGAGTACTACCGCGACCTCTTAGCCCGCGGCGATGAGAGCAGAGATGTGGAAGCAGATGCTATGGAAGCTGATGAAATGGAGGAAAAGGTCTACGAGTAGCCTGAGCTGCTTTTAGCTCGATCGTGGCTATTGCTCGGCGGAAATACACCTGTCAGCGCTTTTTCACGAATTCTGCGAAATCCCTGTATGCCTCAAGAGAGGTATATTTATACTGATAGTTGAGTTCTTCTTTTAACTTCCCATTTGATACGATCCAGGAATACCGCGCCATATTCAGGGCAGTGGCTGGAAATTCGGTGATGAATGAAAGCCGCAGATTCCATGCAATCCCCGTTAGTAAATACATCAGATGGAAAGGAAGCCGTACCGATATATTCCCCAGCAACCCCACCATTTCGTCAGAGGTAACGGTTCCATCCGCACCAACGTTGAAAGCACCCGCTGTCCCCTTTTTTAAAAGGAGATAGATAATCTCAACCAGATCATCCTCATGGACAAACTGGAAGGGTTGAGTATTTGAGGGCAGAA
>CAYVQT010000114.1:0-4039 GCA_964453665.1 uncultured Dehalococcoidia bacterium | reverse complement strand
CGTATTAAACTCAAACATCTCTATCCGAAATTATAAAGGTTACAAGGTACTAGTCGAATACAGCGAATATCTTCGAAGCATGCCTGGATAGCGCGGTCGAGAACTCTGGCAGAGGCTAAACGATTAATAAAGCGTTGATTCAACATTCCTCGCTTCTGTTGAATCTGTATAGCGTTCCTTAGGTTGCAGCAAAGAAATAATTAACTTATCATCCCTGTGGATAATATCGCCTGCGTTATAGTAAACGGTGAGACCCCAGATGTTAAATCTATGCTGTACTAAAGGATTTCTCAAGCGCCTCAATCGCAAACCGAATGTTTCTGAAGCTTCCGGTTCGGTCTTGGGGGATTGGTATGGAAAGGAGCTACGTTCCGGTACGAGGCGCCATTTCACATTCATGAGCAGTCGTACTGGTATATCTCTCATACTTCCCGCTAGAATGCATGATATTGAGAATATCTTCCGGCAACACCTGGGCCGTGTTCTATATAAAGTTGGAGCTTCTCCTATAGCGATTAGAGAGGAATTAGCGCATGCATCGGATTTTAACTATACAACTACAGCCAGCAGATCATCCATTGGTTGCCTGAACGAAATTGTTCATCAATGCCAGTGGATGATCGAGACTGAGCCTGGTATAACAGAAGAATCGCTTGAGGAATATATTTTCGAACTACCTCTTGGTGGACCGGACTACTGGTGGCCAAGACGAGACACCCTTGAATTGCTGAGGGGTTTTTACATAGACATAGCATAAACAAACTACAGTAGCACATATCCTGATAGCGTGAAATGAACAATAGTGCAGAATTTTAGATTTATAATAAAGAGGCTGGGTGCTTGCCAAGGTTCCTCAGCCTCTCTGACAAACCCGATAGCTAATGATTGAAACTTGTTTTACCCCTTACCTATCCTGAATACCTTGGTTCCGCAGTTGGGGCACATCCCTTGTGTAGCTGGCTTTCCATTTCTCATTGTGATCTGTGTTGGATTCTTGATTTCTACCTTCTTTCGGCACTTCATACAGTAGGCCTGCAATTCACCCTCCTCTAACATGAGATTTGGCTTAGAGACTAGCATTTAAATACCAATCAGTCAACGGGTCATATAGACAAATTTGCATAATGTTTAGCGCCCAAAGATCAGCTTTATTATTATCGTCATGAACTTTGAGTAGGAATGCAGGTACGTACTCATCCTGTAACAACAGCCCTAGCTTCGTCGCGAATCGCCTTTCTCACGGTTCTATGGGTATGGTGAAACTCCCTCGCTATCTGCTTGATGCTCATTCCCTCGAGGAAGTAGGCTCGCCTGATGCGCTCCATCTCCTCCGTCTTGACCATCTCCAGCACCGGTAACTTCCGACCCGGTTGCACGGCTACCAGCAGCGGGGTTGGCGGTCGGTCTATGGAGTTCTCCCTCTTCACCTCTACGATCAGCCCCTGCCTTATCAGAGGAGCGCAGTGCCAGTCCAGCTCCCGGGCGGAGATTTGGAGACGGGTGTAGATTTGTCGCTTGCTCAGGCCACCGTTACCCCTGAGGAGAGCCAGGACGGCCTCACCAACCGAATCCTTCCATCCGACAAAGCCTGATGATGGGCTGTCCCTGGCGCTCTCCAGGATTCTATCTTCCTGTTTCTGGTCCCGGGCGACAGCGGAAAGAGGCCTTTCCGCCTTGTAGTAGTGATGCCCGTAGACTTGATAGCCGTAGCCCTTGAGGAAGGCGTAGATCCGCCTACCCATGAGCCGGTAGGTCTCCCTGTTGCTCAGCCCTTTCTGCCATGCCTCCCAGGCGGTGAGGTAGGTCTCCTGCACCAGGTCGTCCCACAGACCCTCCCTCTGGAGCTGTTCTTTTATCCAAGCAGGGAGGAAGCGGAACTTGGAGAAGCACATCCTCGCCGTCTGCTCGGCGGGGCCGAGTTCGGCATCGACTGAAGAGAAATCTACTGGCATGGGGGCACTCTTCTAAAATGGGGAATAACAAAGAGACCCCCGCCCTGAAGTGCCTTAACAGGACTTCAGACCGAGGGTCTCCCTGAAAGCAAAAAAGACCCCCTGAACAGAGGTCTTTTCTGTTTTTTAGCTTTACCTCAGATGGTCGGCTACCGCCCTACTGCAAAGCGTATCAACCTGCCTTTGCGCTTCTACTGGCAAGGCTTTAGAGTATCGGATTGCCTTGCGCCGCCTGTTCTTACTAAGTCCCGCCATCACGTCGCCGATGTCAACGTGAAGCCTGACGTAAGAACTGGCAAGCCGTACCTTTGCGAACGGCCTGAACGTCAGTCCGCTTATCCCTAATTCTTCTACATAGAACAGTGGTTGATTATCGTGGTATATGGTTCTGCTGATAGCGTTGAAAGTGCCACGAAGTGAACCACGTTCGGGGATTCTGTGGAGTGCCTGCCTTTGCAGTCGCAGTATATAGCTTCTGGCTTCCCTGTCATCCGCTATCCAGTCCTTGACTAAGGCTTCTATGTAGGGTTCATAGTGGTGACGTTCGGGATTAGTACACGGCTTACCGCCGAATACACAGAAACCGCCACTGCGAAGGAACAGGCTTACTAAATGGTTCTGACGTTCGGGAGTAGCCCATTTAGGTGCTGGCATATCCCTTCCTTCTAGTCCAGCGCAGGGAAGGGAAGGCATACGCCGTAGTAGGTCTATGCGGTGACTGCTTCCTTTTCGGCTTCCGTTTGTACTGGTTCGGCTTCCCTTTCCGCCATAGCCCTTTCCACCATCTCGGCTATAGCGGTGTCTAAGGCTTCCCTATCACGTTCACGGATGGGCGTACCCGCTTCGATATTCAACCTTACCTGTTCCTTGTACTCTTCGCCTTGCTTCGACTGTACGCTGGTGACGTACTGTTGCAGTCCAGCGACGAAGTTCTCACGGACAAGGCGAATCTGGTCGGATACATCCTTCACCACCTTGATGACTGGCTTGCCAGTCTTAGAGTTGAACTTAACGCTTCCGTCGAGTTCATAGGCCAGTCGAAGCGGTGCGCCCAGCGACTCACTGGGGATAAGGGTTATCCCTTCCGTGTTGGTTGCCGTGAAGAACGGAAGCCAGACCGACTCAAGGTCGATACTCCAGACTTTACGGCCAGAAGGCTTCTGGCCGTTTGGGCGCAGTAGGTTCTTGATGTAGGCAGGTGCTGACATACGCTTACACTCCCTTCTAAGGTATTCGGCGTATACCTTCAACCTTGCCTGCGCTGGAGTGTGCTATGACTGACGGACTCCCGCCTTTCGGCTATACCTTATAAGCCTATTCGGACAGTGAGACGTTAGCTTCGGTTCTGAAGCTATGCCAGTGTTTGTAAAGGTGCTGAAGCTGTTTAGCTTCAATTCTGCTTCAATTGTGGAACAAAATGACTTTTCGTTCATTATGAGGAAGCAATTGCTTCTTCTACTCCCTAAGGGGTTTGATAGACAGATGCAAAAAAAGAACAAAGTATGGCCAGATAAAGGGTGCGTGACCGGTCGGTGGGGATCGCCGACACCTGCGGCTAAAAGGTGCGGAAAAGGGGGCTTGAATTTGGAATTATAGAGTAGGATTAGGCTCCCTAGCAGGGTGCGTTCTGTTTGCTCTGAGAAGCCGGCCGATTTTTGTGCGGTGGACCCAATCGTTAGGACAAGATAGGGGCCAAGTTAAGATTGGGTTCCGCTGTCCCCAAGGGGTCTGATATTAGGGATTCTAACATACCTACATAGGCATATTCCACAGTATTTGACAGTAACTGCTTGAGTGTTCGATTGTCCAGGGCCTGTTCAGCGACAATCTGCTTTAAGCGCCTGTTCTCGGACTCCAGCACTTTAAGCCGCCTCAGGTCGCTGATAGTCATCCCCGCATATTTGGCCTACCAGTTGTAATAAGTAGCCTCGCTCATGTCGTACTTGCGGCATAGGTCGGCGCCTTTGGCCCCTGCTTCGCCCCCCTGAGCACGGCGATGATCTGTTCTTCTGTGTATCTCTTTGCTTTCACTAGTGCGTATTTCGGTGAAATCGGACACCGGTTTCGCTCCAAACCGGCCATCTTCT
>CAYVQT010000113.1:0-4071 GCA_964453665.1 uncultured Dehalococcoidia bacterium | reverse complement strand
CATATATGTTAGCACTTGTTAAAGATACAAGGGGCACGGCATGCCGTGCCCCTACATTCACTGGGCGATCAGGTACTATTTTCTGGACAATGGCACGAATCGCCAGACACACAAAGGGGACAGGATAGAATACCTGCCCCTATCACAGGTCCGCCGCTCCTCGCAGAATGACGGTATTTTTTGGGAAAACAACGAATTGCCTACCACGCGCCGGACATCTGAATTGTAGGATATTCGAAATTAAGAAATCCTAAAATAAAAGAACACGGCATTAAATCCCTATTACATTTTCCTTACAATCTCCCATGTACCACTTCCAAGCGCCGGTACCGCTGAGAACGACGTTGCCTATGATATTATTGGCAACCGGGCAGCCCTGGCTCGTGGTGAAAGCCATCGTTCTCCTATGATAAAAGTATAGACTCCAGGCAGTACGATAAACTTTAAGATGTTAGGATAAAAGTAGGATACCATCGCGACAGGCGATGTATTATACTCAAATCCTATATGCATTCAAATAGGCGAGAGCTACAAGGATAAGGGCTAGTTCCGGGTGAAAGAGCCATCATGAGTGCAGTGCTGCAGCTGGTTAAAGACAGGGTGAGGAAAGCCGCGGAGCGAGACCGCCGTGCTGAGAGGCACGTCGAAGCGGTCTCCAGACGTCTCTGGCCATGGAACGAGCGTTGGCTCATCGCCCTCGTGGGAATCATGGCACTGCTGGACTTTATCACCACCTGCGCTGCTCTGGAGCTTAGCGGGAAGGGATATTCCGAGGGCGGGCTGCTCGCTGGCTGGGCCCTGCGTATAGGCGGGTTTGGCTGGTTGTTTCTCGTTGATATTGGCGCTGTGTTCGCCCTCGCACTCTTAGCTATAACTGTCCGATACCTCTGCTTCAGGTTTGGCTTCAGAGGTTACGGACGGGCCACCTTCATCGTCCTGCTGTTGCCGTATGCCGTAGTCGCATTCGCCGCCATCGTCAACAACATTGTGCTGACATTACTTTAACCGTTATCTGTGAGCCGTGCTCAAGGCAGGTCAGGCCAGAAGCCCCCTTCTCTCCAGGTCATCGACGATATCCCCCAATCCGAGTCCCTCAAGTGTAGCCCGCGTTTGCAAACCTGTGCCGACATCCCATCCCCTTAGTCCGTAGTACTCATCCTTGACTTGCTCGAACTTCTGCCTGTCAAGCACCGCGCCCTTTTTGCTCACCACCTCATCACCTTTCCCAGGTGAAAGCAACTCAGGATTATGCAAATCGAATTTAAGGGGCTTAGTGTAGTTGTACTCGGAAATTCTGTCGTATTCCCGCCCCCTGTGGCCTTCCCGGGCAAGTATCGCCCTCTGAAGATTGAATATGCGCTCACCGATCCTGTAGAGGCCGTCTTCATCTATATCATCGCCGGTAACAGCAGAGAGTATCTTGCTCTCAAGGGTAGGGTCACCTACATGGTCCGGAGTATTTTTGGAGAACATGATGGGAAACAGGTAGCTGCAGAGAATCAGGCTCTCCTTGGCACACTCGCGGTCCTGAATCATCTTCGCTGCCAGCGCTTTCCCCCCGTAGCTTGTGAAATCGACCGCCTCCTCGCTCCCCAACAGTCTCCTGCCGATAGCACGGAAGACATCGTTGGAGACAAATGCCCCACCCTGATTATAGACCCACATCAGCCAGAGATTCAGAGAACCCATCTCGTTTAGCTGGTTCATGGGCTGTCTCGGCTCCATAGCATAAAGCAGACCCGTGCTTATATACATCCGGGGGCTTTCAATCAAGGCGAAGTGGCCACTGTCAGTAATGTAGTCGGTGAGCAAGTCTTTCGCCTCCCGCCCCACCGCATCGGCCGCCCTTATGGTTCCCCGGGCCAGAACGTCTCCAAAGCCCTCGCGCAGCCCGATCTTTCTCACCAGGGTCTCGATGAACTCAATGCTCCCCTGCTTCGAGAGGGGGATCCCGGTGTTGCCCTCTGTCAGAATACCGGCCTGGTGGCACTTTGCCAGCCACTGCATCATCACGTCAATCTGATGGGTATCCACCCCGTATTCATTACAGAGCATGTTGGCAAAGAACGGGGCCTCGTTCCACTCTCCATAGTATTTGCGGGCTCTAAGTATGTAGAAAGTCGCCGAGCCGCACATATATTTACCCACCCTGCCATCGGATGCCTTATATGTTGACCTGAAGCAGAACCCGCCCGTGCAACCGTAGCAATAGTCCTTTTTCAGCTTCATGCCCTGGTCTGTCCCGGGCGTTATCCCCATATCGAAGCCTCTCCTCAACTCGCGGGCGTAAGCGGCCAGCTCACGATACCTCTCGGGGTCGGCAGCCTTCACCCTGCCGCTGCCCCTTACCACGACAGCCTTCAGATTCTTGGAACCCATAACCGCTCCCAGACCGCTCGAACCACTGGCATCCCTGTCAGCGAGGACAGAGGCAAAGGTCACCAGGTTCTCACCGGCAGGACCGATGGCCACAACACTTACCAGTCCTCCCAGCTCTTTCCTCAGGATTTCGCGGGTTTCCACAGTGCTCTTACCCCGGAGAGCAGAGGCATCCCTGATCTCAACCCCGTCGTCCTGTATAAGGACATAGGCCGGTCTCTCCGACCTGCCCAGTATTACAAGCGCATCGTAGCCAGCACGTTTGAGCTGTGCGCCCCAGTCGCCCCCAAGGTTGCAGTAGTTGAAATATTCAGGTGTAGTAAGAGCAGACTTGCCACAGATCTGCCATCTGGTGCCGCTCACCCCCTTAAATCCGGCCAGGGGGCCGAGAGCGAATATCAGCCGGTTTTCGGGATCGAAGGCACTGACCTCCGGCGGCACCTCATCCCAGTAGATCTTGGCAGCGATACCTCTCCCCCCCAGAAACCTGCCGGCGTATTCCACGGTCAGCGTGTGGCTTATGGCAGCCGACGATAAGTCAACTCTGAGGATTTTCCCCGCGTATCCATACTGGCCTGTCATTTTTAATGTCCCAACTCGATTATGTTCAACCGTCTTAAATACCAGGGCTTTTTACAGCTTAGCTCTCTTGAGTCGCCTTGCATAAAACCCCTCTCCCTTGACGGCTTCGGCCGTGAGCTCAGCCGAACGGGAGAGGTTGGGTGAGGGTGGATTCTTCCAAACCACAATTTTCGCTACTTCCCTTTAAATACCGGCTCTCTCTTCTCCCAGAGAGAACTCATCCCTTCCTGGAAATCCTCAGTGCCAAAGAGGATGTTCATGATATAGACTTCGTAGTCCATATGCGCCGCCAGGTCGTGTTCCTGAAGACCTTTGTACATGGCAGCCTTCGTCATCGCTACCGCCAGCGGCGCATTACCGGCTATCTTGGTAGCCATGTCCCTGGCAGCCGACATCAGATTATCGTGGGGCACAACCCTGTTCACAATGCCAATTTTCTCCGCCTCCCGGGCATCGATCAGATCGCCGACCAGCGCCAGTTCCAGGGCTTTGGTCAGTCCAACAGCGCGCGGCAGTAGATAGGTACCGCCGCCGTCGGGGATGAGGCCCCGTTTCGTCTGAAGCATACCGAACTGCGCGTTCTCCGAGGCGATTTTCATATCACAGGCCACAGCCAGAACGAAAGCCCCGCCCAGCGTGATACCGTTCACTGCGGCGATCACCGGCTTGGGCACACTCTGCATCTTGAGCAAAACGGTCAGAAAGCTCTTCTCGTCGTGAGTCACCATCCGTCCCCTGACTGTGCTCGCCATCGGCGGCAGGTTCTCAGTATCCATCGTGGCCGCCCAGTTAAAATCAAGCCCGGCGGAGAAAGCCGTGCCCGCACCGGTCAGGATAATGACCTTGATCTCTTTATCTCTGGCTGCCTCATCAAAGGCCATATCGATCTCGCCCATCATCTCATAGTTAAAGGCATTACGCTTCTCCGGGCGGTTAAGGGTTATCGTCGCCAACGCATCATCCTTCTCAAGCATAACCATCTTATAAGGCATCTCCTACCTCCATTAGATTACTTGGGTAAAACAGGGTATTATTGTAACACTAGAGGGTGCGATTAATGAGATCGCTGAAAAAGACGACTTTTAAGAATTTACCCTTATCAGGCGATAA
>CAYVQT010000112.1:0-4611 GCA_964453665.1 uncultured Dehalococcoidia bacterium | reverse complement strand
CATACCAGGCAACGGGAAAGCCGCCATACCGCCATATCGTCGAGGGTACACTGGATTACGTATTGCGGGAGATGACTGACAAAGAAGGTGGCTTCTATTCGTCGCAGGATGCCGACAGCGAGGGCATCGAGGGAAAATATTACGTATGGACATTCGAGGAAGTAATCGAGGCACTGGGTGATGATGTTGGTAGACTTGTCAACAGGTACTTTGGTGTAACCGAGCATGGTAACTTTGAAGGGTCGAACATCCTGAATCGAGTTATCGAAACCGCGGCGCTGGCTCCGGAGTCCGGCCTCACGCTCGAAACCCTGGAAACTACAATAGCTGCAGCGAAGGCGCATCTGCTGGGGAAGCGGGGACAGCGCGTACCACCGCATCGGGACGAGAAGATACTGGCAGATTGGAACGGCTTGATGCTCTCCAGCATAGCTGAGGCCGCATCTGTTCTCGACCGAAAGGACTACCTGGAGGCAGCCATCTCCAACGCTAATTTCCTAACCCGTACGTTGCTCGACGGAGGCCTTCTCAAGCATTCCTATAAAGACGGTCAGGCCAGGATCAGCGGTTACTTACCGGACTATGCCCTTCTCTGCGGCGGACTGCTTTCGCTATATGAAGCTACTTTTCAAGATCGATGGCTTAGCGCATTAAAAGACCTGGCAGACGCAATGGTGGACCGTTTCTGGGATGAACCCGGGGGATGCTTTTACGATACCGGTCACGGGGAGGAGATACAAATTGTTCGGCCAAAGAACGTTATAGACAGCGTCCAGCCATCAGGGTCTTCGGCGGCAGCATCCGTTCTTTTACGCCTGGCGAGACTAACCGATAACAGGGAATACGAAGAACTGGCCGCATCCGCCATCCGCTCAGTGCAGGGATTGATGGTCCGTTATCCCTCCGGCTTCGGCAACTGGCTGTGCGCCCTTGATTTCTATCTCTCAAAACCAAAGGAAATAGCGATTGTCGGCCGGCCCGAAGACCTCGCAACAAAATCACTGATGAGAGCTATAAATCTGCGTTATCTACCTAACAAGGTCCTGGCGGGAAAAACCCCGGAGGCGACATCTCCAGTTATGGATATTCCTCTTCTCAAGGGCAGGGGCCCAATCGATAACAGGCCCACAGTCTACGTATGTGAAAGCTACGCATGTCAGGCTCCGGTCACCGACCCCGATGCGCTGGCAGCCCTGCTTGACCGGAAATAATGCATATGATAAACAACCGGTGTAGGCTAATGACAGATAATAATAGATAATAATATATTTTTCAGCTTTATTTACTGTCGTAAAATCACTATATTTCTACTCTTCAGTGTTTTTACGCCTTGACAAATATTTGTTTATTATATATACTATTTGTTTAGTTAATCATTAGTTGGATAAATAATTAGCTGTAGGGGGCAGGATGTCGAATAAACGCATTGACGAAGTGGTTGAACTCCTGCTCAGTATCCCGCCCATAATGCATAGAAAAATGGTCAGGGATGTATTTAAAACGGCACTCAACCAGGTAGAGGGCGAGATAGCCCCCCATCACCTGATGCTTCTACGATTGTTATATGAATCCGGTCCTCTAAATATGACTGAAATAGGGGAGGAGATAGCGGTCTCCAAACCTCAGATGACGCATTCGACCGACAAATTGATCAGTCTCGGCATGATTGAAAGACAGCATGATGTTAAAGACAGAAGAAAGATAAATATCAAGCTTACAAACAAAGGGGAGAAAACCATTATAAAGTTGCATCAGTCTATGAAAAGCCAGATGAAAGAAAAGCTGTCTTCCCTTGATGAAGAGGACCTCGATAGGCTGGCAGCTTCGTTGAAAACCATGGCTGATATATTCACGAAGGTTCAATAGGGGGTACTATGGCTGCTTCTGCTCAGAAAGAGGTGACGAACAGGACAATTGTCAGCGTAAAAGCTGTTAGCAAAGCTTTTGGTAAGATACAAGCTCTAAAGGGTGTTGACCTCGAACTACAAACCGGAAAGGTGTTGGGGTTACTCGGCCCTAATAGTCAGGGATACTGATATAGAGCGAAACAGGAATGTGTTCTGATCGGTGGATTGAATATATGGAGGTGAAGTGGTGGAGTATGCGATTGAAGTCAAAGATCTTGTAAAAACATACAATCATAGGATTACCGCACTCAAGGGCATCTCGCTGGCAATAGAAAAGGGGGATGTCGTTGGATACCTTGGGCCCAATGGCGCGGGCAAGACCACAACCATAAAAATTCTCACCAATCTCATCAAGCCCACATCAGGGCAAGCCTATATAAACGGCGTCGATATCAGCAGGCGCCCTAAAGAAGCACTTCGGTACGTTGGGTCATTGGTAGAAGTCCCGGGAGTTTATGATTATCTGACACCTTATGAGATGCTGACGTATTTCAGTAAAGTCTATCGGATGAACGGCGGTCAGAGAAACCGGAGAATCGATGCGGTTTTGGAACTGGTCGGGCTCTCAGACAAAGCGCGCGAAAAGATCGGCTCATTTAGCACAGGTATGCAACGAAGGCTGGTAATAGCCAAAGCAGTGTTGCATAGCCCGGAGATATTGATTCTCGACGAGCCGGTCCTTGGTCTGGACCCCAAAGGTATGAAGGAAATCAGGCAGTTGATAAGGCGATTCCATGACCAGGGTATGACTGTCTTCTTGAGCTCTCATCTTCTGGGGGAAGTCAATGAGACGTGCAACAGGGTCATATTACTGGACAAGGGTGAAGTCATTACGTCCGATTCAATAGACAATATCAGGAATAGAACAGAGTATAAGGTGATCAGCCTGAAGCTCTTGAATCCGCTTTCCCAGGAGGATGTTAAACGAATGAAAGAGATCGAACTTATTGACAGCGTCGAAATAGCAGAAGGTAATGTTCGTATACATTTCGATGGAGAACCAGCTACAAGTGTTCAAATACTACCGAGGCTTGTTTCTCTCGGCTTGCCAATAGTTTCATACAACGTAGAAGGTATGGGGCTTGAAGATTTCTATGTGTCCGTTTTGGGTGATGAAAAGGAGGTGGTATAAAATGGCATCGTTTGCAGCTAATATTATGGGGGAGATTTTCGACACATACCTTTCCATCAGATTTGAGCTGAAGAAACACCTGAGGCGTAAAAGACTTCTTATCGTAGCGGCGCTGGCAATCCTTATGCCTCTGATATTCAATGTTGTACCGACAGTTGGGGATACGGATTTCACGGCTTACGCCGGTATTTTTGCAGCCGCCGTTTTATCATTTATAACTGTGTTGATAGTGATCACCGCAGCACTATTTGCAGGGGATGCGGTGTCCGGCGAGTTCGAAAATAAAACGGGCTTGCTGTTGTTCTCAACAACCCAGAGCCGCATTTCTATTATCCTGGGTAAATATATCGCAGCACTGCTTGCTACTTTTATCGTGGTTTCACTTTACTGTGCTGTCACAACGTTGGAAATAGGGGTTATATATGGCGTCGGGGAAATTCCCACCGGATTGGCCCAGTCTTATTCCCTCGCCCTGCTATACAGCATGAGCGCAGTGAGCGTGGTGTTCTTTTTCAGCAGTGTTCTGAAACGCACGATATCATCAACAATTCTTGGTTTCGTATTTTTAATGATGGTGCTGCCGATCATAGAGACAATCCTGCAGTTTACCGATATAGAACCCTGGTTCATAGTCACCTACTCGTCAGGTCTAATAACCGAAGCTTTAGGCGGCATAGACTTTGCATTCGGTCCAGGGGGGCATGGTATTGATTTGCTAGCTTTCACGCCCGATCTCAATGTAGGCATCGTGATAATGATAGCTTACACAATAATATTCTTCGCAAGCGGCATATTTGTTGCGAACAGGAAGGGCATTGAATAATTCGAATTGCGTGTAGAACAAATATTAAACTCTGATATAAAGATGGTAATTGAAACGGAGGTGACCAGATGGCAAAGACATCCGGCAATCTTGAAGAGGCGTTCGCCGGCGAGAGCCAGGCGAGCACAAGGTACATGGCATTTGCGCGCAAGGCAGACCAGGACGGCCATCCCGAGGTCGCCAGGCTGTTCCGCGCCGCCTCGGCAGCAGAGGTAATACATGCCCGCAATCACCTGCAGGCTCTGGAAGGGGTGAAATCCACCGAGGAAAACCTGAGGGAAGCTATCGCCGGTGAGAACATGGAGCATGTGAAAATGTATCCCGAGTTCATCGAGCAGGCGAAGAAAGAGGAAAAGCCGAAAGCGGAGCGCACCTTCGACTGGGCGCGCAAGGTGGAGATTATCCACGAGTCGCTTTACACGTCGGCGCTGGAGGCGCTGCAAAGCGGCAAGGTCGAGGCTAAGGAATACTACGTCTGCCAGGTGTGCGGGTTCACGGCCGAAGGCAAGGCCCCGGACAGGTGCCCCGTATGCGGTGCGCCAATGGCTCAGTTCTCGAAGGTTGAATAATACATCGCTCATTCCTGAGCGTTATTTCGTTTGTATATACGGTAGATGATTGTCCATGTTACCGGTCATCTTTCGGCAAAATTGCTGACGTGACTTTCCCGAATTAAGTATTGTCTTTATCCAGCAACGGTCATGTACTATAAATTGCTGAAAATGAATTTGGGATGTACCCTTTCTGTA
>CAYVQT010000111.1:0-4611 GCA_964453665.1 uncultured Dehalococcoidia bacterium | reverse complement strand
GGCGCCCCGATTCACTCGTGGCGGGCTCCACGGGTGGTGAGGGAATGGCTGAGAACTCTCGATGGCCGGGGTAAGAAATGCTCCATGTTCTTTACCTATGGCGGATTCGGCATTCACCCGACCCATTACACCACCAGGAAGATACTTCAGGAACAGAACTTCACGGTTGTTTCATCGGCGGATTTTCCGGGTAAGCATACATTCAATATCGGCGGATGGCGGGCCATGCCCGGCCGTCCCGATACATCCGATTTCGAAGTGGCAAAAGAATACGTCGATAAAACATACAACAGGTTCACCGGAGATGATCCGGGAATACTGGAAGAACTTCCACAACCCGAACATACCGATGACGTGCTCGATCAGCTGGAAAGTTACAGGTTCAGTGCCGTTACTAAGCTTCCGACCAGGGACGGCGAAGAATGCAGCATGTGCATGATATGTGAGGAGTCCTGTCCAACCGGGGCCATGAACGCCGAATCGGGTCATGCCGACCCCGGGAAATGCATGGTCTGTTTAGCCTGCATGGCCAACTGTCCCGAAGACGCATTAAAGATCAATGATTTATCTGAAATCTGGGCGTTCAAACTGGAGATTGAACAAACCGATGAAGAAAGTATGAAAGGGAAGAAGAGCAGAATATATCTGTAGTCCAATGCCGGTAAAATGCCGGTAAAAAACCCGGCAAAGGACCTCAAATCCCTTCACTGCCCGAAATTGTCCGCGCATGACCCCGGGGGTTTCCCCGCGCGAAGGTATTGCCTTCCTAAGCTCCGCATAACCTTCCCCGCAGTCCGAGAGACACCCGTTTGAACCGCTCTGTGCCGTTCCCGGACCAGCCCGATTGTCTTTCAATGCTATAATCTTCCCAGGAGGTAGCAGGGAGAATGGAAAAATGGATTCTTGTCGCTGAATCCAACTGCTCTGACCCGGCAAGAGAAGAGGAGTTCAACCACTGGTATAACACTGTTCACATACCGGATGTCCTGGAAACACCGGGCATATTGAGAGGGACGCGATTCAAGACTGACGAACCACGTGAAGGGCATGGGAAATACCTGGCGATTTATGACGTGGAAACCGGGGACATCGAGCAGTTGATGAAAACCTTCGGCGAAATTGTAACTGAGAAATGGCAACAGGGACGCTGGTCCGAGCTTCTGGACCCCGATTTACATGTAGCTTTCTACAAACAGATGGGTCCTCCAATAGAAGCGAAATAGTCCGGATCAGCCTCGGCAATTATCTATATCGCTGTACCCGGCTTTTATTATGGAAACAGCCAGTCCACGATACTGACTTCTTAATGCGGTCTACAGATGTCTTTTCCACTCCTCACGGCACGGAATCAGCTTCAAAGTCGGGGTGGGCGGATTTGAACCGCCGACCTCATGGTCCCAAACCATGCGCGCTAACCGGACTGCGCTACACCCCGTCTCATCCGATCGAGTGGTACCCCTGGCGGGACTCGAACCCACGCTCCTGGCTCCGGAGGCCAGTGCTCTATCCTCTGAGCTACAGGGGCACAAACGTATAATACTATGCCTTCGCGGCGCTTTCAAGCGAACAGTCGCCTGTCAGCTTTCAGTTGTCAGCAAAACCTGAAGGCTGCGACCTTACTAATTGAAAAAATGAATGCCGGATGTCAGCGCTGCGTGCTTAACCCTGCGTGCTATCTAAGGGTATACTCCTCGACAGCAGCAGCCACCCTCCCCTCCCGGACAAGCTTATCGAGGTGAGCCTGTATCTGCCTTCTGGCCAGGTCAACCAGACGCTGGTCCAGTTCAGGGTAAATGTCGTCTATCAGTTCCGCCACGCTGCTTTTCCCCCGTTCCAGACAGGACAGTATCTGCTGCTCCCTCTCCAGACGATGGGCGATGAGCTCCCTGATCTTGCGCCCGGGTTCACGTACCAGAGGCCCGTGACCGGGACAGATAAGACGAACCGGAAAATTCAGGAGTTTCCTCAGCGAATCTATATACTGCGCGATATCCCCGTCGGGTGTGTCGATGACGGGGGTGCCAAAACCAACAATATGGTCGCCGGTGAACAGAATCTCTCTCCCCCTTACGTAGAAGCAGATGCTGTCGCTGGTATGCCCCGGCGTGTGAATCACTTCCACGGGCACGCCGCCGATATCCAGTATATCCCCATCTTTGACCGTAATATCCGCCGCTACATGGTAGCTCTCCAACCGCGGTACACCCAGGTAATGGACAACGATCCGGGCGCCTGTCGCTTCACCGATGCTGCGGCACCCCCCGATGTGGTCGGGATGAGGATGGGTGACCAGAATGTGCGACAGTTTCAACGGAGCCAGATTCTCTATGTACTCAAGCCTCGTCCTGGCCAGCTCTTCATCGAAATATCCCGAATCTATGAGCGCGGCTTCTTTGCCGGCCACCAGGAAGACATTGGGCGCATATAACCCCATAAAACCGCTCGCGGCCACCGGAATCGAATGAATGCCTGGCTCTATCTCCATATCAGCTCCCCGGTTGATTTCATCCCGATAACATAGCCGGCCATTGCCTCGGATGTCATCTCCATTCTACGGTAGATGATCCTGCTTACTTTCACCCTCAGACGGTTCGTACGGCTCAAGGATAACTCTTTCCCTGCGCGACTTGATGATAGACAATAAAATAGAAACAGACATTATAAAGGCGACAACACCAAGCGCAATGCCCACCGGCATCTCGTATACTTCCGATACCAGCATTTTAACTCCCACAAAGAAGAGCACTGCGATCAGACCGTGTTTGAGGTACCAGAAAATTCTCATGATCCCTGCCAGTGCGAAGTAGAGTGCGCGCAGCCCCAGAATAGCGCACACATTGGAGCTATATACGATAAAGGGGTCCAGAGAGATGGAAAGCGCCGCCGGAACCGAGTCGACAGCGAAAATGACATCGGTCGTTTCAATAACCAGCACCACAATGAACAACGGTGTGGCCAGATAACGTCCGACTCTCTTCACGAAGAACCTGTCATCAACATAAGACTCGGTGACAGGCATCAGGCGACAGAAGATCCGCAGCACCGGATTTTTCTCCGGTTTTAACTCCGTCCCCCTTCGCAAAGCCATTCTAACGGAGGTTATTATCAGAAATGCGCCGAAGATATATATCACCCAGTGGAATTTATCTATCAGCGTAACGCCTGCCAGGATGAAGGCCAGCCGCATAACGACCGCGCCCAGAATACCCCAGAAAAGTACCTTGTGCTGGTAAAGAGCGGGCACGGCAAAATAGGAAAAGATCAGCAGAAAAACGAAGAGGTTGTCTAAGCTTAGAGACTTCTCAATCAGGTAGCATGTCAGGAATTCCAGCGCGGTTTCAGAACCATGCCAGAAGTAAATCCCCAGGTTGAAGAGCAGAGACAAAGCAATCCAGAAAGCGGTCCACAGGAGCGATTCCTTTATGCTGATAACGTGAGATCTGCGATGAAAAACCCTCAAATCCAGGAACAGGAGCACAAGCACAACAACGTTAAAGCCAATCCACATAGCTGTCTGGCTGGACATTAAAACTCCATCCTGTTCACTACAGTGAAAGCGTACGTATAGCTGACAATAACCACCGATAATTGCAGGCTCTGCATAGAATAAATATCCGGGCTATCACAGCGCATCACATCACCCTCGTAATGTTACAGGACATTGGCCCGTTTGTCACCACGCTACACCAGTTGTTATAAAACCCGAGCTACTGGAATGTAGCGTCGTGACTCCTGTCACGACGTAGTGCCCGTCGCGACAGGCGTTTCGCCCTGAGGCTTTCTACAAGCCTGAGCCTAAGAGCCGAGGGCAAGCCCGAAGGAAGTGGTGACGCTACAGAAGATCGTGACTCCTGTCACGACGTAATACCCGTCGCCACAGGCGTTTCGCCCTGAGGCTCTCTACGATCCTGAGCCTCAGAGCCAAGGGCAAGCCCGAAGGGAGTGGCAACGCTACAATCTCTCATCCACAATCCCAGCAATATAAAACGGGCCCTACTGCCATAGTAGGACCCGTCACGCTCACATCAGACGAGCTTTCAAAACTCTGTCTGCTTCTCCGGGCTCAAGAGAATACCCCTTCCTTTTTTAGCTGGCGAAGCTGTTTAGATATTCCCTGTTCCGCTATAAAATGCGTGGTATAGTCTCCATCCTTGAAGGAGTCGTTGTCCAGCGCTACTATGTGGAAGGGGATATTGGTTTTCGCCCCCTCGATGTGGTATTCCTTTACAGCTCTCTTCATCGTGGCGATGGCCTCGTCACGATTCCTGCCCCAGCTCAGCAGTTTCGCAATCAGAGAGTCGTAGTAGAACGGCATGGCATATCCCGCATATACACCGCCATCGACCCTGACACCGAACCCCCCAGGAGGGTCGTAGGCCGTGATTTTACCCGGAGCGGGCATAAAATTCATGAAGGGGTCCTCAGCGTTAATCCTGCACTCTATGCTCCAGCCATTGAGTTTTATGTCATCCTGGCCATAGCCCAGCTCCTCGCCGGCCGCTATCCTTATCTGCTCTTTGACCAGATTTATCCCCGTCAGAAGCTCGGTCAGGGTGTGCTCCACCTGAAGCCGGGTGTTGCATTCATTAAAGTAGTACTCTTTATCGTCCA
>CAYVQT010000110.1:0-4684 GCA_964453665.1 uncultured Dehalococcoidia bacterium | reverse complement strand
TATAAATCTTGCATTTATTATCTCATATATCGGGACTTATTCAGAGATTCCTTAGGACTTTTTGAAAATTCCGTTCGTGGTGAGCCCTTCGGCCCCGCTCAGGACAGGCCTGTCGAACCATGAACGATGCGAGGCACACCACTCTCGTTGATTCATCGGCAGGCAACTAATCACGATGGCTCGCTGCCAGCTTGCGCCTTGTATATTCTATAAGCCCGCCGGATTCTATAAGCTCGAGCATGAAGTCAGGAAAAGGCTCAGCTTTAAAGTTAAGCCCTCTGGTTGTGTTAATGATATCACCCGTTGACAGCTCGACCTCCAGCAAATCTCCAGCGTCCGTCTTATCAACAGCCTCCATACATTCCAGTATGGGTAAGCCTATGTTCAGCGCGTTGCGGTAAAAGATGCGGGCGAAGCTCTTTGCTATGACACAGCCAACACCCGCCGCCTTGATGGCGAGAGGAGCGTGCTCCCGGGATGAGCCGCAGCCGAAGTTGGTGTCGGCGACTATGATATCGCCCGGCTTCACCCTGTTGATGAAATCGCTGTCGATGTCCTCCATACAGTGACGCGCCAGCTCATCCGGCTCGTACATGTTGAGGTAACGCGCCGGTATAATAACATCTGTATTTACATCAGCGCCGTATTTATGGACTTTGCCTTGAATCTTCATATCACAATTCACTCAATTATATTACTTGTGAGCCACTTCTTCAGGGCTGGAGATTTTCCCTAAGACTGCGCTTGCCGCGGCAACGGCGGGATTCGCCAGATAGACCTCCGACTCAGGGCTGCCCATCCTGCCCACGAAGTTGCGGTTGGTGGTGGAAACACAGCGCTCGCCAGCGGCCAGAACGCCCATGTGCCCGCCGAGGCATGGCCCGCAGGTTGGCGTGCTCACCACCGCTCCAGACTCGATAAAAGTCTCGATCAGACCTCTTCTCAGCGCCTCCAGATATACATCGCGGGAGCCGGGGATGATAATACAGCGCACCCTCCTGTTAATATGTTTTCCCCGAAGCACCTCAGCGGCTATGGTCAAATCCTCGATACGCCCGTTGGTGCAGCTGCCGATGACCACCTGATCTATCTCAATATCACCCACCTGGCTTATCGGCTTCGTATTTGAAGGCAAATGCGGAAAGGCAACCTGCGGCTCTATTTGCGAGGCATCATACTCGATAATTCGAGAGTATGATGCGTCTTCATCCGGCTCATACACCGAGTAGGGACGACTTGCCCGCGGCTTTACATAATCTATAGTCCTGTCGTCCACACGAAAGATGCCTGCCTTGCCCCCGGCCTCGACGGCCATGTTGGCCATGGTAAAACGACTGTCCATCGACAGACCTTCAACAGCCTCCCCCGTAAACTCCATGGCAGAGTAAATAGCGCCATCGACGCCGATATCGCCTATTGTATACAGGATAAGGTCCTTGCCGCTAACCCATTTGCTAACCTGTCCGTGATAGACAAACTTAATAGTAGGAGGGACCCTCATCCATATCTCACCCGTAGCCATCGCTGACGCAACGTCAGTGGAGCCCATGCCCGTTGCGAAGGCACCTAAAGCGCCGTATGTGCAGGTATGGGAATCCGCACCGATGACCACATCTCCGGGGAGGACAAGCCCCTTCTCAGGAAGAATAACGTGCTCGATCCCCATCTCGCCGACCTCGAAGTAGACCAGACCCTGCTCACGGGCGAACTCCCGCATCATCTTTGCCTGCTCGGCGGATGCGATGTCCTTATTTGGCACGAAATGGTCGGGGACCATTACAACCTTCTGCGGGTCAAAAACCCTGTCGACGCCAATGCGTCGGAACTCCTTGATTGCCAGGGGAGCGGTTATGTCATTGGCCAGCACCACATCTACCCCGGCGCTTATCAATTCTCCGGGGCAAACAGCTTTTCTGCTACAATGTGCAGCCAGTATCTTCTCAACTAATGTCAATTATAATCCCTCACAAAGCGGATTTGTCGACACTCCATTAAACATTCCATAATCTTTAGTCCACTGGCAAATGCTAACTTACATGAGGATGTGCTGTGTAGTCAATATGGACACAGGAAAGGCCTTAATGCATGTGGCTGAACAGGCTTGCACCGGGACAAAGGCATCAAGATGCCTCGCCATCCGATAGTGAAGTTATCTACAACCACACTCCAATCTCTCAGGAGATGGTTCTCAAGGTCCGGCAACTTCACCTTTCAGAGCGCATACTCATTCAACCTCCGAATGGGGGTCGAATTTACTCCTAAAAGGGCTGCTTTGTGGCACAGAGAGCGGCTGTCGCTAACGCTGCTCTTTCATCTTGGTGAAGCATTCGTTGCAGTAGACGGGGCGATCCCCACGCGGTTGGAAGGGCACTCTGGCTTCCTTTCCGCAGGAATCACAGACTATGTCGTAGTACTCCCGCTCTGCCCTTGGCGCGAATCCTCTTCGCCTTGCCGCGCGGCACGTAGGGCAACGTCCGGGCTCGTTGAGCAGTCCCCTTGACTGGAAGAATTCCTGCTCACCCGCGGTGAACGTGAACTCGGCACCGCATTCCCGGCAGGTCAGGGTCTTGTCCGCAAACTCCATCACCGGCCTCCTGATACTTGGTCGCTATCCTGTCCTCGATGCTGTCTGCGGCTAGGAACCCCTTGCTGAGCCTGCCTTGGACGGAAACCGCATTGAATCCAGGTCATAGCGTATTTTCGGCATAGTATACTATGCGCGTTGGCAAAACGCAATACTACGCCTGAGCCGATACTACTCCATCGTGGTTGGTGGCATTTTCTCCCATATATAAACCAAGCAAGCTATAAATTTAATAAAAGAGGGCAGTTATGTGTGAATGCATAATTGTCCTCTTTTTATGGATAATGCTAGGGTTAATGATGATTATAGCTACTATCGCAGTTCTACTAAATAAGAGATTATGCCAAAAAATAGAGTTGCTCCAAAAAAGCCTAACAACATACAAAGATGTAGATTGCTCATTTTCCTTACAGAAAAGGAGAGAACTAAACATATCACAAAAGTTGAAAATGACCAGATGGCAATGGCTAAAAGGGTATATTTCAAGGATAGAAGCACATACAAACCAGTACAAAGGCCAACTAAAAAGATTATTGCAGTGGCGGGGAATTTGAGATTCGTGTGGTGTTCGATAGTAGGCATTAAACAAATTATACACTAATCAAGAATAAAGCATTCATATTTAGGGAGGAATAAAATGGGAAAACGGATGGTGAATATACAAGAGCAAAAAATAGAGGACTCAACGAATGATATGACTGTCGAGATAATAGCCAACGATGATGGTGAGGCTAGCGTTATTCTATGGAGTCCTAATCTGCCGTACGGCAATCGTGAGTATCAATTTAATAAAAATGGGCAATATGTAGGAGCAGGCACATACTTAAAGCCTGAATAGGATGTAAATGGTATGACAAACTTAATTAACCTATTCTATCGTTATAGTACGGTAGTCTGCCATATTTCTTTTTATATTGTTCTAAAAGCTGTTTTTCACGCTTGGCAGGATGCTTGCTTCGTTCAGCTTGGAAGGAGTCTGCTGACCTACCACGAGGTTTTCTTTTGGCATCCTGTAACCGACCTTTTATCCCATCTTCGTCTTTACTCCTACCAATATACGTTGTTGTCCCCCTTCTACTTCTTAGAGAATACACACCAATATCATCTGGAGCGTTGCTGATGTTTTCCTTGTTGAATTTGCGTGGCTTACTACGAATAGGCATTGTTTTTAATCTCCTTTCAGTTAGATATACAATCATGTGTTATAATATAGCTAAGTCATATATATCACTCCTCTCTAAGCTGATGGCGATGGGGGAGCTCGAATCCCCAAGAGCACTCAGGCTCACGACTTTCCAAGAGTCGCCTGTTTGCCAATTTCAGCACGCCGCCATGGATATGGAGGCCTGCCAACCTCCATATCCCTCTTCGGAGCCAATCTCCATGCCAAAGGATATCACATTATATCATGGTCTGTCAATACCTATTGTAGCTAATACCAAAAATAGCGTAGCTAGCAATGACACAAGTAAGCCTAGAGGGAGAGCCATGCCTATATGTCCTGAGTGCCTAAGCAGAAATATGGTTAAATTTGGGAAATACGGAGGTCAACAAAAATGGCAATGCAAACGTTGTGGTTATACAACAATTTATCCCCGAAGGAGAATGCCTAAAAGGCGTAGAAGGTAGTTACAGTATGACCATCTATAAAACATACACAAAGCTAAACGGCATAGCTGCCAAAGTTCCATATACGGATATTAAGTGTAAATTATGCGGTTCAAAAAATATCATAAGGTATGGGACTTTTAGGGGGATTCAACGCTTTTTCTGTAAAGACTGCCAGCGTAAATTCGCAGACAATGATGCGTTATCCGAAATGCAGACTCCTACTGAGCAAGTTGGTGCTGCACTATCTATGTACTATGAGGGACACAGCTTAAATAAAGTACGAAGGCTATTATCGCAGATATATAACAGCTACCCCTCAGATTCCAGTGTTTACAGATGGCTGACAAGGTTCACGAAGCAAGCAGTACAGGAGATAAAAGAGTACCAGCCAAAGGTAGGCGATACGTGGGTTGCTGATGAGACCATGCTGGATATGGTGCGTATTTCGGACCAAATCGGCCGCCTTCACGGAGCAAACCGGCCACCCTG
>CAYVQT010000109.1:0-4688 GCA_964453665.1 uncultured Dehalococcoidia bacterium | reverse complement strand
ATAAATAAAGTCCGAGGAAGGAGGAAACATTATGAATGAAGATAGCAAGCGCCCGGTTACGGGCGGAGTTCACAAACACGCTGCCGGCGGCGGCACGACGAACGTGGACTGGTGGCCGAACCAGTTGAGGCTGGACATCCTGCATCAGCATTCTTCCAAGTCCAATCCGATGGGCGAGGGTTTCAACTACGCTAGAGAGTTCAAGAGTCTCGACCTGAAGGCCGTGAAGAAGGACCTCCGTGAACTGATGACAAAGTCGCAGGACTGGTGGCCGGCGGACTTCGGCCACTACGGACCCTTGTTCATCCGTATGGCGTGGCACAGCGCCGGCACCTACCGCACCGGCGACGGACGCGGGGGTGGCGGCAGGGGCCAGCAGCGCTTCGCGCCGCTCAACAGCTGGCCCGACAATGCCAACCTCGACAAGGCGCGACGATTGCTCTGGCCGATCAAGCAAAAATACGGCCGGAAGATTTCCTGGGCCGACCTCATGATTCTTGCGGGCAATGTCGCCCTGGAATCGATGGGATTCAAGACCTTCGGTTTCGGCGGCGGTCGCGAGGATGTGTGGGAGCCGGATCAGGAGGTCTACTGGGGTGCCGAGAGCGAGTGGCTTGGCGACAAGCGCTACTCCAGAGAGCGGGACCTCGAGAACCCGCTTGCTGCCGTGCAGATGGGCCTTATTTACGTCAATCCTGAAGGCCCGAAAGGCAACCCAGATCCTATCGCTGCAGCAAAGGATATCCGCGAGGTCTTTGCTCGCATGGCGATGAACGACGAGGAGACGGTTGCGCTCATCGCGGGCGGCCACGCTTTCGGCAAGACCCATGGTGCCGGCCCTGCGTCCCATGTAGGGCCTGAGCCCGAAGCCGCTCCTATCGAGGAACAGGGCCTGGGCTGGAAGAGCAGCTTTGGCACGGGCAAAGGCGACGACACGATTACCGGCGGCCCAGAAGTCACCTGGACCCATACGCCAACGAAGTGGAGCAACAACTTCTTCAGGAACCTGTTCGGCTTCGAATGGGAACTGACAAAGAGTCCGGCCGGCGCGTACCAGTGGAAGCCGAAGGGCGGCGCCGGCGCTAGTACCGTGCCGGATGCCCACGACCCGTCCAAGCGTCACGCGCCAGGCATGCTGACCACGGACCTTGCTCTGCGGTTCGACCCTGTTTACGAAAAAATATCAAGGCGCTACTTCGAGAACCCGGATCAGTTCGCAGATGCGTTCGCCCGGGCATGGTTCAAGTTGACGCACCGCGATATGGGTCCGCGCCCACGCTACCTCGGCCCCGAGGTTCCGGCAGAAGAGCTCATCTGGCAAGATCCCATCCCTGCCGTCAATCACAAACTGATTGATGCACAAGACATCGCCTCCCTTAAGGGCAAGATCATGGCTTCTGGCCTATCTGTCTCGGAACTGGTTTCGACCGCCTGGGCGTCGGCGTCCACCTTCCGTGGCTCCGACAAGCGCGGCGGTGCTAACGGTGCCCGCATTCGTCTGGCACCGCAGAAGGATTGGGAAGTCAACCAGCCTTCCCAGCTGGCAAAAGTGCTCAAGACCTTGGAGGGCATCCAGAGCGCGTTCAACAGCGCGCAGTCTGGCGGCAAGAAGGTATCACTGGCTGACCTGATCATCCTGGGCGGATGCGCAGCCGTCGAAGCGGCGGCGAAGAAAGCCGGACACGAGGTGACGGTTCCCTTCACACCGGGACGCATGGACGCCTCGCAGGAGCAAACCGATGCGGCCTCCTTCGCGGTGCTCGAGCCGGTCGCGGATGGGTTCCGCAACTATCTCAAGACCAAGTTCTCTGTATCGGCCGAGGAACTACTGGTTGACCGGGCGCAATTGTTAACGCTGACAGCGCCTGAGATGACGGTTCTCATTGGCGGCCTGCGAGCCCTGAATACCAATTTCGGCCAGACCCAACATGGCGTCTTCACCAAGCGCCCCGGGACGCTGACGAACGACTTCTTCGTGAACCTGCTCGACGTGAGCACGACCTGGAATGCAACCCCGGAAGACGCTGACATGTTTGAAGGTCGTGATCATGCAACGGGCGAACTCAAGTGGACTGGCACCCGTGTCGACCTCATCTTCGGTTCGAACTCCCAGCTCCGGGCTCTGGCGGAAGTCTACGCAAGTTCGGACGCGCAGATGAAGTTTGTCCATGACTTTGTAGCGGCGTGGAATAAGGTAATGAACCTTGACCGATTCGACCTCGCCTGATCGTAGCATAAACTTCTTCTAGGGCTTGTGAATTGAAAAAACTGAGGAATAAGTGATGAGTCTTGCCTTTCCTGAATAGAGGTCCAAGGGATTTGAGGGAAATTGTCACGCTGCCTGCCACGCCTTCGGCTCGCAGTTACGGCTCGCAATGACGATTCGAGCTGCTAAACAACCCTATTCCTAGTCAATATGTTACAATAAGGATTAAAATCCCAGCGCATTTTCAGAGGAAGTATGGCAGTCTTACAGATTCGCACTTTGCCCGACCCTGTGTTGCGGCAAAAGGCCAAAAGAGTAAACAAAATCGATGCCTCCATCCAAAAGTTAATTGATGACATGATTGATACCATGCGGGCTAACTCAGGTGTGGGCTTGGCCGCGCCGCAAATAGGAGTATCGCTGCGCATAGCAGTTATTGAGATGCCCGGAGAGGAAGTCATCACCCTGATCAACCCAGAAGTCATAAAAAGAAAAGGCGAGCGTGTGTTGGTGGAGGCTTGTTTATCTGTGCCAGGCTATCAGGGAGAGATTAAGAGGTCGGTGACCGTCAAGGTCAAGGCACAGGACCACCAGGGTAAAGAAATCCGCCTCAAAGGCGAGGAGCTTTTGGCCCAGGCCTTGGAACACGAGACTGACCACCTTGATGGCACCTTGTATATTGACCATGTAGAGAGCCCGGAAAAGCTGTTTGAGATTATTAGGGAAGGGGAAGAGTAGACAAAAATTGCTATTGAGGCCTTAGCTCCAGGACCAAATAGCAAGGCCATTCCAGACGCAAATAAGCACCATCCCCAGGCTCAGTGGCTTCAGTAATCCGCCTCGCTTAAACAAAACCAGAGCTGTGACTATTAGACAGGCAATCAGCCCCTTAATCAGCATGCTGCTGCCAAATCTCGCGCCAAGAAAGGGATTAAGCTCATAACTCCCGAGACCCAGAGCCATGCCCGTCAACCAGGCATCCACAATATTCAGCCCAATGAAGCCAACGCAGAGCAGAATACCTTTCCTTAATTCAATATCATCAAGTGCTAGCCTGAGAGTTGCCATGACCTAAGTCCTAGGACTTAAGTCTAGCACAGATTAGCATGCCGAGCCAAGATAAGCAGAATTATTTTTTATTTTTTTTGAGGGGAACACCCGGACATCAGGCTTGGTTATCCCATCCATACTACTCTTCTCAGCCTTCTTCTACCCCAAGCCACTCCCCAGCTAATTAAGCCAAACAAATATTATGATAATGATAAGCCACCAGTTGATGTTTCGTGCCGCTGTGAACGCACCACTCATTCCGGCAACCTCCACCTCATACTGCCCATAATCCATTCCAGACAGGGTGAAACTCACCTGCTCGCTCTCTCCCACGCCCAGCGTCACCACTGTAGTCTCTACAGTTTCACCGTTTATCTTTAGCTCAACAGTATAACTGCCTTCCTGCCCACCATCGTTGGCTATGCTGGCGGTGATGGTAGCGCTTTTCCCTGTCTTTGTTACAAAGGTGAAAGGTTCCCATATCCTCTCCACGCTCGGCACGATGCTCAAGCCACTACCCACAAAATGGGCAGGTAATGGAGGTGGGGGTGGAGGTGAACAATCTAGCTCTACCAGTACGGCAAATAGACTAAAGTGTCTCAGCGCCGCAGACATTCTTAGTTCCGCCACTCCCTCTTGCTCGCCTGGTTCACTTTCCAGTGGTATCCAGACTCCGTCAACATCATCATAATAAGCCATCGTTGCCGATATGGCATTCTCAGGCAATTGATTGAACCCCAGTGTTAAGATGATATCCTTGTCGAAAACAGCGCCGACAGGAGTGACGTTAACAGCCACAGCCGCCACAGTACATTCTGGAAGAGGAGGTATCTCCTCATCTTCAAGCTCTCTGATTATTATGAGGTAATGTCGTTCTCCATCAGCCGTGGGTGCCAGAGTCCCCTTCTCTATGAGCAAGCTGTTTGTGCCCTCGGGGTTAGGCCCCAGCAGTTTTTGCCTTAGCCGGTCATTGCCGTCAAGGGGCTTCTTGGTGATTGTCCCATCATTGTCCACAGTAAGATATTTAACCTGAGCGCCGCCGCCACCTCCTCCACCACCACGGGGAGTACTTCCGCCAGGGATTCTGGTGCGTATGGTAACGGAGTCTGACGGACCCTCAGCGCAAGTAACGTTAGCAGTATTAGAGAACCTAGAATCACGGGGCGCTGTTAAGCTTACAGTAGCAGTGATATTGCAAGAAAAAGAGTCGCCAGCAGGAATGATTATCCCCACATTCCAGGTGATGGTGTCTCCATCATCAACCCCTCCAGCAGAATCGGTAATCGTGAGGACAGTCTCATCATAGTCATCTACTATGGTGACGTTAGTGGCATCGGCATTGCCGATGTTCTCTACGGTGATGTTATAGGTTAGTGTGCCTCCAGCCGGCACCGGGTCGGGCGAATCAGCCTTGGTGATGGTCAGCACAGGA
>CAYVQT010000108.1:0-4698 GCA_964453665.1 uncultured Dehalococcoidia bacterium | reverse complement strand
GTATTTGAGGCAACGACCCCAGTTCGGTAACAGTTTTATTTGACGCAATACGGAGTAACGCAGGTCGGTTATATCAAAATGGCTTGCAGACGAGCTGCCATACGAAGACGACCGTCCGGCATGTTGACGCTGGCTGCTTCTGTGTGATAAGCTACAGCCCACCACTAAGGGTAGTGTGGTTCTAGGGCTGTCTTATTGGGGACGAACTCTGAAGCGATCTGGCCGGGGTGCCATTTTCAACGTTGGACGGGAGTAATATGAAGACGCTGGTTACCGGGGGCACCGGATTTTTGGGGAGCCACCTGGTGGAGCGACTGCTGGAGCAGGGTCATGAGGTGCGTGCACTGGCCCGGAGTTCCTCGGACATCAGTCACCTGAAGACCACGGCGGCAGAGATAGTTATCGGCGACATCGAGGACTATGATAGCCTGCTGCCCGCGGTCGAAGGCGTTGACGTAGTATATCACGCTGCGGCGAGGGTTACTCCCGGCTGGGGGGCGTGGAAACGGTTTAAATCGGCGATCGTGACAGGCACCGAGAATATGCTCAAAGCCAGCGCTGAGGCCGGGGTATCGCGTTTTCTGCATATCAGCACCGGCACTGTACATGGCAAGCACTGTGAAGGAGATACCCCTGCCTGTGAGTCCACTGCCCGCTACGTGGTCTTCGGGCCGGATTCTTACTATGACTATGCCAAGCTGCAGGCGGAGGATTTAGCGTTCGAATACCATAAGCAGGGTAAAATCCCGGTATCAATGATCAGGATAGGGGTAATATACGGGCCGAGGGACAGGCTGCTGGCAGACCGGGTCTTCCGCCAAATATCGCTGCCTGTTATCGTGTGGCCCGGGGAGCTGAATCCGCGATACAGTGTTGTCCATGTTTCGGATGCTGTTGACCTTGCTATCTTGGCAGCGACAAGCGATAAGGCCAAAGGACAGGTATATAACGTTGCTGCCGATGGCGAGATAAGATTGAGAGACTTCGCGGCTGCTATGGTCAGGGCTACGGGTTCTAAAAAGCTCCAGATAACCATCCCGTACGCAGTGGGCTATGCCTGGTGTACACTTGTGGAGGGGTGGGCGAGGCTGCGCCGTGTGAAGGAAATGCCGTTCCTGACGCGCTCGGCCATGAAATTCCTCAACAAGCCGTTGTACCTCGATGGCACCAAGGCTGGAGAGGAGCTGGGATGGAAGCCCAAGGTCTCAATGGAAGAGGGGACCAGGCGCTATATTGAGTGGCGGCGGGCACAGGATGGGAAGTAATCGCAATGTGAGTTATTTGAATTCTAGTAGCATGACGTTCGATTCGAGGGCGGGGGTGAAAGTACAAGTAAGCTTTCCCCTGCCCTCGCTTTATTGATTTAATCTCAGGAGATACTCTTTATCGGGAGCAATGATATGAAAGTTGCTGAGAGAAAAAAGCTGGCCAGGGATTTGGCGGCAGTAGTTGGGGATAAGTTTGTTAGGGGGGATGATGTCACCAGATGGACCTATGCAATAGAGGATTTTGCCGGCACCTTCTTTCATCCCCTGTCCGATAAATATGGGCCGCCTGATTTAGTGGTCAAGCCCCACTTTGCCGAAGAAGTCTCGCAAATTGCTAAACTGGCAAACAAGCATAAAATTCCTATTATAGCCAGGGGAGGGGGAGGGGACATGACCGGCGCCGCAACTCCTCTAAAGAAAACAGGCGGCGTGATACTCGATATGACGGATATGAATCGTGTCCTCGATTTCCAGGAGGGATTCAACGCGGTGAGAGTCCAGCCCGGAATAAGGTGGGGGGAACTGCACCATGAGCTGGCAAAGAAAGGCGTCACGTCCGGTGTTCGTGGGCCTCACGGTTTCCTCGGGGCTGCGCTGGGAGGGGGCATTGGCGGTAACTGCTTCTCCATAAACTGCCCGAAGTATGGGTGGCTCAATGAGAATATCCTGAATCTGCAGGTGGTTCTGCCAAACGGGGATATTATAGAGACCGGCTCCCTGGCAAATACCAGGGTAAAGGACTGGTATTATCGGTACTGCAACGGCCCGGACCTGGTCGGCATATTCCTGGGAAGCGCAGGGGCGTTCGGTGTGATAACAGAGTTCACCATGAGGACTTACCCGATTCCGGAGTTCTCCGATACCCTTGCCTATACATTCCCCGATACGGATTCCGAGCTTAAATTCGTATTCAAGCTGGAATGGCATGGTTATGTCACAGACCTGTGGGGTATTGCTTATTACACTCTTCCCGATTCTTTAAAAAGGATAATTACTCCGCTGGTTGGGGAGAGGGATATTGCGATTTTTGCCACCGAGGCTTACGACAAAGGCGTATTTAAGGCGCAAAAAAAGGCCATAGACAAAATAGCGAAAGAGTACGGCGGCGTAGCTTTACCATTGGCGGGATTAACTCATGCTCTGGGTATATCAATAAAAAATGAGACAGAGTGGATGGGAGGAGGAACATTCGGTAAAGTCATGGGCCCGAATGGCAGCGATACCTGTTCCATAGCCCATCTCCCGCAATGGCGGAAAGTGGTGGGGAAGGCGTTGGAGATCATGCAGGAGAACGAGGATGCATTAAGCGGCTCCGTACCTTTAATAGGGGCAGAGCACTTCTTCCTCTTCGCTCAAATCCTTGGTAGAGGCGGCATTTCCAATACATTTGCGATGACGCCCGCTGATTTCAGCGACCCTGAAAAAATGAAAAAGGCTCAGGAAATGTATAACGAGATAGTGGAGTCCTACATGGACACGGGTTATGCAGCGCTGTACCGGATTGGCAAAGAGAGCCAGTTCTTAATGAAACGATTCAAACCGGAGTACATTTCGTTCATGAAGGCGATTAAAAAGACCCTGGACCCCAACAACATAATGAATCCGGGAGCCCTGGGGCTCGGACTGGAGGAGGGCGAATGAGACTGGAAGAATGCAAACAGGAAGCCTGGATATGTAATCACTGCTCGATGTGCACGCAGGCCGTAAATGACGAGTCCGGGTTCTACAGAATCTGCCCCGTCTATGAGCAGCTCAGGTTCGAGGACAGCTCGGCCAGAGGCCACAACACGATAGCCTTCTATCTGCTGAATGGGACGCTCGAATACTCCGGCGAGATCGCTGACTGTGTCTACAAATGTACCACCTGTGCCGCATGCGAGGAGGTATGTAAACCAATGGGCAATATGCTGGCCCAGATAGGAGGCACCCCGCTCAAGATCGCTATTCCTTCGATCATGGGTGCGTTCGGCGCATCATTGGACCCCGTTCGCTCGGTGGAGGTCGTGGAGACGATGCGTGCGGACTGCGTCGACCTCGGGCTGCAGCCGGAGGCGCTCAAGAAAGTGGCCGCGAGCGTTGAGCTTAACTATAACCCCTACGACGAACCACACGCTGACAGGTTGAAATGGACACAGGGACTCGACATACCCCGGACCGCCGACACGGTCCTCTTCGTGGGCTGTAACGCTGCCTACAGGAATCAAGAGATAGCCCTGTCGAGCGCGAAGATATTGAGGGGCGCGGGAGTCGAGTATGCGGTCTTACCCGGCGAATGGTGCTGCGGGTCGCCGCTGCTCAGGGCAGGTAATGTGGATACGGCGGAGGTGATGATCAGGCACAACGTGGAATTGCTCAAGGAGAAGAAGGTCAGACGCCTTGTCACCGCGTGCGCCGAAGGTTACATGGCAATAAGCAGGGACTGGCCCAAATTCGCCGGGGCTCTCCCGTTCGAGGTTCTGCACATAAGCCAGCTTCTGGCCAGGTTGATTTCGGAGGGTAAGCTGAAGCTGAAGCACAGGATCGACAGCAGGGTAACCTATCACGACCCATGCCATCTGGGGAGGGTGATGGGGGTCTACGATGAGCCCAGGGCGGTCCTGAGTGCGATTCCCGGGGTTAAGCTGGTGGAAACGTATCCGACCAAACATGCGGCATGGTGCTGCGGCGCGGGGGGAGGCCTGAGGGACACCAATCCGGAGCTTGCGCTGGCAATCGGGGCTGCCAAAGTTCCGTTGATAAAGGAGACCGGTGCGACTGTACTGGCATCGTCGTGTCCGTTCTGCAAGGCGCATTTCATCGACGTGCTCAGGGAAGCGAAGGAGCCTATAGAAGTCAAAGATATAACCGAGCTGGTAGCGGAGTCAATGGGGGTATAGACATGGCGACGATAGTGGAAATGCTGGACGAGCTGGAGAAAGTGAGGCTGGCGCCTGTCGTGCTGCCTGCGCTGAAGATACTGGACCCGGTTATGGGTGCGCTGCCGAGAGGATTCCTGCGGCCTGTGCTGTCTCGCCCGGAGACGCGGGCCAGCCTGGTCAAGACGGTGGAGGGGCTGTCGCCCGTGCTGCCCGACGCGATCGTACTGCTGGGACACGTCGCCGAGTCCAAACTGGCAACGGGTCTGCTGTCGCTGGGGGCGGTCGTGTCAGCCCCGTTTATCAGGGTTTCCGCGCCGCTTGTTGCGAGGCTGGTCATTCCCGGCTCCGGCCCCGCGCTCAAGCTGGCAAGCCGCCTTGTTCCGGTGCTGACCCCGGTTATAAGGCTCTCGGACAGCCTGGTGCAGGTAGAGCTGTTGCTTGAGAGGCCGTTGCGGCGCATCCTTTCCTTTTGGTGACGTCCGCGGGCGCGTCTGTAAAAGGCTGTGTCCTGCGGGAGGCGCTGTCACCTGTCCATCAGGTTCCTGCCGGCGAAGAGAATCGCCTCATTGGAA
>CAYVQT010000107.1:0-4763 GCA_964453665.1 uncultured Dehalococcoidia bacterium | reverse complement strand
TTCTTTATGACGCAACTATAATGCATTCAGTAACTTTTATTATGAGTCAATTCGCAAACTTGACAAAACCGATGGAAGTGCCTAAACTAAGGAGGCTAGGCAACTAGCGAGCACCTTAACAACTGGATAGTGGAAGGAAATAAGGTTCTTAAAACGCGAGTTTGATCCTGGCTCAGGATAAACGCTGGCGGCGTGCCTTATGCATGCAAGTCGAACGGGAATGAAGACTTCGGTTTTCATTCTAGTGGCAAACGGGTGAGTAACGCGTAAGCAACCTGTCCTCAAGTGGGGGATAACCCCGAGAAATCGGAGCTAATACCGCATGATGCGCCGAGGGTAATGCCTCGGTGCCAAAGCCGCAAGGCGCTGGGGGAGGGGCTTGCGTCCTATCAGGTAGTTGGTGGGATAATAGCCTACCAAGCCGATGACGGGTAGCTGGTCTGAGAGGATGTCCAGCCACACTGGGACTGAGATACGGCCCAGACTCCTACGGGAGGCAGCAGCAAGGAATTTTGCGCAATGGGCGAAAGCCTGACGCAGCAACGCCGCGTGGGTGATGAAGGCTCTCGGGTCGTAAAGCCCTTTTGTTGGGGAAGAAGTTCTGACGGTACCCAACGAATAAGCCTCGGCTAACTACGTGCCAGCAGCCGCGGTAATACGTAGGAGGCAAGCGTTATCCGGATTTATTGGGCGTAAAGAGCGCGTAGGCGGCCTATTAAGTCAGTTGTGAAATCTCCTGGCTCAACTGGGAGGGGTCAACTGATACTGGTGGGCTTGAGGACAGCAGAGGGAGGTGGAATTCCCGGTGTAGCGGTGAAATGCGTAGAGATCGGGAGGAACACCAGTGGCGAAGGCGGCCTCCTGGGCTGTTTCTGACGCTGAGGCGCGAAAGCGTGGGGAGCAAACAGGATTAGATACCCTGGTAGTCCACGCTGTAAACGATGGACACTAGGTATGGGGAGTATCGACCCTCTCCGTGCCGAAGTTAACGCTATAAGTGTCCCGCCTGGGGAGTACGGCCGCAAGGCTAAAACTCAAAGGAATTGACGGGGGCCCGCACAAGCAGCGGAGCGTGTGGTTTAATTCGACGCAACGCGAAGAACCTTACCAAGACTTGACATGTGCCTGAAAAGCAGAGAAACTTGCTCCTCCTTCGGGACAGGTACACAGATGCTGCATGGCTGTCGTCAGCTCGTGCCGTGAGGTGTTGGGTTAAGTCTCGCAACGAGCGCAACCCTCGTTGTCAGTTGATTTCTCTGGCAAGACTGCCTTCTAGAAAAGGAGGAAGGTGAGGATGACGTCAAGTCAGCACGGCTCTTACGTCTTGGGCTACACACACGCTACAATGGGTGGTACAACGGGTTGCCAAAGAGTGATCTGGAGCTAATCCCATCAAAGCCATCCCCAGTTCGGATTGGAGGCTGAAACTCGCCTCCATGAAGTTGGAGTTGCTAGTAACCGCAGGTCAGCATACTGCGGTGAATACGTTCTCGGGCCTTGTACACACCGCCCGTCACGTCATGAAAGCTGATAACACCTGAAGTCGATGTGCCAACCCCGGAGCTTGTCGAAGGGGAGGTAGTCGCCGAGGGTGGGATTGGTGATTGGGACGAAGTCGTAACAAGGTAGTCGTAGCGGAAGCTGCGGCTGGATCACCTCCTTTCTAGGGAGTCTCGAGGCTTCGGCCTCAAGAGTCCTAGGTCGGTCGGTGGAGTTCTCTCCATCGTACCCTGAAGATTGACCTTTCCTTCCACTATCCAGGGATTAAGGTGCTTTTTATATGGGCGGCGTTCGTTCATCGACCTTTCGCAGTCGTAATATGAAGTTGGGACGTTTCGCGAAACGCCCCAACATTTTCAATAACCGACGTCCAAAATTCCGTTGAGTAGGGGCACGGTTACCGTGCCCTTAATCACCACGAACGGCGTCTCGTATCTCGGTTATTCCTGATATCAGCCTTTTCATCTGTTGATTGAGTCAGCACTCACATGCTATAATCAGCGACGTAGATTCACAGGGAAACGTGGTTGGAATTGTCCGGGCGGGTAGCTCAGGGGTTAGAGCACTACTCTGATAAAGTAGGGGTCGAAGGTTCAAATCCTTCTCCGCCCACCAAAAGCGAAACACTGCAATGAGCCCTTGGCAGCGCCGATAGGGCTCTTTTTCCCCCCACCGGTTGCTTTCTCCAGATGCCGCATGCTCTCTTTCGCTCTGTAGTTGTTCTTGCCAAGCCGGGGGCAATATGGCAAGTAGCCATTTAATTTATAGCGAACGGCTATGGGGTAGAAGGTTGTGGCAGGCCAGTTTCAGATTCAGGGTTTCAAGCGCATAATGGAATTGCTGTGGTTGAGAAGGCGGCATACGGTTGGATGAAGCACATGGTCCAGGATGTCGGTAGCAATCAGCCAGACATAGGCTAGATGGGCTATCGTTCTCGTTGTTCTGCTGTCCATAAATCTGCCCATATGTGGCTGCATTCTAGATATTTGGGTAGTAATCTGTCTGCCCTCGGGTATTGTCGGTTAAGTCCTGCGATGGCTGCACCTTATGCTCTTGCCTCAGGTAATCGCCCATTGAAATAAGCACACACAATGCTGTCAACGGGCATAACTCGCTGCAATGATCACAGTAATAATCAGCGATTTTACCCAGGCATTCGGGGGCCGGAATTCTTCGTACCATTTTGTTGTTGCGATCCGCTTATTTTTTGCTTCTGAGGGGACTAACGGACTAATGACCCTATTACGCAGGTGAACTTGGAGAAGCCTATAAGTCCGTATTAATTCCCCCCTGAATGACGGACTGTCAACTTTTACCACTTTTTTACAAGTTTGTCAACCCCCTTTTTGAAAGTCCGTTAAACAGTCCGTTGCTTACCTCTCGATCGGTAACGGCGGCTGCAATTGCTCGGGGCTGGAGAGGTTTTGGCCGTTATTACAGAAGATAAAGGTCTGTTCTTGGAGAAGGAGAGTCGCCTTAAATATCCTGAGAAGGGGTAAATAGAGGTAGCCTGGAAGGGAACTGCTTAACTGAACAAAAAAAGTCGGGGAGACAGGATTTGAACCTGCGACCCCTTGCACCCCATGTTGCCTAGAGACAAGCTATTAATCGCTTGCTAGACCAACCGCTTGCCTCCTTTCCGAGGGGGATTATACATGCCCTACTTTGCCCCGTCAAGCGCTGATTTGTGCCTGTCTGCATCACACCCTATGCCACAGGGTGCTCAACATTTTTGTCTATTGTTTATCGGATCGCTTTCTCGGCTCCCTCATCAAATATGATGAACCTCTTCAATAGTCGTCAAAGCTCCTCATATCCAAAGCTAAAGTTCATCGACAACTTTTACGGTGATCCATCATGGTTCATCACTATTGAAGCTAAGCCTCACCGGTGAGGCTCACCACCCCTGAAGCTAAAGGTCACCGGTGAAGTTCACCACTGCCGAAGCTAAAGTTCACCACACCGGTGAGCCTGCAGCATCTAAAAATGGGATGCTATCCTGCCTCCCCTCCCCCCTCGTGGAGCAGTAGGGGGATTAGCCGCTTTCACCATGTTCGCCATGGTTGGCGCTGGGGCACTGATGACCACTGGTATTGATGAGGCGACGGCGCGGGTGATCGAATTATCCGGCAGCCCCTTCAGCAGCTTCAGGCAGTCTCCCCTCTAAGCGCTGGATATTGCTCTTGGGGCACAGCCTTGAGTGTGAATTGTGGCACACTAATCCGATGAAAAGTTGAGGTATAGGATTTGTCAGCTTATAATTCATAAATGGCATTTCTGGAGGCTCACCGGGTAGCCAGATTCAGCGCTTTAGCTTAGACCCACGATGAAACAAATACAGATAGACATCAATGCACAGTTCCAGCATGCCCTGGATATCATGGAGAATAGCGACAGGAGCATCTTCATTACCGGCCGGGCAGGCACGGGTAAATCAACACTGCTGGATTATTTTCGCCGCGTCACCAGAAAGAAAGTGGCGGTGCTGGCGCCCACCGGTGTCGCCGCCCTCAATGTCAAAGGGCAGACTATCCATTCATTCTTCAGGTTCAAGCCCGGCATCACCCCTGACCGGGTTAAAAAACTCCGCTCTGCCGATGGTAGTGAGAGCATCTACCACAAGCTGGATGCCATCGTCATTGATGAAATCTCCATGGTGAGGGCTGACCTGCTGGACTGTGTGGATCGGTTCCTGCGTCTGAACGGCCCCGAATCTGATAAGCCCTTTGGCGGTATCCAGATGGCCTTTATAGGCGACCTTTACCAACTGCCGCCAGTGGTTACCAGCGGTGAAAAGGTGGTTTTTCAGTCATTTTACGAGACTCCCTACTTCTACGGAGCCCGGGTGTTCGACGCCTTCGACATGGAATTCTTGGAACTGGAGAAGATTTACCGTCAGCACGATGAGCAGTTTATTACCCTGCTCAACGCCATTCGCAATAACTCTGTAACTGAGGAAGGGCTGGAGATTCTTAACCGGAGGTACCAGCCGGAGTTTGAGCCATCGATGGACGACTTCCACGTATATCTGACTACCACCAACAGGCTAGCCGAAGAAATTAACGACAAGCGTCTGGCAGGGCTGAAAGGCAAGCTTTACACCTCAACCGGCAGCATCGAGGGAGACTTCGGCCGGGAGTACCTGCCCACCGCGATTGAACTTCAGGTTAAGGTGGGAGCACAGGTCATGATGCTTAATAATGATACCGAGGGTCGCTGGGTTAACGGCAGCATCGGGAAAATAACCGGTATAACTCAGAACA
>CAYVQT010000106.1:0-4821 GCA_964453665.1 uncultured Dehalococcoidia bacterium | reverse complement strand
AACGAAGTTTGAAATAGGCTAAAACCCCGACCGTAAGGTCGTGGGAAGTTTATCAACGCTCCTTGGGGATGTTATCATCCCCAAGTAAATTAGCAACTTGAGGATCTATATATTTGGATTTAATCGTGATGCGGATGATAACATCCACATCGAGCGAAGGACAGAGACGATATCAATTCGAGAGTCCCTCTAACACACGCTTGGCCCCTTCCATCATCTCCTCGACCACCTGCTTTGCGGGCTTCAGTTCCTTGCTCATCCCTACTATTTGACCGGCGGGCGCGGGAACTATGTCTGCCATATCCGCCTCGTATGCTCCATCCAGTATAGGTATGATAGTGATAGGCTGTAGCGGCAGGGGCAATGTGGGCAGTCTCTCCTTATCCCAGGCAGCAATCAGCCTGTTTTTCAGATACCTTGCCTGTTTGCCCGTTATCACTTTGGATACCACTGTGTCATCCTCGGTGCTTTCCAGTATTAACTTCTTATGATAATCCTCGTAGATGGCTTCGAAGGTACTGAGAAACGCGGTCCCACACCATACCCCGGCAGCCCCGAGCGCCAGTGCTGCGACAAGCCCTCTGCCGTCGCCTATCCCTCCACCGGCTATTACGGGAACGGGTGAAATGGCATCCACTACCTGTGGGATTAGAACCATTGTCCCGATCCTGCTGTTGTGGCCCCCTGCCTCTGCTCCCGAAGCCGCGATGATGTCCACTCCGCTTTTTACCAGGCGGCGGGCCCCACGCACGCTTGCCACAACGCCGATTACTTTGATGCCCCTGTCATGGCAATCCTTTGTCCATGGCGCCGGGTCCCCAAGCCCCACGGCCCAGACCGGAACCCGGTGCTCCATAATGACCTCGACCTGCTCCTTGAATGCTTCATGGGACCAGACTGTGTCGTCGGCTATCCCGGAAAGGTATCCTTTTCCACCACTGGGCACGGGTACTCCCAGTTCCCTTCTCAGCTTCTCGATGACATCGGGCTCATCTGTGGTGACGGTAGGCAAGTCGGCTTTAAATTCAGCGGTGGTTCCCGTTAGCGGGACCTCCGCCGGTATTATCGTGTCCACTCCGAATGGTCGGTCGGTGAGGCTCTTCGTTTTCTTTATCATATCCTCAACCTTATGAGGGGACAGGAAAGCGCAGCCCAGGACACCCAGCCCCCCGGCGTTGGATACTGCCGCTACCAGCTCGGGCCCGGACACGGGGCCACCCATTCCGCCCATTCCGGCCAGGATTATGGGATATTTAATGTCGAGCATATCGCAGATCCTGGTCTGAAGTACGTTTTTTGCCATTTACTTCTCCTTTATTTTTCGCATAATGCCTGCGCGTTGCCCTGATTCACTCAAGGGCGCCTGCTATGAGCAAGTCTGCGACCTCGTCGTCGGACATTCCTAGAATCTCTTTTAAAACGTATTCGTTGTGCTGGCCCAGGCACGGGGCTGGCATGGTAAGCTCGTGAGGTGTCTTCGAGAATCGGTAAGGCGGGGGCTGGTAGATGTGCGGCCCGATCTCGGGATGTTCGAGAATAACATGGGTGCCGCGGTGGTTCAACTGGGGGTCCGCAACGAGGTCTTCGCCGCTCTCCACCATCCCGGCGGCCACACCGGCCTTCTGGAGAAGCCGCATCACTTCCTCAGGCGGATGCTTGACCGTCCATTCCTCCACCAGCATGTCCAGCTCCTCCTCGTTCTCCTTCCTGGCCTGGAATGTGGCGAACCTGGGGTCTCCAGTCCACTCCGGATTGCCGATAACCCCGCAGAAGTTGTCCCACTCCTCCTCGTTGTTTACAACAATAGCGCACCACTTCTCACCCTCGCCCCGGCAGCGGTAAACGGCGTGGGGTGCGGCGTGGGGGCTGCGGTTGCCCATGCGCGTTAAAATTCGCCCGTTTATCATGTAATCCATGATGGGCGGCGCCAGATATTGAGCGCTGCATTCCAGTTGGGAAATTTCTATGTATTGACCCTTGCCCGTCTTTTTCCGGTATAAGAGCGCTGCGATAAGGGCGCTTATCATATGCGGAAACGTAAGGAAATCAGTAAGGGCTCCGAAAGGGACGGTGGGCTCTCTATCAGGCCATCCGGTGAGCTGGGTAAAACCACATAGAGATACGCCTACCATGCCGTGCCCCGGCATCTTGCTGTAGGGACCTGTTTTACCCTGTAAGGCAGTGGCGACGTGGATGAGGTCCGGCCTCTCTTTTTTCAGCGTCTCGTAATCCAGGCCCCAGCTTTCCATAACCCCGGGGAGGTGTGCATCGGCAACCACATCGGCCCATTCATTGATTATCCTCCTGGCGACCTCCTGTGCCTGGGGCATTCTCAGGTTAAGGGTTATGCCGTACTTGCTGTCATTGTAGGCGGCGAAGAAGGCGCTGCGGTTTATGCCGGGCTGCCAGTCTTTATAAGGAGCGGACACCCTGCAAAGATCGGGTCTGGTATTAGACTCGATATGGATCACCGTTGCGCCCATTTCGGCCATGAATTTCATAGCGATGGGACCCACACCCAGCCAGGTAAAATCGGCGATCTTTAATCCTTCGAATATGCGCTTTTTCGCCATTTGTTGCCTTCTCTTTTCTTGCTTCCAGGGTAGCTCAAATAACTCCGGCCTCCTTGAGCAGGCGCATGTCCGCTTCGGACAAGCCTAACTCTCCCTCGTATATCTCTTCATTATGCTCCCCGATTAGCGGGGCACGTCTCCTGATACTCCAGGAATCCACAGTCGTCTTGCAGGGAGCGCCTATATACTTGATGGCTTCACCCATCTCCGGATGTTCTACCTCTACGTAAAAATCCCTCGTTTTAAGCTGGATGTTCTCAGCCAGGTCTTTGGTGGTGCTTACCGGATAAATTATCATGTTTCTCTCGCGAGCCTTCTCGTATATCTCAGCCTTTGTCTTGTCGGCGAAGAAATTAATCAAACTGTTTTCCCAGGCATCTATCTGTTCCTGTGTCAATGCCCAGGCATCCACCTTTTCTATCCAGTCTCTGGCTCCCCAGTCCTTTTTATCCTCAAAAGCGCCGAGCATTCCCTCCTCTGCCATCCATTTTATCAAGGGGGGCATTGTGATAGAAGCTAGCTGCCCCCCGGCTATCAGAAAGCCAACGTGACCGTCTTTGCAGGGAAAGGCAAGTCTGAACAAAGCGGTGCCCATCGAGCGTCTGGAACCCGCGCGGAACAGGTTGAGCTTCATCATATCCCAGAACTGGACCAGTAAGAGCGTTGTCCACAACACTGCCTCCTGCATAGAGACGTCAACGTGCTGCCCCTCTCCCGAGCACTCCCGGTAGTAAAGCGCCGCCAGCGTCCCTGATGCTGCATGGCTGCCCGCAACAAGGTAACCATGGGGGAAGCTGATCTGACATGGGGGACGGTCGTCGTCTCCGGTAACATATGCCTGACCGGCCATTGCCCAACCCACAAGATCGTCAGCCTTCCAGTCTTTGTAAGGGCCAGTTTGTCCGAAGGGGGTGATCGAGGTTACAACTATATCCGGGTTGATTTCGCTAAGCGCCGTATAGCCCAGGTCCAGCCCGTCCATGTAGCCAGGTGGCGAGGATTCCACGACAACATCAGCAGTCTTGACCAGTCTTCGGAAGATGTCCCTACCCTGCTCGGATTCCAGGTTCAGTGTTATGCCTCTTTTGCTTGTGTTGTAAGCCCACCAGTAGAGGCTTTTTTCAGGATCGGGTATATCTTTATAGAAAGGGCCGATGTTTCGGGAAGGGTCTCCCCCGGGCGGTTCGATCTTTATGACATCGGCCCCGAGGTCGGCGAGGACCTTGCTGCAGTAGTGCCCCTTGTCGTCGGTCAGGTCGAGTACGCGGTAGCCGTTTAAAACAGCCTCTTCCTTTTCCTTATCCATAATATTCTATCCGATCTTTCGGGAGCCTATCGGGTCGCTGCTGGCATTCGCCTAGTACCGGTCTTTCAAACTGCGCCGAAAGATAACGCCGCGCCAGCTGCCGGCTGTCGAGTACATCTCCCTCATTCTGGGTATGTACCTTGTGACAAGTACCACCAGCATCACGACAATGAATATAATCAGTTCTGACGAGTCGTATATCAGCCAGGCCATGATGGGAACGGCGAGCAGGGCCGCACCATAGCTAAGGGTGGTGGAGCGGCTGAAAAGCAGCAACAGTAAGAAGAGGCCCAAATAGTATGGTATGGCTTGCGGCATAAGGGGGGCAAGGGCCCCCATGAATGCGCCTGCCCCCTTGCCACCGCGAAATTTGAGAAATATCGGAAAGGCGTGACCCAGTACCGAAACTCCTCCGGCGGCAAGCTGAACTGCAAAGGATGCACCAAGCCAGCGGGCGAGCATGACCGCCGCTGTGCCTTTGCCTACATCCACACAAAAAACAAGAAGGCCCTCTGGTATCCCTACTTCATAAAAAACGTTCGTGGCGCCCATGTTCCGGCTGCCAACTTCGCGGATGTCGATCCCCTTCCTGAGGCGTGCGACGATGTAGGCTGTGGGAAAGGAACCCATGATATAGGCGGAAATAATGGCGATGGCAATAATCTGTGCGTCGTTACTCATCGTTTCGACAATGATTAGTTATTTTGACGCAACAAATATAGCGGGATTGCAATCGAATTTCAACATTCACTTTTAAGTACAGGATGGGTTTAGTCAATTTTTATTGCGCGAAGTGTTGTAGCGTGCTACAATCGTTTGCAAACCCGCCTGGGACATCTTTGATTAAAGTCCTTTGCCCCCTGCTTCATCAAGAAGCGGTTTCATTAGAGAATGCTGAAAAAGTAGGCAATTTTACCTTGAGATGCATTTAGTTTCGAGTTA
>CAYVQT010000105.1:0-4942 GCA_964453665.1 uncultured Dehalococcoidia bacterium | reverse complement strand
TTGTGTTGACTTCGCCATATTTTGCCGCTCTCTAATGAGTTGATGTAAATGATTATTGAAACCCAAAACTGATATTGCCCATTTATTTATCAATGAAAATGGAATCGAGAGAATTCGGTTATAATTTTATTGATGTCTATTAATCACGCAGCTTATTCCATGCCTAGCCTGACTGGTTCTCAATTCCAATTTTACAATTGAACACAGAACATATAGCAGAAAATGTGATCAGCCTCCATAGAGGTTTTGATATAGGAAATCAGCCTCCATCCGCACGACCTTCTCAAAAACCTCGCCATAATATGCATCGAAATGGCCTATCGGTAAGCTTACTAATTGACAATTGGTGATTTTTCTACCCGTACTTTCTACGGCCCTGGCGGGAATAAGCGAATCGTACTCTGCGTAAGGAATTAAGACGGGACATTTAATTCTGCCTGCATACACTATCGGTCTGTATAGTAGGATCGTCAGCATAATCCTGGCGGGGCATTCGTTTCGCCAGGTGGAATCTTCGGGTACAAGGGCCAGATACCCGGGTTTAGATTCTGGCGTGTTCATAAGTGCAAAATCCCCCGGCTCAGCGACCACGGGAATGTAGTGTGGTCTCCTGAAAGTGATGATATTAAACATATCTCGAAAACCATGATATAGTGCTCTTAATGTGTATAGTGGGCTAAACATTAATACAGTCGATATAGAATCTACAAACGGTATTTGTGATACAACAGCAGAAATATTGGGGTTCTTTGCCGCAGCTACGAGTACATGGCCTCCACCGAATGAGGTTCCCCATAGGGCTACCTTCGTGCCGTCAACTTCACTAAGACCCCGCACATGCGATATAGCAGCATCCAAATCTTTTAGATGTCGTCTCGGGCTGACAAGGTTTCTTGGCTGGCCATCAGTGTCGCCGAAATTCCGGTAATCAAAAAGGAAGACTGCGAGGCCTCTTGCAACGAATCTCTCTGCAAACGCAGGTAACCTGAAGGCCTTTTCGGCAGCTATCCCATGGGCCATAACAACTACCGGTGGCTTTGGAACATCATCCGGAAGATACAACCAACCAGCGCATCTTGTGCCCTCACTAAAGAAGTCTACGTCGAATTTACGCATCATCTATTCACTTTCGCATTACCTGCAGGCATTTTTTACAAGTTACCTTCATTGGGTCGGTAGTAACTGGTGACGGCGCTGTCGAGACGTACCACCGGTGTGATTTAGTGCATGCCATCATCCCTTTGAGCTTCTCCCCGTAAAGCTCTCCAGCATCATAGTGTATCTTCATTGGCGTCATCTTGTAACCTCCATGCGGCATACCGCTTGCAGCATTATAAGTCTCGCAGTAGAATACCTCAAGAATTAATCAAATTTGATGGCAAATCTGATTTGCCGGAAGCGGAGGGGGATAATATGACTACTACAAAGTTAGTTAAACGCTATTATCTTGAAGATGCTCAGGCAATAATCGCTAAATTCAAAGAATATTCCTTCGATGACTTCCATGGGTTATTTGGTGAAGGCAAGACACCAGTATTCGATGAGATTGAAGGTGATACGGAAGGAAGCTTCTTGGCTTTGAACCCCAAGGCCGGGTTGTGGAGGAAACTGGCCCTGGCCGCTACCTTTGATAATCCTCTGGCCCGCTGGACGGGGAAGAGATTCATCACTCCATTTGAAAAAGAGAGGACGGGTAGAGGGATCAACCTGTTTAGGAACCGCCTTTTCCCCCAGCGATTCGGAGTGAATGCCTCTATCGATGATTCACTATTTGATCACAAACCTTGTCTCGTAGTAACCTATCCCCATTTTCCTTCAAGTGGTTTCGGTCTACGTGATGAGCTGAGAAAAATTGATGATGGCCTATTTCTTGGCCAGGGGCACCATAGACTTCCGTGGGGTAAGGATTACTCGCTTCAAGGTTACTTCATCATTTGCGCTTTGAACAGGTAAGGGTGAGGGATGGTCATCATCAGCTATCCTAAAAACCGCCTTGTAGTGCTTCATGAAAAATTGAGCAAGAAACAAAGTTCAGTACTGCTGATCTTCAAATCAGTTCTGTTCCTCCCTTCCCTTCTCGTGTTCACAGTGGCAGTACATGAACTTGCTCACTTGGTCGCTGCCAGGGCGATGGGAGTGACAATAGCATCGTTCACCTGGTTTGATTCCCGATACCTGGCCCCTAGCCTCATTACAGCAGGTACAGAAAGCAATCTGGCATGGACGGTAGTGGGCTGCGCCGGTGGATTCGTTGCCGGATTAGCACTTACGGGAGCTGTAACGGTGAAGAGGAGATGGTTCAGAACGTCTTTATTCAGGTGGCTGGCGGGTTTATGGATTTTTACTTGCGGAGCTTCACAGCTTTCGGTGGGACTTCTTGAAGGTTTCGCCAACGATGCCTATCTGGCTAGCGCTGCGGATTTATTTTCATGGGTTAATGGTGTGATGCTCGCAAGTGGCCTTCTGGGATCTGCAATCTATATGTGGTGGTCGCCTTTTGGGACTGCGCAAAGAAGGATTCAGTTCACCAAACAACAGTGACCTATTTAATAGATTTAGTGGCTAATATTTTTTATCGACCGATTTCTGCGGGGAGCAGGTTTAATTTATGATGTCTCCGTACTTGGCCTCGATATCCCTCTTATCATCCATTAATAGATTTCGAGTTATCTTTAAGGCATACCAGGCTAACGGTATCTCCAGTAGCCTGAATCGTGGTATTCTGAGTTCCAGCCTGTAGTCGATTTCAGTACCGTCGCTGTTCTCACTGTAAATGACTGTTTCAAATGTACCTTTGGCCATACCCGTAAGAACCTCGTTCGTCTGCATGTCCGGCAAGGTTACAACCTGCCTATTCTTGGCCTCAAATGTAAAACAGAGCACCTTTATTCTCCAGACGGCGATACTTGTAGTGCCGTCGTCCTCCAGCACTTGTACGGACTGCACGTAACGCCCCTTGCTGAGTATGCGTGTACGCTTATAGTCCGCAATCTCCTTGACCACCATCTCACGTGGGGCATTGATTGTGAGAGTCATTTCGACCGCCTGCATGCTGCCTCCTAAAAATCTTCAAATGATGTACCGTTGTATACCACCCCGCGCTGTCCTAGTCAAGTAGCCTATTATCTGATACTATTCTGCTGGCATAATATTCATATGGGGTGCGAGACCGAAGTCTCAGTATTACGGAACTGTAAAGTAACAGAGCGAATAATATTCAAGAATCCTAAGATGAACATCGCTGTTGGAGGTTTTTTGGAATGATCAAAGCAATGTCACTAATTAAAAGGAAACCCGGAATAACGCAGGAGGAGTTTGCCGAGCACTACGAGGAGGTACACGTTCCCCTGGCTATGAAACATTTCCCATTTAAAAAATATGTGCGGAATTACGTTATCAAACCACCTGATGCCGAGGAGCCAGATTTCGACTGCATCACTGAAGTGTGGTTTGAAACTATGGACGACTGCCAAGCAGCCGCTGAGTTCTCAGCGTCTAAAGAATACAGAATAATCGCAGATGATGAAGAAAAATTCATGGATAGAAATAGGATATTAGCGTTTATTGTGGACGAGAGAGGGTAATCCTGTTATTGCATTCTGCACGAAATGGAGTTCATCAATCACTTGTAAAGTTTCGTGGCCCCTAATACATAGAAGCCAGGCCTCTTAATGTGCATCCAGCCTACACAAACGACAGCAGTTTTAGCCCTTCCCTATTCTAAATACCTTTGTCCCGCAGTTAGGGCATACACCCCGTGTAGCTGGCTTCTTGTTCTTCATTGTTATTTGCTGTGGGTTCTTGATCTCCACCTTTTTCCGGCACTTAATACAATACGCCTGCATTCCGCCCTCCTCTAGTATAAGATCCGGCTTTGAGACTAGCACCCAAACTCCAATCAGTCAATAGCTAAATAGACGATCTTGCATAATGTTTAGCGCCTAAAGATCAGCTTTGTTATTATCGTCATGAACTCTGAGTAGGAATGCAGGTACTTACTCATCCTGTAACAACAGCCCTAGCTCCGTCACGAATCGCTTTTCTCACGGTTCTTCTGGTGTGATGAAACTCCCTTGATATCTGCTTGATGCTCTTTCCCTCAAGGAAGTAGGCTTTCCTGATGCCCTCTGTTCTCTCCGTTTTTACCATCTCCGGCATGAGCAGTTTCTGCCCTAGTTTAACGGCTACCAGCAGCGGAGTGGGCGGTCGGCCACAGGCGTTCTCCCTCTTCACCTCCATGATCAGGCCCTGCTTTATCAGGGGAGCGTAGTGCCAGTCCAGCTCACGGGCGGAGATCTGGAGACGGGTGTAGATCTGCCGCTTGCTCAGGCCACCGTTTCCCCTGAGAAGAACCAGGACAGCCTCGGCGACGCTGTCCTTCCACCCGATAAAGCTTGACGATGGGCTGTCCCTGACGCTCTCCAGGATTCTATCCTCCTGTTTCTGGTCCTGGGCGATAGCGGAAAGAGGCCTTTCTACCCTGTAGTAGTGATGCCCGTATACCTGGTAGCCGTAGCCCTTGAGGAAGGCGTAAACCCGTCTCCCCATAAGCCGGTAGGTCTCTCTGTTGCTCAGCCCTTTCTGCCACGCCTCCCAGGCGGTGAGGTAGGTCTCCTGCACCAAGTCGTCCCACAGGCCTTCCCGTTGCAGCTGCTCTTTTATCCGGGCGGGCAGAAAGCGGAACTTGGAGAAACACATCCTCGCCGTCTGCTCGGCGGGGCCGAGCTCGGCATCGACTAGAGAGAAATCTACTGGCATGGGGGCACTCTTCTAAAATGGGGAATAACAAAGAGACCCCCGCCCTGGAGTGCCTTAACAGGACTTCAGACCGAAGGTCTCCCTGAAAGCAAAAAAGACCCCCTTAACAGAGGTCTTTTTTGTTTTTTCGCTTTACCTCAGATGGTCGGCTACCGCCCTACTGCAAAGGGTATCAACCTGCCTT
>CAYVQT010000104.1:0-5258 GCA_964453665.1 uncultured Dehalococcoidia bacterium | reverse complement strand
TTAAAAGAAAGCTACAAAAAGCTTACTGTTTTATTACAATCCGGCAATAACCAAAATCTCTGTCCACGTGTATCAGCTATACTCTGCTCAACCTGTTACGGCGCATCCACGTGACAACCGTCACAGCAATCAGAATTGAAGCAACCGCACCTATAGCTATCTCGATCTGTCGCATTGGCCAACCTCCCGCAGTATCAGTTGCAATTTCCTTCCCGCCACCATAATCGTTCCCACCAGTGAGCTCATCAAAATAAACGTCTGCTGCCGGAGCTTTCCCTTCATCTTCTGCCGCCTGCGAAGGCGGAGCCGGTACAGGAGGAACCTCCGCCAGTTCATCACCTCCCGCTTCGAATGTATCCCACTCCACTTCAGGAGCAGGTGTCGATACAACCTGCGCGGTGGACTCGTTGAATACCTCCCGGGTGTCAATCCCTCCCTGCTGGGGAACGACCTGGAGAAAATCCAACATGAGCAGCAACACAAGAGCAGCAGTAGCAAATGCGGCCGCCGGGCGTAGCCAGCGGAGCCTCTGCGGATCGCATACGCCTCCCCATACGGCACTAACACGTCCTACAGCAAATGCGGGGACAGGGCGCAGCCAACCAGAGCCGTGCTGCCCGGATACCTCTTCTCTACCAGCCTCCACCTCCCTGATAGCAAACGACCTCGGCACCGGCACCGATGGCGTCCGACGAAGTAGCTGTACCGTCATCCGCAGTGATTCAAGCTCCTTTGAGCATGCACTGCACGTCTCAAGATGGCGCTCAACTTCATTCCGTTCCTCAGCACCCAGCAGGTCATCTATATAATCGGAGATCATACCCCAAACCTTGCGGCACCTCGTTTTTCTAATACCCGAAAACATGACTCTACAACCTCTTCTACTTATCCTGACGAAATTCGGCTGGTAAAAGTTCCCTGCGCTGGAGCAGGAAATCCCTGAGCCTGGCCCGGCCCCTGTTCAGCCGTGACTTAACAGTCCCCAGAGAACTGTTCGTGGCTTCGGATATCTCCTCATAGCTAAGTCCCTGAATATCACAGAGTATTACCACCAAACGCTGGTCTTCGGTGAGATAAGCAAGGCCCTCATTGAGAAACCGTCCCAACTCCCGGCGCAGAGCGTAGTCCTCAGGAGACTCGGCATCATTATCCGCGATGAAATCCCCTGACTCCTCAATTAGATTATCCAGGGAGGAAGCACGTGCGCGGCGGGCGGCCCTCATCCTGTCGTGACAGGCATTGGCGGCAATACGCAGTATCCAGGCTTTAAAACTGCCGCCCCTGAATTTACCTACAGCCTTGTATGCTGAAAAAAAGGTGTCCTGGGCAGCGTCCTCGGCCATATCGGCATTTCCCAGCATCCGCAGGGCCAGGTTATAAACCAGTCGTTGATAATGCTCAACTAACTGATTGAAGGCCTCGACATCGCCCTCTTGACTTCTGGATATGAATTCCTGTTCTTCCATTGAAAATACGTTTCGCAAGCCTATACGCACACCGCCTGCGCTTGACTGCACATCTACATTTTATTTATACTGAACTGACCTTGGATAAGGCCGCGCACATTCTACCACGTTTGGAAGGTGTAATCTAAGCGAATGTTTCAAATAAAACTATGAATATAAGACCCGTCGTCCGCGAGATTCTACAGATAGTCCTCCTGGCCCTGGTCGTCTTCTTTGCTCTGCACTTCATGGTACAGAACTTCAGGATAGAAGGCACGAGCATGGTGCCCAACCTCCAGAACGGGCAATATGTTATAGTAAACAAAACAGCCTACTGGTTTGGGAATAATCCCGGCAGAGGAGATGTCATTGTTTTTCAGGCACCCGATCAGCCCGAGTATGATCGAATCAAGAGGGTTATCGGCCTGCCCGGCGAGACCGTGGAGGTAAAAAGAGACGGCACGGTCTATATCAACGGGGAGATAATAGAAGAACCGTACCTATCGGCAAACGTTGGCGGTCTATCCGGAACGTGGGAAGTGCCCCAGGATGAATATTTCGTAATGGGGGATAACCGCGGCGTAAGCTACGACTCCCGAAACGGGGGTCCAATCCCACGTGGGAACATAGTAGGCAAAGCGTGGCTCATTATATGGCCCATAGGCGACTGGGGATTTGCACCGAACGAAACCGTCGTATTGGAAGCATCCCCCTCATAGCTTTCCCATCGCCCGATCACTTTATAGAACGCTCAGTACCCCCCCTTGCGGCTGCGCATGAAACGCAACACCAATAGTATCAGGGCCAGCACCAGGAGCGCAAGCAGTATCTGCCGCCAGAAAATACCCAGTATGGCGACTGTGATTGCCATTAAAACGAGTACCAGGCACATACCTGTCAGGACCTCACAGCTTGGGGCATCTCTCTCCGATATTTATAATACCACATGAATCTCCAGCCAAGAACCACGCTGACGCATATATGACGCTATCAATCCCTGATATTATTGCCTGACACTCCCTAAATATGACGGGGCTGTTGAGCCCCCCTCACTCCATTCATATTGACAACCTATTTCGATTAAACTACAATTAGGCACGATTGAGGACATTCCCGAGGAGGGTGCTATGAAGAGAGAGTTGATGGATATACTGGCCTGCCCGATGTGCAAAGGGCCCCTTCAACTCGAAGTAACCGAAGAGGATGAGAACGAGGTAATTACGGGATCATTGAAGTGCACCCAGTGCCCCGAGACCTATCCGATCAACGACGCTATACCCAATCTGCTGCCCCCGGACCTCCGCGATTGAGGCACTACAATCGAATAGACGCCGTTTCCTGAGGGACACGCAAGACCGGTATCAGGAGGTAAGAGCATATAATGAAGAATTTCCGAATAGCCGGTGCGCTGATCAGCTTCATTTGCCTTGTTCTTGCCGGTCTATTCATATGGGGGCTGGTCGCCGGCGACGAGTGGCGCTTCTGGGCAATAGCGGCCCCCGTGATCGTTGGCTTCTCCGCAGTCCTCGGTATAGGCTTCTCTATCGGCCGGCTAATGTCCTCAACAAAGATCAGTGATTCCCCTGATAACCCACCCGAACAGAAAAGCCCATAGTGACTGCCCCCGTGGCATTGCTTACTCAAACCATCTCTAGGGTATATAGGTTACCTTTGACTCCGGAGACTCCCAGACCTCGACCCTCGAGATAGCAACCCCGCTCAACTCTCCAACAAGCGCTTCGTAAACAGTACTGGCGATATTCTCCGAGGAAGGATTAATGCTATCGAACGGCGGGATATCGTTCAGACAGACGTGATCGAAACGTTTAAGTATCTCTCCCAGGTGCTTCTTGAGGTCAGCAAAGTCATACGCAATGCCTATATCATCTAAGCCCTCAGCCTCCACGCAGACTACAACCTCAAAGCGATGTCCGTGTATCTCTTCACACTTTCCGCGATATCCCCTCAAATAGTGAGCCGCATCGAAATGCTTCCTGACCGACACTTGATACATATGCCCTCCGCCACTTAGTTTATTGTTTCACTCAGGCTGAATTTACCGACACCCCTTACCCCACCTATCCCATCCACCTCAGCCAGCAAATCGGCAACCTTCTTCCGGCTCACGGGGTGAACGAACTCACCTGCAATCTCTGCCAGAGGAACGAGTACGAAAGCCCTGTCGGCTATGCCGTGATGAGGGACGGTAAGCTCGCCTGTCGTGACTACCATATCCCCATAGAAAAGTATATCTATGTCAATGGGCCGGGAAGCATTGCGAAAGCTTGATTCCCTTCCCATATCGCTTTCGATTCGCTTTATGAGTTCAAGAAGTTCAAATGGGTCTAGTGCAGTCTCCGCCGATACAACTGCGTTGAGAAATAACGGTTGTTCCTCATAGCCTACAGGTTCAGTCTCATAAATGGACGAAATCTTCTTAATAGTAACCTCCTGAGACAGGCGTTCCATGGCCAGAATCAGATTGCCCTCCCTGTCCCCCAGGTTCGATCCCAGTCCTAAATATACCGTGAAAGGCACAGGTACTTCTGCTGTATTCGCCATCTCCGTCTCCGGTCAGGAAGTAACCCCTCTAATAATAGCATCGCTCATTCTGACCACCCGCACCATCTGGGTGACATCGTGCACCCTCACGATGTCAGCGCCATTGGCGATGCCAATAGCTATTGAGGCCGCCGTCCCCTCCAGGCGCTGGTCAACAGGCAGATCGAGCACGAGCCCGATAAACGACTTGCGCGAGGTGCCAAGCAGAATAGGACAATCCAGTGACTTCAACTCCGATAAGCGGCGTACTATCTCAAGGTTCTGCTCCACAGTCTTACCGAAGCCAACCCCCGGGTCTATGATGATATTACCGCGCTCAACCCCCGCCTTCAACGCAAGCCGCATGCTTCTCTCAAGATCAGCGACAAGCTCGGGGAAAAAGTGTTGAAAAGAACTGCCTCTCTGATTCTGCGTGATTACCAGAGGTATTTCGTTCTCCGCTGCCACTTTTGCCAGCTCAGTGTCACGCTTCAGCCCCCAGACATCGTTGATCATCCGCGCCCCTGCTGCAACCGCAACCCTTGCTACCGCAGACTTATATGTATCTACGCTTACCGGCACAGACAACTCGCCCGCCAGCCTCTCGATTACTGGTATTACCCGTTCCATTTCCTCTTCAATAGAAATAGGAACGAAATCAGGGCGGGTAGACTCCCCGCCAACATCTATGATGTCGGCACCCTCGGCAACAAACCTGCGCGCCTGAGCGATGGCACCATCCATACTGCGAAGCCCATCGCCTGAGAAGGAATCAGGGGCAACATTAACGATCCCCATTACATAGGTACGCTGCCCCCATATGAACTCTACATCACCACAGCGAGTAATTCCCGGATGTTTCTTAGAAACACCACCCATATATCCAACCAAGAGTAAATCTCGTGTACATTATAGCATGACCCCACACCGGATTCCGAAAATACGGTGGCAGTTTCAATGGGTAGGCTGGCTGACGTCGTCCAACCTACCCGCCGTCTTTTATGGATTCCTGCGGAGGCAGTTCGTAGGGGCGTTTCGCGAAACGCCCCTACCATTTTCAGAATAACCTTCATTCAGGTAGGGGCACGGCATGCCGTGCCCCTGCCCAGAACATCTTCCTCTTTAACAGCGACTGTCCCTTTTTAGATCATTACCAGCCCTTCACTATATGTCATTCTGAACGCAGCGAAGAATCTCACATCCCTCATGACAAAGGCGTAGGGGCGTTCAATTGAACGCCCCTTGTATCTTTAACAAGTGCTAACATATATG
>CAYVQT010000103.1:0-5794 GCA_964453665.1 uncultured Dehalococcoidia bacterium | reverse complement strand
TTACCATAATTATACCACAATTATACGAATACTTATATGTTACATGGTACTAGTTCCTTTAGATGGTTCAAAATTGGCCGAATCAGTCTTCATCTACGCAAAAGAACTTGCCGGAAGACTGGACTTGAACATTACTTTGTTCCATGTCTGTCCCCAGGCGGAACAGGAACTAGTATCTGTGCATCAAGCCTATATAGAGCGAGCAGTTGAATCGATAAGGAAGCAGGCAGAAGAGGTACAGCAACAGACAAAAACGCAATCGAAGGTAAAAGCACTTGAAGTAAGAGGGGACATGGCCGTAGGCCACCCTGCTGAAGAGATTCTCCGATATGCCGATGAGAACAACATCGACCTGGTTCTGCTCGCAACCCACGGCCACTCCGGCGTCAGGCGCTGGGTGACAGGTAGTGTGGCCGATAAAGTCCTTCGTGCATCCAAAACCCCTGTCTGGCTTGTTCGAGCAGGTATTCCCGAAGAGGTAGTTCATGATCAATTGCCAACCAGAACGCTGTTAGCCCCGCTGGATGGATCAGAGCTGGCTGAATCCCTGCTTCCTCATGTTGAAGCACTGACTAAACAGCGCGGCGCGGAATTAGTTGAAGTTGTTCTCATTCGAGTTTGTGAGCCTCCATTTATAACCGCTGACTACCCGGAATCAACAATGCGCTTAACCTGGGAGGAGCACGTGGAGCATATAAAGTCCGCTTTCAGGGCAGAGTGCGAGGATTACTTGCAGAAGGTAGCAGCGCGACTGCGTGATACTGGCCTCAATGTGCGGTCAGAGGTGCTCATGGGCGATCCTGCCGACGAAATTATCAACTATGTAACCAAGCACCAATTCAATCTAATCGCCATGTCAACCCACGGGCGCTCCGGCCTCAAGCGCTGGGCCTACGGCAGCGTTGCCAACAAAGTCCTACATGGAGTCAACATCCCGATATTTTTAGTCAGGCCCCAGGAGCAATAAGGGTATTCAATGAAGCTTAAAGTCTGGTCGTACTAAAAAATGCCCCCGGGACTAAATATACACGGGGACATGAGAAACTGAAGGTATACTACTGGATGAGCTTTGCATTCCCCAATTAGCGCACTTTATTCATTTCTGAGCCAGCCAGTTCAGAAGAACGTCAATCATGATTACAATGCCGGACAGCTTTGGCACTTCTACTCCTACCCCTTGCTGAACACTAACCCATCGGGGCTGGAATCGACTTTAACACTGTCACCTTCCTTGAATTCCCCCAGAAGTATCTTCTTCGACAGCGGATTCTCCACCTCACGCTGGATGGTCCGCCTCAGAGGACGAGCCCCAAACACAGGATCGAAGCCCTCCTCTGCCAGCCATGACTTCGCTTCATCAGTCAAGGCTATCGATATATTCCTGTCCTCTATTCTGTCCTGTACTTCTTTCATCATGAGGTTGACGATCTCTCTTGTCTGCCCCTCAGTGAGCGGCTCGAAGATGATGGTCTCATCGACACGGTTGAGGAACTCAGGGCGGAATGTCTGCTTTAGCGCGCTTTCGATCGAGCTCCTAAGCCGCTTCTGCTCGGTTTTCGACTGCGATTCCTGGCGAAAGCCCAGAGAACCGCGCTGAAATTCCTGGCTCCCCAGGTTTGATGTCATGATCACCACGGTATTCTTGAAATCGACGGTTCTGCCATGACCATCGGTCAGCCGGCCGTCTTCCAGTATCTGGAGCATTATGTTAAATACATCGGGGTGAGCCTTCTCTACTTCGTCGAACAGGATAACCTTGTAGGGACGGCGACGCACAGCCTCCGTGAGCTGCCCTCCTTCCTCGTAGCCAATGTATCCCGGCGGTGCTCCTATAAGGCGTGAAACGGTGTGCTTTTCCATGTACTCCGACATGTCAAGCTTTACCATTGCCTCTTCCTCATCGAAGAGGAATTCCGCAAGAGCGCGGGCGAGCTCCGTTTTGCCAACACCCGTGGGGCCGAGGAATATAAAACTGCCGATCGGCCTTTTGGGGTCCTTCAGCCCTGTTCGCGCCCTACGGATAGCGTCAGAGACTGCGCCTATGGCCTCTTCCTGACCGATGACCCTCCGGTGCAGTTCCTCCTCCATATTGACTAGCTTCTCCGTCTCCTCCTCCAGCATGCGACTCACCGGTATGCCAGTCCACTTGGACACGAGTTCAGCGATTGCCTCCTCACCCACTGTTTCGTCAATCTTGCTGCCCTGGCGCCACTTGTCTCTCGCTTCCTTGTGCTCCTCTTCCAGGGCAAGACGCTGGGTTTTCAACGTAGCTGCTCGTTCAAAATCGCCTCGCTGAGATGCTGCTTCCTCCTCGTCAATCACCTGCTGAAGCCTCTGCTCCAGTTCCTTGACCGCCGAGGGGGCGCTCTCGGTATCGATCCTTATTTTTGACGCAGCTTCATCTATAAGATCGATGGCTTTGTCAGGAAGGAATCGATCGGATATATAGCGCTGGCTGAGCTTGGCTGCTGCTACCAGAGCTGCATCCTCGATCCGTATCTTATGATGAGCTTCATATCTAGGTCTGAGACCTCTGAGCATCTCGATGGTATCATCTACACTGGGCTCGTCGATAAATACCGGTTGAAACCTTCTCTCCAGGGCACGGTCTTTCTCCACATGTTCTCTGTACTCATCCAGCGTGGTAGCGCCAACACACTGAAGTTCACCCCGGGCCAAAGCGGGCTTAAGCATATTGGAGGCATCAATAGCCCCCTCAGCCGCACCGGCCCCAACCACAGTATGTAGCTCGTCAATGAACAGTACGATCTCACCCTGGGCGCGGCGGATCTCATCCATAACCGCCTTAAGCCGCTCCTCGAATTCGCCGCGGAACTTGCTGCCTGCGACCAGTGCACCCATATCGAGCGCGATGACCCTGCGCCCTTTCAGGGAGTCGGGGACATCGCCAGATACGATCCTCTGCGCCAACCCTTCAGCAATGGCCGTTTTGCCCACACCAACTTCACCGATTATCACCGGGTTGTTTTTAGTGCGCCGGGTAAGCACCTGAATTACCCGCCGTATCTCATCATCACGCCCTATCACCGGGTCCAGCTTCCCCTCTCTGGCGAATGCAGTCAGGTCACGGCTGTACTTCTCCAGTGCGCGATATTTGGATTCCGCCCTGGAGTCGGTAATACGCTGCTCACCACGGATGTTCTGTAGAGCACGATAGACGCCCTCCTGGTCTATACCAGACTCCTTCAAGATACTGGCTGCCTCTCCCCCACGCTCACCCGATATGGCAATGAGCAGATGCTCGCTGCCCACGAACTCGTCATTAAATCTGTCGGCCTCGCTGGCGGCAGCACGAATCAAACTCTCTATACGAGGAGTAGGATAGATCTGCCCTGCTTCATAGGCTGTCGCAGGGCTGCGCTCGAGAGCCTGCTGTACCCTCTCTCTCACAGGCTCGATTTCCACGCCCATCTCTTTCAATATCTCAGCGGCGACCCCGCCATCCTGCTGCAGGAGTGCTAGAAGAATATGCTCCACATCCCACTGGCTATGGCGAAATTGTCTGACCAGTTCCTGGGAGGCAGCGAGTACCTCCTGCGCCTGCTCTGTGAACCTGGGTGGTTTCATCATACCCAATCTCCTTTTTATCACTCAACAGCTAACTGAGGCGCTTTATCTCCAACTCCATTATGCGCATCCACCGCTCCATCTCAACCATACGCTCGCCCATCCTCATTATAACCTCCACCCCGGCCAGGTTAACCCCAAGGTCGTCAATAAGGGTCTTTATCCGGCGCAGCCTCTCAATATCCTCCGTCGAATAAAGCCTGCGGTTACCCCGCGAACGAGACGGCTCAATCATGCCTGCCCGCTCGTAATACCTGAGGGTTTGAGCGTGCACGCCGAGCATCCTGGCTGCGATACTTATCACATAACGAGGCTCAGAATCCTCGAATTCCATCATCCGTCACCTCCGAAATCGACACGATTTATAAGGTTCTTCATGCGCGAATCGCTTTCAACTCCCGGAAGAGTTCCTTTTCCCGCTCAGACAACTTGGTTGGCAGGACGACCTGTACTTTGGCCAGGAGGTCTCCCTTCGAATTGCTGCCCAGCTTGGGCATACCCTGTCCCGACAAACGAAATACTTTGCCATTCTGGGTCTCCGGTGGTATCTTGAGCGCCAGTTTCTTCCCCCCGATGGTGGGGACCTGAACCTCGCTGCCAAGAATGGCGTTAATCAGAGATACTGATATCTCTACATGGAGATCATCCCCAATCCGCTGGAAACGCTTATCGGCCTTGACAGAGACCAGCAGATAGATATCGCCCGCTGTGCCTCCGCCGTATCCGGGGCCGCCCTTTCCAGCTATCCTGACCCTAGAGCCATTCTTCACGCCAGGCGGTATCTTGACCTCCAGGCGCTTTGGCCGTATTATCCTCCCTACACCACCGCAGGATGCACATCCCTTTCCTTTACAGCTTGAGCACGGCTCTTCAATTTGCGTCTCAAGCATCCGCGTCGCTCCATGATATGCCTCTTCCAGAGAAACCTCAACGGGGTACTCATAGTCCCGACCGCGTTGAGTACGGCGGGCTCTCCTGCCCCCGATACCACCCAGTATTGAGTCAAAGACATCGCCGAAATCCCCCCCACTCAGGTCTTCGAAATGGAACGTAGTCCCGGCACCGCCCTTCGAAAAATCCCATGAAGGCTGTTGCCGCCCGGATTGGGCAAACTGGTCAGCGTACTGCCAGTTATCACCGTACTTGTCATATTTCTTACGCTTTTCAGGGTCGGAGAGCACCTCGTAGGCCTGATTTATCTCCTTAAACCTGGCCTCGGCTGACTTGTCGCCGGGGTTAACATCGGGATGATGCTTTCGAGCCAGCTTTCGATAAGCCTGCTTTATCTCCTTAGCAGTGGCTTTCTTGCTTACACCCAGGATATTATAGTAATCCTTCCCCGCCATGTCCTGACCCTCCTTCAACACATTATAGCTATTGATAATATGTTTGTCAAGTAATATAAGTAATAAAAAATACTACGGCTGCGCCGCTCACTAAAATGTAATAATAGTGCCATTATATTTTATAACATTTTTATAATATATATCTTGACAATATTTTATGAGATATGTTATATTAACAATAAAAAGGGATCATAAACAGAAGGAAAGGAGGTGACATGATGAACCTTATAAGGTGGCAGCCCTTCTCCGATATGGTCACCCTGAGACAGGCAATGGACAGGTTGTTCGAGGACAGCTTCGTCAGGCCATCTCAGTTGACCGCCACTTTCGTCGAAGGTGCCGGAATGCCTATCGACATGTACCAGACCGACGAGAGCGTAGTGGTCAAGGCCACTTTGCCCGGCATCAAGCCCGAAGAGGTGGAGATCACCATCAGCGGTGAAACCCTCACGATTAAGGGGGAGACCCGGACAGAGAAGGAAGTAAAGAAGGAGAACTATTTCCGCCAGGAGATAAGCTGTGGAGCGTTCAACCGCAGCATTTTGCTCCCCGGTTCATTACAAACGGACAAGGCGGACGCGACCTTCGAGAACGGAGTGCTGACCCTGAACATCCCCAAGGCTGAGGAGACCAAGCCCAAACAGATTAAAATCAAGCCGAAGGGTGTTATCGAGGGGAAGAAAGCATAGTAGAGGACCAATTTGGGAAAGGGGGCTGACTCTAGAGGGTCAGCCCCCTTTTTTATCATTGCTTTGAAAATAGGCTCTAAACCGTTCACCCTGAGCCTGTCGAAGGGAGCCTGTCGAAGGTGCGTATTTCGGTGAAATCGGACACCGGTTTCGCTCCAAACCGGCCATCTT
>CAYVQT010000102.1:0-5859 GCA_964453665.1 uncultured Dehalococcoidia bacterium | reverse complement strand
GTTTCCCCCCCTAACCGCTTAGCAGGCGGCCGCACTAAACCACTATGCGATCCCTCCACATATCAAGGATATTATAACCACAGATTCTGCTCTTTTTCAAACCTTTAGCACGCGGCTTCTACGAAATACGGAGGATTCCGTGCACCCTTCTCAATAGTGAACACTGACACCGATAAGTCGTCCAGTCTTGCCAACGGGTTTCGCCGAGGGTTCACGAACCGGCGCGCTTATTAGTCAACCGCCTCCTTCTTCCTCTTGAAAAGGGATATGATCGACACAAATACCTTGGTCTCCCACATCAGCACTTTGAGAACGATAGGTATGCTGAATATCTTGATAATCAGCTTGTTACCCATCATCTTCATCATCAGTCTATCTTGCCAGCTCATGCTTTTCACTTCCTCCTAGATAGTTTGCCGCGAGCCCTCTCCACGTCACCCGAAAACTCATCCTTAAGCGCCTCAAGTTTCCCCCTGAAACCAGATTCCTTTTTACCTGATACTTTAGTCCTGACCCTTCGTGCATCACCTGAAAACTCGCCCTTAAACGCGCCCAGCTTGCCCTTAGGGCCACCTTCTTTCAACGTATCGGTCTTGATCTTGAACTTAATAAACTCCAGGCGGGCAGCCAGGAAAATGCTATCAATGAATCCCGACAGTTTAAAGAACATCCACTTGATGATCCGTACGATCAGCACGATTACCGCCAAGTACACAGGGAAAAGTATGATGAGTGCAGGCAATAACAGTATAAAGGCCAACGGATGAATGAGCACGGCCAGAACCAAGATCACAAAAAAACAGACCAGGAAGAAAACAAGCAAGGCGACGAGATTCGCGGGCCTGGCCCCCCACTTACCCACCATCTTCAGCCAGGGGTACATATGTGTCCAGGCATAGATGAAGGCCGACAGGGTAATCAGCACTATGGGGGCCCCGATCGCTATCGCGACAGCTGCGAGGCCCAGGAGTATCATTAACGTCATTGGATCCATATTTTTTCACCTATGGAACGTATGCTCCCCCAAATCCATCCCTAACTGCAGCCAATAAGACCGCCATCTGAGCCAATATGCCACTCATCAACTCCCCGAATCCCGTCCCTATCAGCGCATCCCAAACTTTGTCAATCAATCTCGTTAGCCTGGTGACAACAGCCTCCACATCTTCCAAGAAGCTGCCTCCTTCTGGTAAGGGAACCTCTACATCAGGAGTTCGTAACATAACAAAGCAGAGCCTGGCTGTCTTTAATGCTTCACCATCAGGATTGGGTAAGGCCACCGTACCACTTGTATATATGTAGTAATTCCCACCATCAACATCGATCCAGCTTCCTGACAAGCTGGCCGACTTACCGGTCGTCTCCTGACGCAAGTAAAACAGCGACCTGACCCTGCTCCCATACAGGTCAAGGTCAACCGTCTCATCACTCCCGTTTGACAGGTGCAGCGTGAGATTGCCAACTACGTGCAGAGAGTAACTATTCGATGCTTGCGACCTTTCAACCATCATCACATCACCCTCAAGTGTAGCGCCAACAAGCGAACCATAGCTAGTACACCACGCACTTCCTTCGAGTTCAATTTGGCCCAGGGTCGTGAGGGCCATATCATCGCCGTATGTGGTGCTGTCGCCAACAGCCTTGGCCCGAAAGTGATAGATAGTACCTGGATCAAGGCCGCCGATAAGCGCGTTGAAGTCGCCAGTAGCAGGCATTGCTTGCGGTGAAGTCTCGTTCCCGTAGCCTGCGGTTAGTCCCCACTCAAAGGAAACATCAACCGATGTGTCAGTACCCAGACCCGTAAGTGTACCGTTCAGCACAGCCGAGTCAGAGGTCACATCACTCGCATCACTAGTTATCACCGAGGGCGGTGTAGTACCAGTGGTGAAAGTCGCATCACCACCATAGGCGGTACCGTTGCCGACAGCCTTGGCCCTATAGTGGTAGGTAGTACCTGGATCAAGGCTACCAATACTGTCATAGAAAGACCCGGTATCAGTCATAGTCTGCGGTGTAGTCTCGTCGCCATAGCTGTCCGTCAGACCCCACTCGAAGGAAACGTCAACGGATGAAGCATTACCCAGGCCAGTGAGTGTGCCATTTAGAGTGGCCGAGTTGGTGGTTATATCGCTGGCAGCATTGGTAATAACCGCTGGCGCACCCTGAGCCGAGGCAACGCCAACCACAATCAAAATTAGCACCAAGACGACTGGTGCTATCCAGTATCCGCTCTTCATCTCGAATACACTTCAGCTACTCTTCTACGTACGGGCTATCATAACATAGCGCCCAGATTTGTCAAACCAGGGCAACGGCGAGTTTTACCAATGCAGCCTCGTGCACCGGGCCTCTACTCTGGATTCTCCTGGCACACAAGGTCTATAGAGAGTAAATGCTGAAGGACACATGCTACGTGAAGTCCAGCCACACAAGTATATCTTCCAGGCATGCAGCAATATAGGCAACTGCATCACAAATGAAATCGACCAGGTCATTAACAAACTCTTCGCCCTCCGGATCCGTCAAGGTATTACCTGTCACCCATGTACTGAGCTTAGCATCAATTCTAGTCGCAACATCCAAGAGTACGTCGCGAAAGACTGGAATTGATCCTTCACCATCCTGCGCCAATACTCTACCAGGCCCAAGAGCCAGGATGGACGAGATTAGCGTAGATGATGCAAATTTCCACCAACTCTTCACTTCAACTTACTCCAATAACCTTTAAGGCTCTTAGTGTACAAGCTAATACCACTACCTGTCAAAATCAACTCTCAGAATCATATAGATTTGTATGTTTTGTAAATTATTGTGTACTGGCAACCCATGATATAATATATACATGAAAATATTCTGTGCAGTATTGATTCTACTGGCGCTGGGAGTGCTTACCTTTACTGCTTGTGTTCCTTCCTTTTCATGTGGCTCCTCTACGCCTGCTCCGACACCAATTCCCACAGGTCCAGTTCGCGCTGAGTTCGAAGCGTCGATGACCAATATGGAGGGCAACGGCTGGATAGCATTCCGCTCTCTGTCAACGGGCAATATAAAGAACTGGTATTGGGACTTCGGTAATGGCCATACCTCCACAGGACCCGAAGTACAAGCCTATTACAGCGATAATCGTTACTACACCGTCACTCTAACTGTTGAAGGCTGGGACGGGACAACAGACACGATGACTAAACCCGACTATATATATGTGTGGGGGTGCTCCACCTGAGGTGGCGGCTAACGGTGGCGCCGGTGCGGCGCCAATAACAAGCAGTCTTAATAAAAGGATGTAACAACGTTTGTCCTTACTGCGCTAGCCCTGATTTAACCCCCATTGCTTTCTACCAACCCTACCTCTAGTAAAAAGATTAAACTCCTACGACCACTAAATCACCAAGCTAAACATCCCTATTTCATTTCCGCCATTCGCATCAAGCTGTAGGGAAGCCCCTGGCCTGCAGCATTTTCCATGTACACTAACCGCAACACAGTCGTCGTTAACCACGATTTGAGGATAGCTTTACGTACTTGTCTCGATCCCAGGATGTAAGCTATGAATACGGATACCAGTCGGTGCAGATGCTCTATATCTATAGCCGCGCGCACGTATAAAGCAACCATGAGACCAGGATGATACTTAGCGACACGGTTAGTACCAGAGTCCTTTTTCCCACCGAGCAAAGCCCAACTGGCTCTAAAGGCTCTTTTCGCGGGATTGATGCCGGCGCAACATAAGCCTCGAATGGCGTAAATGCTTCACATGACCTGGTATCCGCCCTCACCTGCATCCCATAACCCAGGCCAGCATGCCTAGCCATAGCACAATCGAAGAACCGCTTACCGGGCTCCGGCTTGAAGTTCGCACAATTGCCACATATGCCAGTACCCATGAAAGTCAATTTCCCTTATCAACTCACGACAACTCTGTTTCTTGTTCCGACCCAAGCGCGTTAGAACAGGCTTAGTATCTGCGAATAGAACTCGGTCAATCTTTCGATGATGGCGACCATCCCACTCACCAGCGTCTCACCCCTTGGATCTGTTAAAGCATTGCCTTCCACCCAATAACTAAGCATTCCATTCATGATTGCGCTTAGCTTGATAAGCACCTGTATCGGCACAAGTACATCAGACATGTCTAATATCCCTTATTGCTGCTTCGTTCTTACCATAATACAATATAGTTCAGAATCCATTCAAGCTGTCTTTCTCTTTCACACCTGCGCTATGCTATTATGAAGGATAAGTCATCGTAAGACCCTCAATTACATGGGTCAACGGCGGAAAAGCGTAGTAGGCAACAACACCTATGAGCCACTGTACATCAGAAGCCATTATACGACCGCACTCTATAACACTAATATTCACTCCATTGCATAAGTCTGGAGCATGGATATCTTTGCTGACATCGACCCAGTTGTCGGATAATACATCAATCAGCGCTAATACCTTAGCTGTTACAGAACTCAAGGCCGTCATGAGAGACTCCTACACTACCACTTACCTCTGATATTTGACTAATTTATACCCTTCAACGTTCCCCGGCTCAAATTACCCCACCATCCACCGCAGTGCCAGAAAGATAGCACATTTTGCCCTTTTGGTCAAGCTATCGCAACGCCAGATAGCAAAGGAGGCGGCTTTCGCCGCCTCCTACTTCAATCGTCCTCTTCAAAGGGGATGTGCTAAATCGAATCTCTTTTGACTACCCTAATTGATAAATACCCAATAACCTAGTTCCACTGTTTTTCTACGTCCACTGTGTGACGTTGTATGCACCGAGCGCGGGCAAGAAGTCGTTGCCCAGCTTGACCAGTGCAAAGATTACTGTGGCCAAACCATCGATCAGCGATACTCCGCATGGCTGAATGGTATAAACAATCGCGTTGATTCCGCAATTGCTCGAGGTAGGCTCAACCGAAGTAACCGTGACAAACTCTCCTAGTACCTGGTCTACGAGCGCTAATACTTTCGCGACAACACTAGCTAATGCATTTACTGCACCTGCTGCTGGCATCTTACATCACCCCCTCTCTAAAACAGATTAGCCGATTCCCCCTTTTTGAAGAGACACCGTACCTTGGTACTTCTATATATAGTACCAACTTGCTAGGAAGTATAGCTACTTTAGTACTATTTGTCAAGGCATAATTCTAAATTTTTATCAAATGCCAGTTATATTTTAATTAACTTTTCCTCCCACTTTTTAGTTCTTCTCATTACTGAAGTACTAGTAATATCGGCTCACTCGGTATATTATGCAACGGGCTCCATCACAAAAGCAGAAACGGCAGGAAAGACGAACCCTGCACAGTGGTCACCTCACAAAGTCCATGGCCCCTCTGTTCATGCTCACCTTACCCGTTTACTTCATGCATTGCAGTCGATTGGCCAGGGTAGACCTCATCGCTATCCCTGACATTCTACGATAGTTCCCCGAGGCGCATGTAGTGATTTCCCCGACTTTCACTATTATTAAATTTTTTATCTCACTGCTGAAGCTACAGCCAGTACACCAGACTTTTACCCTCAACCAGAGCCACAAATGAGCGAAGCCTGCCACAATACCCGGTCATTGAAGCCCCGAACCAGCCTCCAGCCCCAACGAACACGGCGAACAGGGTCAGACAGATGTCGGCCCCAGCGGAAGGTAATCAAGTAATATCAGCAGGAGCACTCGAGAGACAGGCTCCCGCGAAACGGTTAATGTCTAAAGGCATCTGAAGCTAAATCAGCTACCGGCTACAGGTAATGGCGAAGATGAGCACCAAAAATTTCCGGCGTTTCGGGGGAAGATCGAGAGGAGATACGGCGTATTGCGTCAAATAAAACTGTTACCGAACTGGGGTCGTTGCCTCAAATACA
>CAYVQT010000101.1:0-6371 GCA_964453665.1 uncultured Dehalococcoidia bacterium | reverse complement strand
GATGTATTTGAGGCAACGACCCCAGTTCGGTAACAGTTTTATTTGACGCAATACGAACCATAGTGCTCTTCCAGGGCAGGCAGTCCGTCCGGTCGAGTCGAGAACTCGAAATCAACGAACATTACTATTTGCCCGTCCATCTCGTTATACAGCTCGGCCAGATCGGATAAAGTTTCCACATCGTTCTCTTCGGCGAATTCAGGCCAGCATGCCAGAGCGTATGTGTTGTTGTTCCATATCGGATCGAGCCATATAAGACCGTTCTCTTCATCAGCATCTTTCACCATCTCATAAATCTCGTTGTTATCGGTCCCGGCGACATACGCTTCACCGAGATGAGTCATCCATCCTGTTCCCGTGTACTCGGCGCAGATATCGATGTCACCGGCTTCCATTGCCGTTCTCAGGGTCATGGACGACAGGTCAGACACCAGCTCAACTTCATAACCGCGATCCTCCAAAATCTGCTTGAGCATCTGCCCGACCACGTACTGCTCGGTGAAGTTCTTGTTGCCGACCGTGACCTCCTTCTCCCCCTCTTCGCCGCATCCTGCCGCGGTTATCAGAAGGCCGGCTATCAACATTAGCGTTATTGTTGCAATGATTAGTTTACGCACTTCATTCCTCCCTTAATTATTTTGGATTCGGACAGGCCCCCCCTAAATAATGGCAAGGAATCCCGACACCTGATGACCATTAAACCGTTTATAGCACCACCCCCTTTAGAAATTTTGGTTAGTTCCTAGCCATAGCCTCTAACTTCTGCCCCGACGCCACTAGGAGTTATTTTCAACTCCAGTATTTCCAACATATAGCCCAGTAATATGGCCATAAGCGCTGTCGGTGCCGCTCCCTGTAGAATAAGCAAAGGCTCCTGAGCAACTACTCCCGTAAAAGTAATTACGCCTAACCCGGTTCCCCCTACCAGAACAGCGAGTTCGGCTGTGCCAACCGTGATTATGGTGGATATTCTGACCCCCGTCATTACCACAGGCCTCGCAAGCGGCAACTCGATTTTCCTCGCAATTTGCCAGTTGCTCATTCCCATGCCCCGCGCAGCCTCGATAACGGCCGGGCTGATATTGTTAACACCAGCATAGGAATTGCGAACAATGGGAAGCAGAGCGTAAATTACCAAGGCCACTATTGCCGATTGAAAGGCCAAACCGAGAACAGGTGCCATGATAGCAATTACCGCTAAACTGGGCACACTCTGTCCGATACCCACCACCCCGATCACAAATGGCGCCGTTCTCTTGAATACTCTCCTTGTTATGATCACCCCCAGTGGAACACCTATAGCGGTAGCGATAAGCATCGACAGGGCTACCATCTTGATGTGGTTTCTAGATTCCTTCGCTATGTCGCCCCACGTAAATAAGTCTAAGATGCCAACTTTTTCCTGACTCGTAATCCAGGCAGTCAGCCCTATAAGCATGACTGATAGAACGATTACAACAATTGAACGCCTCATCCCGATTGCCCCGACGCTTCGCTCAGTCCCTTTCTGATGTCCTCGAAGTTCAACATCCCCTCTAACCTGTTGTTCATATCGACCACTGGCAGCCTTACCAGTCCCTTGTCCAGCATAAGCGACAGCGCTTCGTTCAAAACGGTATTAATCTCTACCGTTGTGTCTGCCGGGGTCATAAACTCGCCCACCGCCCTGTCACCGGGCAGATCGCCTTTATTGATCCACCCGGCAAAGATCCCTTCGCCATCTATAACGGGGAGCTGATCCAGTTCCTCTTCTTTCATCTTCTCGCCTGCAAGACTCGCCGGGTCCTCCCTCCGAACTGTAGAAGATACAGGCCCCATCACAGCCTTTACACGGATAAGCTGTAGTCCCTTGAGCGCCCTGTCGGCACCGACGAAATCCGCTACAAATTCATCCGCTGGCCTGTAAAGTAAATCTTTGGGCGAATCGTACTGGATTAATTCACCATCTTTCATTAAAGCTATTTTATCGGCCATCTTTATCGCTTCATATATATCATGAGTGACGAATATGATCGTTTTCTTTATCTTCTCCTGAATCCTGAGGAACTCATTCTGCAGCCTGTCCCTTGTAATAGGGTCGATAGCTCCAAACGGTTCATCCATAAGCAAAATCGGGGGGTCGGCCCCCAGCGCGCGGGCTACTCCTACCCGCTGCCGCTGCCCTCCCGAGAGTTCTCTCGGATACTTATTCATGAACTCCGAAGGATTCAAACCTACCAACTGTAACAGTTCCTCTGCCCGTTCTCTCTGCTTCGATTTGGGCCAGCGCCTGAGCCAGGGCACAACGGATATATTCTGCGCTACAGTCATGTGGGGGAAAAGTCCTATTTCCTGAATGGCATAGCCTATCCCCCGCCGGAGCTCGTTCAGGTTCACTGTTGTAACATCAACACCGTCTATATAAATTTTGCCGCTGGTTATCGGTATGAGGCGATTGATCATCTTCATGGTAGTGGTCTTACCGCATCCCGAGGGCCCCAGGAGTACACAGAACATACCGTCTTCGACTTCGAGGCTCACGTCCTTTACAGCTTCAGTGCCGTCAGGATATGTCTTCGTCAGGTTCTCCAGTTTAATCATATCGTCATGCCTTCCTCAAACCTTTAGGTGTAAGCCGCCGCTCGGCAAGATGCATCAAACCATCGACAATAACGGCCAGTAGGGAAACACAAATAGCACCGTCTATTATAAAATCAAACCTGCCATTCGTTATGCCCCTGAATATCGGTCGGCCCAAGCCGCCCGCGCCAATAAAAGCCGCAATAGTTGCGATCCCGATCAGTATTATTATTGCGTTTCTTAACCCGGCCATAACCAGGGGCACAGCGATAGGTAATTCAATTCTGAACAGTATTTGTCTGTCCGTCATTCCCATCCCGCGCCCGGCCTCGATAAGCGCGGGGTCGATCTGCTGAATCGCTATGTAGGTATTTCTGAGTATAGGCATCTGGCCGTAAACAATGAGCGCGATAACCGCCGGGAGAAAGCCATAAACAGTTAAACCCATAGAGCCTAATATCAGCATCAGCAGCCCGAAGAGCGCCAGGCTGGGTACGGTCATCATAATATCCGCAAGGTATAGCAGAATTTCCGCCAGCCTCCCCCTTCCTTTTCCCGAAATATAAATGCCGACCATGACTCCTAAAATCATCGCAATCGAACAGGAGACAAAAACAATCCAGAGATGCTCAAGCGTCCAATCGAGAAACAGGGCTGGATGCGCTATAAAGAATTCCCAGGCTTCTACCATTTATTTATCTCATAAGTATTTATCATGTCCATTATCAATTTAAAGTTTATGCTGTGGATAGGTTTATACATGTCATTCATGAGGATATATTTTTTTGATAAAGATAATTAATTGCAAGCTGCCAACACGAATTAGATGACGTATTCAACCGATGGTTCTCTATCCTGTGCTATCTTATCTTCTAATTCGAGAGCTGATGGAAAAATAATACCAGGAAAAGTATCGATCGTTTTTGAGGAAGAAAAACACCGTTATCGTATGGGAGTAAAATAACCCCTATAATGCGTTGACGTTTATAACACAGCTATTCGCATATGTCAATGAATAAAATAATAGGGGTCTACAATATTTTGTGTAAAAACCGGGGATAATTTAAAGCACTCGCTGACTTCCATAGCCTTTAGTTAGAAGAAATTCATTTTATTAAGCCTCGGACAACATCCCACGTTTTTATCGAACCACCTTTATGCGGTGCTCCACAGGCTCTTGCTTCTAAATCTAGCGTCATGCTAGCTTAGTATTGGAGACAGAATGTTCAGCTTGAGCGATCTGTGTAGAGTTATTATCGAGAATAAGGATGTGAACCGTCAAAGGCACTGTCTTCTGCGTAGTAATTACTCTGGCTGGTGGCGTGTATAATTTACATATCATATGTTTCAACTACTGAGGAGGAATGGCATGACAGATCCAATACTCAGAACAATGGGCCAGCAGTTTGGCCGTCGCTCCTGGGCGGAACCTTGGAAAATAAAGATGGTAGAGCCGATCCATATGATTAGCCGGGAGGAACGGGCAGAAGCTCTGGAGAAGGCAGGTTACAATACCTTTCTACTGCGGTCTGAGGATGTCTACATCGACCTGCTTACCGACAGCGGCACCAGCGCCATGAGTGATCGTCAGTGGGCTGGCATGATGATGGGCGATGAGGCTTATGCCGGCAGCAGGAACTTTTTCAACCTGGAAGAAGCAGTGCAGAGATTTTATGGTTACCGATACGTGGTGCCTACTCATCAAGGCCGCGGCGCCGAGCATCTGCTCAGCCGGACGGTGATAGAGTCCGGTCAATATGTCCCTAGTAACATGTACTTCACCACCACCCGCCTGCACCAGGAACTGGCCGGCGGTATTTTCACAGACGTTATTATCGATGAGGCTCACGATCCGGCCAATCTGCATCCCTTCAAAGGGAACGTGGATCTTGATAAGCTGCGGGCACTGATCGAACAGGTAGGGTCTGAAAATATAGCTTATGTGAGTCTGGCGGGGACGGTGAATATGGCGGGCGGCCAACCGGTGAGCATGGCTAATTTACGGGCGCTGCGGGAGGTATGTGACAGCCACGGCATTCGCATCTACCTGGACGCCACTCGCATGGTCGAGAACGCCTTCTTTATCCAGGAACGGGAACAGGGGTGGGAAGATAAATCCATTGCCGCTATTCTAAAGGAATTCTGCAGTTATACCGATGGCGCCTGGATGAGTGCTAAGAAAGACCATATGGTAAATATTGGAGGCTGGCTGGCGGTAAACGACTACGACCTCTTTGACAGGCTGCGCAATATGGTAGTGATTTATGAGGGGCTTCACACCTACGGGGGGATGGCCGGGCGCGACATGGAGGCATTGGCTATCGGCATTTCCGAATCCGTGCAGGATGAGCATGTCTACGCACGCGTGAATCAGATACGTTACCTGGGTGACTTGCTGCTCAACTGGGGAATCCCCATCGTGCAGCCGGTGGGCGGCCATGCTGTCTTTTTAGATGCGAAACGCTGCTATCCCCACATCCCCCAGGACCAGTTCCCGGCCCAGACCCTGGCAGCCCAGCTTTATCTGGATTCGGGGGTTCGTGGCATGGAACGAGGCATTGTCAGTGCCGGCCGGGACCCGGGTACCGGTGATCACCGATATCCAGCACTGGAGTTGACACGCCTGGCGGCCCCCCGCCGTGTATATACGCAAGCGCACATGGACATAGTATCAGAGGCGGTCAAGACGGTGTACGATTCCCGTGAGCAGACTCATGGACTCAGAATGGTCTACGAGCCCAAATATCTACGTTTCTTTCAGGCTCGCTTCGAGCCCATCAATGCACATAGTTAATAGAGGGATTGCTCGTCCGGGATGGCTCCGTACCTGTGTTCGTGAGCCTTAATGGCCCGCCCTGCTTTACTGTTTCTACGGGCGGCTGCCGGTAAGGTTGCCGTATCTATGGAGCCGCGTCCCGCAGCATTACCGCGCCGAATATGGTGGTGGAGTACGCCATTCCCTCGGGGTGGATGAAGAACGAACCCTGCCAGTTGTTGAAACCTATTCCTGTACCCGCGAGCTTTTTATATACCGTCTCGCCCGTTACGAAATCTATGCCAACGAGGTACCATTTTGTGTTCAGCCACGACCCGGTCCTCCCGTAGTGGTACACCAGACCGTTTCCGAGGGATAATCTGAACCCGCCGATACTCAACTCCTTGCTCGCCCAGACCTCTTTACACGCATATGTGCCATCACTGTTCCTGATAGCGTCCACGCGGGTGAGACCCGGTTCGGGACGGGAGAAGGGGAATGAATGGGGCCCCCAGTTGTTCTCCACAATCCCGGAGTACACACCGGTGCCATTTCCATTCTCATCCGCATGCTCAAACCCGATGGCTGTGAGGTCTGTGCCGCTTTCATTCTCCGCGAACAGCGGCACGCTGCCCACCAGAGTACCGTCGGAACGCTTGATAAACAGGAGGTTTATCCGCGGTTGAGCATTGTCTGTAATGATAACCAGGCCGTCCGGCCCTCCCGCCAGCGTCGTCGATGAGCCCGAGCCCACGCTGATGTGCCCGGCTTTTTTCTCGGGAGCCTTGCCGTACTCCGTGCGCCAGTCCACAACAATATTTCCACTGCTATCGTGGTTGAAACGGTACATCGCCTGGTCGGAGATAATGAATACCCCATCCTCGCCGACAGCGAAGGAGTTCTCGACCAGCTCCCCCTCCAGCCGCATCTTGCGGATTTCGCCGGATTCCCTGTGTATCGTACCCACCATTCCTTCCGTAGTCGCGTACCAGTAATACTCGCCGCTCCACTCCGGCAGCACAAAGGCAGCGCTGTCCTCTCTCCCGGGCACGACGTA
>CAYVQT010000100.1:0-6401 GCA_964453665.1 uncultured Dehalococcoidia bacterium | reverse complement strand
GCCGCAGTTTCTTCTCCTGCCTGTAGAGTTTTTGCAGGTTGTCCTTCACCTGCTTTTGCTCGGATATGTCCACGAAAGAGGCCATGAGGCAGGTAGGATTGCCGGCCTCGTCTTTAACCGTGCTTGCCGATACCAGTACATCGAAGGTTGAGCCGTCCTTTCTCCTCGCGGATAGCTCCCCCCCCCAGGACTGTCTCTCGCGAAATGCTTCAAACAGCGCTTCCGCTTTCCTGGTTATCTTCAGGAATTCCTCTGAAGGTCTTCCCAGGACCTCCTCATCGTTATCGTATCCCCAGAGGTCGATAAAAGACCGGTTTACGTATGTCAGTTTACCTTCAAGGTTGCCAATGGCTACCGCATTGATCGAGGAGGCCATGGCATTGTCCTTTATCTTTAACTCCTCCTCTTTCTTCCTGCGCTCAATGAGCTCCTGTTGAAGCTGCTCGTCCATATCCATTAGTTCTAGGGTGCGTTCCTCGACGAGGCTCTCGAGATAGAGGCGGTATTTTGCCAGTTTATCCTCAGCCTGCTTGCGCTCAGTGACATCGCGGAAGTTGACGACGATTCCTTCCACGGCGGGATTATCGAGCAGGTTTTGGCCTATAATTTCGAGTGTACGGCAGGAGCCGTCGGCGTGGTAGCCGCGCACCTCGATATGCACTGTGGAACCCGGATTTTTAACCAACTGATTGAATGTATTGACCGCATCAGGCATATCCTCCGCGCAAACGAAGCTCAGGCTGTTCTCGCCGATGACATCTTTGACCCTGTAGCCGAGCATATTTTCTACTGACGGGCTTTCGTACTTTATGGTCCCTTCGCTGTCGATTATCAGGACTACCTCCAGTGCGTTTTCGATAAGCGACCTGAAACGCTCCTCGGACTGCCTTAGGTTTTCCTCTGCCATTTTGCGCTCGGTGATGTCTTCCACCATGCCGATGGCGAAATCAAGCTTGCTGTCGGGGCTGCGGGCGGCGGAGAGGGTCATCCGGCTCCAGATTGTCCGGCCGTCTTTTCGGATGTGGCGCTTCTCGACCTGGTATTGATCGCGTTTCCCCGCAGCCATCTCCTTGAACAGAGGTAAATCTATAGTTGCGTCCTCGGGGTGCAGGTAGTCGGCGAAGGCCATACCGCGCAGTTCTTCGATCGTATAGCCGAGCATCCTCTGCAGCGCTGGATTGATCTCAATCGGCTGTCCGGTAATATCCACTATCCCGATGCCGATAGCCGCGCCGTCAAAGATTGATCTGAACCGCGCCTCGCTCTCACGCAGCGCCTCCTCTGCCCGCTTGCGCCAGGTGATGTTGGTAGCAGCCCCGATCACCTTTGACGGGTTGCCCGTCGTTTCGTCGGGGACCACTGTGAAGCGGTCTAGCCAGGTAATATACGACGCGTTCTTCCCTCTCATCCTGTACTCCAGGGAAAACGCCCCGTTCACGCCCTGCTGATTTAGAGCCGTATCAATCACACAGGGCAAGTCCTCCGGGTGTACATGGTCTATCCAGCCTTGAATTGAGCGCGGGAACTCGTCAGGCTCGTAGCCCAGGTGAGCATCCACATCGCCATAGAACGTGGCTACACCTGTTTGAATGTCCCTTTCGTAGACAACGTCGGTGGCAATCTGGCTGGCAAGACGGAACCGCGCCTCGCTCTCATGCAGCGCCTCCTCGGCCTTCAGGAGGGCGATGGCGCTACCGATTTGTGCGGCCGTCGCTTCGAGCGAATCCCTGGTATAAAGGGGTACGTCATCAAGGGTGTGAGAGGCGACGTTTATACATCCGATGACTCGATTCTCATAACAGATAGGAATTACTGCGATGGCGCGCAGTCCCTCACGCTGTTTACTCTCGTCCAGGGAAATACCTATTTCATCATATCTGGAGTAAACCGGTTTGCCCGCAATTACGAGCCGGGTGCTGGCCGAATCGGCAGCATAGTGTGAGGCATCTCTGACAAAACTGGGGGGCAGTCCCTTGTGAACTACCAGGTCCAGAGCACCCGATGTCTCGTCGACGAGATACAACCCCCCGCAGTCCATCTCCGAGGGCCTCAGCACCGCATTGAGGCATAGAGGCAGTGCCTCATCCAGCCTTCTCGTTTTGCAGAGCTCTATACCCAGGTCGCGCTGGATGTGAATTAGATTATCGGCCCGCTTCCGCCCGGTTATGTCCATAGCAAAGCAGCTAATACCTTCTACCCTGCCTTCGCTATCATATAAAGGCCACTTGCGGGACAAATAGATTCTGTCTTCGCCTTGAGCATTACGAACGGTCTCCTCGGCCTCCATGTCCTCACCAGTCTCCATTACCCATTCATCTACTTTTCGCAGGGCGTCGGCCTGTTCTTCAGGTAGAAGGTCGTAATCGGTTTTACCCACAATATCTTCTATGCACGTGCCGCCTAGACCGATAGCGGCATTATAATTAACGGTATGATATCGTCCGCCCTTATCTTTGCAAAAAATTAATTCATGCGATGACTCGACCAGCGTGCGATATTTTCCCTCGCTCTCCCGCAGCGCCTCCTCCGCCCGCTTGCGCTCGGTGATGTCTATGGCTACACATCTCAGCCCTGCTGGTTGGTTGTCTTTAACGATTAGGCTCGAATATAAAATAATGGGAAAGGTGGTACCGTCCTTCCTCAATACCCTGTATTCGGTGCCAATTGATTCCTCTCCGTTAAGCATATGCTGAAAGTTTTTTTCGCCTCTCGTCCGGTCTTCGTAAACGAGCAGTTGAAACGCGTTGAAATCTTGATCAATCTCACCTTGTATATAGCCGCTCAATTCGTGCCCTTTGCGGTTCAGGAATGTCAGGATTCCTTTATTATCAATTTCACATATAACCTGCGGCAGCAGATCGGCCATCTCCCTGAATCTTTCCTCGCTCTCCCGCAGCGCCTCCTCTGCCTGCTTCTGCTCCGTGATGTCTCTGAAGTTGCCGACTACCGCCACGGGCATATCGTTTTCGTCGTATACTACTGTACGGCTGTCGCTTACCCAGCGGTAACCCTGTTCCGCGGTCATGAACCGGTACTCGATGCATGAGGGCTTCCTTTCTCCGGGAGGCTGGGTTATCAGGCTGATGATGTTCTCCATCAGCCGTTCCCTGTCGTCCGGGTGTACCAGCAGGGCGGGCTCGTCGAATCCATGTTCAAGGATAAGCTCCGGACTGTACCCGATTACGCTGGTGGATGAGGGGCTGATGTAGTCATATTTACCGGTAGCGAGGTTCAGCCGGTATGCCATGTCGATGGAGTTATCCAGAACGTTGCGGAATCTGGCCTCGCTCTCCCGCAGAGCTTCATCCATAAGCTTCCGTTCGGTAACATCGCGCAGGCTGCCGACCACGGATACCGGGGCGTTGTTCTCATCGTAGATTATCGACCTGTGATCGCTCACCCAGCGATACCCCAGAGATTTGTGTTTGACGCGGTATTCAATGTTGCGGGCATTTGCTTCTTCGTCGGGGTTAACTAAACTGAGGGCGTTATCGACCAGCGTTTTGACGTCATCGGGATGGACCAGTGTACTTGCCTCTTGCAGCCCCAGCGCGAGATATTCCTCGGGACTGTAGCCCAGCACTTCCTTTGACGCCGGACTCACGTAATCGTATGTGCTGGTGCGCAGGTCCAGCCGGTATACCATATCCAGAGAGCAGTTGAGCACATTGCGATAACGTTCTTCCGACTGGCGCAGCGCCTCCTCAGCACGCTTGCGCACCAGCGCGCTGGCGATAACATCCGCAACGAGTTGCATGCGCTGCACAAGCTCATCGGGCCAGCTCTGTTCGGAGCGAAAAGAACCGAACGCGACCGCGCCCAGAACCGAGCCCCCGGCCTTCAGTGGGATTGTGAGGTTAGCTTTAAGTCCCTGCAGGAGGGAGAGCTGTTTCTCATTGGCCGCCTTCTCGGGCAGGTCGTCCAGGCGTGAAAACATGATTGTCTCACCGCGGCGCACTTTACTGGCGAAATAGGGTAACAGGTCGCCGGTGATGCCGGTTGGAATCGGTTCGAACCCGTTGACCGCCCACGAGTGCGTGGCAATAAAGGTTGCCCTGTCGTATGACAGCTCGAACAGTGTGCTCCGGTCTAAGCCTAAATAATCGACTATGAGACTGAGTCCCTCCTCGATTCGCCGGTCGAACTGCGCCGCGGGCAGGTTAACGAACATGGCCGAGATTTGGGAGAGCAGTTTCTCGAACCGCAGGCGCTCTTCAAGCTCCTCCTCCGCCCGCTTGCGCTCGGTGATGTCAACCCAGCTTGACAGGTAGTATTGCAAATCCCCATTCTTTCTTATCGGTGAGGATGTTATCTCCACCCAGAATCGTTCACCATTCTTCTTTTTAAATAGCTCTACAAGTCTGCTGGCGCCCCGGTGCATGGCTTTCTGCAAGTCCTTACCGGTTTTCCTGATAGTTTCTTCTGTCCACCAGGTATACGGGGCCTTTGTACCGACAATCTCCGCTGAAGAGAAGCCGGTCAGCTTTTCAAATGCGGAATTAACATATCTCAGTGAAGTGTCGGGATTGATAACCAGCATGGGTGTGGGGGAATTGCTCAGCAGATTGGAACTGAACTCCTCGCTATCCTTCAGCGCTTTCTCTGCCCGCTTGCTGTCGGTGATGTCTTCATGTATTGCTATGGCGCTAATAACTTCACCGTCTTTTAGAAAAGGTACTCCCCTTACATTGAAATGGCCGTCCCTGCCCGTTTTCAGGGTAGGGAAATACACATCCTTTTTATCGAAAGGCTTCCCTGTAAGCAACCTTCTGTAGTCCTCAGAGAGACCGGCATTTACAACAGTCGGATGCATTACTATGTTCTCCCCAACGAAGTCCTCCTTACTGAATTCACTATTAGCGATGTGAGCTAAATGATAAGGATTGATATCGATAATTTGCCCGTCTCTGTCCAACAGGATTATCGAAGCGGGCGCCGCTTCAAATAGGTTCCTGTATCTTTCTTCGGATGACTTTAACGCCTCCTCCGCCTGCTTACGCTCGGTGATATCCCTCATAATCGAAACGTAATACATGGGATTTCCCTGAGCGTCTTTCACAATTGCCCCGTGGGCGCTTATTGGAAACTGATTTCCGCTTTTTGTGTAGACCATCATATCGACAGCTTTGCTTTCGCCCGTTTCTAGCGCTTCCTGCATCAACTGCACACCCTTTTCGGCGTCTTCGGGCGTCATGGTGGGTAACTCCAGGGTATTCTTCCCGACAACCTCTTCTGCCTTGAGGCCAAACATTTTGATACAAGCCGAATTGATATGAACTAAATTCCCATCAATGTCTAGTATTGCTAGTGCATCAGGTATGGCTTCTATCACATCTGATACCGTTTTGACAGCTGCCAGTCGCGTCTCCTCCGCCTGCCTGCGCCCGGTGATGTCGCTCGCTATTATTCCGAGCCCCTTTCCTGCTTTGAACGCCTTGATGCTCAGGTATATATCACTGGAATCGTGATCGAAGACGATGTCGTCGGCGTGAAATGGCTGGCCGGTTTTTATAACGTTCAGGTATTGTTCATATGTGCCTGACTCTTTGATGTCGGGTATAAGCTCCCGTATGTTCTTCCCGATACTGGCTCTCGCTGCCTTTGTCGATAACCCTACCAGCTTTCGCCCTGCGGGATTTATTGCTATCAGGTTCAGGTTCTCGTCGAATAATATAAAGCCATCTGTCGATGACTCGACGAAGGCGTTCAGGGGATTGCTGTCGATATCTACCCGGGGACTGCTCTGGCAGGACTGCCTCTGCGAGGTCGACTTCCTCTCCGCCATGTCATACCTCCGGAGCCTGGTTGAAGACTCTGAAACAAGATGCTGCACGTTGCCGTCCAGCAGAGTTCTTCAGGCCGTGTCGTAACAGACAGGCATTACGGGGCAGAGCTGAAGCCGTTTATCGATTGACGGCATTCTTGCCCGCTACGAAGGTCTGCCCCTCGGCGGGAGCAGAGCGGTAAGCAGGAAACATATCGCCAGGGTATGGAGATATATTTCCGGCGCGCCTTTCGATGGCGTGTAAAACAGTTGATGGTAAAGGACCGGTCAATGGTTTGTGCTCGTTCATGTCTTTGATCTGGTTGTAACTCTCCCGGGCTATGAATACTGCTGAATGCCCTTGTGCTCGGTTGGGGCAGGGGGCATATTTACCCTTAATGGACGGGGCTCTATGTGGAGGCTGTTCCTGTGGGGATGTGGCAATATGGTATCAGGAAAAAACTGGGTGGACATTAAGAAAATATTACAAAAGTCTTACAAAAGCATTACATTTTTTACCATGCGGGAGAAAGGTCGTTGGGTCAGTTGGACGACGTCGTCAAACCTCACGAGTGGCATAATGTAGGGGCGTTCAATTGAACGCCCCTTGTATCTTTAACAAGTGCTAACATATATG
>CAYVQT010000099.1:0-6437 GCA_964453665.1 uncultured Dehalococcoidia bacterium | reverse complement strand
TTTTATAAATCTTGCATTTATTATCTCATATATCGGGACTTATTCAGAGATTCCCAAGGTGAGTTGTGAGTGTATAGAAGCATGGTGGTGAATTGGCAACGGAAATATCGCTAACGGATAGTAGTCAGATTGCATAAAATGCCGCTAGTTGACGGGGCAAAAGGTTTGCATTTGATGGTAAATTTTACTGCTATACTTCTTACCTGTCGCTTACCCGTTTATTTCATATGTGCAGTGCTATGTAGCCCATAATGACCAGATGCACCATTACCATTTACTTATTGACTGTGAAATACGCCGCTCCTATTCTGGAATTTAGAGACATTGCTTTATCAAGCAATTTGCGAGGTATAAAGATGAGGTGGTGGAGAGACTTTCTTTTCCTTTTCGCCGTGGTTGCCGGACTGGTCTATGAGATGATTTATGAGCCAATCGTCGCCGTGTTCAGCTACTGCGTCAGGGTTATAGTCGCAGTCACCACAGGCGTCTGGAAAAGGTGCAGAGATACGGCCGCCGAGTTACCATCAAGTAGCTAGCCTGAGATATTACTGATTTTCCTGCTAGACCCTTTGCATTACCGGGGTATGCATTGTCTAAAGGTATTGCCCGAAAAAAGGGACCCGACCCTTTATAGATTTAATTGTCACCAGTTTTGTACAAATCAACGTGCAGGCAATAACCCTTTTTAAAATCATTTTGCTTCCAAGCGGGATGACCGATTTCAGGCAACCCGTGAGGCTATGGCAGGAATTCTTTTCCGGGCCAATCCAAAGCTGATGAAGAAGCCTCCGATGAGGCCACTTGCCACGGCAAACTGAAGAAAGCGGAGTTGAGAGCCGCTGAAGAGGAAGCTGCTGGCATAACTGTCCCAACCGATATGACCCTCGATAGTTGGCAAATAATACATGCCCAGGGCTGAAAGGCCTGAAGCAAGTATCCCTGTTCCAATACACGCTAGACCTATAAAGGTTCCGATGATTACCAGCCACAAACGCCTATTCTGGTTTTGAGATAGGCTGTGCCCGACTAACATACTACCGCCGGCTGTTGATGCCAGGACGATCAGGCAGATAAAGGGAGCAACATTCCAGAACCATCTATGGTCGTCTATAAATTGAAAGGAAGCGACAAGCAGTATGCCGATGAAAGCAACGCAAATTCCCGGGATGAGCAATTTTTTGCAGTTTATTTTTGGCGTTTTCAAGAGATTCACAATTCGAATGGCATTTAAATTTTAGTGACGGCACTATTTAGTGAATAGCCTACAGCAAACCGTAACACAGTTCTGGTTGATATGGCAAGTTACATTGCTTATCATTCCCCCCCAATTTTATGAAACCTATGAAAAAGATATGTATTTTGGCAGGTATCTGTCATTAGCGTAAGAATGCACCACACGAAGGATGAAAATGCCTTTTTCGGAATAATAGACATTTAAGAGGTTATAAATTGTGAGCCCTTCGGCTCCGCTCAGGACAGGCTTGTCGAACCATGAAGGGCCATTCGACAGGCCTGTCCTGAGTTTATCGAAGGGTTAAGGGTGAAAGGTTTGGCTCCTGTTTTCGTAGCGATCAGTGGAGGTGGTTCAGGTTTTTACGAGGCAGTTAAAAATACAGGCATCTTAGTGGATATACAGACCGCAGCATACAAATTAATTTGGTAGCCTTTCCCTCCGAGACTGGGGACAGGTTGCTATTAGAGCAATGTCCTGACAACCATAGTCCCACAATTCTTGCACTTTGCCTCAACTACCGTGTGTTCGTCAATAAATGCCGCTCGCGCATCGATAATGGGGACCATACTTGTGCAGTTGCGGCAATAAGCCTCGACGCTGACCCAGGCGCTTTCATCGATTTCCAGGGGCTTCTCCTCTACCCCCAGGCTTTCCCTGAGTCGACGTACTCTCTCATACAACGCCAAACCTGCCAATATCTCGTTTTGGGCATCCTTTATTGTCGCAATCTCTCTCTTTACTTCTTCAATCCGCTGTTTATGCTCATCAACCTGACTGACGACTTGCTGTAAGAGCTTCCTAATATCGTTTACAACCTCCGTCATTTCTGCAATCGTCTCCATGCCATCCCCCCTCTAGAACAATATAGTAACACTATACGTTAAAAATACAAACAAGTCGCCTATATGTCTTATTGGCGCTATGGTATTCGAGCATCTGCTAACTTTTCTTCAGGTCAGTGTATTTGACGGCTCTCGGGAATTTATAGTAACGAGAAATTACTATTTCGTATCTTCGATATTATGTCCCGTATACCTTAAAGGCAGGCACAATCTTAAGCGTGATCGATTCGACGAAGTCACTCAGGCCCGTATCGAGCCTGATATTCGACATGGTGGTGATGAAACCGGTCGATGAGACATCGATCCACCTGTCGGAATCAATAAATTTGTAGTCAATATAGAGCTCGATATCCACGACATTTACCGTACCTGGCAGTTCACCCGTTAGCTCAAGCTGGCACTCAACCACATAGGTGCTATCTTCCGGGGCTTCCTTAGTCAATTTGAGATTGGTCAGCCTCGTTATTGCCCCAATATCGACGAAATCTACCTCCAGTACCGGCGGGTTGGTCCTGATTGCATCGAGTTCCGCCTGTACCTCGGTAAGTGTCTCCTCTATCTCCGACAGCGTAGCTTGCGTCTCAATCAGACTCGCCTCGGTTTCCGCCAGTTCAGCCTGCGCCTGTACCAGGTCACTGCTGATTGCGTCGTACTTTTCCTGAGAAACCCCTGTGCTGCAGCCCGGAACGAAAGGTAAAGTCAGCAGTAACATAGAGCAGATCATGATTACTTTAACTCTCATTTGTGCCTCCTCTCCACCCTTTTTGGATTATGCAGGAAATAATCCATACTACTTGTTATATACCACTGCGATATTTATACTACCAAAGGGGTTTTTCAGCAAGTCCTCGATAATGCTGTATCTTCAACGGAGGCATATGTTGCCGACAATCGTATTGAGGAGGCCAGGGTGATAAGGGACTTGATATTGAAGAACAGAAGCTACCGGCGGTACTATCAGGAAGCTGCCGTGGGAATTGATACACTGAGGGAGCTTGTTGACCTTGCCAGGCTCTCAGCGTCGGCGGCAAATATGCAGCCGCTGCGATATATACTTTCCTGTGAGCCGGAGAAGAACGCGTTAATATTTTCGCAACTCGCATGGGCCGCTTATCTGAAGGACTGGGGGGGCCCTGCTGAGGGTGAAAGGCCGTCGGCCTATATCATCATACTCGAAGACAAACGGACAGGCCATCCCATGGGATGCGACCACGGTATAGCCGCTCAGAGCATTCTCCTCGGCGCTGCGGAGAAGGGTCTGGGTGGCTGCATGATCGGTGCAGTGAAGAAGAAAGGGCTGCGCAGGGCTCTGGGGATAGCGGAACGCTATGGGATACTACTCGTTCTTGCTCTGGGTAAGCCAGGGGAAACTGTTATAATCGAAAAAGTAGGGACGAACGGAGATGTCAAGTACTGGCGCGACAGCGATGGCGTACATCATGTTCCCAAGAGGTCCCTGGATGAAATAATCGTCGGGTAAGCACGCGCTGAAGTTGAAAGTCAAGGTAAAGAATGCCTAAAAGGGAAGACGAGTATTACGCAGGTGTTGATAAATCGAAACGGATACCGTTATGCCCGTTTTGCGGGAGCACTAATGTTTATCCTATAAAAGGCAAATGGCTGGTATTTTTCAAGAGGACACAGGGATGGTCATGCGCGAACGAAAGATGCCGGATGTACAGGAAGATATTCCCGGCGCCGAGTCGGGGCTCGTGGAGGAGAAGGTTTCGTCGCTGAGTGGGGTCAAATTCATGAAAAGTATTCGGAAGGGAGGGGTAGAACGGGCGCAGGCTGAACCGCTGCGGGCTAATAGCTGATACCGGGCTGGCGATATCAACTTTTTTTCTCGACCAGCACCTTTTTTCGATGACTTTCTTGTTGAGCCCCAGGCCTCTCATCACAGCTGGCGCATATAGACTTCATAGCCTCCTCGGCACTGCACCGGAGGAGCGCTCTTATCATCGGCGTCATCTGGATTCTGGGACATTCATATAGCCTGGGGCAGTGTTCGCCGTCCCCGTCAGACATCGCTCTTATCACCGCTGGTTTCTTGGCAAACATTCTGCGCCAGTCCGGGCAGGCGCAGCAATCACCATTATGTACTATTTAGAGGGGGTATTTAGGACTACCTTCACATTGAAGTGGGGTAATGAGTCGTATAGGATGAAGATGTCTTTTACTACATGAAAGGCGGTCGATATCAAATTAAGAACGACGGGGGAAACAATGATTTATAGCTTCGACGGTAGAGAACCGAAGTTTGAATCGGGTACTTACGTGAGCGAAACTGCTACACTTATCGGTGATGTCAGGATTGGTAACAACTGCTATATCGGCCACGGTGCAGTTCTGCTGGCGGATCAGGGAACCATTGAAATCGGGGACGGCAGTGCCGTGGAGGAAGCGGTCGTTATACATCCTCCTGCTCTGGGGAAATGCCGGATCGGGAAGAGAGTCACCGTCGGTCATGGTGCGATAATACACGCGAGATGGATAGGAGATAACGCAACTATAGGAATGGGAGCAGTGATAGGTATCGCCGCCAAAGTTGGAGAAGGGTCGATTATTACTGAGAACTCGGTGGTCAGAATGAATCGTGAGATAAGGGCTGGCGTAGTGGCCAGAGGCAACCCGGCGAAGGTAATCAGGGAGGTATCCCGGAAAGACCTGGACTTCTGGGTATTGGGCAAGGCGTATTACATCGAAATGGCTAAGAAATATCTTGGCCTTGGGATAACCAGGATTGGATAGCCCGGGCTTTAGCGCCGTATATCAATGGCAGACAAATGCGTCCACGTAGCCTTCGAAGTATTCAAGGGCTTCCTGCAAAGACGCTCCGGTTATTGATTTCTGCATGGTTACCAGGCTGAACGCCCGTTTAGTGTCAGGGCAGTAGAAAGCTCCTACTATACCATATATAATTTCCCCCGGAGTCTCTGTAGTCGCGGTGTAGTACTGATATAGCATGCGATGTCCTTCCTGATAAAGCATGCGGTGTCCCGTTTTCGTTGTCTCTACAACCGGGCCCTTCGTTATACTTACAGTACCCTGCCAGTTATCGATTCCCGAAAAACCGGCTTCGAGGCCACCTTCCAGTCCCCACTGCCATGTCCTTATCCAGCTAACGGCGAAAAGCGGAAAGTCCTCTTCCTCCGGCGACGCCTGGATCAGGCCCGAGTCCTCGCCGGCTTCTTCATCCAGAAGTCCATCCTGCCAGATCAAGAACTCCTCAGGGCATTGAAAGGAGATGTTGTACTTTGAAAAGGTGCGCATCTCCTCTGCGGAGGCCGCATCTGTGGAGGAACTCGTCTGCGCCTTGCCGCTGCACCCGACCACCGACAGGAGCGCAATGCAAGCCAGCACCAGTATGCCCACAGTGGTTATCTTCTTAGTAAAAAGTATACTCATAGCATACCTCCCTGCTCTTACTCCGCAATATATGCCAGTCCGTTTATACTAAGGACTGTAAATAATGCTATTATTAAGTTAAAATAACAGGTAAGTCCTTAATGATTTATTTCTTTTTGGACTGTAAGACTTGTACCACTTTTCGACGGGTTTGTCAAGTTCATGGAGGGGTCGTTTCAGTTCGTCGGGTCGTAACTGTAGCAGTTGCTATGTATGCCGAGAACGGGTATGGAAATGATGTTGGTTTATACAGGAAGCTATAAGCTTAGAAGTGGAACAACGGTTTTAGGCCGGTTAGAATCGTAGTGGTGGTAGGGCGCACAGGACTAGTGGTCGAAGGTAGTCTAACGGTCGAAGATGGTCTAGTTGTTGAGGATGGTATAGCGGTCGCGATTAGGATAATTGGCATATGCTAGATTGCTGGGGTATTGTGATATTGACCTATTCTGATTACTATATGTACGCACTAAGATATCGCAAGCTAAAGGGATGCTGGGTAAGACGAAACCCAGCTTGGGGGATTTGGAGAGGGGCACTTCTAAAGGAGGAGGCTATGACCTTTGCTGAAGTAACGACGCAAGCTCTCAAAGAGAGTGGTGGTATAGCAAGTGTGGAAGAAATCCAGAGGCGTTGCACGGAGATGGGTTTCAGAAAACGGAATGGCTCTCAAATTGACTCCAAGTACGTGGCGTGGGGAGTTGCATGTTATCCTGACCAGTTCGAGATGTCGGTAATATTGAGGAAATAGGTAGAGAAGTAGTAGATTATTCAGTGCATTTGGACAGGGCTCAGATGGCTGATAATAATTCAGGGTTCAGTTAGTCTTTCTGTTTTAAAAGGCTTATTGTAGTCGGGGCACAAAATATGCTCTATTGTTCAGCCAGATGGTATTATACAAAACGGTCATGTACTATAAATTGCTGAAAATGAATTTGGGATGTACCCTTTCTGTA
>CAYVQT010000098.1:0-7067 GCA_964453665.1 uncultured Dehalococcoidia bacterium | reverse complement strand
CTACAGAAAGGGTACATCCCAAATTCATTTTCAGCAATTTATAGTACATGACCACTATCTGTATTTCTTAACGAACATATCCATATAAGCGCTCAGAATGTCCCAGTATGAGTAAATGTAAGCACGGGAATCAGTCACATGCATTTGATATAATCACTTCCGGCAACTTATTAGAAGGAGGCAAGCCATGGCGAGGTCGATAATCATAATCGGAGCAGGGATTGCTGGTCTATCCGCTGGTAGCTATGGACAGATGAATGACTATAAAACAAAGATATTTGAAATGCATGACAAGCCTGGTGGGCTGTGCACGGCATGGCAGCGCAAGGGTTACACCATAGATGGCTGCCTTCACTGGCTTGTAGGTTCGGCACCAGGGGTAGGGTTGTACGACATGTGGAAAGAACTGGGAGTACTACAGGGCCAGAATGTACTAGATATGGATCAGTTCTATCGAATTGAAGACGCAGAAGGAAAAGTTTTTACCCTGTTTTGTAACGTAGACCGCTTGGAAGAGCATATGCAGGAGCTTGCTCCTGAAGACGCCAAATTTATTGGCGAATGCATCGGAGCAATACGTCACTTTCTACGTTTCGATATGCCCGCAGGCAAAGCCCCTGAATTATACAGCCCGTTTGATGGCCTAAAACTCATGCTTAAGATGTTGCCGTTTCTTCGCGATTTTAGGAAGTGGGGCCGGATGACGATGAAGGATTTCAGCATGCACTTTAAGAACACTCTACTTCGCAATGCCTGGCAGTTGATATGGTTTCCGGAATTCTCGTCTATATTCATGTTAATGACCATTGCCCTTTTACATAAGAAGCAGGCTGGCTATATCATAGGCGGGTCAACGAAAATATCCCAGGCAATCGAAAAGCGTTATCTGGAACTTGGCGGCGAGATTAGCTATAAATCACGTGTAACGCAAATCCTGGTAGAAAATGACCGCGCAGTTGGCGTCAAATTGGAGGATGGCAGTGAGCATCGTGCAGACTATGTAATTTCTGCCGCTGATGGTCATTTTACAATCTTTGACCTCCTTGGAGGCAAGTACATAAATGATAAAATCCGTGGTTACTATGAAAGGCTTCCTATATTCCCACCCCTGATTTACATAGGGCTGGGAGTCAACCGATCATTTGAAGACATGCCTCAGATTATATCCGGTTCGGCATTCGGTCTTGACAAGCCTGTAACAATTGCTGGTGAGCAAAGGAATTGGCTTAGTGTGCGAATCCATAACTTTGATTCGACATTGGCTCCCGCCGAAAAAACATTGCTTACAGTCATGATTGAATCTAATTACCCTTACTGGAAATCACTTCGTGAAGACCTGACACGATATAGGGATGAGAAAGAACGCATCGCCGACATGGTAGTCAGCTTGTTAGACAAGCGTTTCCCTGGATTGGCCTCTCAGGTTGAGATGCGTGACGTAGCGACACCGGTTACTTTCCATCGCTATACCGGTAACTGGCAGGGGAGCTTTGAGGGATGGCTGATGACGCCGGAAATAGTGACTTTGAATATGAGCAAGACACTGCCCGGGTTGGATTGCTTCTATATGGTAGGACAGTGGGTTCAGCCTGGTGGTGGTTTGCCCAGCGGTGCTATGACCGGACACCACGTGATTCAAATAATATGTAAAAATGATAGAAAGCAATTCGCAGCAACGATTCCGTAGTACAATTCTAGCTAGCTCAGCATTCAACAAAAACGAATTTGTGGACAAAACAGAGAAATGTTTGGTGGTCTTTGGGCAGACGCCATCCATTTAGTTAGACCTGGCAAGCGTAGTATTGATCCCCTATCTATTTTTGATTATCTCAAATTACATCATAAGGATTGAGACTGGCTTGACTTTACGTTGGGGACTTTTCGAAATCCCTGGCCTCGCGCTGTGCTTGACTTGGCTGGACGCAGCAACCTATAATCTGACGTAAGCCATGTATTGTTTGGAGGCAATGAAGTTTATAGTTGAGGAGGAGGTCTAGGCTGAAGACGGTAGCTCTCCAGACAGTGGGCTGCAAACTTAATCAGGCAGAGACGGATTCGCTAGCTCGTAGATTCCTCAAGGCCGGCTACCAGGTTATTGCTCCCCACCACGACACTGATATCTACATGTTGAATACTTGCACCGTGACCCATATCGCTGACCGTAAGTGCCGCAAGCTGCTGCGGCAGGCCCACCGACGCAATCCAGAAACTCTGATCGTAGCTGTCGGCTGCTATGCAGAAAGGGCACCCATCGAGATAAGTAATGTCGAGGGTACAGGACTGATAATCGGCAACCGCGATAAGGAAAGGGTATTAGATATAATCGAAGAAAAAGCAAACGGACACAGAGCCATTAATCTCAGTGGCGGGTCTCAAAGCCAGTCGCTGCGTACACGTGCCATGGTCAAGATTCAGGAAGGATGCAGCCGCCCCTGCTCATTTTGCATCGTGCCCCGGGTTCGAGGCCCTGAGAGGAGCCGACCCCGGGAAGAGATTATCGGCGAAGTTAAGTCCAGGCTAACTGAGGGATACAAAGAGGTGGTCCTGACCGGTACCAGAATCGGGCGCTACGGGCATGACGGAGGCCTGGGGGGATTGATTGAGCACATTCTCCGGAAAACCGATGTGAAAAGATTGCGACTCTCTTCCCTTGAGCCATCCGACCTGACCCCTGATCTTCTGCGGCTCTGGGAAGACAGCCGTCTTTGTCCCCATATCCACCTCCCCCTGCAGAGCGGTAGCGACCCGGTGCTTGAACTGATGTGCCGCGGTTACTCTACCGCTGACTATCGGAGGTCGGCACAGCTTGCCTGTGAAGCGATACCCGGCCTGGCTTTAACTACCGACATTATGGTTGGCTTTCCTGGAGAAGGAAAAGGGGAGTTCAACGACAGCTACCGCTTCTGCGAGCGGATGGGCTTCGCCAACCTGCATGTATTCCCCTACTCGGCGAGACCCGGCACTAGAGCAGCACGGATGGAGCACCCTATAGAAGACGGAGAGAAGAAACAACGCATAGATACCATGCTCGACCTGGCTAAAAGAAGCAGCCGGCGTTTTCGCGAACGTTTCCTGGGCCGGGAAATGGATGTACTGTGGGAAGGTAAAAAGGACAGCAACTGGTTTGGGCTCACGGACAACTATCTCAAAGTTCATACCACCAGCCAGGTGGTGTTAGCTAATGAGCTGTTATCGGTGAATCTGGTCGCTCAAAAGGAAAACGTGCTCTGGGGAGAACTGACAAACCAGAGCCTTAAGTCCCGGAGGGCAAGGGAGGCTTACCATGACTAATATCGACATATTGTACCTGATACTGTTTTTTCTCTGCCTGGTGCTTTCCGGATTTTTCTCCAGCTCGGAGGTGGCGTTTGTTTCCTTGCAGAAGCTGCGGCTGAGACATCTGGCGAACACCGAAGGGGGTGCCGCCAGAGAAGTAGCTTCTATGGCAGAGAAGCCGGAACGATTACTGACCACAATTCTCCTGGGTAATAATCTGGTCAATACTGCGGCTGCTGCTCTGGCGACGATAATAGCTATGTCAGCGCTCGCCGAAGGGTACGCAGTGCTGGTAGCTACAGCAGGGGTGACCATACTGCTGCTTGTCTTTGGCGAGGTCTTTCCCAAAACAGTAGCTACAAGATATGGTGAGAGGATGGCCCTGTTCTATGCCACACCGATGAAGATGTTGATATGGGTTCTGTTCCCGATAGCCACCATATTCGTCTGGACAGCCGATAAGCTGGCCCGGCTGGTTGGAGCTTCGCCGGTCCGCCAGGTGCTGGTGAGTGAGGACGAGATCCGTACCGCTGTCTCTGTGGGTGCCGAGGAGGGGACGCTGATAGAGGCAGAGGCCAAGATGGTAGAGAGGGTCTTTCGTTTTGGCGACCGCCAGGTCGACGAGGTAATGACCCCCCGTCCAGACATCAAATGGGTGGAAAAAGGCACCAAACTCTCCGAGTTCCTTGCCACCTATGTCGAGTCTCCGCACTCCCGCTTCCCGGTATACGAGGAGACTATTGACACCGTGGTCGGCGTCCTCTGGATAAAAGATGTTCTCATAGCCCAGGCCAAAGGCGCTATCCAACAAGATAGCATCGTCGATCAACTGGCGCGCCGGGCATATTTCGTGCCGGAGAGCAAACCCATCGCTGAGCTTTTCACAGAGCTACAGGAGTCGCGCGGACAGCTGGCTATGGTCGTCGATGAATTCGGGGGCACTGCTGGCATGGTCACCTTAGAGCGCTTGCTGGAGGAAATTGTGGGGGAGTTTGGTGATGAGCTGGCCAAGGCAAAAAAAAGCTATGAGACTATCGACGAGAACAGCTTCCAGATAGACGGCGGGATGAGGGTCGATGACGCCAACGAGAAACTCGGTCTGGAGCTACTGGAAGGGGAATATGAGACGGTGGCCGGCTTCGTCCTGAACGTGCTCGGCCACATACCCAAAGAAGGGGAACAGCTAAAATATAATAACTTGAAGTTAGTGATAACCGAAATGAGGGGAGTTAAGATCGGGAAGGTCCTGATCACCAAAGAATAGAGATGCAGCGTCTGCGTATAACCTTCGCCAGAGGTAAAGAACTGAAATACATATCGCACCTTGACCTGATGCGCCTCTGGCAACGCGCTCTGCGCAGGGCTGATATACCGCTCGCCTATTCCCAGGGTTTTAGCCCCCATCCCAAGCTATCCCTCGCAGCACCCCTGGCCATCGGAGTGACCAGTAGCGGAGAGCTTATGGACGTTTTTTTAAATCGTCGGGTTTCACCGCATTTTTTTCTCAAATCAGTCAGCACCAAGTTGCCCCCAAGCATCGATATCTCCGAGGTGGCCGAGATAGGCCTGGGGGTACCTTCGCTACAATCCCAGGTGCTCCATGCCGAATACGAGGTCTGTGTAGATACTGACAAAGAGGCAAAGGAATTGGAGGCTTCACTACGGTCTCTACTGGCCAGGGATAAATTGCCCTGGCAGCACGCCCGAGATAAAGAGATACGTAAATACGATCTCCGGAGCCTGATCGACAGCATCTGGCTAATCGACTGGAAGCCCCCTGAATGCACACTTGGAATGCGACTGTGTTGTGACAGCAAAGGTACAGGGAGGCCGGAGCAGGTAACCTTAGCCCTCGGGTTTGACAACGCCCCCAAATCTATCCATCGCACCAAGCTAATCCTGTCCTCACAGAGCAACCACGGTTCCCGCCGATAGGCCTAGAGACATGTCAGAGCAAGACGTAGACCCCCAGAGACAAGCACAAGCACGCGAATACAGCAAATTGACGAGGCGCCTTTTATACCTTGAGATGGCCGTGGGAGCTGTTTTCCTTCTCGCTGTACTGCTCAGCGGGCTGTCCAGCGGGTTGAGGAATTTCCTGGCATTCCCCCAGTCAGCGAGGGTTGCCCTCTATTTCCTGATCTTGGTGCTAAGCTATACCACTATCACTGTACCGCTCAGCGTCTATCGCGGCTTCATTCTGCCCCATCGCTACGGCATCTCACACCAGAGCCGCAGGTCGTGGCTGGCTGACGAGGCGAAGGAAATGGGTCTGGGACTGGCTCTGGGCACTGCCCTGGTGATAGTCATCTATCTACTAATGCAAGCCTTTCCCCAAACCTGGTGGCTGTTAGCTTTCGCTTTCATAGCTTTGCTCAGCGTGGTCATGACCAGGCTGGCGCCGGTCCTGATCTTGCCACTATTCTTCAAGCTGGCACCACTCAATGATACAGAAATGCGACAAAGGCTGCTAAGCCTGGCCGAGCGTTGCCAGATAAAGATAAAGGATGTTTATCAGATTGATTTCAGCGACAAGATGTCTACCGGTAATGCAATGCTTATGGGCTGGGGCAAAACCAGGCGTATTGCCATCAGCGATACCCTGCTTCTGCACTACACCCCGGAAGAGATCGAGGTGATCATGGCCCATGAACTCGGCCACCAGCGGCATAAGGATATCGCAAGGCTCATAGCGGCACAGGCAATACTAATGCTTCTCGGGTTTTACCTGATAAACCTGACGCTTAATTGGGCTGCGCCCCGGTTGGACCTCGATGGTGTCTCCGATGTCGCAGCGCTTCCGCTGCTGGCACTGGTCCTGGCCGCCCTCGCACTTGTGCTAGCGCCTCTGGTCAATGCCTACAGCCGACGCCTGGAGGAAGCGGCCGACAACTATGCCCTTACAGCCACAAACAACCCTGATGCATTCACCACCATGCTCACCAAGCTAACAAACCAGAACCTGGCTGATTCCGAACCCAGCAGATGGATAGAGCTCATGTTCTATGACCACCCGCCGTACTACAAACGTCTGGAGCTTGCTCAGCGCTACCGAAGAGAGAAGGTGTTATGAGACTTATTCTTGCCAGGCACGGGGAGACAGACATGAACAAGCTGGGACGTATACAGGGAATCAGCGACCTTGCGTTAAATGATACTGGCGAAAGGCAGGCTGAGGCGCTGGCCCGTGCACTCGAGAACGAGAAGGTGGAAGCAATATATACCAGCCCGCTAAAGAGAGCCAGAGATACGGCCCACGCTATAGGCCGTTGCCACCAGGTAGAGATTATACCCCTCTTCGGACTAAGAGAGCTGGATGCCGGTGAGGTAGACGGCCTGACATACGAAGAGATGAGGATTCATTACGGTGATTTCCTGGAGAAGTGGATAAAGGACTGCACTTCCGTGAGGGTTCCCGGCGGTTGCACCCTTCATGAACTACAGGACAACGCCTGGACAGCCGTCCAGGAAATCATCGAAAGGCAAAATCAGCAGATAGCGCAGGGCGAAGTGAGCGGAAAAGGGGTAGTGATCGCGGTCACCCACTACTTCCCCATACTTTCCATCATCTGCAAGGCTCTCGGGCTGGAACTGTCGGAATGTAGAAGGATGAGGCTGAACCTGGCCTCCATGTGCACCCTGGATTTCAACCCGCCATGGACGGTGCTCGCCTCGCTTAACGAGACCTGCCATTTACAGCACAAGTTCTGAACCATTCATGTAGGGGCACGGCATGCCGCGCCCCTTGTATCTTTAACAAGTGCTAACATATATGGTAAGTAATAGTCGTG
>CAYVQT010000097.1:0-7184 GCA_964453665.1 uncultured Dehalococcoidia bacterium | reverse complement strand
GGTGAACCAAGCAGGATTAGAACCTACAACCTGGCGGTTAAATGCCGCCCGCTATGCCGTTAAGAACTCGCAAATCGCTATCTATATACACTGACCTCCATCTATTAAAAAACCTGCGCTGTGCGGGTGACTGTGTCTGTACTCCCCTCACGAGCCCTGATGCTGATTTCTATTTCGCGTTATCCTTCTTCAAACACATCGGCTGGCTCCCAGCAGTAACCTCTTTAGGCGGGTTGACATATGTGCTAATATGCTGCTGTTAAGTACGAAAGGAGACGGGGGTTTGTTAAAGAAGGTGCACGTATTCAGGGTTAAGCCGGGGCAGGAGCTGCTCGGCGAGATAGCCCGTTACTGCCGGGATTACAGCATCACCTCCGGCATTATCATCGGTATCATCGGCTCGGTGGAGCACGCCCGCCTGAATTACCTGGTGGAGCTTCCGGGGAAATACGACAGTGTCGAATATTCGGGTCCGCTTGAGATAGTCTGCGCCCAGGGCTCGGTGGCGTTGAAGGACGACAGCCCTGTGATTCATATACATATCCAGCTTTCGAGTCAGGAAATATGCCGCGGGGGGCATCTCGCTGAAGCCAGGGTGTTCTCCACGGCCGAGGTTGTCATCGGTGAGCTCGAGGAGCAGCTGATGCGCCAGTCCGACAGCTACACCGGGCTCAATGAGCTGATCGACTAATACTTAGCTATGTAAATCAGCGTTATAATAGAGATTCTTCGCTACGCTCAGAATGACAGTCATATCATATGTCACCCTGAACGAAGTGAAGGGTCTTCACATACGAAACAAAGTAACGCTCATTTATACAACGAGGCGCTAATGACAGCGGGGATGGGGCAGCGGGTGCAGGGGGGAATTCGTATGGCGGCAGGGACTGACAGCGACAGTCTGAAGAGATACAGGAGTGCCGTAATACTCAGGGACGGCTCGACTCTTCATCTTCGTCCTATTCAGCTCGAAGATGAGGAGAGGATGCTGGCCCTCTTCTACCGCCTGAGCCGCCATACGGTTTATCTCAGGTTTCACGGCGTCATAAACCAGATGTCGAGGGAGCAGGTGAAGCACTTCTGCACCGTCGATTACGACAACTCGTTCGCCCTCGTGGCGACCTTGGGTGAGGATGCGGAGGAGAAGATCATAGCCGTGGGCCGCTACCACCAGCTCCCCAGGCAGGACTCGGCGGAGATTGCCTTCGTCGTCGAGGACGCTTATCAGGGTAAGGGCATCGGGACTCATCTGCTGGAGCGGCTTGCCGAAATAGCGAGGGAGAAGGGGATACGCACGTTCGAGGCTGAGGTGCTCGCTGAAAACCAGCAGATGATGAAGGTGCTGGAGGATATGGGTTTCCGCACAGACCGTGAGATGGATTACGGCGTCTACCGCATCGTCCAGGACATTGCGCCAACGCCAGAGGTGGAGGATAAGTCCGCTGAGCGGGAGAAGATTGCTGCCATTGCATCACTGGGAGCTTTCCTCAGGCCCCGTTCCATAGCCGTTATCGGGGCCACGCCCAGGAAGGGCACTATCGGCAACACACTATTTCGCAACATATTACATCAGGGTTTTGAAGGTGTTCTCTACCCGGTGAATCCCAATCATGAGGTGGTAGCCTCGGTTAAGGCGTACCCCACCATCCTGGACATACCGGGTGATGTCGACCTGGTAGTGGTTATTGTGCCGGCGGAGGGTGTCCATCAGGTGGTGCAGCAGTGCGGGCGGAAGGGGGTAAAAGGCGTTGTTGTTATATCGGCCGGCTTCGGGGAGAGTGGGGCTGAGGGTTTGGAGAAGCAGGAGAGATTGCTCAACACGGTTCGCGACTACGGCATGCGCCTGGTAGGCCCCAACTGCATGGGGATAATCAATACCGACCCCGGTGTTAATTTGAATGCCACCTTCTCCTCGGTGTTCCCTCCCGTCGGCAACATCGCCATGTGCAGCCAGAGCGGTGCCCTTGGACTCGCGATACTGGAATATGCGCAGATATTGAACATCGGGCTCTCCGCTTTCGTCAGCATAGGAAACAGGGCCGACGTGTCCAGCAACGATCTGATGGAGTACTGGGAGGATGACCCCAATACCGGCGTTATACTCCTCTATCTGGAATCATTCGGCAATCCGAGGAAGTTTGCGCGTATAGCTCGCGGGGTGGCCGCCACCAAGCCGGTGATAGCGGTGAAGAGCGGTCGCACACCTGCGGGGTCGAGGGCCGCGGCTTCCCATACGGGGGCGCTGGCTACCGCGGATGTGGCTTCTCAGGCCCTGTTTACACAGGCGGGGGTTATCAGGGTTGATACGCTGGAGGAGCTTTTCGATGTCGCGAACCTGCTCGCGCACCAGCCCGTGCCCCGGGGAAGAAGGCTGGCTATCCTGACCAACGGAGGAGGCCCCGCAATCATGACAGCCGATGCCTGCGCCGAGAGAGGACTTGAACTGCCGACTCTTGCGGAAAGCACCATTTCAAAGTTGAAGAAATTCCTCCCGGGAGCGGCTAGCCTCGGCAACCCCATCGATATGACGGCTGATGCCAGCGCCGAAGCATATGCCCGGGCGCTTAAGCTCCTGGCCGGAGATGATACGGTGGACAGCGTGGTCGTCATCTTCATACCGCCGATAGTCACGCAGCCGGAAGCGGTTGCCAGCGCTATACGGGAGGCGGCGCCGCTGCTGCGTCAGAGCGGCAAGACGCTGCTGGCTTCGTTTATGGGTTCACGTGGTGCCAGCATCGCTCTGGGCTCTGGCGAGGAGGGGTATGTTCCCAGCTTCCTATTCCCCGAGGCAACGGCGACTGCGCTGGCTAAGGCCTGCGAATACGGCGAATGGCTGAAGAGGCCGAAAGGGGTAATCCCTGAGCTGGAGGGCATTGACAGGGAGAGAGCTGAATTGATAGTCGAATCAGCCCTGGAGCGGAGCAAGGCTCGACCGCTGTGGCTCGACGCCGCCCGCGTCACAGAGCTGCTCGATTGCTATGGCATTCGCGTGGTGCGTTCCAAGTTGGCTGTGACTGCTGAGGAAGCGGCGAAGGTTGCCGAGGAAATCGAGTTTCCTGTTGCCGTGAAGCTTGTCTCGGACACAATAGTTCACAAGACAGAGGTTGGCGGTGTCATCCTCGATCTCCGCTCGCGAGAGGAAGTGGGGCGGGCCTTTGACCGGATTAAAGAACGTCTGGCGGGCATGGGAAGAGAAGGTGAAATGCAGGGTGTGATAGTCCAGGAGATGGTGAGCGGGGGAGTCGAGGTTATCGTTGGCGTTACCCAGGACCCTACCTTTGGCCCTCTGATATTGTTCGGTTCGGGCGGGGTCTATGCCGAGCTGTTGAAAGATATCACCTTTCGTATCCATCCCCTGACCGATGTCGATACCGGGGAGATGATACGCGCGGTCAAAGCCTATAACCTTCTCGAGGGCTGGAGGGGGGCAGAGCCTTCCGACATTGAGGCCCTTGAAGAGCTCCTGTTAAGGGTCTCGGCGATGATAGAGGACCTGCCACGGATAGCAGAGCTTGACCTCAACCCGGTCAAGGTTCTCGAGCGCAACAACGGGTATGTGGTCGTCGATGTCCGAATCATGCTCAGTTAACGCGGAGGGGCTAGTCTCTCCTCCCCACCGGGATTATATAGAGTGGCGCTTCCTCCCCGGGCATTCTCAAGACATCTTTGACCAGCTCATCCGCGAAGGCGCCGATGGTAACCGTGCCCAGGCCCAGGGCGGTTGCCTGGAGATAGATGTTCTGGGCGGCATGGCCTGCCTCCATGTGCACATACCTCACGCCTCTGTCGCCATACTTGCTCGTTGTCCTCTCGTAAACGGCGGAAATGACAATATCTATGGCTCCAGCGCGCACCGTGGTTTTATCCGGGGCAGCATCAGCCAGTTCTTCCCTGACGTCTTCATCACTGACTATGGCCAGTTCATGCCCGTCGTTTATGTATTTGTAGATGCCGGGCGCGAGGCTCTCAACGTTACTGGCTACCAGATATACCTCGAGCGGATACAACGCACCGGCCGACGGCGCGGTGCGGCCTCCATATTCAGAGGTTATCCCCTGGGCCGCCCAGAGTAGCTGCGAGACCTCTTCCAGGGTCAACGCTTCCCCGGTGTACTGCCTGACTGAACGTCTGTTGAGCAATGTCTCTTCCAGCGAAACGTTGCCGGTCAACCTGGCTTCGGGCAGCGCTACTGTCCTGTAATCGGGTGGCATTGTCGCGGGTGTCGGTGTTAATGCTGGTGTTGAGCCGGTGCAACTGGCGAGAGCCAGGACAGCGAGCAAAAGGAATAAGTTCCGCTTCATCCCTCACCTCCAATGCTGTTGAGAATCAAAGAGGAGAACCAGCTTATTCGAGCCTTCTCAGCTTTCCAGAGGGGCTGTCATGCACCTGTCCAGTGCATTGATATAACCCTCGCTATTTCTCGAGGGCTTTGAGCCCTTCATTGGTCAAAAAGTCTATGGCTCCTCCTATCACGGCAAGCAACAGACACAGGAGAAAGGCGTAAAGCTTACTATCGAAGACCGGAGTGAATGTTAAATCCTGTACGATGCGGTCCAGCGGTCCCAGGATTAGTGTCATGCCAACCATGCCCGAAACGGTCAAGAAGAGGCCGAAACCCCGCAGGACCATGAGTCCGATAGCTTTCCCCCCCGGGATAATTGATTTCAAGCCTGTTTTTTCGCTCATGCTTCCCCCCTCTCGAATTGTGATAAACGCAATTTCGTGCGGATTATTCGATTGTAGATGATTGCCCATTATAGGTAATGCTGACTCCCTGTCAATCATTGGAGACAGTTGCTTAGAAGCCTGCCGCCTCGGAGGGATTGTTGGGTTCCTCTGCCACTTCACCCACCCTAGCGCTCGTAATGGTATAAGAAAAAAAGGGTAGGTTTTCATCTTTTGTGGTGAGCACTTTTATGCTCATGACAGTGCTGGTGGGTTCCGTTACCACTTTACCCACCCTACCGCTCTACCGCTCAACGCCCGTCAGGTTGCCTGAAATAACTTACTTCTATTGCCTTTGCCCCTCGTTTTACAACTTATACACAAAGCGGGTATTGACAGCAGGCTAATTAAGCAGTACACTACAAACAGTTAGTTTTATATAAACTATTAGCGCTAGGCTTATTTTATGCGCTGTCCAATGCCGTCTAGGGAGAGCTGGATGACAAAGGAGCCTCGTAAAGAGCAGATTATCGAAAACATCCTCCTGCTTTCAGACAAGGCATTCCGGGAGCTGTTCCCCATACTGCCAAAGGAGTGGCTCCGGCTGAACCTGACTATGCCCCAACTCAAGGTCGTACTCCTTCTCTTCGTAAACGGGCCTTCGCGTATGGGCGAAATCGCCTCCGCGCTTGGCGTCAGTCTGGCTACAGCAACCGGAGTCGTAGACCGCCTGGTTGAACGGGATATTCTCGTCCGTGAGGACGACCCCGATGACCGGCGTGTGGTCCTGTGCCATCTTTCAGGTAAGGGGAAGGAACTGATAGGCGGGCTCTGGCAGCTATCTCAAGACCAGATAAGGGAACTAATGGGGTCGATAGCTGCCCATCAGCTGCTACTTATTACCGAAGCTCTGGAGGTGATCCTTCAGGCGGCGAAGACAGCCAAGGAGTACCTGCACCGGGACTAGAGGCAGCACGTCCGGATAGCGGACGCCTCGCGCGATGCCCTGCCAGAGAACGGAGGATACGTGCCATGGTTAATTCAAGAGATTCTATGCTGACCAGGAGAGAGCGTGATGTTCTTGCTCTAGCTGGCCGCGGCCTGACAAATCAGGAGATCGCCGATGAGCTGTTCATATCCCCCCGCACTGTTAAGAGTACACTGCACCGGGCATGTGCCAGGCTGGGAGCACACAACCGGACACAGGCAGTAATACTGGCCATAAAGCGCGGGGCTTTACACATTCTGGATATGTACTCGGTCGATGACATCGCTGAGCTGCTTACTTCCCTGCCGCCGGATTTGATGGCCGGTGTATGCCAGCGCGTGGAGCAGAATCACATGCGGAATCGCCTGATGTATGTTACGGCGAAGTACGAGAGTCAAAAAAAAGACGGCAAAGACCGAGTAGCGGGAGGCGTAGAATGCGTGTGCTAGTAACGGGCGGAGCAGGGCGATTGGGGATAAACGTTTGTAAGACCTTTCTCAAAGACGGGTTCCAGGTGCGGGTGTTCGACCTGGACAACGAGCGCAACCGCAAGAGTGTCAAGGAACTCGGCAGAAAAGCGGAAATCCTCTGGGGAGATGTCACACAACCTGACTCAGTGCGTAAGGCGCTGGAAGGGGTAGACGTTGTGGTCCATATGGCTGGCATCCTGCCTCCGGTAGCCTGCGAGAACCCTGGGCTGACCAGACGGGTCAATGTCGGGGGCACGAAGTTAATCGTTGACCTGATTAAGGAAAAGAGCAGACACATTCCCCTGGTGTTCACCTCCTCAGTGGCGGTGTTTGGCCCCACGCCAGACGCTAAGGAACCTATATCCGCAGATAGGGACGAAGCAAACCCCGGAGACGCTTACGGCGAGACCAAGTTCGAAGCTGAAAGCCTGATCAAAGCATCGGGAATCGACTATACCATCCTGCGTCTGACCGCAGTTATGTACTTTAATCATGAAGTAAGCGACCTCAAGCGCATATTCTCCGTCCCGCTGGACAATCGAATTGAGTTCTGCCACCCGGACGACCTGGCCCTGGCTGTACTCAACTCCGTTAAAAATTTCGATGCCATAAAGGGAAGCACGCTCGTTGTCAGCGGCGGACCTGACCAGCGAATGTTATACAAGGATATGGTTGGCTCCATTCTCGACATTATGGGACTACCCCTGCCGCCGGCCCACAAATTCACTCCGGAACCCTACTACTTGGACTGGTATGACACGAGCAGGTCGCAGGAGCTGCTTAAATTCCAGCGAAGGTCGTTTGCCGACTATCTCAAGGACTACTCCGGAGGACTGACCAGGCGGTACTCTTCGCTTTTTCTGCCCTTCATGCGCTACTTTGTTTCGCCGCTGTTCGGGAAGGCCGTTGTCCAGTTCATGTAATAGACAGCGCGTTAAATCATTATGATCCGGTGCCCACCAGCGAAGCGCAAGAACTAACACACCACACGCCTTTCGTGATGAGCGTAGTAGCAACTGTGTTAAAAGTCAAGAGCATGGGCCAATGACGTAAGAATCGAC
>CAYVQT010000096.1:0-7465 GCA_964453665.1 uncultured Dehalococcoidia bacterium | reverse complement strand
GTCGATTCTTACGTCATTGGCCCATGCTCTTGACTTTTAACACAGTTGCTACTTAGTCAGAACAGACGTAAAGTAATCAGGGCGACCACATTGGGTCGCCCCTACATGCCATCGCTCGTGGTGAATTTAGCTGCGCTTAACCCAACCTACCGCTCTGTGGGAGTGGGGCTTGTGGATACCTCTCCCTTGCCGGCTTCGGCCGTGAGCTCAGCCGAACGGGAGAGGTTAGAGCCCGACCTGAGCCCTTCGATATACACAGGACAAGCCTGCCGAAGGATGAGGGTAAATTGATATCGGTGGGGTTAGCTAGATGTTTCACCGGTATGGTGTTCGATTAAACGCCCCACTGCGGATGCCTTCGCCTGCCAGGACTCATTCCAAGGCAATCTCCCCGCTCCTGCCCCCGGTCTTTCTGGCAAGACGTATGTCATCGATGTGCATGGCCCGGTCCACTGCCTTGCACATGTCATATATGGTGAGAGCCGCCACGGCCACCGCAGTAAGCGCTTCCATCTCCACCCCGGTCTGGGCCGTGGTCTTGACCGTAGCAGCGATCTCCACCGTCGAGCGTTTTTCGTCCATTTTCAAATCGACGTCAACGCTGGAAATCGGCAGGGGATGGCATAGTGGAACCAGGTGAGGGGTTTGTTTTGCCGCCATGATCCCGGCTAGCCGGGCCACACCGAGGACATCACCCTTTTTTATCTCACCCTGCTTAATCAGCTCCAGGGTCGCCGGTTTCATGACTATAGCACCTTTGGCTGTCGCCATCCTCTCTGTTGCCGGCTTATCAGTTATGTCAACCATATGCACATTGCCCTCAATATCGAAGTGAGTTGGCCCGGGGCTCCCTCCCCAGTTCGCGGCCACCTCGTTCGCCAGCGTGTCAGCCCGCTCGTTTTCCGGATGGCCGACATGCCCTCTTATCCAAACCCATTCCACACTACGTTCGGCAACTAGCTTGTCCAGCTCACTCCAGAGGTCATTGTTGGCCTTCCTCTTCCAGTTTTTAGTCATGGTATTAACGAGGTACTGACTATCGCTTTCAATTTTGACCCGTGACCCCAGTGGGGTATGGGCAAGCCCCTTGACAGCAGCCGTGATCTCCATTCGGTTGCTGGTTGTCTTGCCCTCCCCTCCCTTTATTTCCTTCCTATCTACGCCATTTATGATGACCGCCGCCCAGCCCCCCGGGCCCGGGTTGCCTATGCAGGCACCATCCGTGTAGATCTCGATCATTTCAGCCATCAGCCTCCGATCTGCGCCATAAACCGCTCGCAGGTAATTCCCGCTCTCAACCTATGACCTTCCGGTTTGCGTGACGCAGCCTCCTGGATCAGGCGCTTTATATCATCAGCGGTTGCACCGTGTCGCAGTGGTTCCCGGACATCAAGCTCCTGGTCCGAAAAAAGGCAGGGGCGCAGCTTGCCATCCGCCGTGAGACGCAACCGATTACACGCCTTGCAGAAGTGCTCGCTGACGGGGCTGATGAAGCCGATGGTGCCCTTAGCCCCCGGTAGCCGGAAATATTTCGCCGGGCCCCCTCCACTCTCAAAGGTGGGCTCCAGTTCGCCCAGAGCCTCAATTCGTTCCTTCATCTCAGATACTGCCACTAATAGGTCGCCGGCATGTTCGTTACCATTGGAGAACGGCATGTACTCGATAAACCGTACGTGCCACTCACCCTCAATCGTCAACCGGGCGAAGTCAATAACCTCATCATCGTTTGTCCCGCGGATGATCACTGTATTGGTCTTTACCGGGTTCAACCCGGCCTGCCTTGCGGCTTCGATGCCCCTGAGTACATCGTCCAGATTGCCAAGCCGGGTGATTCGGCGGTATCTATCTCCGCGAAGTGAGTCAAGGCTGACATTAACCCGATGTAACCCCGAGTTCTTGAGTTGACCGGCATAGCGTTCCAAAAGCACAGCGTTTGTTGTCAACGAGATATCATCGATACCTTCTATATCAGCTAACATGGCCACAAGGGTCGCTAATCCTGCTCTAACGAGTGGTTCGCCGCCAGTAAGCCTGATTTTAATGATGCCCAAGTCCGCCGCCGCCCGGGCTACCGTGCAAATTTCCTCGTAGCTGAGAATATCTGCGTGAGACATCAAGGGAATTCCTTCCGGGGGCATGCAGTATACGCACCGCAGATTACAGCGGTCGGTGATTGATATCCGCAGGTAGTTCACAGGACGGTGAAAGGAATCGGAGAGTTTAGTCATTACTTCTTTGCTCAGCCATGAGTTCGAGAATCGGCCGCACTTTATGCGCTGCTCTCGCGCGGTGGCTTATTTCGTTTTTTTCCTCAATCGTTAGCTCCGCCATACGCCTATCGAGCTCCGGCAAATAAAAAATGGGGTCGTAGCCAAAGCCACCTTCCCCCTTGCTGTCAAACGCTATAATTCCTTCACACACGCCCTCGCGGGTCTCGACTCCGCTTCTCGGCGTTGCGATAGCGATGACACACCTGAAACGCGCGCTCCTTCTCTCCCACGGCACAGCGCTCAGCTTCGCGAGGAGAAAGTCGTTTCTTTGCTTGTCCGAGACATCCTCCCCCGCATAGCGGCGAGAAAATGGCCCGGGCTCGCCACCCAGGGCGTCCACCTCCAGCCCGGAGTCGTCGGCAAGGGCTATAAGGCCGCTCCGCCTGGAGTATTCGGTAGCCTTATAGATAGCATTATGCTCCATGCTCGAGCTGCCCTCTTCGACCTCATCCCTGATTCTCTCCCCGGCGAGGCTTGTAAGCTCGAATGGCAGCCCGTCAAGCAATAAAACATATTCCCGGAACTTGCCCAGGTTATTGGTGGCGATCAGGAGCTTTCGTGGCTCAATCAAGTTTAGTGAATCTTTCCTCCAGCTTCTTCATCACATGAGGCATCGTGGTGTATTCCATCTCGTCAAGGGGGAGGCGATGCGGCTCGAAGGGCCCGTGGCGGCGCATATACTCGCCGGCCAGATTGGCCAGCCGGCGGGCCTCATCAAAGCTGGGATCATCGAACATATCACGCGGGCCTACCAGCTTGCCGTCCGTCAGCTGAAATCCTGCTGCGACCACTCTGGGCGGGCCGTCAAAGCGTGAGGGGTTGCTCTCGGGGATGGACACCGGCATCAGCGGGCCGTGGTGTGAACCCCGCATCCAGCCCTCCACAAGTGCGGGGTGACTGAAGGGTTCCAGCACTTCACCCACCGCGGGGAATTCCCCTTGAGAGCGAACGATGCAAACCGGGTCATCCTTGCCCACATACCTTCCTGCGATGAAGGCCAGGCGCTGTGTCGATGAAACTGCGCCGATATTGCCGGTCTCGCGGTGATGCACTGCCTTTACCACATAACGGGCTGGGGCACCGATGAAGACCAGCATACTGTATATCTCTTCCGGTGCACTAAAGGTGATTTTCTTGTGCTCCTTGACATCGTGCACCTCGAACGAAAACCCGCAGTGCATGTTGGGGGCAATCACCAGGCCTATGGTATTGAACGGGTCAGCGAACATCTTGTAGAGGGGCATATTCCAGGCCCCCGCCGATGTCTTGTCGGCCATGAATATGATTACGGGCTCGGATGGCCGCTCCTCGAACTCCATCTCCGCCACCCCGGGCCCCATCGCCTTCACGTTCCCAGAGAAGGCGTCGGCGAGCAGGTCCTGGCCAGCCCCGTAAAGCCCCAGCTTCTTGGCAAGCTCAGTACCGGTAACGAAGGTATCCCAGGCGAGTTCGTGGATGCGCGCATTATCCTCGCCCTGCTCATGGGTCATTATGAGCTGGAGGTCATCCCCACAGCGGGTGACGTGAAAGTCAACCAGCAATCCTTCTTTCTTTGCCTTCTCCAGGCACTCCTCAGCCTTGGCAAGTATGTCAGGATGGGAACTGGAATGACCTACATATCCGCCAATGTCAGCCTTGATTACGCTTAGGGTTATCATTTTACACTCTCCTTTTTCGGTTCGATCCTTTTTTTTACTGATTTAATCGAGTTGAACAGCCAGGTTACCCGACGCCGGGCAACCTGATCCGGTTCGAATATCCTCCCGAGTTAATAGTCGAGTCCGGCCCGGGCCCAGATACCTTTATCAAAAGGATGCTTTATTACCAGCATCTCGGTTACCAGGTCAGCAAGCTCTATCAGCTTCTTGTCCGCATAGCGACCCGTAAGGATGAGCTCCACTGACTCCGGCTTGTCCTCAATCAGTTTAATCACGTCGTCGAGCCCCACAAGCCCCCAGGCAGAAGCCACATTCACCTCGTCAAGCACAACCAGATCGTATTTGCCGCTGAGCATCGCCTCCCGGCTGGCGTCGAGTGCCCGTTTCGCCTCCCTCTTGTCCTCCTCTTCGGGATTGTTGGGGTTCACAAAGCTAGTGCTTCCGAAAACAGACACTGTTACATTGGGAAGCTGCGCCAGCATCTTCTGTTCCCCGTAGGGGAAATTGCCCTTCATAAAATGTATGATGCAAACTCGAAAGCCGTGTCCCAGGGCACGGAGTATTACCCCGAGCGCTGCCGAAGTTTTACCTTTGCCATCACCGGTAAAAATTTCTACAAGACCTTTTCTATCCGGAGATGTTTTTGGAGCGTCGGTCATCTGTCTATTTCCGGCTCTATCGGGAGTGCCGTTCGCACCCTACTTTAACACATAGTAGCCTACTTTTGTCAAGGAAGGGCAATCGGTTATACACCACCTCCTTTCCTCGTGAATTACCACAGGCTGTACGGAGCTCAAATCAAAAGCCCCATGTCCGATGCGATCGTATGCAATTGTAGGTGCCGCGAATTAAGATATTATTAAGGCCATATAACGAGGAAATTACAAATCTCTTACAATATGATTACAATCCGGTGGGATATATTAAGAAAACGCCGTATGTCACTATAGTAAAGAGTCCGATCAAGATAATACCGTCATCTGAAAAACCCTATGGTATTTTCCCGGTATCACATAATGTAATGTTGACACAGATAATGGGATTGGTTAATATATTCCCTTGGTTGCAATGTTAGCTGGCATGCAGGGTGTTATTTTTTTGTGCGCTGCACCAGCTGGCTAAGGAAAGAGAGGAAGGCAGTCAAGAAACAGGAGGTGCTTTATGGCAGGAAGGGTCGGCATAGTGGCCGTGGCCCAGACCAAGTTTGAGGAGAAAAAGCTTGACAACCATGTGGCTGAGCTAATGTACGATGTCACCCGGGATGTGATGGGCCAGACGGGGCTTGAATTCAAGGAAGGCGGCATAGACAGTACAGTTGCTGCATCCTATGACCTGCTTAGCGGCCCCGCTGGAGCCTATATGTTCCTCGGCTATGTGGTCGGCGCGTACCGGCGGGAAGACGAGAGGGTGCTGGAGGACGGTTCGACAGCCGTGTATTACGGCACGATGCAGATTCTGTCGGGCCATTGTGACACTGTGTTGTTGGTTGCTTACACCAAGGAATCAGCAATGAACAAGAACTTGTATGAATGGGTCGGCATGGACCAGATATACCAGAGAAGAGTGGGACTCGATTTTGTCTCCGCCGCCGGCCTTCAGGCGATGAGGTACACCACCAAGTACGGAATCACCCCTGAGCAGTGCGCCAAGGTGGTGGTGAAGGCACGCAAGAATGCGAGGAATAACCCCAACGCAATGTGCTGTGACAGCTTGACTGTGGATGACGTTCTCAGGTCAACGATGCTGTGCGACCCCATCAGGGTACAAGAAGCCAAGCCAACGCCGGTGGACGGCGCCTGCGCCATGATCCTGGCCTCTGAGGAGAGAGCCAAAAAAATCACGGACAAACCGGTGTGGATCACAGGCCTGGGTACTTGCTACGACCAGCACGAACTGGGATGGCGAGAGTTGGCCGATTGTGAGGCATTGACGACGGCTGCACAACGAGCCTACAAGATGGCTGGAATAAAGGATCCTATGAAAGAGTTCGATGTAGCTGAGATCTCAGAGCAATATTCGTATCAAGAGCTCCTCTGGAGTGAGGGCCTGGGCTTCTGTAGCAAGGGAGAAGGGGGCAAGCTGATCGACAGCGGCAAGACCGATATGGGTGGCCAGCTTCCCATAAACCCATCCGGCGGTATGCTCTCCGGGCTTCCGGTCTGCGTTTCGGGTATGCAGCGGGTTGCCGAGTGCGTACTGCAACTCCGGGGAGAGGGCGGGGCCAGGCAGGTTTCTGGAGCAAAGAAAGCTGTGGCCCACGGTGTCGACGGCCCTGCGGGACAACTACACTGCGTAATAACTCTGGAGAACTAGGAGGAATCCATGGCTGAGAGGATTGCTATAGTAGGGGTTGGTCAAACCCATCATAAGAGCAAGAGGCCGGATGTAACCACGGCTGAATTGTGTGCCGAAGCCGTTGAGCGGTGCCTTGAGGATGCCCAGATGACCATGAAAGACATTGATAATATTGTAATGGGTTCTTTCGAGGTTGCCGATGGCTACTATTCCCCCGACAAGTGGATTATCCCCGAGCTTGGGGCAGTAGGCAAATCCGGGTTCGAATTACAGAATGTGGGCACAACAGGCGGCGTAATCGCCGCAGCCAGTTTCAACATCGCTGCAACCGGACTGTTCGATGCCGTCCTTTGTCTGGCATGGCAGAAGATGGATGAGGCCGCCGGCGCATTCGGACGTGGCGGTGGCGGAGCCAATGAGTACTGGACAGGCCAGTTCCCCATGTCCCCGATCACTAATTTCGCCCGAAGGACCTATGCCTACATGGACCGCTCCGGCTGTACCGAGGAACACATCTCAATGGTGCGGGTCAAACAGGACCAGTGCGCGATGAAAAACGAGTACGCACAACTCAGGCTGGGGCTCACTCTGGAGAAGGTTATGAACGATGTGCTCCTGGCATGGCCGATAAGGCGTCTCCATATGTGCCCGACGACCGCTGGCGCTGCCGCTTGCATAGTGTGCCCCGAGGAGAAAGCTAAGAAGGTCACCAAAAAGCCGGTCTGGGTCGAGGACTGGTTGACCTGCCACCAGGGCGGCGCCCTCACCATGGCCGAGGACCCCACATCATCGACCCTCCGTTATGCCTGCGACGCAGTGTACAAGAGGCGCGGTATAACCAACCCCAAGAAAGAGATCCAGGCCTGGGAGGTATACGAACCGGCATCTCCTGCAGAGCTAAGGTGGATAGAGGAGGTCGGAATCTGTGAAGACTACACCGCCTGGAAACTCTTCGAGCAGAACAAGGTAGGGATAGACAAGGAGATCCCGTTCAACCCTTCGGGCGGTGTTACCGCAACCAACCCCATCGGCGCGACGCCGGTAGTCAGGTTAGTGGAGGCGGCGCTCCAGGTCCGCGGCGATGCCGGCGAGCACCAGATACCGGGCAAGATCGACAGGGCGCTGGCCACAGGTTACGGCGGACAGGGAGAGAATGTGATAATGCTACTTAAAAAGACGCTATAGCCTGGTTCTATCGAGATATACTCAGGAGGCAATCATGAGCACAGAGCAGAAGCAAGA
>CAYVQT010000095.1:0-7844 GCA_964453665.1 uncultured Dehalococcoidia bacterium | reverse complement strand
TCTACAGAAAGGGTACATCCCAAATTCATTTTCAGCAATTTATAGTACATGACCGCAATGCGCTTACTGATTGTCTGCAGCCAGTTGAGGTTTCCATCTTTCCAGCTCCTGAATAGCGTTATCGAGATGTAGTTTCAGCATATACCAAATGGAGGGCGTTCCTTCGTTGCGATCCAGCCAGTTAGATAAACCCCGGAGAATAGCAAGGGATACGATGTATACATCGGCAGAGCTGATATTAGAGTCTCCTTTCATTAGAGCCACCATAGTCAGCAGCCACTGATTCGCTTGGACAATCTCATTACAGCGACCTATCTCCTGTCCCACCTCAAGAGCCCGGTCTCTCAGATTGTAAATCTCCGTGATAGTATCGCTCGTGATTCTTTTAAGGCTGTCATTTAACTACTCCATATTCTGTTGAGTAATCTGAAGAAGGTTCCCCATTTCCTTTTGGAGTTGGGTCTGCTCCTTTTCGATAGAAACCTGTATTTGTGCCTGCTTCTGCTCCAGTTTCTTGATCGCTTTTTCTTCGGCCTTGCGCTGTCGCTCAGCTTCTATAATCCTTTTTTCCGTTTCAGCCAGCTTGTCCTGCCTGGTTTTGACCATAGAATCCAGGCTCATGCCGGAGTTGAGAGCTTCGAGTTCGGAAATAAATCGATCCCGGAGGTACTCAGGTTTTACACCCTGCTTTTTAGCTACATCTATAAGCCTGTAGATAAAGTGAGCCAAGTCTTCAGGTGACAGCCCCAGCCCGGCGATTTCCTTCAGTTCCTTACGCGCAGTTGCTAGCTTCTCATCGTCATCCTGAGCGCGTTGCTCAAGCATTTCTATCCTGCTTGATAACTCCGCCTCGCGTTTTTCCTTGCTGGTGACGTCCTTGGATAACTGATCGCGACTCCGCTTAAGCTGGTTAACCACAGACTCAAGGTCGTTTTTCTCATTCTTAAGGGTAGTCAACTGTTTCTTCACCTGCTGCAGCTGCTTGCTGAAAGGTTTCAAGCTTTCAAGATCATTTTTCAGCGAACAAACTTTCGCCTCTATTTCCTCAATATCGAGCCCTGTTTTTTGCCACAGCTCCTCAATGGTCAGAGCAGTTTTTATAAAGGTTCTCCTATTATCCTCGGATGATGATATATCTCTGTATACGTCGGCCCATTTCTGGATATCAGCGGGCTCTATTTCCATCTCCTGCAGGTTGGAGAGAAGTGACAGTCCTGTCAGCGCTTGGCCGGGAGACAGTTTAAGGTTCTTCAGATCCTGAGCTAGCTCTCTCAGCAGTTCCAGCTGTTCAACAGGACCCTGCACCTCGAGGATATGACCTTCCTTAAGATCACGGATTACATTGGACACGGCACCTTTACTGACGCCCGTTTTGGCAACTATTTCATCATAGGGAAGCCCCGTGAAATAGTGACGGATTACTGCCAGTTGTTTCTTTGGTGACAGCTTCTGCATTGCTCTATACCTCCTAGTAATATATTTATAGATACATACTCAGCTATTTGAACTTTCTGAACAAAGATATGAACGGGTATTTGAACGGCATTTGAACATCATTTGACCGGGCCTGTTTTAAAAGGATTGAGATAAATGGTATTACCGTTGATAGGTGTACGTTTCTTACTGCATCAATGGTGGTTGTTTTTAAGTAGCCGGTCGATTTTGTAACCCCTGAGCCTCTGTACGCTGATATGATCTAGAGGAGAAGAAACACGGCCCTGCAGCATGTCCTGGGTTGAAGAGAGGTGGACAACTCTCCCCTTAGAAACCAAGGAAATCCAGGAATTTCTCCTCAGTATCAGGGACTTGCTCAATTCAGCAGAGCTCGTATCTCAAAGCACACAACATAACCCCGAAAGGAGATCGAGATGATGAAGATGTTACCGTACAGGAAGGCAGGTAACTTCAGGGAGGCCACCATCCTGGCCTTTGAAGAGTCAGGGAGAGACGATATCTCACCGGATATCGCGAATCTTTTCGCTTCTATGATGGATAGTGACAAGCTGCGCGCCGAGGCCGATAAAAGCGTTAACGGCACCATTCACGGCATATACGGACGGAGCGTTGGTTGGTATGGCAAATGGTGGCTTGTGCCTCTGCCGCAGCTGGCATACGACGCACTGCCGACTCCCCGAATAACCTTCAGCATTCAGGCATACCTGGCCGGGACGATAACGGTTAAGACCACAGATGGCTCCAATCGATCCACATTGGTGAGCCCAACGGGCAAGCCCGAGAAGCTGGTTCTGCCGATGTCTTTCCTCCAGGCTTTGCTGGACGATGACCTTGAGCGCTTCGAGATAATCGGCAAGGACGGCAGGTATACGGTATGGAACATCCCCGGTTTGAAGGAACCCTTACGGCTGCCCGATGACTTTATCTCGAGGTTATCGGCTATGCTCAGGCTTAAGTCCGTGGCCAGCTGGCTCCTCGACTTCGGGTCGGAGGGCAAGGCCATCGCGCCGCTGGTAATAGGAAGTCTGCTCGGCCTGCAGTTCCAGAGCACAGCCAGGGATATACCCCTGGCGCAGCAGCCATGCACACATGAGCGATTGGTAGCCGCACTGGAAGCGATGGCCTACACCGCGGCAGAGGCTGAGCTGCTGATCGGGCGCGCATCACCCGAGCTCAGGGCTGACCACACCGTGGAGGAGGCACTGCGTATAGTGCTGCAATACGCCGGAAAAGGAGGCTATTGATGAGCGAGGAGTTAACGGTCGACGAAATAAGGGAGATTATCAGGGCGGCCCGTACCTTCTGCCCCGGCTTCAGCGAGAGGCAGTATCAGGACCTGATGACGCTGGAAAAGAGGCTCGCCGATTCGGGTTATTTAGACGCTGTCTATGCCCTGGCGCAGCTGGAGGAAGAGAAAGGGATACCCTGCGCCGAGGCCATCAATGCCTGTAATCAACTGCTGCTGGAGAAGGAACAGCTGGAGGCGGAGATGGCCAGGCTTAAGCAAAGGCTCTCTGCCCGGCAAAATGATAATCAGGAGGCGGGACACAGGTTAAGCCAGCTAACTGGTGATATCGAAAAGGCAACACAGGATCTGCGTGTAGTAACTGCGGAGCGTGAAAGGGAAGAGATGCAACTACTGGCCCTCCGAAAGAAGGCGGGGAAAGAGAGACGGCAGCTTGACAGGGATATCGAGCGGTGCAGGGAAAAGGCAAAGGTGACTGAGCAGGATGTAGTCACTGCGGGCCAGCTGAAGGCCGAAGTGGAAAGCCGCGGCTTCAGCCTGAAACTGTTACTTGACCTGTGTCAGGAATTTGCCGGCCATGAGGATGCCAGAGAGGAGCTATCCAGAGGGCTAAGTGAGCAGCAGACACTCAGCGACTATATCGCCGAGCTGAAAGAGCGGGGCGAAGCCCAGGAGAAAGCGTTGAAGCAAGAGTTAGATAAACTTCAATCAGAGAAGGACAAAAGGCAAGCGGTGATAAACGACCTTGAGCAGACGCGCCAGCAGCTGAAAGGCATCCTTGGCCAGCTACAGGCCGATCTGGCCGAGCAGGAAGAACTCAGAAGGTTCTACCGTCGATACCAGGGGCTGAGCGGGCTTATGGATTGCCTGGCGGGCTGGAGAGGGGTATTTTTCGTCCGCTGCAATAACCCACTTCATGCTTTGACCGGTAGCATAGACCGCTCTACCGCTGGCGCCCGTTTCTGGACCGAAAAGCCTCCGGCAAGAAGGTGTCCCTGCTGTAACTATCCTGATGCAGTCTATGATGAGAGTGTCTACCAGTCCCTTAACCTGCCGACTGGGACTCCTATCAAGCTGCAACTGGGAGAATAGTATGGCCAGAAAGAAAACAAACAGGAAGAAGCCGACCGAATTTACGATGGATTGTACTTGCGGGACGAAGGCACAGGTCTTTGAGCTGGAGAGGGGATATATGGCGCATTGTATGGATTGCGGGTCGATAACGTTCTTTGATAACCCTCAACTCTTGGAAAGACTGCGTTTTGGAGGCAGGTTATGCCATCACCAACTTGAACAGAAACCATGCCGTGGCGGTCATACTACGTGGTGCGGAATATGCCGGGTGCGCACGTTCTATTATGATGGTTAACAGGAGGCCAAAATATGACTTCGCTATTCAGGGTAGCATCAGACAGTAGTTAGTGCTGAAAAACCTCCCAAGGAGGCTGTACCGGTTGGCATCTCCCAAAGTAAGGGGCCACACGTGAAAACGTGCGACCCTTTTTCTATGCAAAGCTGATGCCGGGCTTAAAGCCGAAACTGAAAAACGAACGTTTCTCTTAGGTTGGGCTAGACTCTCATACCCGCTTGAATCCAACTCGGGCCATTCGGACTAGACGACAAAAGGTCATCTAGCTACGAAGAGTGGCATGAGGAGGCTTTAATTTGACAAAGGGCTGCGGCTGGAGTTCCGCGGATTCAGGATTACATGGGATGCCGGGCTGTTGTCTTAGATGTCGCAGGCTGCAACGTGGTTCGGCTCGGGGATGTCTTGACAACCAGACGCGAGGTGTTGAATAATGTCGATCACAAAGGCGATGAGGGATGAACATCGCCTTATCGGGAGTTGAAATAGGGAATGCCTGTAGGATTGTGGGAATTGAAGCAAGGAAAGAGGTGTAGGATTACAGACGAGCCTCATCTTTTCTACAAGGCCTACGGAACTTCATTTACACAGACAACGTGAAGGCAACCAGAACGGCAGTGATTGACATGACCGAATCAGAAATGCGCCAAGAATGGAGCATGGCTGCACATCTTCTGGGAATCGCATTCCAGACAACTTTGAGCACTTGGGCAATCGGTACGGCGCAATAGTGAATTAGACGACGTATCAGCGCCAGCAACTAGGAGGGTATCGAGATGGCACGGAGAGAAGACCAGATTAAGGTTGGAAGCCAAACGTACATAATGGTTTCGGAACCTGATTCAACTGATCTTGTCTTCCCAGTTGATTCGCTAATCAGTGTCATTAGCATCACTCGCTGGGTTCCCCAAGGTGACGGGGCTCAATTCGCAGCCGATGTGTTTGAGCAATTCAACCGTACCAACTCTTATCTGCTACAGAGTAGGAAGCATGTTCAATTTCAGGCCCAAACCCTTATCGCGACGACAGAAGAGGAACAGGCAGCGTTGGACGAAGCGTCGGACGAAGAGTTGGAAGACTTTTTTGCGCAACTGCTAAACGATATGCTAGTAAATGGGGAGTTGGCAGGCAGCAGTGTTGTCTGCCAGCACCTATTCGTAGAGGGGAGGAGCCTTAAGCTGTACTCTTTCTTTCGTGGCTTGAGCAGGAAGACCATCATCCATACGGCGAGACCTTTTTCACTTACGACCTGACGTATTTCAACGTAGCACTTGGTTAGCACTTGATAAAAAGTGGGCGAGCAATCTTAATGAAGATGAATTACGGGAATACCAAAAAAGCAGGCTACTATTGATTGGGATTTAGGGGACACGTCAAGAGGCTCAGGAACTCTGAGCTGGATAGGGAGATTTGTGCAAACTGGAAAGCCCGATTAGGGCTTAAGCATAACTAAGTTGGATAAACACACTCTTTACTATAATATAAGACTGTCGTTGAATAGTTTACTCTATAATGAAAGGTTGAACTGGATCTTAGGAGCGCTCATTCTAAATAAAGATAGTCGAGTGCTTCGCGCATGTTGTTTTTCAATAAGATACCTTTGACCATCTCCAGAAGAGCACGCTTGTCTACGTCGTCTCGCATCTTACGCAAGACACTGGGCAGTATGCCGCGAAGGCTCTCGTCTCTGAGGACATCAATAAGTAGACTTTCCTGTGGCCAAGTCATTGTGCCTTCTTCAAACTCGGACAGACGTGCAAGCCCATCATGTGCCCATTGCCTAGCGGAACTAGACAACACAGCGGGCAATTTGCTGCTCCAAGTACGCTCGCGCAGATAACGATGAAGGCAAATATCATTGTAAATCCCATTCAAAATATACATGAACTCGCTTAGTAAACGTATCTCGTTGCTGTCATCAAACCTTTTCGAAATACGAAAGTATAAGTCGTTCAGCTTATTGTCAAGCGCAGAATAGATGAGGTCCTGCCACTCACTGCCGTACTTAGCATGGTATAGATCTCGCAACACTCGAACTAGAAGCGCCTCCATTGCTTCGCTACCGAGAAGACGCAAGGCTTTCAAGGCCTCCTCACTGACATAATAATCTGTGTCTATCGCAGTGCTAATTAGCATAGACACAGCGCTATCACTGCCAATTCTTCCCAACGCTCTTGCAGCGTCTCGGCGCACAAGGTTGTCGCTGTCCCTGAGCGCCTTGATGAGGGCAGGTACGGCTGCCTGTGCAGAAGGCCCAATAGTACCAAGTGCATGCGCGGACCAAACTCTAAGCAGATGGTTGGTGTCCGCCAACGCATCCACTAGTGCGGTCACTGCGGCTGGATCTCCAATACTTCCCAATGCCCGTGCAGCACTTTCACGTACACTCGGCTCTCTATCCTTGAGCGCCTGAATAAGGGCGGGCACGGCTGCTTGTGCAGAAGGCCCTATGCCACCAAGAGCGACTGTCGCCCCTTCGCGCACTTGGTTTCTTCGATCCTTGAGCGCTTTGAGTAGTATAGGTATATGCTCCGGACCACAGATCTTTCCTAGCGCCTCTGAAGCACTTCTACGCAGGTACTGATTGTGCGCATTCAGACACTTGACTAGAGCTGGTACTGCTTTAGTATCGCCGATTATACCCAGCGCCGTCGCCGCCACGTGGCTCGATTGATAATAGTCATATGATAGCCGGTTCGCCGGCTGAACATACATCGTGCTCTGGTATTCTCTATCTGCGTTATACTTATGCTTGCGAGTGAGAGCCTTGATCAGAGCTGGCACTGCGGCTCGGTCTCTAATATTCCCTAGGGCACTTGCCGCGCCCATGCGCTCTAAGGGGTCGCTAGCTTTTAGGAGATTGACAAGACGAGGCACTGCAGCACTCGCCGATGGCCCCATTTTCTTAAGAGCTGCCATTGATGCTACTCTAACCCTCTGATAAGGATCATCGAGCGCGTCGATGAGACACGGCACTGCCCTCTGATCTGCAATCTCTCCTAGCGCATCTGCCGCAAGGGGCCTCACGCCATCATAATGATTTCGTACTGCCCAGACCAACAGGAGAAATGCGTCTGAATCAGAAGCTGCAATAGGTTGTAGACATGCTATAGCATTTGCATAATGTTCCAAATTACTGCTTCCGGGAATGTTGCTGGCTAGAACAAGTTTGTGTGCTTTAATCCCCCGCTCACCAGTCGCGATAACAAGACCACAGTTGGAGCAGAAGTCATCTAGTTCTCCAATAACCGCATGGCAGTACCTACACAAAATCATTGGCCCACTCATAGGAATAATGCGAAGTCAATGCTCCATGTCGGTATGATATTCTGAGACGCTGAAATTATCAACGAGCCTTAGAATAAGAATGGTTCTTTTATTTTCTTGTTTGGCACTATTTCTAAGGTTTCTTATATAATTACTCACCTATCAAACCGCCCATATTTTATCCCCCCACTTTTTTTGCAGCGTTCCTTATGACGATCAATATCAAAGTAATCATCAGCGTAATTCCACCAAAGAGAATAGATGTAATCCCAACAGCTATTAAAATGTCATAAATTCCACCTGGTTCTCCATCTATCCCCAACACAAGAAGAACACATCCAATCAGAAATGTAAGACCACCTAATGCGGTAATTGTTGGAAGTAATTTTTTCTTGCCCATTTAACTCAATTACCCCCTATTTTTCTGTGTAATCAACTTATCGTCGGCCAACTCCTGTAAAAGGCTTCTAATATCATTGAAGTCTCTCTTTCTAATAAAACACTTCTCTT
>CAYVQT010000094.1:0-7984 GCA_964453665.1 uncultured Dehalococcoidia bacterium | reverse complement strand
CGCTCCACTCCGGCAGCACAAAGGCAGCGCTGTCCTCTCTCCCGGGCACGACGTAATCCCTGAGATCATATTCGCGCACCAGTTCGAACCCTCCACGGCTTCCGGGTGCGGGAGCCTGGACGACCCGAAGGGTATTCCCGGTTGTCGGCACTACGGCGCGGTCCTCGTTATCGAGGTAGAAGTACATCCCGGCGCCGAGATACTCCCAGGGCCTGATGCCCCGGAAAAAGAACTGGATGGACCGCGGTGGGAGCTTATAGGATGCCAGCTCTTCGAACGTGTAGGGGTCCATAAGCTCGATTTTAAACGCCCTCCCGTTGCCGTAGACAGCGACAATCCGTCCCCTGCTGTCAAAGGTGATCGTGCCATACCCGCCGAAGCCCTGGGTCCTCGTGACGACCTCGGTATTCAGCCCGAGCGGCCCGCTCGCCTCATAGGTGTCGCTGATATAGGCATCGCAGTGCATGTTGCTGCCGGGATTCGGCGCCATATAAGGATGTTGTGGCACAGGCACATGGGCGACCGGTTTGGAGAATTCTACGGGATGGTACCGGATTAGCTTATCGCGCTCCGGCACTAAAAAATGAAGTGGCCCGTTAGGGATTCTTTTCACAGGGCCACGGCGACGCGCTATAATAATAACAACGATCGCGCTAATTATCAGCGAAGCCAGCGCTATGAGTGACAGGAATCTCTTCTTCATTCTCATCTCCTACTTCCCGCGATTTGTTTCGCTATACTATATCATGATAGTGTATGCAGGTAAACGCTTATAATTTGACCTGAAAACAGCCTGACTCCGTGCGGAGACCTCAGTTTAGGTGGACGCCAGAAATACGTCGATAACGTCAAGAGTATTCTTTGCGACCACCAGGTTAAATATCTCGTCCTTTATGTCCCTGGGCAGCAGCTCTATGGATTTGGTGGTGGCCGAATCGTACTTCGCCATGGGGAACCTTTTCAATATAGCGTCCCTTTGCTGCTCATTTGTGGGCACCGGCAGCTTCTTCAGCCCGGCAAACGCCTCCTCGGCCATGTCCGCAAGCCCGGCCTGCTGAAGTTTCTCCAATCGCTCTTCGTTTATCCATATGTTTATGGGAAAGATTTCTGCCATCTTATACCTCCATCGGCGGAACGCTGATAACAGGGTTCCTGTTGGCTAGATATTCCTCGGTCACGAATGGGGACCCGAAGCCGTACTTGTCACCGGCTTCCATGACCAGGTCGAATACTTCCGGCCTGAATATCAGTCGCGGGGGTTTTACCCCGTCCTGAATTATGCTCCTGATAACAGTGCCGCTGAAACCCTGCCGCTCTTTGTCATGGCCGCAAAGCCCCGAATAGGTTACCTCACCGCAGACCGGGCAATACCACCACTCGAGCGTCAGCACCGAGCCTATGCCCAGGTCCGGCACCTGCTCGAATATCTCGTGAGCGGCGTAAGGCGAGTAGTAACTGCCCACTCCGGCATGGTCCCTGCCGAACATATGATGGGTACAGCCCAGGTTCTTCCTCACGACGGCGTGGAAGATTGCCTCTCTCGGCCCCGCGTACCGCATATCCCACAGCAGAATGGACGTGAGGTGAGTGCCTTCCTTGAAATAGCCAGCTCTACCCAATGCTTCATGGGTAATAACGATAGCTTCGTCGATGTAATCTCCGGCCCTTTTTTCTCCGACCACGCAGCTTACCAGGACCGCATCGGCATTGGAAGCAAACCACGCGCCTTTCATCAGCCACTCGTGACCCGTATGGGGAACATTCCTGGTTTGATGAGCAACGACTCTGTTCCAACCCAGCTCGGCTATCTTCTGTCTGAGCACCTTGGGGGGATACCAGTATTTATCATACGGCGGGTTAATTTTTGGCGGATTTATCAGGGTGACCTTACCGCCGAGGAACTTGTCCTTATAAGCATATGTCCTCTTAACACCGGGATGTTTATCGTCCGTAGTGCCGTAAACCCTTTCTGCCATCAGGGTTTTGTCATAAGCGAAAATTTCCTCCAGGTCCAGTGTGGCAAAGGGTTGGTCCTGATATGTAAAAAGGAGTGTTTCTCCCTCCTTTATTACCTTATCCTTGATTTCGTCCTCAGAGATATCGAAGACAATGGGTATGCCCCATATGTATCCACTGGCGAGACGCATGTCCTTGCAGACTGAGTCCACGTCCTTGTAGCCCATAAAGCCTTCGATAGGAGAGAAGAAACCGTAGGCAATGCTCATAATCTCGGTGGCTCTTGAGCCTTCAAGAGGAAGTTTGATCTTTGCCTCTCTGGCCTTTTCCCTGCCCTTAGCTGGATCGAGCACCCTGTCGACCAAAGTACCCCCGTGGGGTGACAGGGAATTGTTCACCTCTGTCATATTACCTCCTTATTCAAATCAGCCAAGCCAAAGTCATGCACCGTTGTCAGGACACTACTTCTGATAAAAAAGGTGTCGAATATGGTGATTTTTATTTCATGCGTAATCTTTACAAGGGCGGAATAATACCATTCGCTTCCAGGTCGCGTATAATCTGTTCAGCGCATTCCTCCAGGCTGTATTTATGGGTTTGAACGATTATCTCTGGAGCCAGGGGCTCTTCATAGGGAGCGCTCACGCCGGTGAACTCCGGGATCTCGCCTTTACGGGCTTTCCCCCAGAGCCCTTTGGGGTCTCTCTTTTCACACTCGCTGACCGAGCATTCACAGTAGATTTCGAAAAACCTCCCCTCATCGTTCAACGTTCTTGCTTGATCCCGATCCTCCCGGTATGGTGAGATAAAGGCAGTGAACACAATCACTCCGGCCTCAGCAAACAGCCTGGCGACCTCTCCGATGCGGCGAATATTCTCCTTTCGGTCCTCTGGAGAAAATCCAAGGTTCTTGTTGAGCCCGTGCCGGATATTGTCCCCATCCAGCACATAGGAGTTGCAGCCCCTTTCAAACAGGAGTCTTTCTACCTCGTGGCCCAGGGTAGATTTACCGGAACTGGGCAGGCCTGTCAGCCATAGGACCGCCCCTTTGTAACGGTTTCTGTTTTCCCGGTCTTCACGCGTGACCAGAGAATTGTGCCAGGTGATGTTCTTACTTTTTGGTTCTGTCATCTCCGCTCCTTTTTCTACAGAATGAATGTTTTTATCAAGGTGAAGGTTCCGAGTGCTATGGTAGCTAAACCTATGACAAGCTTTAACTTGTTAGAGCTCACCTTTTTTACGGTTAGTGCGGCGAACGGTGCTGCGACTATCGAACCTATACTCGTGGCCGCAGCGAGTTTCCAGAAGATGTCCCCCTTGACCAGCAGATAGCTTAGGAAACCCACTATGCAGACAACTACTTCGGCGACCGTTGTGCTCCCTACCGAACTTCTCGTCTCTCTACCGCTTATTATTTGCCCACCCGTTACCAGGGGGCCATACCCGCCTCCACTTACCCCCTTGTTGAAAGAGCTCAAAAGGCCTACGCCGACGAGACCTTTCCAGGAAAGGGAGCCTTCGCGATTTCGGCGTATAATAATTATAACCCCTATTGCCAGGACCATTGCGCCAATGTAAGTTTGAAGGGCAACTTTTGAAATATTTATTGCGGTGAATGCACCGAACAGCGCTCCTATAATTCCACAGACAGCAAGGATGAAGATGACTTTTGAATCAGTTGATCTTGGTAGATAACCCAACCTGCGCAGTCTTGTCTTTATCAATTGTTCGTCTCGCCTGAAGTCCAGGCTTATGTTGCCTAACCGGTGATGAGCGAGCCCCCCGACTATTCCGCCGACAAGTTGGCCCAACAGCACAGCAGGGACCACTTCCAATGGTGAAAATCCCACAATGAGTAAGATGGGAGTCAGGGTAGTGCCGTAACCCATGCCGATTGAAGCGTCCATATATTCACAAAAAAGGCCCAGAATAGCAATTGCTGCAAACAACGGTGTTGTTATTTCCATAACAGTCCAGGGATAAAATAGTGCTCAGGCTATTTGCCCCAAGCCCTTCAGCCTTGTCCTGATTTCCCCCGCGCGCTCTTTTTTCGACTCGCTGGTGCAAGACGTTCATAGCCTAATGCGTCAAACGCAAATTGCCAGTGCTGGTTTACTTTGTTTATGGCGTCATCGTCCAGCGTCTTATGCGAAAGCTTTTTATAGCCGGCAATCGAATCGAGGTATGCGCAGAAGGCTGGGTCCGCCTCGGCGAATCCAGGCAGACTCAGAGTCTCATATACTTTGAGCAGTTGTGCTAATGGTTCCTTTTCCAGGTCCTCATATTTCACCTCCACGAGGTTGCCCGCCGGAATGAGCTCTTTATCGGCCAGAAACCTTTGCATGAGCTGCGTATAAAAAAGAAGGACCCAGTCCTTGATTTCATTCAGGTTGATTTCCTGCACCTGAGCCCGCTTCAAAACAGTCCCATACAGATGCTGGGTTGAGCGAAAGATATCATAAGGATTGCGGTAGATATGGATGAATTTTGCATCGGGAAAAAGCTCGAGCAGCGTCTTGATGCGTGCGCTGTCAGCGCAGTTCTTAATGACAAGTTGCCTGCCTCCGGCTTCCAGAGTGGCCTTGCGCAGGACTGTCACGTAGAATTCCTTCCATTCGGCGATGATCGATTGAGGCAGGCTGCTGAAATAGGTTATATATCTTTCGAAGAAGTAGCGCGCCTGTCTGGGAAAAGTATACATGTGGAGGTAGGAGTAAGGCGACATATTTGCAATTGCGAGGTCTTCCTCTTCCGGATTATCCAACGAGAGTGGGATATTATCTATCTCTCTGGTGGGATGCATTTTCCTGGCTATCCTGTTAAACGGTTCTTTAATTAACTTTTCACCGGTCAGGCACAGACCCGGGGCAAATGCCTGCCACATAGAGACACGGCCCAGATTCTTGTCCTGGCAAAGTATATTATGCAGGTGAGTTGTCCCGCTTCGCCAGTGGCCGATTATGAAAATGGGCGAGGGATGGACCGCTGTGTTTTTAACAGTTCTGCCGTATCGGACCGATTCGTAGAGCCTGAGGGGGCCCGTGAGGAACGTGACGAGCGTGACGAACAGGGCGCGGGGTATGAACTTCCTGTCTACGTCCCTGTTGTTCCAGAGTAACCTGAGCCAGCTGCGGAATGAGCCGAAAATAAACGGCTGTTCGAACAGACGTGCAGGCTTCTGTTGAGCCATCATACCTCCTATAATATTGCTACACAGTCGATAAACGTGAGATAAAACACCAGCGAATGCGTAGAAAGATAAAAAGATTCTTTGAGTGACCGAGAAAAGCAGGGAGGATAGTAACGCTACCCGCCCATCATGCGATGATAAACAATTACGACGGTCTATATCGATTATACCACCGCTGTCAAGCGCATCCGACGTACGTCCTTCATGTAGGGGCGTTCAATTGAACGCCCCTACATTTCTGAATCTAACGCTATATCGTTATTCCCTCTCCCGTCAAGGGAGAGGGTTAGGGTGAGGGTGCAACTATTAACATATATGTTATAATCGAGATCGACGGTCGCCATTGTGCAGAGTCGCTTGATGGACGATGTCCGTCGATATTACATGAACCTGGCGCGATGATATTTCGGGGAGGCGATATTTACCTATGACTATGTATGACTATAAGTTCGCGGGGGAATCTCTGACCGCTTATGCACAGCTTCGCCACACCTGGTTCGCGATTAACAGGGTGATTGAAACCAGGCTACTCGAGGTGGACTCAACACCTGAATCGATCGCTGTCCTGTGGGCTTGCAGGGACTTTCCCGGCCCCTTGCATCCTGCCGAGATAGCCCGTCTGGTCTTCAGGGCACCGCACACCGTTGCGGTGATGCTGAAGCGGATGGAAAAAGATGGCCTCATTGAGAGAATAACCAAGAAACCGGGGCACCCGTTCACTGAGGTGAAACTGACTGCCAAAGGTGAAGAGGCATGCTCGGTAAGAGTAGATGTTCTGAAGGACGTGATTGCCGATATCATGTCCGCCTTATCGGAAAAGGAACTGGAAAAGCTTGAGGAACTAACCAGACTGTTGATGTTAAAGGCGCTTGATATGCTTCATATGAAGCTGAGGAAATCGCCGGGAAATCCCGAACAGATCACCATGCCTGTTAAAACAGTTAAGAAACCTGAGGTTGGCTAGCGCCTTAACAGTAAATGATGTAGCGCAGTTACCGGGAAGTGACGGCGGCAATGTGAAAAGAGGTGAGAAGGACGGCAGCCAAAGCTACCTCCTTCCTTAATCAGAGCTCCACCTCCTTGAAGTCCGGGGCGATAATAAGCCTGGCCTCCGTCAAAGCCTGTACCTCCTCCGCTGTCCAGCCAGGGGCAGCCTCTTTCAGCAGAAGCCCCTCCGGTTTAACCTCGATCACGGCAAGGTCGGTTACGACCAGGTCCACACTCTCTCTGGCAGTAAGCGGATAAGTGCACTTTTTCACTATCCGTGGCTTTCCCTCCTTGGTGGTGTGCTCCATGGTGATGATCACCATCCTCGATCCCACAGCCAGGTCCATGGCACCGCCTATGGTGCCGCCGAGTGCGTCGCCGCCAGTGTTCCAGTTCGCCAGGTCCCCCTTCTCCGAAACCTGAAACCCTCCCATAATGCTTATCAGGCGTCCGCTCCTTATCATGGCAAAGGAAGTAACGACATCGAAAATCGCCATGCCCGGCGCCGGGGTACAAAACCTTCCGCTGGCATCTATGTAGTGCCAGTCTGCCCTGTCAATCTCGTCCGCCATAACCAGACGCCCGTAGCCAAGCAGTCCGGCCTCGGTCTCAAACCTCACCCCCTCGGGAACGTACAGCGCGCACAGCGTTGGCATCCCGAATCCCAGATTGACGCAGTCACCATCCTTAAGCTCCTTTGCCGCCCTCATAGCCATGGTATCCCTATCAAGTCTCTGCTTCATATCATTTGCCTCCGCTAAGTCAGTACTCTAATCGACCTTGCCGAAAAGCAAGTCACGCACACTTTCTATTTGGGTCAGTTGATCTATAACGGCTCTTCCCTTTTCGGGGGTGCCCAGGCCGTCTGGAGGTATCTCTACAATTCGGTCCACGAAGATTCCCGGAGTCACAACATGCTCCGGGTCGATCTCACCCACTTCCACAATCCTCTCTACCTCAGCGATGGTCATCTTCGCTGCCATAGCCATCATTGGCTGGTCCGACCGGTAGTTACCCCTGTAGACCAGATTTCCCAGCCGGTCAGCCTTATGACCTGAGAGAAAGGCGTAATCAGGCTTGAGCGGCTCCTGAAAGATGTACTCTTTGCCCTTGATAACCCGCTTCTCCTTACCCTCCTCCATAATGGTACCCACCCCAACGGGGTCATAGATCCCGCCGAGACCGGCAGCACCGGCATAGAGCCTCGCTGCCAGGGTGCCATGCCCCATAATCTCTACCTCCATCCCCTTTTTCACGTACTCCCTCACAAAGTCTCCGGCGCCCAACCTCATGATACCCACTATGGGCGAAATCAGCTTCTTCATCTGAGGAAGAAGCACGGAAGGCAAGGCGGCGTGCTCCTCGCTGAAAACCTGAGGTATAAAGGTATGCGTGATAATGGTGAGGTCCTTCGTGCCTTTTCTCTTCAGGGCAGCGATCAGGTTATGAGGTGTTGCCGGGTATCCCCAGCATTCAACGGCGATTACAGCGCCGTCTGGAATATCCGCCACCGCATCATCGAAACTTGCAAATATTTTGTTAAGCATCTACATCACCCCTTTGATTTCATATAGTTCTAAACAGTATATAACGCGAGTTGCCGTTGGCGGGTAGGATGATAATTAAAACTTGGCTATATAATACCCTATGCTTGCAAGCTACGGCCATACCCGAGCAAGATGAAAGGCTAGGACTTTACGCGTACTCTGTAATGGCAAACGGACGCGCCCGTTCTCGAGGGGCTGTCGACCACCTCAGTTTTTTCGACCGTTTTGCCGGTAGCAGCCGCTATCATCTTCGCCGAAAGGCGTGCGCCGCTGTCACAGCAGAAAGGTATCGCCTCCGTAATCA
>CAYVQT010000093.1:0-7986 GCA_964453665.1 uncultured Dehalococcoidia bacterium | reverse complement strand
GCCGCAGTTTCTTCTCCTGCCTGTAGAGTTTTTGCAGGTTGTCCTTCACCTGCTTGCGCTCGGTGATGTCACGGAAATTATTAACGATGCCCGCCACTACGGGGTCATCAAGCAGGTTTTGACCTTCAACTTCAATAGTGCGCAGTGAGCCGTCCTCATGCCAGACACGTACCTCCTCGTGAACAACAGCACCGGGGCTACTGATAAGTTGAGCGAAGGCCTCAGCAACCCTTGGCAGATCATCCTGATGAACGTTATCAAACCCGCTCTTGCCAGTCTCACCTTCCGCACTGCGTCCCAAAATTCGCTCAAAGGATGGACTCGTGTAAAGCATAGTCCCATCCCTATCGAGAACAGTGATGGCGTCCTGGGACTTTTCTATGAGCGAGCGGAAATACTCCTCCTTCTCCAGCAGCGCCTTCTCCGTCTTCTCGTGCGCTCTGATCTCGTCCCGAAGAGATTCATTGGCTCTCTTCAAATCCTGCGTGCGCTGCTCAACCAGCTCCTCAAGCTGATAGCGATATTGCGCCAGCGCCTCCTCCGCCTGCTTGCGCTCTGTAACATCCCGTAAGATTGCGATAAATCCTACCGGCTGTCCGAAAGCATCGGTCAACGTGCTGACGTTCATCTCTCCCACATACAGTGAGCCGTCCTTCCTCATCAGCATGTGCTCGGCAAACCCACCCGCCCCCTGTTCCAATGTCCTCTGCATGTTCTGCAACGCCCTCTCCCGTTCCTGAGGGGCAATAAATTCGAAAGCGCTCTTCCCGAGTACCTCCTCCTTGGTGCCAGCCCCATACATCTCCAATGCCCTTGAGTTAATTTCAGTAATCACGCCCTCCAGATTGGTGACCGCAACACCATCACTGATGGATTCAAACATATATCGTAATTTCTCCTCGCTCTCCCGCAGCGCCTCCTCCGCCTGCTTGCGCTCAGTGACATCGCGCACATTGGCAATAATACCCCTAATAACAGGATCATTCAGAAGATTTCGGCCTGCTCCCTCAAAAACGCGATACGAGCCGTCTCTGTGCAGAAACCGTAACTCCACTGATGCAGTACCACCGGGATTTTTAAGAAACTTAGCGAAGGTGGCAGTTAAATTTTCCACATCGTCGGAGTGAACAAATTCAAAGGCACTCTTGCCAATCCGCTCCTCCGGAGTATATCCCAGCATACGTTGTACGGACGGGCTCTCGTAGCGTACGCTGCCATCCTCATTGAGTATGATAATGAAGTCTACGGAGCTATCGAGTAGGGCGTGATAATAACGCTCGCTCTGCCGCAATGCCTCCTCAGTCTGTTTGCGCTCGGTAACATCACGCATGACCGCTATAATTTCAGTGTTGTCTCCCCGTCCTATCGGAAAGCTCGAAATCTCCACATATACATGACTTCCGTCTTTCCTAATTAATACAAACTCTTCCGCTCGCGAGCGTTCCCCGCCTATGATACCTTTGAGAACCTTCATTCCTTTCGATATATAATCCCGGCGTACCAGACCGAGCTCAACGAAGGATTTACCTGTCATCTCTTCCTTCGAGTACCCTAATATACTCGCTACCGCACTGTTCATATATATAAATTTGCCCCTGGAATCAATGGTATAGATGCCATCCAGAGCATTTTCCAGATAATCCCTCAACTTGCTCTCTGACACCCGCATCGCCTCTTCAGCCTGTATGCGCTCTATAATTCCACCCAATCGCTGGGCTATAGCGTTAATCAGAACTCTCTCTTCATTCAAGAAAGGCCCTTCATACGATTGAGGTCTATCTTCAAGGTAGGCCACTTCCAGTGTGCCGACTTTCACACCATGTACGACAATTTCGCTGTTCTGCTTCCATTTAGTCTCTTTATATTTATCAGTTCTGAATTCCTGACTATTGAATATAATTCGTGCGCAGGTGATTTCTGGATACTGCCATGCAGGAGGAATAAGTTCAACTGCTCTCTTCAGTATATCCTCCAGCGAGACAATCTTCCCCGTTGTAAGATTAGATATTCCATAAAGACAATTGAGTTCCTTTACCCGTTCTTGAATCTCGTTAGACTTCTCCCGCAGCGCCTCCTCCGCCTTCTTCCGCTGGTTGATATCCCTGATTACGTAAACAGCCGACTCAACACGGCCATTGGACCGTACGGGTGCGATACTATACTCATACCAGAACTCGCCAACTTCGGGCAGTACGGCGACGCCCTCGTATCTCCGGGATTTCCCCGACTTAAAGACTGATTCGAGGACTCTTTTTGCCACATCCTTATTACTGTGCGGAATGTAGCTGTATATGCTTGCCCCTATCACGTCTTCGGGCGTTCGGCCGGACATAGTGCGGTTGGCGAAGAGGATTGTACCCTCCCGGTCGACTGTTATAATTCCGTCAGGCACGCTCTCCACCAGAGCACGCCATTTTCCCCTGCTCTCACGCAGCTCCCGTTCCGATCTCCTTCTATACGCACTCTCTATACGCTCCCATTTTCCCTCCCTAAGAACAATCGCACACTGATGGTTATTGACCACATCTATGACCTCTGACGCCCCGCATCTGTCCAGCGAGTAGGAACATATCGCCAGCATCCTGTAGTTCCCGATAACCCTGTCTACCTCACTTTCATATTCCGCGAAATCCCGCCACTCCGCATCCTCGAGCCAGAATGTGTTACCAGTAAGCCGGAGCCCCTCAAACCCTCGCGATAGAGCCTCTTTCTCCTTCTCCACCCATCCATTCAGTACCCGCTCCGACTCGAACCTGCCTGATTTCGTATACCATTCACTCGCATCCAGTATCTCAATCTGCCCCTTTTCAAGGTAATCGTCCAGATTCCTCACCGACCTCCGCAGCGCCCTTTTCGCCTGCTCAACGCCCAAAGGCTCCGAGGTGACCCACATGCAGTACTCGTTGCTGCGCAACCCGGCTTCGAAATAGGGCACAAGGATTTCAGCGAGGTCCTTTTTGGTACGATATAATTGACACAGGTGCGTACCCCAGGGAACGTCGCCAATAACTTCTATACCCGTTTTCCGCTTGCCGTTTTCCATCTCGACCACTTCCATCTGCAGTGTTGCACAACCGTTCAGATCCTGATATTCACATGCAGTATAGCAAAGAAAATGCCGGGGGTTATCCGCCACAAACGGGTGTAATATTCCACATACAGTTATCACAGCCGCCTGTGAGAACAGAATTATATGCAATTGATCAGTGATTTTCAACGGTCGGGGGCACCCGCACTATTGCGGTTTACGTTGGACGATAAAAATTGTAAGGTTTTCTTAATGCTTTTGTAAGGTTTTCTTAATAATATGCCCGGGCTGTTGCCATAATAGTCATGAAATTCAAAACTCTACCTGCATAGTGCAGAATGTAAAATGCTTTGGACGTGTGGTTGGGGTTGCGCAGTTCGTTTCCGTATACGTTTCGCTGTTGAGAAGCAACCATGCTTTCATGTAAGTATAGCCCGGAGGCAGGGGCGTTTCGTGAAACGCCCCTGCTTGACAATAGCACACCGGCTTTCTACAGTATCCCTGTTGCACAGCACCATTTCCCCTACGCTAAGGAGGAAGAGTGATCGAATTTATGGTTGATGAAGCTAAATGCACCCGGTGCGGAATGTGTGTTCTCGAATGTCCCGCTCGTATCATCAAAATGAAAGGGGAGGATACGTTACCTTTCTGGATTGAGACAGGCGAGGAGCTGTGTATCAACTGCGGCCACTGCGTCGCTGTCTGTGCGCTCGGGGCTGTTAGCCTCGGCACAATGAAACCGGAGGACTGCGCTCCGATAATGAGGAATCTGCTTCCTGATGCGGAACAGGTCGAGCCCTTCCTGAAGTCACGTCGCTCCATCCGTGCCTACAAGGAGAGGCCCGTGTCACGGGAGATGCTGGCCAAGCTAATAGATATCGCGCGCTATGCGCCCTCCGGGCACAACTCACAGCCGCTGCACTGGCTTGTTATCGAGGATGCCACGGAGGTCAATCGCCTCGCCGGGCTTGTGATCGACTCAATGCGCGCGGCAATCAAGTCAGCACCGGATATCGCCGCGGCCCTGCAATTCGATCGAATGGTTGCCTCCTGGGATGCGGGGATAGACTTAATACTGCGCGGAGCACCTCACGTCATCATAGCCCATGCGTATAAAGATATGCCTCTTGCCGACCAGAATTGCCATATCGCCTTGACCTACCTGGAGCTGGCAGCCTGTTCATTGGGTCTGGGAGCGTGCTGGGCTGGATGGCTACAAATGGTTATGACTTCATATCCTCCGATGATTGAAGCACTGCGTCTTCCCGAGGGCCACGTGGGCCTGGGGGCGATGATGATCGGTTACCCCAGGCACCGGTTCAGCCGCATACCATTAAGGGAAGAGCCTCCGATAATCTGGCGCTAACGATGTAGGGGCACGGCATGCCGTGCCCCTACATCAGTCCAGGGTTTTAAGTCCCTCAGGCACGGGCTCATTGTGCCTGCGAAACATGGTCGCTAGCCGCCGCGCTTTCTTCAGCTTGTCCTCACGCGAAATGCGCTCGAATCTCAGGTTGAACGCTTCCAGTTCCAATGCATCCCAGTTAATTGTTTTTCGCTTTTTACTGCTCCTGGCCATTCCGCTGGCTCCTTTTTGAAGGTGTACAGTGCCAGCATACCTGCCATTTAATGAACATGCTATGGCTATTTCGAACAATTGCGGATAGGAAATCGTACGGCAGTTATTGAGGAAAATCGGTGGGGGAGGGGTACCAGTTCTATTCTTCTATGAGGTCGGCCACCATCTCCGCCGTCTTACCCACGACCTGAGCACACCCCTCGACAAATTCAGGGTCGGAGAGGGCGTTCACTACGGCCCCGGAATCAGTCCAGTCAATCTTCGATATCTCGCTGCATGAAGTAGTGCCAAACTCCTGTTCAAACTTCCGCACCAAATTCTGTGCAGCCAGCAACCCGGGGAATAGTCCCTCAATCCCATCCTCGAGACGAGCGCGGCCGTTCTTCATGCCCAGCGCTATTGCTCCCGCCATCAGCGCACCACATGTCTTACTCGTGCCCAGCCCGGCGCACAGCGGGCCCGCTGCCTTAAAGAGGAGCTCGTCATCCAGGCCTAAAAGTTCTTGAAATGTCCGCAGCACCGCTTGACTGCAGCCGTGATATTGCAGTTCATATTCATAGGCCTTCTTTCCGGCCTGCTTTTTGAATGCCTCTCTGGAACGTTTCTTCGCCACTGTGGAACCTCCTGCCCGTAACTAATTTGATGTGCCCCGTTCAACTCATATTGATGACGCTCCAGGCCCCGCATCGGGTCAGGCCGATGGTAATGATTTGCCCTGCACCTGTCAAGAGCCTTGCGACACTCATGAAAAAGGGGGGCGTCTGCTGAGTTCAGCAGACGCCCCCCCTTCACCCTGTTACAGGGTATCGACTATACGCTTGCCAAATCGAGCCCCGTGCTGACCACATTGAGTTTGCGGAATAGCAGCGAGAATCGCTCCTCAAGCGCGTCCATAATCCCGCCTATATTCTCCCCTGGAAGGTTCCACATTTCCTCTTTGAAATCGCCAAATGCCTTCTTCCGGGATTTATACAGGAACTGTTCCTCGGTTTCCCCTTCTTTCCTCTCGCCGGAGTACCTGTCCCGGAGATGCTTATATATGTCGTCCAACAGCCGTTTGGGGAAATACTGGCTTTCATATATAATATTTTGAAACCCCGTAGCCAGATGTACTTCAAGTGCGCCAACCTGGGGAAACTTATCAAACGCCTCATCGGGAAGAGTTGAAGCACCATGCTGTACAGCGCCACCCATTCCATATTCCTCTCGCGCCACTCTGGAGAGCTCTTCCAGTGTGTTGAAATCGATTTTAACGCTCGCAATTGACCCGTCAGGCAGCACCACGCCTCCGTGAGAGGTGCCCGTCTGCACGCTAATCTTCGAGATGCCCTTGAGACCAGGGCCCAACATCCTCAAATAGCCTGACATAAAAGCCCTGAGGTCCTCCACTGTGCTGTTTCTCTTACCCACCTCCCCAATTTCACCGCCGACGGAAATCGGTATTCCCTCGGGCTCGATACCGCGTATGAATTTGGTCATATCAGCAGTAACCCGGCAATTATTCTCCTGCTGCTCTTCCAGAGTTGGCCTTTCCAGATCGACAATGGTGGAGGCATCTATATCGATATTGAAGAATCCGGCACCGACCGCCTCACGGGTCAGTTCCTTGATTGCGTTCAATTCCTTCTCCGGCTCGGAGGCGTACTTACCGGCGTTAACCTGGAAGTGGTCGCCCTGAAGGAAAACCGGACCCTTGAATCCCTCCTTTATTGCGGCAGCCAGCACACAGGCCGCGTACTCGGCTGGCCTCTGGCGTGTATAGCCTATCTCAGAGCGAGCGATCTCGAATATAAAGGCCCCAACCTTGTCCTTTAGAGCAGCCCTGAATATAGCCCTTGCCACGTGATAGGTAATGCCGCGGACATTTATCGCCGGGACCGTTATACCACTGTAAAGTCCTCTACCTGCCGCCTCATACAGGCCTTGTATGCTCGCAGGATAGATTCCTCGCTGTAGCGCCCGTTCATGGATTTGCCTGCGGCTGTCTTCCTTAGCTTCATCAGAGCCGAATACCGCATCCCTAACCAGCAAATCAATACCGTTGGACTTTTCGCTCATAATACCTCCCCAATACCGCCAAGAATAGTCCGGCGTCCATTATACCTCTCAATATCGTATTGAGTGTCAACATCCACCAGCAGAGGCTCCTTACTGACTATCTCGAGGGGTACTGCTGTTATTCTGCCATTCTTAAGGCTAACCAGCTTGCCAAAATCCCCTTTCACTATTAAATCAACTGCAGCTATGCCAAAATAACGACCCATCTTCCGGTCAAAGGCAGATGGCGCGCCCCCCCGCTGCAGGTGACTGAGAACCACGCTCCGCGTATCCAAACCCAGGCCGCTATGGACCTGCTTAGCCACGAATTCACCGATCCCACCCAGAGCCTTATGACCAAAACCGTCTATATCATCACTCGCCACTACTTCGGAGGCCCCTTCCCCCTTTGCTCCTTCAGCGGCTATGACAATGTTGTATCTGGCCCCCATCCGCTGACCATCCAGGAGCAACTCATTCACCTTATCGATTGAGAAGTCGTACTCAGGGATTAGGATTATATATGCCCCGCAGGACTCCCCGCCCTCCAGAGCGAGAAAGCCAGCATTTCTGCCCATCGTTTCCACAACAAATATCCTTTTATGAGAACCGGCGGTGGTTCTCAGCCTGTCTACTTCCTCGGTGATAACATTCAAGGCTGTGTCAAAGCCAAGCGTGTATTCGGTGCCGGGCAGGTCCTTGTCTATTGTCTTGGGGATACCAATGACGCTGACGCCCTCCTGAAACAGTTTACAGCCCACACCAAGCGTATCTTCACCACCTATTGCTACCACCACATCCAGTCCGAGATTCTTGGTATTCTTCAATACCGTTTCTGACATATCGTTCTTGGGATCGTAGGGATTCGTCCGCGAAGTACCCAGAGCGGTCCCCCCGTACCTGTCCCATGTTCTCACAACATCTTCGTTGAGCGGTGTGATGTAGTCCTTACTACCCGGTTCGCCATAGATCAGCCCCTTCCAGCCATCCCGGATACCCAGGACCTCGTAGTGGACTCCCCTCTCATCCTGAAGTCGCTCATCCAGCGCGCTTTTAACTACCCACTTTATAGCAGGGTTCAGACCGGCGCAGTCTCCACCGCCAGTAAGAACCCCGATTCTAATTTTCTTCATGGCACATATCCTATCTACAATTCTCTTATCCAAACCTTACCACAACCACCGTAATTTATTCAATAGTTAATATAGGCGATAAACAATGGGAAGATAGTACCGCTGTCGCTTGAGTACAGGCAGCGGGTTTCACTTATAGGGGCGTTTCGCGAAATGCCCCTTGTATCTTTAACAAGTGCTAACATATATGGTAAGTAATAGTCGTGAGG
>CAYVQT010000092.1:0-8289 GCA_964453665.1 uncultured Dehalococcoidia bacterium | reverse complement strand
GCATGGATTATGCTCCTTAATATATTTTGCTGAGTGCATCTTAACTCGAAACTAATTGTATCTCAAGGCAAAATTGCCTACTTTTTCAGCATTCTCTTAGTATTCACAACGACCGCTGGCTTTCAAAGGAATAGATAATACGACTGCCTTCAACCGAAAAGATAGCCTTTTTGTTGGTAGAGTATGCTTTAAAGTGTGAAATAGACAAGAGCGAAAAGGGACGAATTGACTCGTTAGCAGAGATAAGAAATAAGCTTGTCCACTCTGGGTATTTCCCTAAACGTAGTGCTGTTTATCATGATGCAATTCTATTTATACACTTGACCGAGTTTATTATTGCCAAGACACTAGGGCTGGAGCCCTCTAATATGTTCAACACAATGGAAGGATTAGAGGATTTCCTAAAACTCAAATCAGAGGGCAAAAGGGAAAAACAACGACGATAAAGTTAAAGTTCCCAGGTAGCGGTTTCTACAGACAGTAACTGGGCCGCTCTCGGTATAAAAACTGACCGCTCAAAACTCACACCTATCCTATTAGCTTCCGTAATGTCTGGCTAGTTGCCTTGAACTACATCACCACAGACCTCTAACATTTTCTTTCTTGCCGACTATTGCTACACAAAACGTCATGGGCAATCGAGAAGGGAAGCGCTGCTACTCCTACAGTTCTGTCACAACTATCTCAGAGGTCACCATTGGACGAACATTAGCATGTCTGTTATTTCATCACAACATTAATCCCAATAATACTGAATCAGCTTAAGAGTAAGTATCATTATGTTTAGCGCAACAATTTCCGCATAGAAATATTGTGACCTTCTGGCTCACCGTTTTGCATCTCGGTCCAGCCACTCCGCCTATACATATCAAGATTATCGATCATGGCTTTATTAGTTCTAAGCCGGATTTCTTGGTAGCCTTGATCCAATGCTTCGGCATCTGCCAGTTCCAGCAGTGCTTGCCCTACGCCTTTACCTTGATGTTCAGGACGCACCGCAATATTAGCCAACAGCATATAATCCTCTTTCGGGATAAGCACGAGTCCTCCTATGACCTGCCCTTGATCTACGGCAACCCACACATGATATAGAGCAATTACCAGAGTGTAGTTTTTCTCCGTCGGAGCAATGGCCATTCCTGACCATAAAGAATCGGGGCGGTATGCTGCATCAAAACAGCAAGCCAGTGCGGATGCATCTTGTGGTTCAGCTCTACGCAACTTCCAATTTGCCATTGCCCTGCCCCTTATAATTGTACTACTTTTTGAGTTGGAGTTACGAGCGTGTGGCAGGGCAATGTCCGTGCGGCTACTACGGCGATAAGTCTAGAGGCTACCTTTGCGATACGCGCTTCGATGTAACGAAAAGCCAGAATGTTTAAGCCAGCATCATTCTCAAATGACTTCGGCCAAGTCATACACTGGGACACGGGTAGTGCGTCTAGGCGCTGTCTCTGCCCACACTACCTCCTGCACCCTTTCCAAGACATCAGGGCGAAGTAGCACCTCACCACACTGGCTACAAACCTCGGCAGGAACATTCTCCAAGATTATAATTCTTCCTCTATACTCCTGAGGGTGAGTGATAGTCTTCTCTTCTAGCTGACCGCTGCACAGCGGACACTTCTTCATGGTTTGCCTCCCTTCCTGACCTTCCATTCCACCCAGTCTTCGGCCTTTGGCTCATATGCTGTTATCACTGCGACGTTGGGTGCGTAGGTGCACTGTATGTGTAATGGCCGATCGCTATTAGTTATGCCCAGCACAAGGCAACTGGGGCTGCGAGGGTCTTCAGGATAATCCTCTATCACCTGAGCCCCGTCGCTCAAGAGAGCCTCCTCGACCTCTCTGACAGAAATATACCTCTCAGTCATGCGATGCCCGGCGTGAAGTGTGAAACGGTAATCCCTCTCTTTGACCCTAGCCTGAATCCCCTCAAGTAATGCCTTCTCCAAACAGCCTCCGAGTTCATCTTTTTATTCGTTACCAGGCCAGCCTGAATTCTCTCGGCGGCAATAGTATAGCACATCAGAAACTGCTCATCACAGTCTGTTTCGAGAGGGAAACATCCTTCCAAGGAATACAATCATCTTCTTGTTTTGTTAATCTGGAATATCACTCCTCATCATCGTACTGGGGTGGCGCCTCGCCCTGACTTTCGATAACGCGAGGATACTCACCACTGGCTTCCTCGCACCTGATATCGAGCAGTTGCACCGAGTGCCACCACTCATCCCCGAAATCGAATATATAGAGAAACTTCTGCTTCGGCTTCAGAGCCAGAGAATCAACCCTGGCCCGCTTTGCACTTCTGGTTTTACTCTCAGGATATGGAATACCGTACTCCGATGAAGCATCCCAGGGATTGTTGCTCATGAAGAAGGCATAAAGGTGCTCATCATACCGTTCAAAGGCCTCGAAGATGGCTTCATGCAGGTGATTGAGGTTCTGGTCACCTTTTATCTCAATCTTGCGCCATACCTTCGGAGCCCCCTTGAGGCTCACTTTGAAGGTATAAATCTCCGCGGCTCTTTTTTTGCCGTCCTTCCCCGCTTTATCAACTTCATTTTCGGTCTCAAAGGCCTGGATAAACGCCTGGGGGATATCACCGGCTCCGGATACCTCTTGCCGTATGGCCTGCTCATCTCTGTATACTGACTTAAGCCAGTGGATGGCGCCCCTGGCCTGAAGCCAGCCCATGCCGAACTCAGCAGCGTAATCCACCGCCTCGCTTTTATCCCCGAATACTATTCGCTCCGGTATCTTTCCGGGCATCTTCTTCTTCCCCAGGATATAAGCCGGGACGTGGCGATTGTGCTCAAATGCCTCCAGAAGACGGCGGCGGGCATCCGGGACATCGCCCTCTCGCAGGAAGGTGGTCAGCGCCCTAGTATAGAGCCAGGCGGCAGTGGGCTCATCGTACTGCCCCAGCAACTCCTCCAGCGCATCGATTTCACCCATCTCCAGCAGACCGACAGCCAGAAGGTAGCGGTTTCCCTGGTTGTCATTGGGGTTCAGGCGCAGCATGTCACGATAGTGCCCCACGGCTTCATCATGTTTTCCCATCTCCCAGAGGCACTGAGCAAGACCATTGCGGGCACGCATATAAGGGCGAGTCTCTACGATTCCCCAGAAGTGTCCGGCCTCATTCTGGAACCTCTCTTCTCCCAGGGCGCGCTCGCCTGCCCGCACCCCAGCTTCATAGAAGCGACGGGCTTCTTCCAGGTTGCGGGTTTTTCCCTCGGCCAGCAGGACATAGGCATCGGCGCAATCGGGGCATACCTCTAAAGCCTGGTACGCCAGTTGCATCCTCTTCGCTTTCCCAGAGGTCTCGAGCGCCTGGAATACTAACCCTTGCGCCTTTTCTAGCGGTGTGTCAGGGACCCAGGCCGGCGCCGAACCGCCTTTTAACTTATCATTGATATACCGGTTCATCTCCTCGATAGAACCGAAGTCCTGCCCTGCAACCACTTGATTGATGGCGAGAAGGTTTCGTTCCATCAGCCGCTGATCGAACGGTAGAACCTGTTGGGTCTGGGAGGCTTTCTGCCCGCAGCACTTCTTGTATTTCTTGCCGCTGCCGCAGGGGCAGGGGTCATTGCGCCCAACCTTTCCCTTAGTCGGCGGCGTGGCCTCTGACGACAGCTTGCGCAGGGAATCGAGCAAACCCTGCATCCGGTCGGCTCTGTCTGTCTCACCCATCTCCTTGGCCAAATTGATAACTTTCTCGTAGACGTAGTACAGGTCTTCCCTTCCCTCAGGCGAATCCGGGAGCTTCTTGGCCGCATCTAACGCCAGCCCGTAGTAGTCCCTAGCCTTTTCGAAGTCCTTTTCTCCGTGCAGTAAGAAACAATCCCCAGCGTGAAGGGGAAACCAGATATCGTCGGGATTACGTGCCATTATCTCCCGGTAACAGGCTTCTCCTTCCTTCCTCCGTTTGAGGGCAAACAGGCTTTGCGCCTTGAAATCAAGAAAGGCATCGTCCTCAAAGACTTGGCTTAGGATTTCCCCCAACTCCATCACCTTTTCGTCTTCACCGCAGAGTTGGAGCAGCACCAAGTGAGCGCCAATAAAGGCATCGATGTCATGCAGGGTGAATTCCTGCAATTTCTCGTAGAACTCGTCCTTCAGATAGTATCCGGTGAGAGATTTCTCGACGATGTGCCGGTAAATAAGCTCGAAGGTCTCGTCGCTGAGATGGACGACTTTCTGCACCTCTCCCTTTTCCTCTGCCCCGGCTATGGCTTCGATATTGTCGTCAATCAGGTCTGCTACGTGCTCTGCGGCCGGCCTGTTGGGGAACAGGCGCTGCCACAGTACTTCGCACGCCATGCAGATAAAGTCCTCATCGCTATCGGAAAAGGCAGCCTGGGGGTAGTATTCTTCGTCGGTCAGATCCTCGCAGGAGATATAGCGCTCCGTTTTGGCAGCGAATTCCCCGAGGTTGAAACCGGGCACGAGGGCTTTCAGTTTGTCCTCGATTTCATGGGTTGTCATCTTTGCCACCATCTCGGGGTCCCAGCGAAAATCTTCCTTTGCCATTTCATCCCCCTGCGTTTTGAGCGTTCTGCAATCCCAGGCTTAAATAGTGTGACCAATTATGTATGGCTAACCAGCATTATAGCACCGGTGCTGGCGGTAACGGTAGGTATAAGATGCTACAACCATCACACTTTTCATCGTTATGTGTGCCACAATTCACACTCAAGGCCGAAGGAGCTGCCAGATAAGGGTATGACAAGGCCTGGATGGAGGACCCACTGCCAACCAGATCTAAGCAGTATTTATAAGGTATAAAGAAATTTCCTGCATGCTAACAGCCGGTTGGTAACCTATACCGTGGGGTAGGGAAATGCTTGAGAAATTGCGGTATTATGAGATGGATAAGAAGGGGGGGGAGGGGGGTATCCAGGGTGGCCTGTCAGAGACTTTAGCACAACGTCCCACCAGGCAGCGCCAGCTATATAGATAGTATAGATAGAATAGTATAGTATAGTATAGATAGAATTAGGGTTTCGGCGGTTCAGGCTTGACAAAAACGCCTCCTAGGTATATCCTCTTACCAAAGGTATACTATGCGTAAACAAGTAACCAAGGCTTTCAAGGTAAATGCCGAGGAATGGGCCAATTTCGTCAGGGCTGCTGAGTCCTACGGGGCAACACCGGCCGAGCTACTACGGGAGCTGGTAAAACATGTAGACGCGGCCATGAAAGGGATCGAAAGCGGTCGAATCCAGAGCTTCGACGGCGATGTTTCCCGGTTGATAAGAGCGGAGTTCCCCCAGCTCTCCACCTTTCAACTGCGCGTGATGGCAGGGCTTTTGATGGAAGCTGCCAAACTCGGTGAGGAAGAGCCAGGAGAAGGTAAGTAGGGCGATAGGTTTGCTGCAAACCGGTATGCCGATTCAGGCAACCAAGGAGCCTATCGGTGCCGGGAAGCGGCGTATCAACCAGTTAAGCTAGTGGAAGGGGGTGGTTAAACGTGAGGAAGAAAAAGAGGAAAGGACTGTTGAGCCAGCATATAAAGGCTGGCTACCCACATCTGAAGGCCAGCAGCGGGCTGCCGGAGTGGCTGCTGCCCGAGGGCAGCCTTAATGAGACCGCGGACGAGGTCGATGACAGCGGACTTCTGATGATGGCCCGGCCCCTCCGGATGGCAGATGGAGCCGAGCGTCTGGCTAACAACGACGTAGTCCTGTCCACGATGTCGGCGGAGGCGTGGCAACAGGCTATAGCGAATTGGCCACACCTGTCCGAGTTGAGGGCTGTTATAGAGGTTTTCCTTGAAGTGTCCGGCACGGTGACGGCGCAATTCCCCAGGATCCGGTCGAAGATCGAACCGATGGTGATATGCCGCAGCATGGCTGTTCTCCTTTACGCTCCTCTGGTTGACGAGGGCGAATCGGTGCTGGGGGAAATCGCTGGAGCGCTGGGCAGCGATGCCACCGATCCCGCTCAACTGATAAGGACTTATGCAGACGCTGTAATCAGGGAAGATATCACTAATCTGGAAAGGGTCAATGAGATTATCATAAGGCAAAGCGCATGGTCGAAATGGGCAGCGGAGGTCGAGCATCAGGTGCTCAGCTGCCGCAACACGCCCAGGCTGATAGCGGTGACGCCGCCGCTGTCCTCTGGCCTTGCCAGCATTCTGGCATCAATGATAGAGGAGGGGCAAGATGGACCTGGGGGAGATCATCCAGAGCATCCGGGCAACCAGATGCCTGCCCAGTGACGATGACCTGAGGAGCCTGCCCTGCAAAAGGGCTTTCATCTACGGCCGGGTGTCCTCGCACGGGCAGGTGAGGGAAAGCCAGGAGTCGATTCGCGAGATCGCCAAACTGGTGATGTTTGCCAGGAAGGACGGCTACACAACGGGACTTGAGCCCGACCAGGTGGAGAAGTGGCTGGAATCGATACAGGCCGGGGCCGACACCAAAGTTATCGAGGATGGAGAGGTCACCGTTGACTGCCGTGACCTGGGTCTATCGGGCTCCCTGGGCGAGGACAGGCGTCCCGGACTGGCCGACCTGTGGCGCCGGGTGGAAACCGGTGAGGTCGGCGCCGTATACCTTACCGAAGGCATGAGCCGGCTAAGCCGGGATCGGGACCGTGTGCTCGGCTACAAGCTGCTCAAGTTACTTAAGGAGAAGCAATGCCGGGTAAGGACGCCCGAAGGTGTTTACAGCCCGGCCATTCCGCGCGATTGGGACTATCTCGCTGAGGACATAGAGGACTCGGCGGAAGAGATGAAGAAGGCCGGTATACGCCTGGGCAGGAGGCGGGCATCAAAGGCGGCCGAGGGTGAGCATGTGGGCAGCCCTGTCTCCCCCGGCTACATCGTCGCCATCGAAGGCCAGAAGCGAGACGGCTCCTATATATTCGGCAAGTGGCAGCCCTATCCTCCTCACCAGCAGGTGTGTATTGAGGCTCTTCGAGAGGTGGTAAAGCAGCGCTCGCTGTACAAAGCTGTCCAGGTGCTTCAAGCAAGAAGAGTGGTCTTCCCCTTTTTCCCCGAAGATCTGAAATATATGGAGACGAGGTCGTCTCTGAGAGCATATTTAAAAGACAGCACGGGCTACCTTATTACTTACAACGCCCTGAAAGGTCTGGCCACCAACCTGAAGCTGATCGGCGTCTGGCAGTGGCGGGATATCCTGATAGAGAATAACCACGAGCCGGTGGTGCCGGGTGAACTTTTCCTGGACGCTTACGAGATAGCGAAGTCGGCCAAACCGAAAGGAAGAGCGGCCTATACCGAGCCCATGGAGTGGGCAGGGCTCCTGTATTGTTACAATCATGATGAGCCAAGAAAGCTGAGTGCTCTTAATGGAGAGCGACGGTGGGCCTGCCGCTCGACCTCTCAGCCGCGGCTGGACGCACCCTGCCTCCAGATCGCAGATCACCTCCTCACTCAGCCACTTACCAGGGAGTTCCTTGGCTGCCTTGACCTGACCCCGCATGCCAAGGTAGTCCTGGAGAAGCTCAAGACTGAGGTAAGCCAGCATGGCCTGGAGGAGAGCCAGCGCCGTCGGCGGGAGGCGGAGCTCAAGGCACATATCGCCAACCTGGAGCGCTATCTTGGCTCCGGCGACCCGGAACGAGAGGAAACCTACTGGCGCCTGATTCGTGAAGAGAGGGCGAAGCTGGACATGCTCAGGCAAAAGCCGGCGATATCAGGGGCAACGCTGGTTGATGTGGACATAGTCAGGCAGTTTCTGGAGAACCTTGAAGAGGAGTGGGAACGGTACCCAGGCCACCTTCGCAACCAGCTACTTAAGCTACTGGTTGACAGGGTGGAACTGAGGCATGATGCATCCCACATAGAGGCTGCGGTCGTCTGGAAGGCGGGGCTCAGGCAGGTAATCAACCTTAAAAGGCCCCTGGCAAACTATGCCAGAGAGAAGCGGTGGACATTAGAAGATGAAAACCTGCTCAGGATGCTGTGGCCTACAGCGTCGCCGGAAGCGATAAAGGCTGCCTTCCCCGATAGGACATGGAAAGCGCTGAACCAGCGAGCAGAGAAACTGAAGGTCAGGCGTCAATGGGTTAAGAGAGGCAGTTCAGTAGCGCGAGGGTGGACCGCTGAAGATAAGGAGCGGTTAAAGGAATTGTATGTCAGTAAAGCAACTGTAGAGGAAATTGCCTTTATACTGGGCCGCAGCCCACGAACTATCACCACGGTAGCGAATAAAATGGGTCTTTCCAGACCCAAGGAGCTGTGGCACAAGAGGCTTGAACCTACCTGGGAAACCTTGAACATCAAGTTGTTCCACGAATCATCATCAC
>CAYVQT010000091.1:0-8302 GCA_964453665.1 uncultured Dehalococcoidia bacterium | reverse complement strand
TCTTTATGACGCAACTATAATGCATTCAGTAACTTTTATTATGAGTCAATTCGTGCCATTGACAATGCATAAGTCGTCGTCTAGGATTTATGCACTAAAGAACTTGATGTCGATCAATTTGATCATAAGGTGATCCAAATGAGTAATATTGATATAAAAGCAGTAAGACAAGCAATTACCAATTATATTAAGGAAATCACATTAGACAGACGAGTAATAGACACTCTATTATGTGATAACGAGTTCCTCCCTAAGGAATGTGAATTATGGGATTACAAGAGGCAAGGGCCTAATGACCCTGTGTCACTCGGGAAAACAATTCTCCATATAGTTAGCTTCTATAATACCTATGGCGGTTACATAGTATACGGGATCGAGGAAGTTAAATCTGATAAAAAGTTCCATGCCATCGGTATACAAGAAAATGACATCAATCTTCAACGAATTAAGGATAATTTAACCAATCATACCGGCGCACAAATTGATATTTCATATAAAGAACACTTATATGAAATAGGTGAGGAGAGGTTATTACTCGGCTTGCTACATATTCCTAAAAGAAAGCCCTCAGAAGCACCCATATTTTTTGGTAAGAATGGTCCCGAGGACGATAAAGGCAGATGTGTATTCCATCAAAATGAAGCATATTTGAGGGCTCTAGATAAATGTATGCCTGCCACATCTAAACACGACTATCAACTTCTCTTTAGTGAACGTTCCAATCCCTTTCTTTGGGATACAGAGAAGCCTATATACTTCTCTCAGAGTCATAGAATCATTGTTGATCACAACCTACCTGATAGGAACTTCATCTGTCCTAGATTTTTTGGCAGAGAAGACATACTAGAACAACTATGGAAATGGTTTGCGGATGATCTTGCCAATTCTATTGTACTTGCGGGAGATGGAGGGAAGGGTAAAACTTCGATAGCTTATGAATTTGCAGAAGAAGTTTGTAGAGCGAAACCATATGATATGGATAAAGTCATTTGGCTCACTGCCAAAGAAAAACAGTTTGTTGCACACATCAATGAGTTTGTCAAAGTGCCCGAAACTCATTTTTTTGATTCCGACTCACTTCTTAGAGCATTATGTTCAGAACTAGCTATACTTGATAAGGAAACCGAAGGTGCATCTCTACACATGCTAAAGATGTTTGTTAAGAATGCTATGGCTAGTATTCCCTGTTTAGTAGTAATCGATAATGTTGATTCTTGTGAACTTGATGAACAGAAGGTAATACTGGAAACGGCCCTTCAGACATCGAATCCACAAGCACGTTTCTTACTAACCACACGCATGAATGTTGCCTACTCCAACGAATCAAGTATTACTGTAGGTGGTCTACAAGAGTTTGAATATATTGAATATGCACGTAATCTTATCGAGATAATAGGTGGTCCAAATTTAACAACACAACAGATCGAGAGAATGCGCAAAGCTACTGACGGATCACCTCTTTTCACAGAGTCTCTTCTAAGGCTATGTCGAACTGGCGTTCCATTCAATGACGCTATTCAACAATGGAAGGGAAAACTTGGCAGTGAGGCTCGTAAAGCAGCACTGCAACGAGAAATTGAGCAATTATCCGTGGAGAGTCGTAGAGTCCTATTAGCATGTTCATATATGCAGGAAGCATCATTGACAGAGCTTAAGCAAGCAACTGCGTATGAGAATGAGCGTCTTTATGAATGCATAGCAGAATTACAGTCTCTATTTCTGGTCAATGCACAACCTTTTATTAAACGCGAACCAAGATTCGCTGTATCTAATAATACTGCCCTTTTAGTTATGGAGAATCAACAGATGCTTGTTAGTGATCCCAAAGCTTTAGAGAGGATTGTCACAAATTTACGAAAAAAACGTGTTGGCAAATCTCATGCACTTTTACGTACAAGGAGGGTGGGAGCAGCCATTACACAAGCGAATGCGCTATTATTTGAAAACAGGCATGATGAGGCAATTAAAACTGTTGATTCTGCCTTAGAATTTCATAAAGATGACCCAGATCTATTTCTTACGAAAGGTCGCTGCCTGATTGAGAAGTACAAGTCAACAGATGAAAAACAAAGCCTTAATATGGCAAGAAAAGCCTTCTCAAAATCCGAGAAATTAGGGCAACGCAAAGAGAAACTCTTCCACCTTTGGTATGAGAGTGAAATGGCAGCAAACGATCCAAATGGTGGGATCGAAGTTTCTACCCTTGCGCTAGATTATGGTATACCTATACAGAGTGAGTGGTTAATGAAAAGAGGAGAAGCGCACCTGAGTTTATCACGTGCGTTAAAATCAGCTGTTAACTGGGATGGCGCCGTTGATGAGATATTGTTCTGCTCACAAGACATTGGTCAAGCCTTAAAACTATTTCCTCCACGTAGTAAAAATGCCCTATATCAACTGCTTTACCAAGTGAATGACGAAGCATGGCCTCTAGTAAATGAAGTCAAGTTTGGTTTACGTGGTTTGCGGGATATTTATAACACAGCAAAACAATTCATTAGACAAGGGGATAGAAGACCTTTGAGTTATAAACGCTTTTTAGATAGCGCAATGAACCTGTGCTCTAGACTGGAGACACACGGTGAGATAAATGAGGAACGTAAGAAACTACTTGTACGGATTGATCGTGAAATCGATGATATTACTCGTCCGCAACGTTTGGATTCCCATCCAGTGATTGACTCATTTCAACTGAATAATGGGCGGGAAAGTGTTAAGAAAAAGATCGCACAGTTGTTGAAATCTTAGCTTATTTTCCCTTAAATATTATATTTGCTTTCATCACTCCAGAAAATCAATTAATGCATGAAAAGTTCATGTTGGATGCATCAATAGTTATGATACTGATTCACTCTCATAGCCCACAACGTTTTCCTCAATGCATCATGCGAAATCCCATACTCTTTCGCAACCTCCCTTAAACTTCCAGCCTCGCACTTGCGTTTAAGCTCCGGCCATAACGAAGGATCTATCTTGCCATTCCAAATTTCTGTGCTATTTACAGGGGCATATATAGTACAGAATCCGAAAAAAAGATATTGCTTTATGCCCAGAACCCCTTCGGGTGCGCTGGTTTCCCTCATTTATGTTTTCTTATATACTAGTATCAGGGATTTTTTATCACAGGAGCGTTCGATATGACCGGCGATTCAGCAATAACCGACGATATGCGGAGCCACATCGGAGCCAGGCTTTTCCCCAATTACCTGCCGGAAGAGGTCACGGTCTGGGGTATCAGGAGATTCCTTGAGGCTACCACCGACGACAACCCGCTGTGGCAGGACGAGCAGTACGCCCAGAGGACACGATGGGGCGGCATCATAGCCCCCCCGGCATATCTCGAAGCATTCAACCCGAGCAACCACGCATTCAGGCGTTCACCAGATATGTCCCACATGAGCCTGCCCTTCGCACCGCCGTTCCCCCGCACTTTTCAGGCGTTCAACGAGTTCCTTTTCTTTATCCCCCTGAGACCGGGCGATATGATAACCAGCATCTGCAAGCTGGGCGACATCTACCAGAGGGAAGGCAAGAGCGGCAGGATGGTGTTCATTCGCATCGACAATGAGCACCGCAACCAGAGAAACGAGCTGGTGGGAATTACGAGCGAGGCTATGGTCTCCCTGGAGGGCTCTTCGGCCGGAGGGTCGGCCTCCGGAGAAGCGCCGCAAAAGAGCGAAGTGGGGCCCCGGCCTCCTGTCACAGGAAAGATATGCTTCGATGATGTCGAAATCGGTGTCCAGTTACCCCCTCTGGTGAAGGAGATAACCCTGTTCACCATTCTCAAGTGGGCAGCGGCCGTAAATGACTACGGCCCGCATCATTTCGATTATCAGTTCGCCACTCAGACCCTGGGCCTTCCCAACGTAGTCGCCCACGGCCCTCATAATACGGCATTCCTGGCACATCTTATCACCAGCTGGATAGGTGGTGAGGGCATGCTTACCAGGCACTATGCGGAGATGAGAGGAAACGTTTTCCCCGGAGACACCCTCACCTTCCAGGGTGAGGTGGCGGAGAAGTACGTGAAGGACGGCGAGGGTTACGTCGAATGTGAGACATGGGCAGAGAACCAGAACGGCCGCAGAGTGATGCTCGGAAGGTCAACAGCCGTACTACCTCAAAGAAAGTGAAATCGAGCTGCTATGAAAGGCTATCGCACTCCATCATGGTTCCGTATGAAGGGCTTCCTCCAGAAGAAAAAGGAGAAGCCGCGGAAGAACAGGGACAGGACTGTTAAGATTAAGGATTCAGCCAGGAGATGAAGTGAGCAGGGAATACGTCCATCAGGAATTGGAGAAGGAGCTGGCCGTCCCATCCGGCTACTACATCCTTTTCCAGGAGTTGAGGCTGAAGCACAACGGGAGGGAGGTCCTCTACGTTACAGGCGTGGGCATGCTGGAATGCTCCTGCTGCGCGGGGGATTCCCTGTGCGCGGGCCGCGGCGGCCTCTACGCTCTCGTGCCCGGATATATACTATCCTGGAAATCCAGGGTAAACGAAGCGGGCTTGCCGGTCTCCGATGTGGAACCGATTGACGACGAGAAGACAAGGCGTTATGTTGCCGGGGTGATCAGGGAAACGGAGCATATACAGAATATCGAATTCTGGTAAACTATAATCAGGGGAGTATTCAGGAGGTGAACGGGATATGGAATATGTTCATTTAGAAGTCGGTGAGGACGTGCATGGCCTGGCAGGGTATTATACCCCGCTCAAGGAGTTGAGGCTGCCTTATAATGGCAGAGAGGTACTATGTGTAGTCGGGATGTCCTGTGTGGAGTCGGCATGTTGCGGCGGAGGCACATGTGGTTACGCTAACGTCCCCGGATATATATTGAAATGGAAAGAGTCAAAGAACGAATCAGGACTGCCAGTATCGCAGGTAGAACCTGTCACTGACGACGCAGTCAAGCGTGAGATAGCCAGGACTATCAAGGAAACCGAGAATATATATAATATCGACTTCTGGTAGGGAGGTTCAATGCGATAGATATGGCAGAGGAACTGGGCAAGATAGAGAGACCCGAGGCGGAGAAGTTCAGCAAGGGCAGGAGACTGGTCTTCGTGCCCCTCATTTTCTTACCTTTTGAACCCGATGAGGGGTTCCAGGAAAAAGCACGCAGGTACTGGGACGAGGTCGAGGCTCATGTGGCAAACCTGGAACTAAAGCTCGGCAGTGTGAACAAGGTATACCATGAACTGGTGCCGGTAGGTGGCGAGGAAGGATGCAAGGTCGTCGAGCAGTTGAACAGCTCGGGTTACCAAGTTATTCGGGCCAGACTTGACAAAGGGGCTGAGGTCCAGCCCATTGAAGATATCGAACTGCTGACGGAGTTCATGGACTGGAGCCGGTGTTTGACAATCGGCCTGCAAAACCAGAAGGTGCTTACAAAGGTCTACGAGTCCTATTCCGAGGTGCGTTCGAAGCGAAATACGGACATGGCAAAAAGAATAGACGAGACTTTAAAGGGCGAGGACATCGGCATACTTATAATGAGAGAAGGCCATCAGATTCAATTCCCCCCGGATGTAGAGGTGTTCTACGTTGCGCCGCCCAGCCTGGACGAAATCAAGCGCTGGATCAGAGAGCAGGAACAGGCATTTGAAAAACAGGATGAGCAGGAATCGACTGATTCGGAGGAATCCGATAAGGGAGCACAGAGCTGACTATCAACATGACCAGGCTCTCAATTGCTCAGGGGGACATCACCCGGCAGGCAACCGATGCCATCGTCAATGCTGCTAACTCCGGCCTTATGGGCGGCGGCGGCGTGGACGGGGCTATCCATCGGGCGGGAGGCCCGGTTATCCTCGAGGAATGCAGGCAAATACGTTCGGATAGAGGACGTTTGCCGACAGGCGAAGCTGTTATTACTACCGGGGGCAGGTTAAAGGCACGCTACGTCATCCATACCGTGGGCCCGGTATGGCATGGCGGCTCCAGGGGTGAAGCAGGACTCCTGGCCAGCGCCTACAGGGAAAGCCTCAATCTGGCGGTTGAACGAAGCCTGAAAAGTATCTCCTTCCCTTCGATAAGCACAGGCGCTTACGGCTATCCGGTAGAGCAAGCAGCGAGGGTCGCTTTGAAAACCGTCGTTGATTTCCTGGATAAGGACGACACCCTGTCGGAAGTTGTCTTTGTGCTTTTCGATTCGAGGACATACCGCATCTACGCAGACACCCTTCAGGAACTGACACCGTAGAAGAGGTAACCTGCAATGAAGATAGTCTATCACCCGCGCTACGAGGAGATCTATGCCGGCGACCCCGCCGCCAAAGCGGGGCGCATGGAGTGTATCCTGAAAGAGGTCCCGCCTCAATACGATATTGTGACCCCTGAGCCAGCTTCAACAACGGACATACAGCTGGTTCACTCCAACCTGCACATCGCAGATATCCGGAGATCGCCGGAGATATACGAGGTAGCTCTGCTGTCAGCGGGCGGAGCTATCAAAGCATCAGAGCTGGCCATGAATGGAGAGCCTGCCTTCGGCGTCATCAGGCCTCCAGGGCACCACGCCAGCCCGGACCACTGCTGGGGATTCTGCTTCTTCAACAACATGGCTATATCCATAGCCAGGCTCAGACAGGAAGGCGTTATCAGCACGGCACTTATCCTGGACATAGACCTCCATTTCGGAGACGGCACAGAGAATATCTTCCGCAATACCGCTGAGGTCACCTATTTCCATCCCGAGGCCAGAGACAGACAGGAGTTCGTGGACAGCATCTCCCGTTTCCTGAACGAGCAGAAAGCGGATATTATCGCCGTATCCGCTGGGTTCGACCGCCACGAGGACGACTGGGGAGGGGAACTGGCAACCGGGGACTACCTGACAATCGGGCAGATGGTTAAGGAATTCTCAGAGAGCGTTTGCCTGGGAAGAAGATACGGCGTACTGGAGGGCGGTTATAACCATTCCGTCCTGGGTAAGAACGTCAAGGCTTTCGTCGAGGGGATGAGCTAATCGATAGGGTTAATTCGGCATTGATTTAAACAGGATCCAAACCGCTCGCCCTGAGCTTGTCGAAGGGCCGTTCATGGTTCGACAAGCTCACCACGAACAGTTTTTAAACAGCTATTATTACGAAAATGGCATTTTCATACCTCGTGGTGAGTGCATTTATGCCACGCCGGATGACTGCTTGCCACAGCCACCAGATAGGTGTTAGAATTACGCACGGCAGCTACAAAATGGTGGGGCGCTAGCTCAATTTGGCAGAGCAACTGACTCTTAATCAGTGGGTTACAGGTTCGAGTCCTGTGCGCCCTACCAGTTTTTGAAGCTAAATTACCCCCATTTGTTTCATGAATTGATTTGCGCTTAACAAAACTTTCTGTTATTTGCTTAACGATTTGAGTCATTGTTTTCCCCCTTTCTTCATCTTAGGTTTCCTTTTCCTCTTGTAGTCCAGGCTGAGGACTACCCAGTCATGACCCAGTTTTTTACCATCTATCACTCCTTTGGTCAATAAGTATCTAACCTGATTTTGCGAAATACCAAGTTTACCTGCTGCTTCTTTGGTTGAATACATTGACCTCCTATCTGAGTGTGTTATTGGTGATAACACTAATAAATATAAGTGTTATCGTCAATAATGTCAATATATACCTTCTTGTAGTGAGCCCAATTAGTCACATCATGGCAGATATGCAGCAGAATGGAAGGCATATCAAGGACAGTATTCACACTTGCCCTTGAAAATCCCCTTATGGCGAGCTTTACCGAGTGCTATCATTAACCTATCACGGATGTCCTCATGGCGACGGCACATTGCATAATATTCCTCATCGGAGGACTCAACGCCTGCCTTCACGTCGAGATGCACCTGCTCAATTTGTTTTAGCATTTCCTTCCAATCCACAAAGAGTCCCCAAATATTCTCGTCTAGGTGAGCTGTAAGACACTGGAACAAGAGGTTTTTCTCAAGACCAAGCGATAAGTCAGTGATTTGTCCGTTGCTGGTTTCCTTGCGAACCCATGCATCACTTCTATCAGTGTCTGAAATCACGTCTCCTGATTCTTCTGCCAATTCGAACCCATCTAACCAATATTCAATTTTCCGGCCATCTTTCTCTACTTCATGTCTTAGCCACAATGTGCGTATGTCTATAGTTCTCTCCAGTCTCTCAATTAAGGCACATAACGCTCTAAAGTGCTTTTTTTTCGCTTCTATAATTAGGGCCTGGTCTACATATCCTTCGCCTGAATATCCATTGCTTTTATGACTTGCACTTAGTAAATCTGCGTATTTCGGACCAAATCGGCCGCCTTCACGGAGCAAACCGGCCACCCTG
>CAYVQT010000090.1:0-8313 GCA_964453665.1 uncultured Dehalococcoidia bacterium | reverse complement strand
AGAAGATGGCCGGTTTGGAGCGAAACCGGTGTCCGATTTCACCGAAATACGCAGGATATGGACGGCAAAAAGGTCTGGTTTTGGGACATCATAGACGCTGACACTAGATACCTTCTAGCTACGCACATATCCGAAAAGGGACGTACAACCAAAGATGCTCAACAGCTTATGTCCCTTGCTGCTAAGAGAGCGGGCAAGACCCCCAAGTTGGTTATTACAGACAAGCTAAATGCATATCTCGATGGTATAGAACTCACTTTTGGTGCTGATACTGAACATATAGCTACATCGCCATTCGCAATAGGAGCAAATACGAATCTTATAGAGAGATTTCATTCAACACTAAAGGAACGCACGAAGGTAATGCGAGGACTGAAAGATGTTAAATCAGCCAGATTATTTACTGAGGGCTGGCTGATACACTACAATTACTTCAGACCGCATGAGAGCCTAAAAAACAGGACTCCCGCAGAAGTTGCAGGTATTATAAGTTCCCTTACCGCAACTGGCATAACTTCGTAGCTAAACGAAGAGTAGTAACTCCAGCACAAACAAGTACAACCAGCTATACCCTTATACCTAGACTGTCGGAAGCTCCTACTTTTGCTAAGAGTGGATTCAGGGTGTCAACGAAAAAGCACAAGTACAAAAAGGCTAAAAGGCGAGCAAGAACACAGCCTAAGCAGACTATAACAACGCTATCGGCTATGAGGAGATAAATATAGGCCGATGATACGTCCTGAAACAAGTGCTACAATACCGACTGAAGAACCATTATCGCTACAGGAGGAAAGGTTGATGGACGTATTATGGGGAGCTTGGGCTAAGGAAGTACACTATGATGAGCATGGCAATCTTACTGATATTATTGGCATTTATGACACCATATATAGAGGTAGCAAAAGTGAGTTTCCAGTAATACTTGACCTATGTGTTGTACTAGCTTGTGAAGCATATAACGAGGAGAATGACCAAGTATTTGCACTTACTCTAGAAATGGTTGACACAGATACAATAAGTCGCTTGGTTAGAACAACAAGAGATATAAAAGTTCCACATAATGGTGACCCCATCAGGTGGTATGAGACTGCAACTTTTGATGCTATCACAATACGGGTTCCTAGTCGTTATTATCTTAGTGCTTCTGTAGAGCGACAGCTTAAGCATCGTGTACCACTAGACATTGTAGCACCTAAAATGTATCTAATAGACGATTTCGGTGATATTACTGCTGAATTTTGGGGCGAAGATTGGCACACGCTCGGGGGTGAAACTAATGATAGAGGACAGCAATGAACAGTACATCAGCGATTGAGACTTGGGCACTCCAGCGCAACGGGCAAGACCCTAACGTTAAAGTCAGACGGCGACAATATAGAACACGTGCAGGTACAGCACCATATAGGTTAGTCATCGAGATTTGGAGTAGTACTCAGTTGCAAGAAACACTAGACAAGCTGGGAGTACCCTATACCAACCACTTTGGAGAAGAACCCCTGAGCCACTCGTCTATAACAATTCTGTTCCGGCATTCCACCAGCCCGATAGAATGAAAACAGGTTATTTCCTTTTCATCGCCGCCAGTAGCCGATTGAGGGCATTCATGTAGGCTTTTGCACTGGCGACCATAATGTCAGTAGATGCGCCACGCCCCGTGTATGTCTTTTCACCGCTCTGAATCCTTATCGTTACCTCGCCGATAGCGTCGATGCCCTCGGTAACCGATTCGATGCTGAATTCTATAAGCTCGTTGGGTACTCCTACAAGTCGATTAATAGCCTTGTATATGGCATCTACAGGGCCGGCTCCCAGGGCGGCGTCGGCAATAGCCTTACCATCGGGGTCCACCAGCTTCACAGAAGCGGTAGGAACACTGTGGTCCCCGCATGAAACCTGCACCTGTTCCAGGTGATAAGTCTCCGAGAAGGTGCGCATTTCTTCAGCTACCAACGCCTCAAGATCCCGGTCCTTTATCTCTTTCTTTTTATCCGCCAGTTCCTTGAAAGCGGTAAAAGCGCGTTTAAGCTCTTCATCTGTCAGTGTATAGCCCAGCTCCTTAAGACGGTCCTTGAAGGCTGCCCGCCCGCTGAGCTTGCCCAGAGTCAGCACGCTGTCCGTGCGGCCGACATCCCTGGGGTTCATAATCTCGTAGGTAGTCCTTTCCTTAAGAATGCCATCCTGGTGTATACCGGACTCATGTCGAAAGGCATTTCGACCAACAATGGCCTTGTTGGGCTGCACATACATCCCGGTTATGTCGCTAACCAGACGGCTTGTTTTATTGATTTGAGTGGTATCGATCCCTGTCGTGTAATCAAATAAGTCGCTGCGAGTCCGCAGCGCCATCACTATCTCCTCAAGAGAGGCATTACCGGCACGCTCGCCAATACCGTTGATGGTGCATTCAATCTGACGCACACCGTGGTCAAGTGCGGCAAGACTGTTAGCTACGGCTAGCCCCAGGTCGTTATGGCAATGGACACTGACCACAGCTTTATTTATATTGGGCACATTCTTGAAAACACAGTCAAGCAGATCACAGAACTCACGCGGTATGGTATAGCCCACAGTATCGGGAATATTTATAGTTGTCGCACCAGCATCGATGGCTACCTCTATTATCCTGTACAGAAACTCACGGTCAGTGCGAGTAGCGTCCATAGGCGAGAACTCCACATCCTCAAGATGCCTTTTGGCCCGCTTAACCATGTCCCCAGTGAGCTTTAGAACCTGGTCCCTGCTCTTCCTGAGCTGGTGCGAGATGTGAAAATCCGAACTGGAGAGAAAGACATGGATTCTGGGGCTGCGAGCATTTTTCACTGCCTCCCATGCGGCATCCACGGCCTTCGGCTGTGCATGCGAAAGAGCACAGATAGTAGGGCCACGCACCTCCTTCACAATGCGACGTACCGCCTCCAGGTCTCCGGGAGAGGCAACAGGGAAACCGGCCTCGATAACGTCAACCTTCAACTTCTCCAGTTGTCTGGCGATTTCCAGCTTCTCGTCAATATTAAGCGCCGCACCTGACGACTGTTCGCCGTCACGCAGTGTAGTATCGAATATGATAACCTTATCCAACGTGCTTTCCTTTATCTACTCGTCACTTCCCCTTAAGCCAGGGCATCATCCCCCTGAGCTTCTTGCCCACGATCTCTATCTCATGCTCCTGCTCCATCCTCCTCATGGCTTTGAAGGAAGGACATCCAGCCTGATTCTCCAGTATCCATCGAGTGGCGAAGCTGCCGTCCTGAATTTCGGAAAGTATCTGCTGCATAGCCCCCCGGCCGCATTCATCAATAACACGAGGACCCGAAACATAGCCGCCGTATTCTGCAGTGTCACTTACCGAGTAATTCATGTAGCCCAGTCCCCCCTGGTAGAAAAGGTCGACGATGAGCTTCAACTCATGCATACATTCGAAATAGGCAATTTCAGGCTGATAGCCCGCATCTACCAGGGTTTCGAAAGCGGCTTTAACCAGACAGGCAACCCCGCCGCACAGTACCGTTTGCTCGCCGAAAAGGTCTGTCTCCGTCTCTTCAGCAAAGGTAGTATCAAGGACTCCGGCCCTGGTGCATCCGATACCTTTAGCGTAGGCCAGTGCGATTTTCTTCGCCTTGCCCGTGGCGTCCTGATGAACGGCAACGAGGGCCGGTGGGCCTGAGCCCTCCGTATAGGTCTGGCGCAGCATGTGCCCGGGGCACTTGGGCGCCACCATCGTCACATCGATACTATCAGGCGGGACAATCTGATTGTAGTGTATGTTAAAGCCGTGAGCGAACACCAGCATCTTCCCCTTTGTCAGCCCCTTCTCCATCTGACGGTATACTGCGGGATGCAGGTTATCGGGCACGAGCATGGTAACAATATCCGCCTCCTTTGCCACCTCATCAGCGCCGCTAACCTTGAACCCGGCCTTTTTAGCCGTTTTCCAGGGTTCGCTTCCCTTAGCCTCAGCAACGATAACATTACACCCGCTATCCCTGAGATTCATGGCATGAGCATGGCCCTGGCTGCCAAAGCCAACTATGCCAACAATCTTATTCGCCAGTAGCTTCAGATCGGCATCCTTGTCGTAATACATTTTGCCTCCAATCTTTGAAATTTGTTGGTCTGCTTAAATCCGTTGTGAGCGACTCTTAGTTCGTTCCCTCACCTATTCGCCAGCAGCTCCACCACGAGGCAGAGCAATCCTGCCTGTACGCGCAAGCTCCTTTATGCCAAACTTCTTAAGGAGGTTGTACAGGGAATCTATCTTCTCTTCGTCACCTGTTGCCTCAATTATCATTGAATCCGCAGCAACATCAACGATCTTCGCCCGAAATATATCCACTATCTGCATGATCTCGCTACGGGTCGTTGAGGTCGAATGTACCTTTATCAGCGCCAGTTCCCGGGCAATGATGCGCCCCTGCGTGATATCAGTGACTTTAACCACCTCAATCAACTTATCCAGCTGCTTCCTCACCTGCTCTACCGCAGTAGTAGCTCCATCAACCACTATAGTCATCCTGGAAAGCCCCGGCATTTCGGAGTGGCCCACAGCGATACTTTCAATATTGAAGCTGCGCCTGCGTATCAGACTGGCCACTCGATTTAGTACACCGGGCCTGTCCTCCACCAGAGCCACCAATGTATGCTTTGTCATATCACTCTGCCTTATGAGTATTAGTGAACATAGAAGGATTTACAGATTGCTCGTTGCCCGCGGTGTTACCTTAATTCGAACCTTCTTCCTCGGATCGTCAAGTATCTCCGCCAGAGTGCACCCAGGTGCTACCATTGGGTAGACATTCTCCTCCGGTTCGACCATGAAATCAATAAGAAACGGCCCCTTGTGCTTCATGGCCTTCTGGATGGCGGGGACAACCTTAGACTTATCTGTCACCCTGATACCCGGCATTCCATAGGCCTCAGCGACCTTTACGAAGTCCGGGCTGCTCAACGGTGTGGCCACGTAACGGCGTTCATAGAACAAGTCCTGCCACTGCCTCACCATCCCCAGATAACCATTATTGAGGATGGCGATTTTCACCGCGATGTTATCCTGAACAGCCGTTCCCAACTCCTGAATAGTCATCTGGAAGCCGCCGTCGCCAGCGATAGCCCAGACGGTATCGTCCGGACGACCAACCTTGGCGCCTATTGCCGCCGGCAGTTCAAATCCCATAGTCCCCAGGCCGCCTGAAGAGACAAAGCTGTTGGGCTTTCGGTAGCAGAAATGCTGCGCCGCCCACATCTGGTTCTGCCCCACGCCCGTGACTATAATAGCATTGCCTTTTGTGACATCACATATCTTGCTGACCACGTATTGCGGCTGTATCTTATCAGAATCGGTATCTATATGTAACGGATGCGCCCGCCGCCACTCCTCGATCTGCTCAATCCAGGCGAGGTGCGTCTGGTTATCCAACTGCTTGTTTAGCGACCGTAGTACGTTCTTCACCTCGCCAACTATGGGCACAGTCACCCGCACATTTTTCCCTATCTCGGCCGGGTCCACATCGATATGGATTACGTTCGCATGTGGAGCGAAACCGCTCACCTTACCTGTCGCTCTATCGTCAAAACGCATCCCGATAGCGATAATGAGGTCTGTCCCATCCACCGCCATATTCGCGCAGGCCGTACCGTGCATGCCAAGCATGCCCAGGCTAAGAACGTGGTCTTCAGGGAAACTGCTGATTCCCAACAGCGTCGTTATCACGGGAATCTGCACCTTTTCCGCTAGCTCCTTCAGCTCCTCATAAGCCCCGGAGATGATAACGCCTCTACCCGCCAGGATAACGGGACGCTGCGATTCAGCGATCAGCTTGGCGGCCTTTTTAATCTGAACGGCATGTCCACGCACGGTCGGCTTGTAGCCCCGAAGCTCTACCTTCTCCGGGTATTCAAAGTTTGCCTCCTCGATGAATACATCGCGGGGTATATCAAGAAGTACAGGGCCGGGCCTGCCGGTCCCCGAAATGAGGAAAGCCTCCTTGACAACCGTCGCTATCTCGTCCGCCCTGAGGACGAGATAGTTATGCTTGGTGATGGGAACTGTTATGCCCGTAATATCGATTTCCTGAAAGGCGTCCTTGCCGATAAACGGTTTTGCCACCTGCCCTGTTATAGCTACAACCGGAGATGAATCCAGATGAGCGTTTGCGATTCCGGTCACGAGGTTGCAGGCCCCGGGACCGGAGGTAGCCAGACATACACCAACTTTGCCCGTAACTCTCGCGTATGCATCAGCGGCATGAGCCGCCCCCTGCTCATGGCGTACCAGGATATGTCGCAGCTGCGGGTATTGAGGCAGGACGTCGTAAAGGGGCAGTACAGACCCGCCGGGGAAGCCGAAAATAACCTCTACCCCCTCCTTAACCAGGCTTTCGCACAATATTCGCGCACCATTCAGTTTCATTGTGATCTCCTATCTGAACACCGCGCCGGTCGACGCAGAGGTTACTTTCTCAATATAGCGTTTGAGATAACCGGTCTTTATCTTGGGCTCGAATTCAGGCAACTGCGACAGCCGCCGTTCAATTTCGCCGTCGCTGAGTTCGACTTCAATTCTGTTGTTGGGAATATCAATCTTTATCCGGTCACCATCCTTCAAAGCCGCGATAGGTCCCTTCTCCGCCGCCTCGGGAGATACATGCCCTATAGCAGCGCCTCTGGTAGCTCCGGAGAAACGCCCATCGGTAATAAGAGCCACCTCTTTATCCAGCCCCATGCCGGAAATGATCGAGGTCGGCGTAAGCATCTCGGGCATACCCGGCCCCCCTCTTGGCCCCTCGTAGCGAATAACCACCACGTCTCCTGACTTGACCACACCTTTCATAATCTCGCCGGTGGCTTCATCCTCAGAGTTAAACACACGTGCCGGCCCCTCGTGCACCATCATCTCGGGAATCACCGCAGCACTCTTGACAACAGCCCCCTGCGGAGCCAGATTGCCGAAGAGGATACTGAGTCCTCCTCTTGCCGAATGAGGATTTGACACGGGGCGGATGACTTCCGCATCCCTAACCCTGGCATCGGCGATATCCTCGCGCAAAGAACTGCCGGATACTGTCCTTACATCCAGATTCAGTTGCTCACTAACTTCTTTCATCACCGCCGCTATACCCCCTGCGAGGTCCAGGTCCTCCAGATGATAGTCCCCCGAGGGCCTCATCTTGGATAGATGCGGCGTACGCTGGCTGATCTCATTTATGGTCTCCAGCGGGAATTCAATATCCGCCTCATGCGCCAGCGCTATAATATGCAGCACGGAATTGGTGCTGCCGCCTAAAGCCATATCCACCACGAAGGCGTTGTGGATAGAGCGATTGGTGATAATATCGCGGGGGCGAATATCCTTCGCCAGCAGATCCATCACCTTCCGCCCTGCCTGCTTTGCGAGCTGTATCCTGCGGGCGTCGATGGCGGGAATTGTACCATTACCCGGCAGCGCCATACCCAGAGCCTCGGTCAGACAATTCATTGTATTCGCTGTGAACATCCCGGAGCAGCTTCCGCAGCCGGGACATGCCACCGCCTCGAGTTCATCAAGCTCCTTCTGGCTCATCTCCCCCTTTGTCACCCTGCCCACCGCTTCGAAAACATTACTCAGGTCAACGCACCTGTCATCAGACATACGTCCCGCCAGCATGGGCCCACCGCTGACAAATATGGATGGTATATTGAGCCTCACCGCAGCCATCAGCATTCCGGGAATTATCTTGTCACAGTTCGGTATGAACACCAGCGCATCGAAAGCATGAGCCTGCACCACTGTCTCCACAGAGTCCGCTATAAGCTCCCTGCTGGGCAGGCTGTATCTCATTCCCAGATGACCCATTGCAATGCCGTCGCAGACACCTATAGTCTCGAACTCCAGCGGCGTACCACCCGTGCTATACACTCCGGCCTTCGCCGCTTCAGCCACCTCTTTCAGCTGAATATGACCGGGGATAATCTCGTTGAAGCTGTTGACTATGCCGACTATGGGCTGTTCTATTTCCCAGGTAGTCAGCCCCAGAGCACGCATCAGTGACCGGTGAGGGGCACGCTCAATCCCCTTTTTAGTAACATCGCTTCTCATATCTACCAACCCATATCAATTGTATTCTCGTACCATCTGCCGATTAGCACTGATTAAAACATAGCTAGGTGTAAGTGTCAAGGGAAACAGCCTCGTTCAGTAACATTGGGCTTCTTTGCTGCATTTTTTTGAACAACCCTCATTCAATACTCCGTTCGTGGTTAATTCGGGTGCGGTAACCGCGCCACTTGTATCTTTAACAAGTGCTAACATATATGGTAAGTAATAGTCGTGAGGGCGCG
>CAYVQT010000089.1:5695-8579 GCA_964453665.1 uncultured Dehalococcoidia bacterium | reverse complement strand
CCTTTCTATGGTGTTGTTATTACTACTACTATTATACCATTATGTTACTACCTGTAATCGTTGCAAAAATAATTCGGTTTCCACCTCCCTTTTACAGTTCTTCGCTACTCTGCCCTGTTAATCCAATCCCATGTCCGCTTCTTAACCTTTTCCGCTGGGAGCACGTCGCACGGGCAGAGCATAAAATTTATAATAAATCTAAACCTTTCCCACCGCGTGAAAAATTTGTAACACTGGTGGAAACACGGCTCTTTATATGGACAGAAATGCCGAGGATTGCGTGCATTTGACACTATCCTTCTCCTCAACATTTCTTTTTCAGGTAATTTCTCAGTAATTTCCATATAATTTCTCCCTATTTTTGTCTGACAAGTTTGTCTGACAAGTTGTCTGACACCAATTAATTTGTCTGACACAAAAAAGTAGTTGTCTGACACTTTGTCTGACACTTTTTATAAGACTGCCAATGCTGATCCGAGTATGATAAAAACACACCCTGATATTATATCTATTAGAATGCTGAATCTCAGGCCTCTGTACATGAGCCAGCCACCTATTCCAGCCATTCCTAAGCCTAAAATTATTGTAATCATTGTAAAAATCCTCCCATCAGTATATACCAAAGCTTTTGGCTATATACAGAGTTATTAGCGCGACTGCACCAATAGTTATTGGCTTAAAATCCCCTTCACACATAGCTACAAGGCCCACAATCACGCATATTATGCCGATAACAAACAGCAAAGCTGCACAGAACGGTATTATAGAAAGTCCGAATATCATTATTAAAACCCTTTCCTACCAAACTGGTAGTATTATAGTACTATCACCCGCATGATACTATAGCGACATAGGCGACAACTATAAAAGAAGCTCCTAATATGATCAGCTTCGGTTTTTCTTTGTTGAGCCCGCCGAAAATGAGGCCAATGCCGGTGAGTGCCGCTGATAATATTGTTATAATTAGTAAAACCTCTTCCGACAGAAAGAACATCTTACCACCCCCTTGTTCAGTAAAGTAATCCGCTGGAGTCAAATATTACAAGAATGAAAAATGTGGCTATGCAGATAAATCCTGTTACTGCCGCCTTCCAAGAATGCTTATCTCCGGCTATACAGACTAGAATAATTCCGGCGAAGAGGAGACATAACATCCCGATAGTAATCAAAATTCGCATTGGTATAAACATGTTTAAGCTCCTTTACATTATTAAACCATTAGCTAACATTGCAACTATAGCAACAAACACAGCTGCAACAAACGTAGCCGCCCACATCTGCAGACCGTCTTGACGCTCCACCCCGCTGGCGAGTAGAACTACAGCTAACAGCAACGTACACGCCGTGCTTATGGGTATAACGGCACTTATTGGTATAAACAGCATAACCCCTCCTTATTACGGTAGAAAGCCTGCATCAGCCAGCATTGCCATAATAATGAATACTATTACTAATGCTACCCCATACAGCGCTATCTTACCATTATCCTTATCCGTGCCAAAAACGATGCAACAAGCACCCGCCAGAAGGCAGCCAATCATACCAAGGCCTACCACTATATGAATGGGTATAATAGATAACATAACTCCTCCTTATCGCTCAATTTTCTGCCCGCGCGCTGAAATCTACAATCGGACGATCCTCTATGGCAAACATAACAAAGTAACAACAAAGCAGCAACCTAGTAATATAGCACCAGCAACAACGCCAAACCAGCTTCTACGTTCACCACCATGTGCAACTAACAAGCCTGTTAGGAATATAGCCGCTATTAGCAGGTTTCTCTTGGTTTCCGTATCCATTCCACCACTCCTTTCCAGCTATGCTGGTACTGGTTTTTTATCCCTATTACTATATGTTTTACAATACCACTGTTACTATGTTCTTATATGGTTTTTATATTTATACTATTACTATATTGTTATGGTGTATTACGGTATCATAGGGACATCGATCGACACAATATATCCATCGATCGATTGCAATTTTCGATCGAACAATTTTTTTCGACAAATAAATTCGATAGTAATAGTAAAATAATCAACATCTTATCGAACAATAAAAATAACCGGATATTTAATCAAAAGCGCGAATAGATATAGTACTATAGGTACCAGCGAAGCAACACCCATCCAGTAGTAGCAGAATGGACTTGCGTCCGGCCTTTCCTTCCGCAGGTCATGCACCAGATGGGCACATAATGCTATACCTGCTATTACTATTGCTATACCTAACAAAATTACAAATACCATACCATAATTTATTAATTCCATTAGTATTCTATCTCCTTCCATTTGAGGATTTTCTCCTTAGGCTTAGGCCGTTTACCATGCTTAAGCCGGAATGCTTCATTTGGCCCCAAGTTGGTGATTTCGCTGTGATTTAACAGTATTAAGTCGCCTTCTCTGTAGCTATTCTTGTGTCCGTTGTCCCATATGACCGATATAGGGTATGCTTTATCTCCGCCGAGCTGAAAAACCGTGCCAGCGCACTCATATTTGCTCCCGAATACCGGATTTGACTCTTGTGGACCGTAATTCTTGTTATAAAGCTTCACTCTGCTCCTGTTTTTCTCAAAAACAACCGGATTTCCACTATAGTCCTCCAAAAGCATAAATTTGAGCATTTTTCCTCCAAAATAGGTCAAAAAGACGCAAAAACGTGTTTTTTGTTGACTTTTTTCGTTAATTTTCGTTAAAATTCACTTTTTTGTCCAAAATATGCAAATATAAGCGCAAATTATCAATTTTTGCTACAAAATCATACACTTCCGTTCCAATTCTCGTCTTTTCGTAAAATAGTAGTAATAGAATAGTACTATATTGCTACTTTCTGCACTTTTTTTGCACTTTGCCCTTGACAAATCCAAATTAATGCTTATATT
>CAYVQT010000089.1:1340-5595 GCA_964453665.1 uncultured Dehalococcoidia bacterium | reverse complement strand
GAGTAGATAATACTATTACTATTTTATATCAGGACCTAGTGCTGCTAAAGCAGACATTGCATCAGTTAATTGGCTCAATTTCCCCGCCATGAGCATTTGGATCGCTTCCAATCTACTCTCCGCAGGCACCTTTGCTAAAATCTCGTCAATTTCCTTCTGATATTCTTGTGCTTTAGGATTATCTTTAAGGAATTCATCCAGTTTGGCTTTCGCCTCTGATAATGTTGACATCGTTAACCTCCTGTAATTTTTGGGAAGTAAATGAAAAACCGGTTCCCTAAGCAGCCGCCGCCGACCACCGAAGTAGCTGTTTCAAAATGAATGCGGTTCCGTAAGAAATCTTTTCCGCCCCATCGAAAGAAGTACGATAGTAAAGTAATTCGGTACTATTACTTCGAACGTCGCAAAAAGAATTCGGTATCATAACTAAGTCTCCTAATGAAAAAAAGTTGGTGCGCCGACACCAATTAAGGCATCGACGCACCTGTTGCGGAGGGCTCATGACTTATGGCAAGGTCATGAATGGTTCAACGTATTAGAACGGAGCGTTACCGGGCTGTACGGGAGCCTGATTCATCATCACGGGCTGATTTTGCACCGGAGTCTGGGGATTCAGAGTCTGATTGACCTGATTAACCAGCGGAGCCGTCTGCGTCGCCGGAGCGGCATTGGGCATCATAACAGTCTGATTCACCGGAGCTTGCGTTACCGGAGCACCTTGTGCCGGAGCCGCCTGACCAGCGTTGTACACAACCGCTTCCTTGTCATACTGCGGTCCGTAGAGCACCTGATAACCAGCAGTCTTGGGCATAACGACCTTGGCGAATCCGAAATAACCGGCTTGCTCATGAGCGGGGCTGAAATATGTGTTATTTCGAGCCTGCAGCATCTGTTTCCAGATACCATTGTCGGCGTGAGCAGGATTATTCCAGCTAGCCGGACGCTTGCCTTCACCGGTCACGATCCCGTGCTGAATCTCTTCATTGATCGTGGTGAAACTATCGGCACCAAACGCATAGTCGATAATGCGATAGCTGGTTCTGCGAACCTGCAGTGCGGCACCGTTTTTGTCCAGAATTACAGACCCATCCACACGTGAGCGGACATCAGACAGATAGCTGGTGGGCTCACAAAGGAAGTGCATCTCTTTTCCACGATTAAGGTTACGGGCGAAGATATCCGCCAACTTTCCCCATGCGACCACACGAAAAGCATCTCCGTTCTCACGACCGAAGATATTAACCATGACGGGGATTTCCAACCGGGCATTTACCTTCTTCTGATCACCGGCACGAAGATTCGCCGGCGTATACAGCATGAAGATATTTCTGCTGGGGTCTGGATTCAAGTGAGTGCTTACCCGTGCTCCAACCAATAACGTCTTTGCCATACCTTTACTTGTTCCTGCCATAACTTACTCCTTTCTCCCATAATGGGAAATAAAATAAAAATAATGAAAATGAATGTTTGTGGCGTCCAGAGCTTCATGCCCTGAACGCCGTTCAAATATCGGTCATCGAGAAAACGTCGTTATTTTCTAAACATCGTTAACGTCGTTAACATCGTGACCCTCCGAACGTTCGGTCATCGAGAAAACGTCGCTTAACGCTTCATCGACAACATCGTAACGTTCGGCACTGACTGGGATATCGTCCTCATCCGGCTCGTCAACGTCCACATCTTCGAAAGATGTTGTCACGAACGTTGGTTGATTATGAGTCCAATCCCAGCCGACTAAAACCCTTGCCTTCGGCTTCAGTTGAGGTGTAGGCGCTATCCAGAAGTGCTCTCCAGTCTCAAGCTGTATCTTTATGAGCCCTTTGAGCTTTTCTATGACAACGCCTTTGATGCAATCCATTACACTACCTCTGGCTGACCGTTGACATACTTGAGTTTGGCGTTGAAGCCGGGTTTGCGGTCATCACCGTCAAGCACCCAAGTTATCTGGTGTCCCTGCTGGGCAAGTTTTGCCGGAGCTGAATAATCACCATTTCTCTGCTTCCACGGATTCTGCGGAATGATATTGCGTTTCAGCTCATGCCCGTGATAGTTCAGGTATATGCTGAACATTGGGATTTGAGCGTTCTTCGCAATGAATCCACGGAGCTTGCCGTCGGTGATAGGCAGCTTCTTGTTCTTCTGGGACACTGGCTCCATTGTACGACAGGCAACGACAAACTTCTCTATGTTCGGAATGTCGCTGACGTCAACGCCGTCGAGCACCGCATACTTGTAGTTGGCGTCGAAGCCGTTCTTGTCGTCGTTTGGGTCTGCCATAACATTAGCCGTAAGTGGCATTCTCCAGCCGCAGTTGCTGAACAGGAAGCGATCTATCCTGTGCCACAACGTGAGTGATATATTCTTCATTTCTTCATCACTCATTCCAGTCTGGGGCAAGTTCGTGCGTAGATTCTCTGTGAACCCACGGTTGCCCTGAGCGGGCATGGGAACGTTGCCTTGCTGGTATACGGGCGGCTGTTGTACCACTGGTTGCTGCACCGGCTGCTGAATAACCGGCTGTTGAATGACCGGCTGCTGAACCGGCTGTTGCACCACTGGTTGCTGCGGCATCATGGGTGGTGTGGATGGAGTTTGGTCTTGTGCCTCTGTGGTTCCGGTGTTGATTACGTGAGGATCAGCGTTCAACGCACTACCACATTTGGGGCAGAAGTTCTGTCCATTCTCCCATACGTGACCGCATGTGCATGTGGGGCACTGCTGTGCCTGTGGTGCAGGTTGTTCTGCTGGAGTTTCTTGAGCAGGTGGAGCTACTGTTTGTCCACTTGCCGGCATCATACCGCCGAAGAAGTCAAGCCCGCCGGGCGGTACCATGGTACCTTCTCCGCCAAGGGCTGCAACAGCCTCATTCTCAAGATCGCGACCGCTGAAATCACCAGCGTCGTCATAGAATGTATGGCTGCCGTCTTCGTCATGGTCTGGATATGTCTCAACAGCAGATTCAGTGGGTTGCTCTTGTGCTGCAGGTGCAGCTGGAGTTTCAGCTGGCTTTTCTGCAGCGGCAGGTGTTTCTTGCTTTGGCTTTTCTTCCATAGGCAACTCTCCTTTGAAGCCACGCAAGGGTTTTGGTGCAGTTGAATCCCACCTATCATCATTAGCCTTGATTTTCGAACATCCCTCAAGATATTCGCGATAAGTGGCTGCCATTTGTCCAGTGTGCTCATTGACATACACGTGCATCTCGTCGTGCATCTCATTTTGCCGAACAGCCCAGGTGTCCTTGCTGCCCTGTATCTTCTCGACAAACAGCTTCATATAACGTGTGCCGAAGAACGGCTCATGGGACATCGGTCCGGGCTCGATTTCATATTCAATGCCCAGCTCTTCAATTTCTTCGGCTGCAAATGCGTCGGCGCCATTGTCTTTCTCTTCGTCCGACAGCTTGTCATACTCAGGATCATTAAGTGACGCCATTTTGGAATGACAAAGCTCATGCAGCAGCGTGAAGATAAAGTTGTCCCAGAGATTCAGCCTAACAGAGCCATAATGGTCGTCTTCTGTTATGCCTATCTCGCAATTGCCCCATAGATCGCCAAGATTGATTACTATGGTTTTCAGGGATTTCACCCAGAGCCCTGATTTGTTTAGAGGCTCATTATGGTGAATGACTATATGGTCAACACCCCAGTTCTCGCCATTTGTAAGCACATGGTTGACTATGTCACGTGCTTTCGGACTCAACAGGTGCATATTATACACCTTCGTCGAACCGATTGTTACAAAGTTACCTTGGAAAGCAGACTGTAGAAAGTTCAAGTCCACTTGCTCTTGTGTAGCTGCATCTGTCATAATGCCTCCTTTGATTAAATGATAATCTCTGATCGTCCTCATTATTCCTATAAGGACAACCACTCCTGTTAACAACCCGCAAATAGGGATTCTTACCACCCCCTCTCTGGAATGCCGGGGTCTTCGGTCTTCGTTTTTCGGTACTTCGAGAAAACCCCGGTACAAGAGGTTAGAATGTCCAGCAGCGTTCGCCGTCTTCATTCGTTTCGCAAGGCGGCAACTCATCCTGATGCACGGTTCGTTTTCCATGGACTGCATCGTGTATAATGTTAATCATACGGTTTTCCATGAAATCAATCGTTTTTGCGTAGTTACTGCGCTTCGCATCCTTTTGGCTCTTATATGACATGTTATCACCTCCTCCGCTGTTTGAGCCATCTTGTTTTTCGGGACATCGAGAAAACATCGGCACCGACGAGTGCGTGGACTCTGTGTGTTGATGGTCCAC
>CAYVQT010000089.1:0-1240 GCA_964453665.1 uncultured Dehalococcoidia bacterium | reverse complement strand
TACCTCCTTTATTGGTAAGACCAGATTTCTGCAATGTTAAAAATAGAATTAAACAATTCTTTTCTTCTTTCCCTATTCTCTATAGCCGGAAGCTTCTTCATTCTTTCAGTTTTTCCAGCCCAAAGCATAAAATGAGTGTCAGTCATAGCTACAATTACATTAATTTGAATGAAGGCAATATTGAAATAGAAACCACCGTCCTGGTATTCCTCTTGGGCCTCTGTTTGGTATGTTTCAATATTGTGTTTTTTAAGGTAATCCAGTATTGCCGGAATATCATTTCTTCTGACAACAATGTCCAAATCACTCTCTGCGCGAGCTGGACCATACACATGCGAACCAGTTACAATAAATTTAAGTTCTTTCATTTGTTACCTCCTTTATCCTATTGTTAACATTTTCTGACGTGTATTCATGAGTATGTGTCCCAGTTTATTCAAACCAGGCTTATTAATACACTTGGCACAGCGACAGTCTCCCCAATAATTGTCATGCCATGTGTTTCCCTCAATCAATATTTTACCAGCAGTAGCGGCAAGTCGGTTTGTTAAGTGGGGATTTATGTTGAATTTTAGAAAGACTGCTGCTTCCATAACAATGTCCTTTACAGAATCCCAGTCGGGACGACATTGTATGATATTACCATAATCCTTTGCTTCTTTAGCATATTGAAGTTGACTCATCCTAACACGCAATTCATAATCAAGAGTCTTCATTGCTTGATAGAAGTGTTCAGAAGAAGGGTAGTTTATACCACACCAATGTATGGGATACTGTAACATATAGAAGTTGCTTAAGAAGCGATAGTCCCCCCTAAATGAGTCTATCATTATATCACCTCCTTTCCTCTACATTTCGGACATCTTACATACCCTGTACCATCCGTAACATCCGGTCCATAATGTTTCTTCATGTATTCCCCAGGTGGTTTACCACTGAATTTCAAATTAATAAAGTTATCTATACAACATTTAGGGTATCCGTAATATTCACCAGTCTTTCTTTCAAGTTCAGGCCAAGTCATTAGTCCGAAGCGAAAACAGAGTATTCTAAGTATATTTTCATAATAATAATCTTGTATATATTTCTTGTCAAGATAACATCTTCGAAGTTGTCTATAGATAGATTTTCTGGAGTCAGGATGTTGTTTATTAGCCCATTTACAGAATTTAACAGGATTATAAATGAACACGCGTCTCATCTGCATTCTATCCTTTTTAAAAGCTTCCTCTTCCGTCAT
>CAYVQT010000088.1:0-9415 GCA_964453665.1 uncultured Dehalococcoidia bacterium | reverse complement strand
GTATTAAACTCAAACATCTCTATCCGAAATTATAAAGGTTACAAGGTACTAGTCTAGTACAGCCCCATGTCCTCGGCGATTAACCACTTCCCGCCGACTTTTTGGAGATAGATATCCTCCTCAGTCGGTGAGCTGTAGGTCTCTCCCTCTTGGATTACATATATTTCGTAGTACGCTATGACAGTAGCTTCGCTCTCTGTCTGGTTAACAACTTCTAACTCTATATCGAGGATGCTTAAGGATTCCGTATAAGAATAGTAATCCTCGAGCGCAGGCACAATACCATCGCGAAAGTCCTCGCGGAAACATTTTTGAATCGCGCCTATGTCCCTGGCCTCTATAGAGCGGTAGTACTCCAGGACTGTTCCTTCGGGGCTGGAAAATGCAGGTGGTGTTGGAGTTGGCACGGGTGTAGCCTCGATCCTCTCGACTTCGGTGGCCTCACCAAGCAGCAGCCATTCACCATCTACTTTCGCTAGCTCATATATCTCCGTTATATGTTCTTTGATGCTCTGCCCGCTTAGTGTAGTTGTAAGGTCATAGTCCGCCTCAACCGAAGCGGTATCTTCAGTCTCGCTCAAAGCTGTCGTTTCCAAATTGGATACCTTGAATTTATTAACAACGGCAAAGGCGTATTCTGTCTTGGCTGAGACCGTATCTCTTACGTCTTCCACGTAGTAGCCGACAAGCTTATCGGCATTTTTAGACTCCAAAGCCGCGAACGCGGCGCGCACTGTATCGTCGGGGCTTGAAGTGCCGCCACCACAGCCGATTAGCCCCAGAATCAATACGCTTATCAATAAAATAGCCAGTAAAGATTTGCTCCATCTACTCATTGGATTTTTCCTCTCCGGACGTATTGTATCCCCCTTGAGAATTTGTATGACAGAATATTCCATTAGGGGTTTATTCAATAAATGATTATACACTTAATTTATGAGATAGTGTTACTGCAATTTAGTTGAAAAGAGGTTAAACTTTGTTTATAAATATGAAAAATTTAGGGAAATATGGCAGATGCCCTTTTTAAAGTGGCCGTCATTCATGGTGGGCCGGGCGTACCCGGAGAAATGGCGCCGGTCGCTATTGTGTCATTCCCGCGGAAGAAGGAATCTATATATTTATCCACATCTTACTCCCTGCCGCCAGAGAAGGGGAGCAAGGCGTTCTGTGTTTAACAAAGGCATGGTTTGGAGGCGGGCATTTCAGGTGTACCCTGCGGATTAAATGGTATCCCCGCTATTGACTAAATGCGAGTTCATTCTGTATAGTACTCAAACACAGTTTGAACTGCCATGTTACACAAAATGAGGAGGGGGATATGAACGAGAAAATCATCGATATGCTGAATCAGGATATGGAGGGCGAGCACGCAGCCATAATACAGTATCTGGTTCATGGCTATGCCATGGGCGAGGGCGAGATGGCATGCGAGATTGAGGCCATAGCCCGGGAGGAGATGCGCCACTTTGACTGGCTCGCGGAGACCGTGGTCGAATTGGGTGGCGTGCCTACCATCAAGAGGGGGGCGATGCGTACCGGCGGCAAAGCGGTCACGGAATGGATGAGTAATGACGTAAAGCAGGAGGAAGAGGGTATTGCCTTATATGAAAAACACATAAAGGCTATCGACGACCACAAGATAAAACGGCTGCTGGAGCGGATTCTTTCCGACGAAAGGGCGCACCACGGGCAATTCGTTCATTTCGTGGACAAGGCCGGGAGGGAGAAAGCAGAGGACATAAGGGGCTCGCGGCAGGACAAGGTCACTAAAATACTCGATTGGGGCATTGAACACGAATATACTGTAATTCTCCAGTATCTTCTGCACTCCTATATGACCAAAAACGAAGAGGTCAAGGAGCAGATGCAGGACCAGGCTATAAATGAAATGCAGCATCTCGGGTGGCTTTCCGAGGAGCTGGTCGGTAGTGAAGGAACGCCAAAGATCGAGCACACGGAGGTAGACCAGTCACGGAATACGGCAGATATGCTGCGGGCGGATATCGAGATCGAGAAGGTAGTGGCGGCTGAATACGACCGTGCTGCGAAGGAGATCGATGACCCCGGTCTGAAAGAGCTTCTTATCAGGATAAGAGACCACGAGGTATACCATGCCGAGGTCTTCGGCGACCTGCTGAAGGAGGAGGAAGGATAGATTTAGAAGGGCTTCTAGTTAGAACTAAGCTAACGCAAGGCGGTACCGGGGATTTAGGTATCGTGTGTAGTTTACAGATATCCCTACCCTTTCTCCCTCTGGAGTGACTTGACGCTCGCTGCCAGGAACACCAGCGCGAATGCCAGGAGCACCACGATCTGGAGCCAGATATGCTCCAGCCCCCATCCCCGTAGCATGACCGAGCGCATGCCTTCTACCCCGTAGGTCGGGGGTATCAGGAACGACAGAGGCCTGAGTATAGAGGGTATGGCCTCTATCGGCCAGAAAATCCCCGACAACAGGAACGTTGGTAAGATGATCAGGGGAAGGAACTGCACTGCCTGGGCCTCCCTCTTGGCGGCGCTGGAAAGCAGTATTCCCAGGCTCACGCTGACCACCGCCAGCAGTGCCACGATGATGTATGCCAGAAAAGGGTTACCCACGATAATGATGTTGAAGACCAGCGTTCCTACAATCAGTAGCAGCGAGGCCTGGAACATTCCGATGATGCCGAAGGCCATAGCGTAACCGGCTACGATCTCGCTCTCCTTCATCGGTGAGGCCCTGAGCCTCTCAAGCGTGCCGCTGGTGCGTTCACCTACGAAGGCAAGCAGGGTAAGCAGTGTTGTCAGCAGAAATACGGCGAAGGCCATGATTCCCGGCACGAAGAAGTCGATGAATTCCGCCCCCTCGCCGTAGACCGGCGAGTCATCGATCGATATAGGGATTTCCACGCCCGCCTGTGACATGGTAGCCATCATGGCATCGGTCACTGACCTCATCACCGCAGTGACAATATTCACGTTGCTCTTATCAGCATTTACGCTTATAGCGGTATCTACGGCAAGGGAGTTATCCTGTAGTTTCGCCATGACGTTCGCGCTGAAGTCCTGCGGGAATACAATAGCGGCCCACGCATCGCCGCCTTCGACCTCGGCGACAGCATCCTGCTCGTTGTCCATATAGCGGATGTCGAGGGTCTCATCGCTCAGATTGGAGATAATTGCCTTCGATACTACACCGTCGTCGAGATTTACAATCACCACGCCGACGTTGGTCACATCGCCGCTGAAGGCAACGCCGAAGATGCACATTGCCAGGACCGGCGCGATTATTATGAGCGCCAGCGTTCGCCGGTCATGCCTCAAACCCCTGAAGATTCGTTTGGTGATAGCGAATGCGCGGCTGAACTTCATGGCTGCTCTCCTCTCCGGGCCAGTGCCAGAAAGGCATCCTCAAGCGACTGTGCCCCCGCCGATCTGGTGATCTCTTCAGGTGGCCCCTCGGCGATGAGCTGCCCCTGCCTTAGAAGCCCAACCTTGCTGCAATGGTGCGCTTCGTCCATATAGTGAGTGGTGATGATTACGGTCACGCCTCTTTTTCGCAGCGCCTCGAAGTAGTCCCAGAAGGAAGCCCGCAGTTCCGGATCAACGCCGACGGTCGGCTCATCGAGGAACAGCAGCTCAGGATTGTGAAGCATGCTGCAGGCAAGGGATACGCGGTGCCTCATACCGCCGCTCAAAGTGGAGATAGGGGCATTTCGCCATTCTTCCAGGTCGATGAAACGAAGCAGGTTAGCTTCCTCTCGCTCGATGTCATCCCTGTTCATGCCGTAGATCTCCCCGAAGAGTCTGATGTTGTCGTGTATAGTCAAGTCCAGGTAGAGCGCTGTCTCCTGCGGCATGTATCCGATTCGCGGTGAGACGGAAGGGTCACCGGCCTTCTTGCTGAGAACAAACGCCTCTCCGCCGGTAATTTTGAGAAGGCCGCAGAGCATCTTGATGGTCGTTGTCTTGCCCGACCCGTTGGGGCCGAGCATGCCGTAGGTCTCACCGCTCTCGATTCTGAGATTGAGACGGTCCACTGCCGTGAAGAAGCCGAATTTCTTCACCAGTTGGCGGGTTTCGACTGCCGGCTGATTCTGGCTGGTTGCCATGGTCACCGCCTTTCAGGAATAGCTGTCAGCTATCAGTATTCAGTGTGAGGCTCAGTGCGTCTATTCTCTTTACTGGCCTTTGATTGGTTCAAGTCCTTTCATCGCTCTGTGAAAGACCCTTCAGGACGAAGTCTGCCAGCCTGGCCGCAAGCTCCTTGCGTGACATACTCTGGACGGGACTGCCTTCGCCTTCGATTCTGCACAACAGCAGGAAGCCTATCATCGCTCCGCCCAGAGCGCGGGCAGCGATGCCGGTATTCATTGGTCGGAATACTCCGGATGCTACTCTGGAGTCCAGGTACTTTTCGAGCAGAAGCAGTACCGGGCCGAGCACTTCCCGGGCGTATTGCTGGCGCAGCTCCGGGTCGCGCTGCACCTCGCTCATGAGGAAGAAGAACCTGTCCATGTTTTCAAAGCCAAAGTTCAGCCGGTCCTCAACGAGCAGGCTGAGGAATGTTCTATCATCAGCTTCAAGAGTGTGCTCCAGAAGCTCTACGAAAGGACGGGTGAAGATGAAAGTGGTGAAGATCGACAGCAGCAGGTCTCGCTTGCTCTCGTAGTAGTTATAGATGGTGCCGACTGCCGTGCCGGCCTCCTGTGCTATGTCGGGTATAGTGGCCTCCCCGTAGCCTTTCCTGGAAAAAACAGTAAGGGCGGCTTCCAGTATCTGCTGCCGTCGCTGTTCGGTGATGCGTTCCTTCCTCTCCTGTCGTGTTCCCATTCGGTCTCTCCGTGATAATGAGTGAATGTTCATTCATTATTATAATACGATTTGGCTTTTTGTCAACTGGTATGGGCGTTCAATTGAGCGCCCATACTGTGGGTCATTGCGAGCATAGCGCAATAGCACATGGCAGGCATAGCGAAGAGTGGGGCGACCACATTGGGGCGCACCTACAGGATGCTGTTCATGGTGAGCCTGTCGAACCGTGGATAAGGGCGTTTCGCGAAACGCCCCTACCAGTGAAACATTTTGTAGAATCTTGAACGCCTCTACTCGTTGACAAGCGTGTTAGGCCATGCCAGAATTAAAAAAGATGAGCGCTTCGCTTGATTTATGGAAATGGGAGGATGAGCGCGATGGAGGTCTGGCAGCTTACGCCGTGGGAAGAGCTGGACATGGTGCTACGCCTTATCATGGCGGCCTTTCTCGGCGGAATCATAGGCTTTGAGAGGGAACATGCGGAGAAGCCTGCGGGTTTACGCACGCTTCTCCTTGTATGCGTGGGGTCGGCCCTGTTTACGATTGCTTCAATATATGGTTTCGGCAGCTCCGCTGATGCCTCAAGGGTAGCCGCGGGTATAGTAGCGGGCATCGGTTTCCTCGGAGCCGGCACAATTCTTCGCGGTGATGGCGTGGTCATAGGAATCACAACTGCGGCCACTATATGGACTGTGGCCGCTATAGGCCTGGCTATAGGGGCTGGCCTGTATCTGGTAGGCGCTGTGACCGCGGGCATAGCGCTCGTTGCGTTACGCCTTTTTGTGCCACCGCGTCACAGCTCTTGAGGGCCAACTGACAGCTCACCGCAAGCTAATGTAGTTCAGCCGGTAATAGATGGCAATGGAGACAATGTATGAGGGAATGCAGTATTGAGAAAAATAAGGAGAGATGCAACTGTACGTACGAGCCGTGCCGCAGAAAGGGCGTCTGCTGCGAGTGCCTCGAATATCACTGGCAGTTAGGTGAGCTCCCCGCGTGCCTTTTCCCCGACGATGTTGAGAAGACCTATGACCGCTCCATCGAGAGGTTTATAAAAACATATCGGGATAGGGGCAGGTGGTGGTAGGCTGACAATGATTGCAGCAGTCGCTACTATCTCGCGAGATGGCAGCAGCACGCTAGCGCAGTGCGGTGAAATCCGCTGCGGTGCCGGTAAATAGTATTAGTCAACCCTGTGCATACCGTTCTGGATATACTCTTTGGCAAGGTCGATATATAGCTTTTTACCCCATCTCCAGAACGTCTTGTTCTCCTCTGTAACCTTTTTTATAAACTTGGCGGGAGTGCCGCTCACTACTACGCCGGACGGGATTACCTGTTTCATCTTCACGGCGGAGCCTTCGGCAACGATGCTTTCTTCACCGACCTCCGAAAATATACTAAGCACCGCTCCCATGCCAATCACGGCATAATCTCCAATCGAGTTGGAATGTATTACGGCTCCATGGCCGATAGTGACCTTTTCTCCAACGCGACATACGTTGTCGGGGGGAGCGTGCATCACTACGCCTTCTTCCACGGCGGTACCTGAGCCGATCTCTATGGCTCCGTAGTCTCCTCTAAGGATTGCCCCGTGTCCGATATAACAGTTGTCGCCTATTTTCACGTCACCAATCAGCAGAGCGTGTTCACTTACATATGTGTCTTTGCCGAATCTTGGTTCCCTGTCCCTAAAACGATAGAGCAATTCTACCCTCCCCTTTAATTCTATCTCAAACATCTCCAGTATTCCCTGAGATGCCTCTTGACCTCCTCGATAACCATTTTGGCCTCCGCGAGGGAGAAATCCTGACTGAACCTCTGTGGGATTTCCTGCGGTTCGTCCACCTGTGTTCTCCAGCCTGCCAGGCCGGAGATCAACGCCAGCCATGCGTATGGCAGGACGTCCCTGTTATAGCCGGATGCTATGAGATCAATAGATTTATCCTGGCAGATCTCTGCGATTTCTCTCACCTTCTCCCCGATCATCCTGAAACCTTCCACCGGTAGTCCTAGGTTGGTCAGGCCGTCGCTGAAGTGAGGATCGGAGCCGCCGTTTCTGATGATGATCCGGGGGCCGAATTCGCTGACTACTGGCTGGACCAGTTCCTCGAAGACGAGTTTGTATGAATCGTAACCGGCGTGAACTGGCATCGGCACGTTGATGTTAAAACCTTTCCCCTCCCCGGAACCGATCTGGTCAGCGAAGCCAGTACCCGGATACAGGAAGCTGGGGTCTTGATGGATGTCGATTAGCAATACGTTTGCGTCGCTGTAGAAGTACTCGGATGTTCCATTGCCGGCATGGGCATCGGTGTCCAGGATTAGTATTTTTTGCAGCTTGTATTCCCGTGCCAGGTATCTGGCGGAGAAGGCGACATCGTTATACAGACAGAACCCCTCTCCGTAGGAAGGTTTGGCGTGGTGCAGTCCGCCGCCAATGCAGACGGCCTTGGCGAATCTGCCCCCCTGGACGAGATCGCATGCTGTCTTAGCTTGCCCGACGACCAGCCTGGCTGCCTCTTCCAGCTTTCCCGGTCGGCCGATAACTGTGTTATCTCCGCTGTGATAGCGATAGAATGGGCCGGGGTAGTCCAGGCCCAGATTGGCAGCCTTGTAGTATTCCCTGGTAAATGTGATGTAATCATTCTCGCAGATTAGAAGTAAGTCCTCATTGCTTGCCCGGTCTGCTTCGATAATCCGATAGTTATCGTCCTCGGGCAGGTGTTCACGCAAGAAACTATGAAACATGGGGTAGCGGTCTCCCCTGAAAGAATGCCCCGGCCCAAAATCGTACTCTTTAAGCTCTTCCCGGTAAAGGATTGCGATAGCCATTTTTACCTCCATTCAGGCAGGCTGATGTGTAAGCGGTGGTGCTAGCCCAACCTGTTCTGCCAGTATTGAGGCAACTCCGGCCCTCCCCCCGGCCCCCCTCCGGGCTCTCCCGGCCAGATTTTCTGACGTGTAGCGAGTTTGTAGACAACAACTACGGCGATGCCGAAAAGGAACCCGCCTATGTGTGCCCAGAATGCTATACCGCCCGTTTCAATTGAGGGTGCCAGCGAGCCAATGCCGCTGAAGAACTGGAGAAAGAACCAGACGCCGAGGAGAAGCACGGCTGGAATCCGGACAAAAAAGGGAAATATTAGGATGAGCATGACTGTACGGACACGGCTGAAGGGATAGAGTAGCAGGTAGGCTCCCAGAACGCCGGCGATAGCGCCACTGGCGCCGATTGTCGGCACTTCAGACGTCGTATCTATGGCGATTTGAAGCCAGGCAGCTACGACGCCAGCTGCCAGGTAGAAGAGCAGATATCTGAAGTGCCCGAACCGGTCTTCTATATTGTCGCCGAATACCCATAAGAAGAGCATATTGAATGCGAAGTGCAGCCAGTCACCGTGTATAAACATAGAGGTGAAAATAGTTGCCCAGTTGGGGATTGGCGTGGCGATGTCGATATAGGTGCCCGGGGAAGTTATCAGGAAGTCGTAGTCGATCCCGTGAGCCACTTCATTCGGTATGAGGCCAAACCGGTAGAAAAAGATGAGCCGCTCTGATTCGCCGATCGTTAGTTCGTAGATGAAGACGGCGGCGCATAATAAGATTAGGGTAACGTTGACGATGGGACGTCTGCGGGTTTTAAGGTCGCTGTCGGAAATTGGAAACATGCAACATTCGATTCTTGGGCGGTAGCCATTACCAGGCGGAAACCGCGAGACTTATACTGGAAACAATAAACCAGGCCCCAAATCCTGTTAGGATAGCAGAGCATATCCCGAATACGATGGTGTTTACCTTTTTTGTCCACAAGCGCTTTGATTTGAATACTATCCAGGAGATGAAAAAAAGCCAGGCGAGATCGCAAAACCAGTGCGTCGCGCTCAGGGCAGCCACGCCGGAGCCGCCGAAATCGCGCGCGCTTACGAGCAGTGCAGCCCCTACGGTCGCCCACCATACGAAGAAATAGGGGTTGGCGGCAGTCAGCGTCAATCCGGCTATGACGGAGTTACGGGCCTGTACCTTCTGCTCGCTGAAGATCGAGGGCTTATTTTTAAACATATTCAGCCCCATCCATATCAGCACCGCCCCTCCTATCAGCCCCACGGAAATCCTTACTTCATCGAGGTTCATGAAGCTGGCAAGGCCGAAGTAGATGAGCAGAATTACGGGAATCTCGATCAGTCCATGGCCTATGGCGATAAGGACACCCGCTTCTTTGTGCTGGGCACCGTTGGCGACGGCGACGGCTGTAACAGGCCCGGGCATCATCGCTCCTGTCAGTGATATGGCGAAGACAGAGAGAAGGAATAACGGCAGGCTTGTAGTTTCCGTCACTGTGACTCTTGTTGAGCTAGTCCGATCTTAGATGAGCGATGGGACCTGTGCTAGTATTGTGCAACGACTGATGGGGCAGGACTGTGCCCGGTTAGTCAGTTGTCAGGTTCAGGTTATCAGAGTGACGGGCGAGTGTCAATTTAAATCACGTCGGACTATAAGGAGCAGGTGTCTCGTGAGGCATTCTTATCAGGGTGATGGTTGGCCGCTGTTGTCCGTGCTGTGACGTATTGCGTCAAATAAAACTGTTACCGAACTGGGGTCGTTGCCTCAAATACAT
>CAYVQT010000087.1:0-9558 GCA_964453665.1 uncultured Dehalococcoidia bacterium | reverse complement strand
AACGAAGTTTGAAATAGGCTAAAACCCCGACCGTAAGGTCGTGGGAAGTTTATAACTCAAAGGGAGGTACTGAATGGTTCCAGATGAATTGAAGCAGTACATCGGGAAAATCGATCCGCCGCATGTAAGGGAGGTTGAGAGAGGAGCTATTAGAAGATATGCCGACGCTGTAGGCAATGAAAATCCTCTCTACTTCGACGAGGAGTATGCCAGCGAATCAAGGTACGGGACTATTATCGCCCCGCCAGGCTTTTTCGGCTGGCCTACGCAAGCCGTTCCTTCGTCAGAAGGGATAATCGGCCTCATGACCGCCATGATCAACGCAGGATATTATCGAATACTGGATGGCGGGATGTCGTACGAATGCTTCCTGCCTGTACGCGCGGGCGATATCCTGATAGCCAGCCCTAAAGTCAAAGACGTAAGCGCTAAAGAAGGCAAGAGCGGCACGATGATGGTCTGCAATTTTGAGACAACCTACCTGAACCAGAACGGCGACCTGGTGGCCAAAGCATACCAGACACTGATTGGCCGCTAACTCTAACCTTGTGGAGGAAAAAATGGTAAAAGAACAGATATGCTGGGAAGACGTCGAAGTAGGCTACGAATTGCCCACTCTCGAGAAGATCGCCCATTCACTGATGCTGGTGAAATGGGCAGGTGCCAGCGGTGATTTCAATCCGCACCACTATGAGGATGCCTTTGGCCAGTCACAAGGGACCAATGGGACCATAGTCCACGGGCTGCTCAAACATGCGTGGTTGATTCAGTTGGTGACCAACTGGATGGGCGACGAGGGCTTCATGAAGAAGTTCGCTTGCCAATACCGTGGGCTGGACTATCCACGCAAGATGAAGACTATGAACGAACCGGTTGACGGTGAGACCTGGCAGTGTACTGGTAAGATTACCAACAAATATGTAGATGGTGATGACCATTGTGTGGACCTGGAAATCGGAGTGGTCAATGGCAAGGGCGAAACAACCACTCCCGGTACGGCTACAGTAATCCTGCCCATAAGAGGATAATAAATATACAATTGAGGAGTATAAACAAAGAATGGCGAAAAGAAAGCTTCACACAAGAATCTGCGATGTACTCGAAATCGAATACCCGATACTGCAGGCAGGTATGGGAGGCTTTGCCGACCCGCCACTCGTCATAGCCGTATCGGAGGCCGGTGGTCTGGGCACCCTGGGAGCGGCTGTCTACGAACCCGATACTCTGGACGAAGCAATTAGGGAAATCCGAAAAGGGACGAGCAAGCCCTTCGCAATCGATCTTCTCCTGCCCGACAGCTTGAAGGACATGGAGGGGATCAGCAAAGAAGGGCTCATGAAATACATCCCCGACGACTATTTCGAATATTTGAAGGAATTGAGGAAAAAGTTCAATGTCCCGGACGATTTCCACAGCACACGCGGAGGCGCGCTTTGGACATCCGAAGGAACCAGGGCATTGATACAGGTCTGCCTGGACAACAAGGTCCCCGTACTCGCTGCCGGTCTGGGGCGATTAGGTGACATCATGCCCGAATGCCGCTCAAGGGGAATAAAGACCATTGCCATAGGCGCCAACGTTAGGATGGCGTTGAAGCACGTCGAAGACCAGGTAGATATCATTGTTGCTCAAGGATTCGACGCCGGGGGACACACCGGTAACATAGGCACGCTGGCTGTAGTACCTCAGATAATAGACGCAGTGAAACCGATTCCCGTTGCAGCCGCCGGTGGCATCGCCGACGGTAGGGGACTGGTCGCCGCCCTGGCACTGGGTGCTGAGGGTGTATGGTGCGGTTCAATGTTCCTGCTGTCCCCTGAGGCAACATTCACCGAAGGCCAGAAGGATAGAGTCATTGCCGCTACCGAGCGCGATGCCGTTGTCACCAAGGCAATAAGCGGTAAGACACTGCGCCAGCTCAGAACCCCGTTCACCGAAGTCTGGGACAAGGGGCCCAAGCCGCCCCTTGGCTGGCCTTTTCATAATCTGCTGACGCTCGACATAGTGGACTATGCGTATATGCATCAAGACCAGAAAGAGTTCGATGAGATACTGGTAACCCCGGCAAGCCAGGCTACACGGCTTCTTAACAGAAGACGGACTTCCAAGGAGATCATCGACGACATGGTAGAGGAAGCAATACAGATCCTAGAGGAAGGCATACCGAAATTAGCGCAATGGAAATAGTACCAGCGTAAAAGCGGCTGGAGTCAGTTTAGAAGGGGAAAATAGTGGCTTCTCGGATTGAGAAGCCACTATTTCACTATTTAACGTTCTATGCTCAACCTACAAGCCCGCTATACAGCAACTGACAGTCGAAGTGGCGGGGAAACCGCCCAGATTATGGGTCAGTCCCAACTTGGGATTCTTCAATTGCCGCTCACCACACTTGCCCTGAAACTGCTTATAGCATTCGTACATCATCCTCAGCCCACTGGCACCAATCGGGTGTCCGAAGGACTTCAGCCCGCCGTCTGTCTGAACAGGCAGGCCACCCGTTAACTCAAAGAACCCGGAGTCAATGTCTTCCTTGACCTTGCCCCTGGGGCTAAACCCCAGGTCCTCCATAATAACTGCTTCCGTGATGCTGAAGCAGTCGTGAACCTGAGCCATACTGATCTCCTCGCGAGGATTCACAATGTCCGCCTCAGCGTATGCCCTCTTGGCTGCGGCCACAGTCTCATACACACTGGTAAACTCAAAGTCAGTTTGACACCAACCCTGATTCTGCCCCACCGATATCTGCAGCGCCTTAATATATACAGGATCATCACGGAAATTCTTGGCCATGTCTGCACGAGTAAGAATTACCGCCGCCGCCCCATCCGTGACACCACAACAATCAAACAACCCCAGAGGCCAAGCGATAATCGGTGCCGCCAGCACCTGGTCTATCGTCACCTCTCGACGCAGATGCGCCTTGGGATGCATAGCACCGTTGTGGTGGCTCTTCACCGAAATCATCCCTATCATCCTCTTACCTTCCTGAGGGCTGAGGCCATACTTTGCAAAATACGCCGTTGCAAGCAGTGCAAATGCGCTGGGCCCGCTCATACCTTGAGACCCAACTAGGCCCCTACTCTCACTGGGAAATGGTACCTTACCGAGACCCATCCATCCCGTGTCCTTCAGTTTGTCAAAGCCCAGTGCCAATACAAGATCGTATACCCCTGCGGCTACTGCGTAAGCAGCATTCCTCATGGCATCCGAGCCAGTGGCACACATATTCTCCACACGAGTTACAGGTATGTAGTTCAATTTCAACGGCTCGGACAACAGTCTGCCAGTATCACCGGAGAACATGGTCCCAACCCATCCCGCTTCTATGTCCTTCTGCTCTATCCCCGCATCCTCATAGGCCTCCAGTGCCGCTTCAATAATCAAATCATCCTGCCCCTTATCCCATAGCTCACCGAACTTGGTGCAGCCCATACCCACTATCGCAACCTTATCTTTAATACTTCCCATGTGACCTCCTTAGCGAATTATCGTGATTCTAGAACCTCACCGGCCTGCATTTCCACCAGTAGCTGTGCACTCCACCCACATAATGCATCCACCTGAATGTCATCTCAACATCCTGACCATTCGTGGTTTCATCGGGCTCACGGTCTGTCATGTTGCATGAAACCCTGCCCCCGCCGTCGAAATCCACAATACACACGGTGATCGGTGGGACTTCCGTTATGGCCAGATTGTCGTGAGAGAAGCTGGTGAGTTTGCCTTTCTTATCAGCGAAAGAATAGGGCTCATACTGATCGACCGCCTGACACACCAGACATACTCTTTGCATAGGGTACTGAGGGGTTCCACAGTTCTTGCATTTCGACCCATAGAGGCAGAGCCCCCACTCCTGATCTCTCCACAGGGCCGAAAGAGATATGGTTGGCCGATCAGGACGCGACTGAGGTTCCATATACATGAGCCTGCGCCACAGTACGTATTGTTGGTAATTCGCCATCATACGCTTCGATTCAAGGTGATGCTTTATCCCCCTCCGATTCCGGACATTCTCTATCTGCCCATTGAGCTTAAAGATGAAGGCATCACAGCCATCGCCATAGCCTCCTACGAGAACACAATCACCCTCCCTGGTCTCTTCAAGGGCTGCTACCAGAAGCATCAGCGGCATGGCAGTACCGGTAAGGCCGGTAGTCATGAACATCGGGTCCTGAATTTGTGCTGAATCGAACCCTAATATCCTCGCTGCCGCATTTATGTGCCTGGGGTCATCCGTAAAAAAAGCGACTCTGGCGATATCCTGCGCCTTCAGGTCGCACTTATTCAGCGCCGCGGTGACCGCCTCGGGAACCATACGAGTGTAACCTTTCTCACGTATAAAGCGTTCCTCATAGCTACGCACGAATGTATCCCTGTCCGACCTCCACATGTCGAAGAAGTCTTCCGATACGGTATGGCTTCCCAGAAATTCAGCAGCTACCGCGTCACTGCTGATCAGAACAGCTCCAGCACCATCGCCGAAAAACATCTCATTCATTCCATTGGCACCCGCCAGACGAAGGTCAGAAGCAGTTACCAGAACGTTCTTGGCCGAACCTGCGCTCACGGCATCTATCGCTGCTCTCAAGGCAATTGTCCCCGCCCTTACGGAACCACCAAAATCTGCCGTAAGAATATCCCTTCGCAGGGCCATTGCCCCGGCTATGGTCGTAGATACCTGTTTCTCCTTGTACGGAGATGTAGTCGAAGCGAAGAATAAACCATCGATTTCCTGCCGGTCGATGCCTGTTGCACAATCTACAGCAGCGGCAAAAGCCATGGTCAAGCTGTCCTCGTCATAGTTAGCAACAGCTTTTTCGCCAGGCACAGGAAATGGACTCCGCCAAGCCTTAACGATCTCAGGCCGCTCCAGCCTGTAAAACGGTATGTAGGCACCATAAGATCTAATACCTACCATTTGTGCCTCCTTTCCCTATTACGACCGTAGCAAATTATAGCATAGCAGTCGCTCAGCTACAATCCTGAGCAACCATATTTCATCGATCCTATAGCTACGAATTAACAACCGGTGGACCTGCAATTTATTACGAACCCGGCATCGACGGCAACACCAACAACCCTTGTGCCCGGCAAACGATCAATAGTGCCGATATAAGACAGAGATTCCGCGGTATAAGGATACGCCAAGGATAGATCGATCATCGCAATATAAATAGTAGTCGCAATCGTACTGGCATTCGTATATTACTATTTCCTACGTTCGTTCGGGACGTTTAGGTGATTGTGCTTCGTTAGAACACAACCTAGACTTTTTAATAGTGGAGGAGCGAGAGTCAAGCCAAGTCAAGCCTCGCTTCCAACTAATAAAATCAGTGGCACAATTATGAGGCTCAGAGACGTAATAGCATCCTGTCTTATCATCGCCTTGGGGTTAATCTTGGCCCTAAATTTCGCCTTCTTCTGGCTGTATGGCGGTGTATTCATATACGAGAGCAACAAGATCGTTCTTTCGATAGAAACAGCGATGAGCGTGGCTATTTTCGGCTTTGGCATAGAGCGCCTGCTCAGTTATGCCAATAAAGGACGTGATCGAACGACCTCAAATATCTCCCTTTCCAAGATGTCAGATGAGGTATCAACTGAGTATACTGCTTCACCCGGTAACCCCCAAATATTTGGGAAGTCAGTCATTCCAAACAGCACTATGGCAACACTTATACCACCAAAGACCACCCTGTTGATTGACAGCGATTCCCGCTATACGGAGAACTACACCTTCAAGATGTCCAACAGCACTGAAGATTCCGGTCATGTATTCGTTCACACAACAGCTACTAAACATACCGACAGCTGACACGCCTAAGCAGTTCAGCTGTGGTAACCCCGGGTACAAAGATATCACATTTTCAATTACGCCAAACGATGCAACCAATGCGTCCCATTCTCTTTTCGCGCCTGCTTCTGTCAAAGACGTTTGGTTTTCATTCCACAACCCCTTCAGATCAGCGTCAAGGGGCAAGACTAAATTACTACTTCAAAGAGTACTAATGTCTCATTGTTAACCTACGCGTACTACATCACAATCAAAGTAGCATACTACATTGCCAAACGGACACGATACAAAGCATATAAGAAAAGGGAACAAGGTCTCGACCTAGCTGGAAGGGAGGTGAACTAGATGGATGCAATACCGGCACTTCCTGCTATAATCGCAAGGATATTGGTCATGTTGGACCAAACGCTCGCGATCTTTGCCAGTGTAGAGGAATCTGCACCATTCGGTGCATGCAACATCACGGCTTATAATGTTCAAGTAAATGATTGTGGTACCGCACTAATCGATACTCTTGCAGATCTAATCTACTATGGCAGCCAACTAGCAGGGCATTTAGTAAAGGCACTCGAGTCTGTTTACTAGCTGCACTAAGTTGAATCAGCAGTCTTTAATAGCCCGGAAGCTATAGCCCTTCCCAAGTAGCGTTGAATAGACAACCGAATCTCTTTTGACTACCCAAGAGAAAACCCTCCGTCCGGAGGGTTTTTTCTATCAATACGATAGCCCTTTGTAGTGAACTCGGTACTCATCCCCTGCTAAACAGTAAACATTGATTCTTTTTCCGCTTCCTTCCCCTGCGTCTTAGACCAATAGAACCGAGCCCTACAACAGCGTCTTTCGCCGTAATAAGCCACCGGGGCACCTTCCTGGTGCAATGGCGCTGGAACCACGCCTTATTTGCGATTCAATGCCCGTAAAAAAAGTGGCCACAAATGCATACTTGAGAACAACATGCTTCGCGAACTGTCAACAGCCCCATTCTTACACATGCAACCAGTTACCAGGCTAAACTCTTTACCATTATCCCCCATCTGTTGACTGCTGCATATTACTATTCTCTACCTCAATTTACCCATTTTGGCGATTGTGACCCGGCCAGACTGCAGCATATACTCGCTTATAGAAGAAAAGAAAATCATATTAAAGTATAGCAAATCGGATGCAAGCTCAGGCAATTAGAAGTACGGGCTTTGAATTTGTAACCCATAAAAACGGCGGCAGCTTAAATATGAAGCTCAAAGATGCAATAGCTTACAGTCTCGTTATTTCTTTAGGAATAATTCTGGTCATACATTTTGCTCTATTCTGGGTATATGGCGGAGTATTCATCTACGAGGATAACAAGGTCATCCTGGCAATAGAAACAATTATGAGCCTGGCTATCCTCATCTTTGGTATAGAGCGACTTCTAAATTCTGCCAGTGAACAATATTACCGGGCAGACTCTTCCATCTACCATGAGGATATACAGAAGCTGGATTCCACTAATCGCCCTCACTCGGCAATCTCGCTCCCAACAGATGGAGAGTATCCAATCACAGCCACGACAATCGCTACTGCATCTTCCATGGTTCCGAATATGGCCAACCATTTGATTAACAATAGCGCCGATCACTCAGATAGCTGCTTCTTCAAACTATCAAACCATACTCAAGACGACTCCAGTATCTATATTGACGATCCTGATGCCGGATGTAAAACCACATGAATTAGCCAAGCGCTCTAGGTAGCGCAATTATAAGTCAATTATCGAAACTTGTGGTCTGAGAGAAAGGGGGTGACGCGATAATGGACCAAGTAACTGGACTTCCTGCCATTGTTGCAAAGCTAGTGGTTATAGTAGATAAAGCTTTAGCAGCTTTCGCCACTGTGACAGAGCAGCCAATTTCAGAAGGTTGTGGGATAACAGCATACTACGTTAACGTGACTGATGCCGGTGAATCGCTTACGACAAACCTTTCCCAACTTATTTTCGGCCTGATAAATTATTTAAGCGAATATTTCTCGGCACTTACATCCGTTACGGCATAAGAGCAAGTAACGGAAATAGCTATAGGCTTCAAGTATAAAAGAAACCCTCCGATTGGAGGGTTTCTTCGATATTACTCAGGCTACCTTAATGGGCCTGACACACTTATATTTTATTACGCAGCTGGGGCTGGTTGCCCACCCCCTCTCCGGATTAACGCAAAGAGCAGCAGACCTGCGGCTAACAATGCGGCGACTATTGCCAGAATCGCCCACCATTGTAACACTGCCGCTGTAGTAACAGTCAGAGTGATCGGAGCGCTCGTAGCACCATCCAGAGTTGCTGTTATGTCCGTAGTCCCCGCGCTCACACCGGTCGCCAGACCCACCACATCGATTGTCGCCACACCGGGATCAGTGCTATCCCAGGTAGCAACAACAGTTACGTCAACGGTGCTACCATCAGGATATCTCGCCGTGGCAGTAAACTGCTCTGTCTCATCAACACCAATCGTATCCCTCTCAACACTCACCTCGATTGTAGGCTCAGGTGTAGGCGTAGCTGTTGGCGTTGGCGTCGGCGTAGGCTCTATCGTAGGCATAGGCGTAGGTGTAGGTATTACCCCGGGAGTCGGCGTCGGCGTAGGCTCAGGCGTCGGCGTAGGCGTCGGCGTAGGCTGCGGAGGAAGAGGCCCTAAGGGCAGTATTGGTGCAGACGTCGGCTCAGGTGTCGGCGTCGGCGTGGCCGTTGGCTCTGGCGTAGGCGTGGCCGTGGGCTCTGGCGTGGCCGTGGGCTCTGGCGTCGCCGTGGGCTCTGGCGTCGCTGTGGGCTCCGGTGTAGCCGTCGGCTCAGGCGTCGCTGTGGGCTCTGGCGTCGCCGTGGGCTCTGGCGTCGCCGTGGGCTCTGGCGTCGCTGTGGGCTCTGGCGTCGCCGTCGGCTCTGGCGTTGCCGTCGGCTCAGGCGTCGCCGTGGGCTCTGGCGTCGCCGTCGGCTCTGGCGTTGCCGTGGGCTCTGGCGTCGCCGTCGGCTCTGGCGTCGCTGTGGGCTCTGGCGTCGGCGTGAGCTCAGGCGTTGCCGTCGGCTCCGGCGTAGTTGTAGGCTCAGGCGTAGGCGTCGGCGTAGGCGTCGGTTCACAGGTCTGGGTGCAGACGACTTCTATGATCTGCCCACCGAATACCTGTAGCTCCAGCGGATTATCGGTCACCGGCACTGGTTCATCGTTAATTATCCAGCCCTCGAAATCGCAGCACTCACTTCCTTCCGCTACGACTTGAACTTCGGTATACATCATCAGGAATTTGGACCATGGTGACCATTGAACTTCTCGCAAACCTTGACCATCATCTATATCCACCCATACGGTACAGCAGCTATCATTCCATATCTGGAACAGGAACTCCTGACACTCAGGGCAATACGGCGTTGGTGTTGTCGTTGGCGGTGGTGTTGGCGTAGGCGTAGGCGTAGGTGTAGGTGTAGGTGTAGGTGTGGGTGTGGGTGTTTCGCAAGGAACGAATGTCACTACCTTCCAGCAATCGCTCGTGCACTGATTGGCATCCGTTATCGTAACACTGTAGTTCCCACTCGTGCTTACATTAATCGACTGCGTAATCGCCCCTCCAGGCGACCATAGATACGTGTATCCAGTTCCCCCACTCGCCGTAAGCGTTATCGTCTCACCTATACACTCCTCGCAATCCTGAGGATCACACGTTATGCTGCAAGACGGAGGAGGATTTATCGTCACTACCTCCCAGCATTCACTGCTGCATCCATTGGCATCCGTTATCTT
>CAYVQT010000086.1:0-10036 GCA_964453665.1 uncultured Dehalococcoidia bacterium | reverse complement strand
ACCATAATTATACCACAATTATACGAATACTTATATGTTACATGGTACTAGACCATATATTACTTTCAACATGTTATCAATACCATATGAAGAACTCACAGTTGGTCCGTCTCCTTCTGAAAATGCTACTGCTATAGCGGTTTTAGATAGTGGTATATTGTCTAACCATCCCCTGTTACAAAATGCTGTTGGTGACGAGAAACCTTTCACGCTTCTTAAAAGCGATAAAATCGTATCTGATAAACCTTCCGACGACGTTGGACATGGAACTAAAGTTAGTGGAGTTGCCTTATATGGAGATATAAAGGATTGCATTCAAAACAAGTCATTTGTTCCACAATTATGGATTTTATCTGCAAAAATAATGTACGCTGAAGAAAATCCAATAACGGGAGAAATCGAGGCCAAATACGACGAGAGTGAACTATTAGAGCATCAATTAGATAAAGCAGTAAAATGGGCTATTTCTATTTACCCTAATTGTAAGGTCATTAACATTTCTTTCGGTAACAAATTCAATAGGATGTTAGGCAATAAGAGACAATTTCCTTTAGCTACTTTAATAGACGACCTAGCAAATCAACTGAATGTCATATTCGTGGTCTCTTCCGGTAATATTCCTTCCGACTTCTTAAATATTAACTACCCAGATAGCTACCCCAATTATTTATTCGAAGGTGATGAAGAAACGAAGGTTGTAGATCCGGCTTCTTCAGCATATTCCATAACCGTTGGATCAATTACCCAACAATTTGGGCCTGCTAACAATACTGTGGGCCAGTTATCCTTCTCACCTGCTCAAACACACTATCCATCCCCGTTCTCTTGCGCGGGCCCTGGATATAAAGAAATGATTAAACCTGAATTAGTAGAAGAAGGTGGTAATATTATTTACTCGCCTGCTGACAGTTATAAAATGCAGGATATTGGTGGCAAACTAATATTATTGAACCCAAATTGGATTACAGACGGCAGATTATTTACTGTGGATTATGGAACAAGTTTTTCTACACCGAAGGTCGCTCATCAAATCGGTATACTATGTAATTCCTTCCCGTATTATTCACACAATTTGATTAAAGCTCTATTAATAGCAGCAGCGGATATACCTAACGAGAGACCTCCTGCTTTAAACAATATAGGATATAACAGCGCGGATAGCGAATTAATGAAACTATTAAACGTATATGGTTACGGCATACCGAATGTCAACGCATCATCTACATCTGATGCAAATAGAGTCCTTCTGTTAGCTGAAAACAAGATAAAGGTGGACAGTATTCACTTATACTATTTTTATTTACCTAGTGAATTCGTAAATACCGTTGGCGAAAGACAATTATCGGTTTCTCTTGTTTATAATCCGCCAATCCGTCGAAACAGAATTGATTATATGGGCTTAAGCATTGAATATCACTTGTTTAAAAACTCAACTATAGATGAAATAAGATCAAATTATAAATCAATAAAGATTTCCGCAGATTTAGAGGACATAGTACCCGAACAATTAAAATTGAGAAAGATTGATTTAAGCCCTGGAGTAAGAACACGTAAACGCGGTATCCATCAAAAAGGACTCAAAATATACACACATAAGCCAGAAATTGATGCAACCAAACCAATTGTCCTATCCGTTGTTGCTCAAAAGAAATGGATTAGTGACCCCGAGTATTTACAGGATTATGCCGTTGTCGTTATGGTTAAACACCAAGCCAGCATTGACCTTTATAACAGAATCAAACAGCAGATAGAGCCTGAACAAAGAGTAAGAATAAGACCTGGATAATTTATCTGGTTGTCCATATGGACTTGGCTTTTCCGATGTCCTGTTATTCAAGTATTTTTAAGGTAGACTAGACCTCAAAATTCATCGATAACATTAGTATGTGAGTTTCTCGGTAAATAAAACTTTGTTTGTAATTATATGTACGTAAATGCCTTTAAACTAAACTTAGAAATTGTAAGGTATTCGAAAGGCTTATTTATAAATATAGGAAGGGTGGAGGGGGTTTGTAGTTGCATGTGAGTGGCTCTAGAATAGAAATCTGAGGTAGTTTAGTTATAGTTTGTAGATAGAGTGTTAAGGAAAATGATAGGGAAAGAATAAGTCTAGGTGGCTTGTGGTTAAATATGGATGTACGAAACTTACTTCGTTAAAAAGGGCTATTGACAGAGGATAGTATAATTTATTGAACAATTAGAAAAAGTCCTCCTCAGTGGCTGCTGAGGAGGACATCAAGGGCTTAGATAAGGGCGAGCCTTAGCGCAAGGTTCTGTATACCCATTTCTTTGCCCTAGTTAGCAAAGGATATAGCAAAAAACGTGCAATTGTCAAGTGTTGAATTTAGGAGCCAATAGTTATCGACTAGAGTTACAAAATAAATTTTAGGAGATGAATGATGGAATGGTATATGCCAATAATTATCATTGCATCTTTGGTAACCATAGTGGCAAATATTATCTACATAATCATTGTAACCCATCGGCGACACTAAATTGGTTACTTAAGTTATAAACTGACTTAAAGCCTACCTAAATGTAAGTGCGTTTTTCACGTTTGGTTGTGATTACATAGGGTGTTGTAAAATATCAGCCAACACAGCATTTCATGATAATAGACAATAAAATTGTAAGACTTGAGGAAAAACACTATATTACAGAAATTTGCTACTGATATAACATTCTGCACGATACTGTATATATTTTACGAAATTCAAAACGTAGCTAATTAGTAGTGGGGGTTCGTAGTTACTGATGCTTTTCTGAAAATCGTTCACAACAAGGTTAAAGCTGGGCTCTTGAAAAAGGGGTCTATTTTTATGTATATGAAGTGTGCCAAGTATGGCACACTTTTACTCTACCATAGATTCTCCTTGGGGAAATCTATGTATTCGACAAAGTATTGATCGAAATCGAGGCGGGAGGATAGCTCGATGTGCTCGATGAAATCGGAAAGCTCGTTAGCTTTCTGCCAGTAATCTTTGGACAGGAGGACCATGGAGGCTCCGGTACTGGCAGCGTTACCCAGGGATGTTACAATCTCCAGGTCTAACCTGGGAATCAGGCCAATGCGCATAGCGCTTAAAGGGTCAACGTAGTTACCGAGCGCTCCTGCCAGATACACGTGACTGATATCCTCAGTCCCTATGCCCATTTCGTCTATCAGGGTCTTTATGCCAGCCGCGATAGCCCCCTTCGCAAGTTGGAGTTCCCGGACGTCCTTTTGAGTGAAATAGATCGGCCTCTCGCTGTAGCTTTCCTCAGCGGAAGCGACGAGGAAATCATAGACCCCTGCCCGCTTGACTATCCTTGAATTCAAGCACTCTTGTGCATTTTTACGGGGGCGGCGGATAAGGCCCTCGTGGTTTATGTTGCCCGAATGTAAAAGCACAGCGACCAGATCGACTAGTCCGCTTCCGCAAAGCCCTTTAGGCTTGATATTCCCGATGATCTGATACCGCAGTTCGTCTTCTTCGAGATAGGCACCTTCGATCGCTCCGGCCTTTGCGATCATGCCGTTGGAGATTGTCGCTCCTTCTAGAGCAGGCCCGGCAGCTGCAGAGCAGGTCATCAATCTCTTGCGATTGCCGAGAAATATCTCCCCATTGGTGCCCAGGTCCATCCCCAGTATGATTTCGTCTTCCTGTTCCGAAGCGCCGGATGCCAGGATAACACTGATCAGGTCTCCACCTATGTAACCTGACCTGGTGGGCATAACGTATAACAGGGCCTCTGGATGCAATTCGAGGCCAACTTCCGCAGCTCCGACAATCAGCCCATCGGTTAGAACAGGGGAGAAGGGGGCTTCCGCGATTCCCAGGGGGTTGAGCCTTAGCAGAAGGTGCTGCATGGTGGTATTGCCTGCTGCAACAGCAATGAAGATATCCTCGGGTTTGAGCTCAGTACTCTTCAGCAGCCTTGTAGTGATCAAGTTCAAATCCCTGATAAGCAGGTTGCGGAAAGTCTCCAGACCGTACGCGTGGTTTTTGATATACTGGAGACGGCTGATTATGTTTGTGCCATACTTCATCTGACTGTTAAGGCAGGAGACAACGGCTTCTTCACTGCCGTCCAACAGATTGATAAGCTTGCCCACCAGGGTGCTTGTTCCGAGGTCGAAGACCAGCCCATAATAGCAGTCTATTTCCTCCTGGTTCTGCCAGGCCAGTAATTCGTTCTCATGGAGCACTGCCGCACCACTGAATTCGGTTTCCTTTAATCTTTGAGGTAGCGAGCGAAGACAGTGGAGCGGCGCCGTCAGGTCTTTATATTCGGGTACCATCACAATCTTAATCTGATCTAGGTCGGAAAGCCCTTCGTCCTGAAGCTCGGGGGGCAGGGTGATCAGCCGCTTAGATATGAGTGGCCAGGGATGTAAAAGGGGCCGGTGACCGGTTTTGAGAATCTGGAAGTAATCCTCCTCGAAGTCCGTTTCATCCGTATGGATTACCAAATCCTTGTCCACTTTGGTGCGACAAGCGAGGCGGATTCCCTGCTTCAGCTCCTCATCATCGAGCAACTCCTCTTCTGCTTCGGTAGGAGGGCCAATCGAAGAGAGAACCTTGACCTTACATTTGCCGCATTTCCCCAATCCCCCGCACTCCCCCCCCAACTCCACATTCTCCTTTTGCAGCGCCTCCCAGATAGTCTCGCCCTCACGAATCTTCAGCCATAGGTCGTCAGGAAGAACATTAAGCCAGACGTATCTGGTTTTTGTTTTTTTGAATGGAGGAGCCCCGATAGGGGGTTTCCTTCTTTTCAGTTTTTCGTCTTGGTGCTCTTCAATCTGGTGATTTTCCATCTTAACTGCTCCTGTTAGCACCGGGTGATAATTTTGTTCCTGTGAGCACTTCGACTGCCGGGACATGCGCCTTAAAGCAGATCGTCGAGCATACTCTCCAGATGCGAGTAATCCACATCGCTAATAGCAAGTGACAGATCCAGGAATTCGGCCAGTTGAGTAGCCTGTGATATAAGGTCCGGGTCGGTAGGCTGCCTGATATATAGCAGTTTCTGGTAGTGTTCGAAGTAACAGCTTCGCATTTCAGCGTCATGCAGCTCTAGTGGCTCCATGCAGTATTCCCTGAAGTTGACCAGCAGGTCTTTTTCAAGAAAGTAGGTGCCGGTGGTTTCGTCCATGAGTTGATTGAACCGTGCGGGGCCGAGAAGCATTTCATAGCAGAATTGCCCGGGCACTTTTACTACCCCGTGCTGTTGGCAGAAGTCGCCGATGCCCGGGAAACAGTCCCCGTAGAGGCAAATGATCCGCTCATTCCGCTTCTTAGCAGATACAATCTTTCGCAGCAAGTATTTTTCAAGCATTTGTGGCCTGGTGTGCAGAACGGATGGCAGGTAGGTCATACGCAGATTCGGGTATTTCTTGGTAAGTCGAAGGTGGTCAATGGCTGGTTTGAACACCCCACAGGCGATGATACGCGTGGTAGTTCCTGTTTTGGTCGACATCTTCCTTCTAAGTAGGTCAGATAAGTCGGCTGCCCGGGAAGGCTTTTCTTACCTCGGAGATCACGTCGTGGTCTAAAAGCCCCTCTTTGCCTTCCTCCAGTATATCTCTGACTAAAGTTTTGGCACGGCTTAGCATGTCAGGCCTGCCCTTCTCCTCCCAGATATCGAAGTTGCATCTTACACCCAGGTTGGGGTAGAAGAATTCGTCCATCATATGCTCAATGGTATGGTCTTCAGTGACGAAGTTGCCTCCGGGCCCGACTTGCTTGATAACATCAAAGGCCGTAGTATCTTCGTTCACCTTGATACCCGAAAGTATTCTGTGGATCATTCCAATGATTTCATTGTCAATAACATATTGCTCATAGGAAATGGAATTGGCTGAATCAAGCATTCCCGCCGCCATATGGATGTAGTCCGCCCCCGTCATGGCTACCATCAGGCTGGAAACCGTCTTCTCGAATCCGGCCTGGATATCCGGTCTCTTGGCCTCGGTGACTCCGGCCGAGGAATAAATGGGCAAGTTATACAGCTTGGCAAGCTGGACTGCGGAAGCGTTCATCATCGCCATTTCAACAGAGCCCATGGTGAATTCCATTCTGCGTAAGTCCATGATAGTGGGCACAGCGCCATATAGCACCTTAGCCCCCGGGACGAATACCTGAACGAGAGCCACGCCTGCCAGTGCTTCGGCGTGCATCTGGGAAAGTGTCCCGGCAAGGGATGCTGGCGATGTAGCCCCGGCGATAGGTGCCGGAGCGCAGGTAACCGGGATACCTCGCTCCGCGCAGAAGCGGAGAATGTTCAATGTATTAGCCTCTGTGGTGAGAGGGCTTATGGGATTGGTAATCACGGAAACGAATGGTTTCTCCCGGAGTCTGTCTTCCCCTCCAGCTATGATGCTTGCAAGTTTCCACATCTGTTCGGCACCGTGAAGATCGGTACAGCCCCCCATGACATGTTTCGTGGTGTGGTTGAGAGCATAATAGAAATCCAGCAAGTGATAGTTTACGGGTTTTATGTCATGGGCCTGACAGGAGATGAGGTAGAAACGAATGTTGTCCAGGTGATTGACCAGTGTTGCGGTATGGGCTACATCCATAAGCCTGGTGAGACGGTATCCGCCTGTTGCCAGATCGAGGATGCGAAATACTCGTCCGCCGTTTCCAAAATACACCTCGCCTTTCCCCAAATGCAGGTCATTTCGACCGTCTCTGGAGTGCAGGACGAAGCTTGATGGGGCATTGTTTAAAACATTGTCAAGCCAGTTGCTCTCGAAGCGTACTCTCTGGTCGTCGTGGTCTACCTGTGCTCCTGCCTCTTTCAGCGTGTTGAGAAATGTACTGTCGTAGATTCTGACTCCCACTTGCTCCAGTATACGTCGCCCCGTCTGATCGATCTGCTTCAAATCTGCAGGCGTGAGTGGTCTATAGAATGGCATACTCGTTCCCATCTTTATTCTCGCTGTTAGTGCTTCTCTAGGATTCGATCGATACCTTTGAGCACTTCATCAGGTTTGGGCGCCACCTGATGTTCCGAAAGGATCCTTTTAGCCTCGATATTGCAACGTTTGTAGGTGTCCATAGCACCAGCCTCTACCCAGGAGTCGTACCTTGAGCGGTCCAGAAGATCCGGCAGGAACTGGGCTTGCCTGAAATGTTCAAATGTATGGTCGTCCATAAGGAAGATAGAGCCTGGGGCGCCTCTCGCTACTCTTTCTATCACTTCGAGTGCCAGGGTTTCTTCGTTGACAGGGATCCCCTCGACAAAGAAACGGCTCATGGCCACCAGTTCGTTGGCTAAGGTCACCATTTCGAGTGAAGATGTGCTGCCGTATTCCAGAAAACCTACATCGTGAATCAAGTTCGAGCGGGAAAGCATCGCTGTAATAATGGAGAACATGGCCTCTGCCCCTGCCTGGGCATCCACGACTTTGGCATCCGAGGCCCCGGCATAGGCCCAGATTGGCAGGCCGTAGATTTCATCTCGCATATCAGCGAGTGCAGCCTGAGTGAGACTCCATTCGGGGCTGCCATACGAAACTACGGTGGACTTCATATCGAGGACACTGACATTGGGGCCGAATAGGAAAGGCGACCCTTTTCTGGTTAGCTGATGGACAGCAAGCCCAGCTAGATTCTCAGCTATGCCCAGCGCCATGGCTCCGGCAAGTGTGACCGGTGCTCCACCTCCGGCATTGGAACCCGAGGGCAGACAGATTGGTATCCCCTTTTCAGCGCAGAAAATAAGCCTTTCCATAACGTTTTGGGGAAAACGCAGTGGGCTGATAGCCTCGGAATAATTGAGCAAGAAAGGCCTCTTACGAAGCTCCTCTTCGCTTCCTGCCACCAGACAAGCGATTTCATGAATCTTGGTTATGTCTCTGCCGCTGTCTGCTATGAATACAATAGGTTTACTGCTATTCTTGATCATCTCAGCAAAAACATAAACGTATATATCTTCAATAGGTGCGTCATCAGGGTTAGCCATGGACATGGCGAAGGATATATTCTCAAGCCCATCCACCAGCTTGGCGAAATTAACGGCGTCATTTAAGACGGTTCGGCGGCGCTGTCCCGTTTCCAAATCCAGTGTGAACGTGGCATCTGAACCTGTGCCATAAAAGGGATTGCCATCGACGAGAGGCATTGTTTTGTTGCCCAGCTGGTCGTATAGCGCAATTTGCCTGGGGGCTGATCTTAAAGACTCTTCAACGAGGTAAGAGGGTAGCTTGACCCAGTCGCCGTTTGAAACCTTGCCCCCGGCACCTGCAAGCATTTCCAGAGCTCCGGGATGCTCCATTTTGAATCCCGTTTTCTCGAGGATTTCCAGGGCGGCTGTGTGAATCGCCAGCCCCTGTTCACGGCTCAAGACTTTCAAGCGGGGTTGAAATGTGGGTATCTCAATCGGTTTCATAACTCGCTCCTTAACGAAGAAAGAATCCCTATGAAGTTCCCATCAGCTTTTTAGCTTCGACAACAGCGGAACCTGCGTCAGCTGCATAAGAATCGGCCTTTATTTCCTGAGCATATTTACTGGTAACTGGCGCTCCGCCGATCATAACCTTGACTTTATTCCTGATACTGGCTTTCTGTAGCGCCTCGATGGTCTGGGGCATTGCCGGCATAGTGGTAGATAGCAGCGCCGACATGGCCACGATATCAGGTTCCACCTCTTGCGTTTTCTGGACGAACTTCTCGGGAGTGACGTCTACTCCCAGATCGGTTACCGTGAAGCCCGCACCCCCCATCATCATAGAAACCAGATTCTTGCCGATGTCGTGCAGGTCGCCCTTGACTGTCCCTATCAGCACCTTTCCTTTAGACGTGATATCGCCCTCTTGAACCAGTGGCTCCAGTAGTTTCATGCACTCCTGCATGGTCTTGGCGGAGCGCAGCATCTGGGGGACGAATATGAGCCCTTTTGAGAATCTCTCGCCCACTTCGTCCATAGCGGCGATAAGGCCATCATCAATGATGGCCTGGACATCGCTGCCGGCATCTATAGCTTTCTGCGTCTCATCTACAGCTTTATTAATGTCCCCCTTAATCACAGCTTCGGATAATGTCTTGAATTCGCTCATTTTCATCCCCCTTTGAAGTTGTTTTACACAAATGCATAAGGCAAAGTCATCATCCGGTAATGCGGCCGTTTTGATAGGCGTCAATGAACTTCTCACAATATTCATCCCTGCCAAGCAGCATCTCAACCGAAAGGAGCATTGCCATGATTTGCCTGTCACTCGGGTCTAAAATGGCCGCGGATAGACCATAGGATATGGCGAGAGCCAGGAAGTTGCGATTGATAAGGCGGCGTTCCGGCAGGCCGAAGGAGACATTGGAGAGGCCGCAGATAGTGTTCACACCTGAGAATAAGTTCATTATTCGATTGATGGCTTCGAGGGCAGCGATTCCCATGCCGGTGTCAACGGATACAGGCTGAACAAGTGGGTCTACATAAATTTTCTCAAGGGGAATCCCTTCGTTTGTGAGTTTCTCAATGAGCTCCGAGCCTACTTTAACTCTTTCTTCAGCGGTCGTGGGCATCGACGTTTGGGCCATGCAGAGTGCTACTACACTGCAGGGCCGGGAAGTGATTATGGGAAGAAGGGACTGAAAGCGTTCTGTTTCCAGTGAAATAGAGTTGACCATTGGTTCGCCTTTATGGCGTTTGATAGCCTCGGATAAGGCCTTGGGATTGGGACTGTCCAGGGACAAAGGTAAATCCACTTCACTTTGTACCGCCTCTACCAGCCAGCATAGGCAATCGGTCTCGCGATCTAAAAAAGTTCCGGCGTTAACATCAATGTAATTAGCCCCGGCTTCAGCTTGCTCGCGTGCTACCTTGGAGATGAATGCGTTGTCTCGTTTTTCAACGGCATCTTCGATACTCTTTCGGCTCGTATTTATCTTCTCTCCGACGACAATCATCTTTTTCCCCTGTATCAAGCTTAGGCGAGGATCCATGTATCAATAAACTATTGTGAGTATGTTAAAGCCTCCGCTCGCTTGAGTCAATTCCTCGAATTGACTCATAATAAAAGTTACTGAATGCATTATAGTTGCGTCATAAA
>CAYVQT010000085.1:0-10149 GCA_964453665.1 uncultured Dehalococcoidia bacterium | reverse complement strand
CAGGGTGGCCGGTTTGCTCCGTGAAGGCGGCCGATTTGGTCCGAAATACGCAGATGTATCTATTAAAGAAATAATTGTTCTTCCAGAAGGTGATATTTTTATCGGTAGGTTAGAACCATTTGACCCTACTCAAATTCAGAAATATCCTGTATTCAAAGATCCCAGCAAAGGCCTGAGAATCGGTACATATTTATGCAAGCTCGGTTTTCCACTTCACAAATTTGAGGCGTCTTTTAATGAAAGCAAAGGCATATTTGAATTGGCGCCCGGAGTACTTCCACTACCTTTTTTCCCGATAGAAGGTATGTATACCAGAAACATACTCGCTGGAATTTCAAAGGATGAAAAGTATGAAATAAAGTACTTAGAGACTTCATCGCCCGGGCTTCTCGGTCAGAGTGGGGGACCTATCTTCGATGAAAATGGTACAGTATGGGCTATTCAGAGTCGTACACAACACTATGATTTGGGATTTAGCCCCAAAGTAAAAAGAAATGGTCGTGAAGTTGAAGAACACCAATTTCTAAGCGTAGGTTGGGGGATACATCCTGAGTTACTAGTAGCTTTTATGACAGATAAGGGAATTTCTTTCAACTTATCTGACTACTAAACGATTTATTATACGATACCCTCAAGCTATCGAGTAATCCTTCCTCAAAACTCAAAGCTACCGCTTCTTGCATTCCCGGCAATACATGGCTGCAAGTATTCAAAGTCACGGCTATTGTAGCATGCCCGAGTCTTCCCTGCACTATCTTGGGATGTACGTCCTGATGCTTTTGATTTTTTACCAATACTACTATATCTCTATAGGTTTTCCACCAGGCGTCCGCTTCACCCTGAGCCCCCTGTTAATTGACAACACTCTGGCCAAACATTTAAAATGTGTTCACCATCATGTGTAAAAAGAGGTAAAACGAATTAAATGTCTGAACAGCGGAACGTGAGCTTATCCGAAGCGGTGACTATATTTCTGGCCACGCTATCTCCGGAGCAAAAGAGGGAAAGCCAGCAGGAGCTTAACAGGTTCGTTCGCTGGTATGGCGCGGAACGACCGATAAACGGGCTCAACGCCAGGGAGATAGGGAATTATGGTGATAACATCAGCTCCTTTGTCACCGACCCTGTGAAAAAGCTCGAGCCCGTCCGAAGTTTTCTCTCCTATGCCAAGAAGAAAAAGCTGATCGAGATTAGCCTCGCTCCTCATCTCCGTGTGAGCAAGGCCAAACAGGGCCGCTCTGTAAGAAAAGGCTCCGTAGAGATTGAACCTGTTACTCTCACTTCGGAGGGATATGCCACACTGGAGTCAGAACTGGACGCACTAAAGAGAGAGCGACCCGGCATTGCCGATCAGTTACGCCTTGCCGCCGCGGATAAAGACCTTAGAGAAAACGCACCCCTAGAGGCAGCCAAGGAACATCAGGGGCAAATCGAAGCCAGAATCCGGGAAATTGAGGCAACCCTACAGGCCTCAACTATAATCAAGCAAAAAATAAAAGCGTCGAAAACCGTTGGCGTAGGTTGCACAGTGACCCTGCGAGAGATGGACTCCGGCGAGCAGTTGAGCTACACTCTGGTAAGTCCAAGCGAGGCTAACCCTGCTAAGGGCAAGCTTTCCATCGCCTCTCCCACAGGTAAGGCTCTGCTGGATAATGGGATCGGGGCAGTGGTCGAAGTAATCGCCCCCGTCGGGACACTACGTTACCAGATCGACGAAATTAAAGGCTAAAGCTCAGCCGAGAAATCAACAAGGTCTCCCCGGGAAAACCCCAGAGATTCAAAGAAGGACAGCATCCACCAGTCGCGCCAGTTAATCATCACATGTACCTTCTTTATCCCCTTCTCTCTACAAAGATACTTCCAGGCCTCGATCATCTTTTTACCGATGCCACGGCGCTGGTACCCCGGGAGAATACCAATCAACTCTATCCAGGCAACGTTGCTCAACTCGACCGGTGAACTTACAACCCGACCGAGTATAAAACCGACTATGCGGCCGTTTTCCTCTGCTACAATACTATTATCAACCTCGCCACCTATACAACTGTCAGGCACCGGCGCATAGGTGACTGCCCTGTTGCTCCCTCTGGCCTCTCTCTCAATAGTCAGAATGCCCTCAACATCCTCCACACTCATCTCGCGGACGTCTATAGTGCCCTTATCTCCGGCGGTTTCGCTCACTGTAATTATCTCCTTCCCTTAGCGTCATAAATCATATTGAGAGTCATACTCATGGTGGAGTCACTTATAACACCAGCAATGAGGGTTGTCAAACCGGGCGAATAGTCTTACAGATACCGTCTAAGCTCCCTGCCGGATAAGACAGATAAAGCCGTTTATCTATATATAGATACGTAAGGCCGAAATGAATTCAGTCCTTAATCGCCTCCATCTCGAACCTGAAGTCCTCGATTACCGGATTGGTTAAAAGCTTCCGGCACATATCCTGCACCTGCCCCTCAGCATCCGAGCTATCCGCCTCATCGAGACGAACCTCCATATATTTTCCCACTCGCACGCTTCGAACCCTGTCAAATCCCAGCATATGCAGGCCATCTTTAACAGTCAGCCCTTGAGGGTCGTTAACCGCAGGCTTAAGCGTGATGTATATCCTGGCCAGGTACATTTACAATTCCTTTCCTGTAAGCCTTTGATAGGCCTCACGGTATCTTGTTGCCGTACTCACAACAATCTCAGGAGGCAAATCGGGAGCGGGTGGTTTCTTATTCCATCCCGATGCGGAGAGCCAGTCTCGAAGAGGCTGCTTATCAAAGCTGGGCTGCGGCTTGCCCGGCGTGTAAATTCCCACATCCCAAAAACGGCTGGAATCAGGGGTGAGGAGCTCATCAATCAAGATAAGCTTGCCGTTGACCGTGCCAAACTCCATCTTAGTATCCGCGATTATGATGTCACGGCCGCGCGCGTACTGCGCGGCATAATCGTAGACCGCCAGGCTTTTCTCCACGATTTCCCGGGTCCGTGCCTCACCGACAAGGCTCTTCATCTCCTCTATGGTAATCGGCTCGTCATGACCGCTGTCCGCCTTAGTTGTGGGAGTGAATATCGGCTGTGGGAGCTGCTCGGACTCCACGAGCCCTTCCGGCAGGGTTATCCCACAGATCGCGCCACTTTTCTGATACTCTTCCCATGCCGAGCCGGATATATATCCTCGAACAACGCACTCAACATCGATGCGCTCCGCCCTTCTTACGATCATGGAGCGCCTGGCGACATAAAGAGGGTATGAATAGTAGCCGCTGCATACCTTCTCTCCGTAGGTGCTATTGAGCCAGTTGACATCGTTCACCACATCTATCAGGTGATTGGGCACTATGTGAGATGTCCGCTCAAACCAAAAGGCGGATAGCTGATTAAGGACAATACCCTTGTCAGGGATGCCAGCGGGCAGGACAACATCGAACGCAGAGACACGGTCGGTAGCTATGAGGAGGAATTGATCGCCTTCCATCTCGTAGGTATCACGCACCTTGCCCCGGTAGTAGAGATTAGGCAGGTCGGTCTCGATCAGTACTGACATAATAACCTTTCAGATATTCATTTCATAATTTAGAATATATATCTTCTAAAAAATTCGCTACTTTCTTAAGCGATTGTTCACAATATGGTATCACTTCAATATTTGAATTACCCTTCTCAGGTTCATCTGGATCCTTGAATAAATATACTCGAACTTGCTTATCTCCAGATGTTGCAACAAAGCCTCTTTGAAACAGACGATGATGTGCTGCAGTGTTGCGATAGTGGTTAATCCTCCAAAGCCACGTGTCTGGATCGCTTAATAAATTTTTAATTCTCTCTACCTGTCTTTTAGCATCTTGAGGCATATCTGAAGCAAGTAATTTATCTTCTTTAACATCTTTGATTTTCAAATGTAAGTTGTATTTATTGTTTAGCTCCTGTAAAAAGAACTCCTTTGCGCTTATGATCTCAAAAAAGAATCCGTCCAAATTAGCATCGGCCTCGACTCTCTTGGAACTGCTAATGTAAGCGAAACCACCTGCATCATCTGCTAAATTCTTAAGATTAGCAATAAAATACTCAGCCATTCGCAACTTCTTACTTACAGAATTAAACATGTTTTGACGACAAGGGCAAATCTTCAAAGCATGTGACCAGACTGTTTTTACCCAACGCGATGGAATGTCACATCGCCTCATGTATCCCCTCTCCCTTGACGGGAGAGGGTCAGGGTGAGGGTGTTTTACTTCCCCCTCCCTCTAACTCCCTACCGCCAACCTGCTGCCTCTACCCCAACCCGATACGCTGGAATGTCCCATCTACATGTCCCAGAAAGTACCCGTAGTCGAAAATATCCTCAAGCTCGGATTCGCTAAGATGCTCACAGACCTCTGCATCGTTCCGGAGAAGGCCCAGGAAGCCCTCTCTTTCCTTCCACGACCTCATGGCGTTGCGCTGCACCATCTTATAAGCCTGCTCTCTCGAGAGCCCTTTATCAATTAATGCCAGCATCACCCGCTGCGAGAATACCAGCCCCTGGGTCAGCTCCAGGTTCTCCTTCATCCGCTCGGGGTAGACCTGTAGCCCCTTCATCACGTAGATAAAAATGTTGAGCACATAGTCCAGCACCAGGCAGGAGTCTGGCAGGATGACGCGCTCGTTAGAGGAATGGCTGATATCGCGCTCGTGCCAGAGGGCGATATTCTCCATCGCGGTCAGTGCGTGTCCGCGAACGAGCCTGGCCAGGCCACAGACGCGTTCGCAAAGCTCGGGGTTTCGCTTGTGAGGCATGGCCGATGATCCTGTCTGCCCTTCCTCAAAAGGTTCCTCCGCCTCCAGGACTTCGGTACGCTGCAGCCCTCTGATCTCTGTGGCAAATTTCTCCAGAGAGCTTGCGAGAATAGCCAGTGTGGTGACGAACTGCGCATGGCGGTCGCGCTGCACGACCTGACTGGACACAGGGGCCACCTCCAGCCCCAACCTGGCGCAGGCGGCCTGCTCTACCTCAGGGGGGACGGTGGCATGCGTGCCCACTGCGCCCGATATCTTGCCTACGGCAATAGCTTTCCTTGCTTCGGCAAATCTATGGGCATTCCGCCTCATCTCGTCAACCCAGAGGGCAAGCTTAAGGCCAAACGTGGTCGGCTCGGCGTGAACACCGTGGGTACGCCCCATCATAATGGTATGTTTATGCTCCAGAGCGCGCTTCTCAATTACTGTTGTCAGCCCGGCGATGTCTTCAGACAGAATGTCCGCTGCCTCGACCAACTGAAGAGCGAGGGCGGTATCCATTACATCGGAGGAGGTCAGTCCCAGATGTATATAACGGCTCTCTTCGCCAATGCTCTCGGAAACGGCCCTCAGGAAAGCAGTCACATCGTGATGCGTCTCCTTTAGAACCTCCTCCATGCGTCCCAGGTCACAGCAGGCTTTCCTGATCTCGGGTATCGCTTCCTCGGGTACCACCCCGTGCTCAGCCCAGGCCTCGCAGACGGCGATTTCCACCTGAAGCCATTTGTCGAACTTGCTCTCGTCCGACCAGACCTTTTTCATCCTCGGTCTGGAATAGCGTTCAATCATACCTGCACCCCAGTAATCGTAATCTGCCGGCGGCTTATCCTCGCCCGGTGGTCAGGCTGCCCGATGTCGGGCTTCTACCCACGCCAGCTTCACCCGCCTAACCCCTGTTCAACTCGCCGCGGTAGTTTTCGTAGGCCTCCCTTATTTTATCATGCTTAAGTCCCAGAATCTCGGCGGCAAGGTAAGCAGCGTTTTTAGCACCTGCCGAGCCCAGGGCAACGCAGGCCACAGGAACCCCTGCGGGCATCTGAACGATAGAAAGAAGCGCATCCAGTCCTTTTACATCACTTGTTGGTATAGGGACACCGATTATCGGGATAGTAGTCCAGCTAGCGAGAACGCCGGGTAAGTGTGCTGCGGCACCGGCGCCAGCGATTATCACCTCCAGGCCGCGCTCCCGGGCGCTGACACCATATTGACGTGCTTTCTCAGGAGTGCGATGAGCTGAGATCACGGAAACTTCATAATCTACGCCGAGCTGATTCAGGACATCCAGCGCCGGCTGCATTACATCAGCGTCCGATTTGCTCCCCATAACTATACCGACTAAAGGCATGACTATACCTCCTCCGCAGCAATGTCCTTCCTGTAATGGCAGCCGTCAAAACGGATGAGCGGAAGGTTCTGATAAACCTTCTCCCTCGCCGCAGCTACCGATTTGCCGACAGCCGCCGCTGTAAGCACTCTGCCCCCGGCAGTGCATATCCTTCCGCCCTCCAGCTTTGTCCCAGCGTGGAAGAGCAAAATGCCCGGATCAACCTCGTCCAGCCCCGCAATGGGAAAGCCCACTTTGTGGCTGCCGGGATACCCGCCGGAGGCCATTACTACCCCGACGCAGGCCCCGTCGCTCCACTCTACCCCTACCCGGTCTAACGTGCCATCTATTACCGCCAGCATGATATCCGCCAGATCGCTCTTCAGAAGAGGAAGCTGTACCTGAGTCTCAGGGTCGCCAAATCGAGCGTTAAACTCCAGTACCCTGGGGCCTTCCGAAGTAAGCATCAAACCCGCGTAAATTACCCCCTTATACGGTTTCCCCTCCTGTGCCATCGCCCGCACGGCAGGCTCCAGGATATTTGCGGTTAAAGTATCGGTCAACTCGTGATCGAAGAAACCCGGGGGACTGTAACACCCCATGCCGCCGGTGTTGGGACCAAGGTCATCATCGAACGCTCTCTTGTAATCACGGGCGGGCACGATGGGAACAACGGTTTCGCCATCGGTGAAGGCAAGCAGGCTTGTCTCACGCCCCACAAGGCACTCTTCGACAAGCACTTGGTTACCGGCATCGCCGAATACCCGCGCCTCCATGATATCCGAAAGCGCCTTCAGACCCTCCTCGGTCGATTGAGCGACTATCGCCCCCTTGCCCGCCGCCAGCCCGTCAGCTTTAATTACCACAGGGGCAGGCTGCTTTCTTACATAATTACTCGCTTCGTCAAAAGAAGAGAAGATGGCATCCTCGGCGCAGGGTATGCCGTACTTATGCATCAGCCTCTTGGCGTAGACCTTGCTCGATTCAATGAGCGCTGCCTCGCCACTGGGGCCAAAGGCAGGTATGCCCAACCCCTGGAGCATATCGACTATGCCCGCAGCCAGAGGCGCCTCGGGGCCGACGACAACCAGGCCGATTTTGTGCTCTCTGGCCGCCTGCGCCAGAGCATCCCGGTCAGTTGCAGATATATCCAGGTTCCGCGCAACAGCGGCCGTACCTGCGTTACCCGGGGCAACGAAGACCTCCGCCACCCTATTGCACTGGAGGAGCTTCCAGACCAGGGTGTGCTCCCTCGCCCCACCGCCAACGACCATTACCTTGAGCAATCAATTACTCCTCAATCGCAATTCACCATTGCTTTGAAAATAGGGCTTAACCGTTCGCCCTGAGCCTGTCGAAGGGCCGTTCATGGTTCGACAAGCTCACCACGAACGGTGTCTCAAATGTTAACTGTTCGAAAATATATTTTCATCCTTCGTGGTGCTGATTGCATATCAGCATGACGGATTAACACGAATTACAGCATAGCCCCACAACATACAGTAATGAACGATATAGACTGGCCCCCTTATTGGTCAGAATCACTCCCACTCAATAGTCGATGGAGGCTTTGAGGAAATGTCGTAGACTACCCGGTTAACTTCCGGCACTTCATTAACGATACGGTTGGAGATTCGCGCCAGCAGTTCATAAGGGAGACGCGCCCAATCAGCGGTCATAGCGTCCTCCGAAGTCACCGCGCGCACCGCCGCCATGTATCCGTAGGTCCTTGAGTCTCCCATCACGCCCACGCTCCTCACCGGCGTCAGCACGGCGAAGCTCTGCCATAGCTGGCGGTACAAGTCGGCGTTCTTTATCTCGTCCATCACGATCCAGTCAACAGAACGGACTATCTCCAATCTCTCCCTGTTCACCTCGCCGATGATGCGAATTGCCAGGCCGGGGCCGGGGAAGGGCTGACGGTATACCATCTCCTCGGGCAGCCCCAGTTCCAGCCCCACCTCCCGCACCTCATCCTTGAAAAGATAGCGCAGGGGCTCCACAAGGGAAAGATTCATAACGCTGGGCAGTCCTCCCACGTTGTGGTGTGTCTTTATAGTCGCCACCGCCCGACTTCCTGTAAGAGCGCTCTCGACAACGTCGGGGTAGAGAGTGCCCTGAGCCAGGAAATCGACCCGCCCGATCCTGGCAGCCTCCTCCTCGAAAACCTTAACGAACTCCTCACCGATGATGTGACGCTTCTCTTCAGGATCAACCACGCCGCTGAGTTTATCCAGGAATCTATCGGCGGCATTAACATGGATGAAATTCATCTTCATGTTCTTTTGAAAGGTATTGTCTATCCTTTCCCCCTCCTCCCGGCGCAGCAGGCCGGTATCCACAAAGATGCAGGTCAATTGGTCCCCGATGGCGCGGTAAATCAGCGTAGCCACTACGGCTGAGTCCACCCCTCCTGACAGAGCGCAGATAACTCTACCATCGCCTACCTGGTTATTAATCCGCTCCACGCTCTCAGCGACGAAGCCGCCGGTAGTCCACGTGCCGGTGCAGCCACACATCTCATAGAGGAAATTCTTCAGAATATTCTTGCCCTGCGGCGTATGAACAACCTCAGGGTGGAACTGCAAGCCGATGACTCCCTCGTCATTGCCCATAGCGGCAACCGGGGAGTTATCGGTATAAGCTAACGACATGAATCCCGGGGGCATCTCCTCGATCCGGTCACCGTGGCTCATCCAGACCGGCATCTCAGGGGGGAGACCAGCGAACAGGGGTGTATCTACCGAGTTCTGATGAAGTACGGCCAGCCCGTACTCACGCTTGACACCCGGAGTTACTTTACCGCCGAGCTGGTACGCTATAAGCTGCATTCCGTAGCAGATACCCAGCACAGGGAGATGGCTTTCGTAAACGTAGGCCGGTGCCTGAGGCGCTCCCGGGTCATAAACACCGCCGGGACCTCCGGAGAGTATGAAACCCTTGGGCCGAAGAGAAGCAACGCTCTCCCAGGGAGCATCATGGGGAACGACCTCGCAGTATACGCGGCATTCCCTCACCCGTCGGGCGATGAGCCAGCTATACTGAGACCCGAAGTCGACTATCACCACCGCTTCACGTTCCGGCGCTAATCGCTCTTCCGGCTCCGCCTGCGGCTGCTCTCCTCTTCTCTCCTCGGCAATCTCCAGATAAGCAGAGACCTCGACATCGCCGCTAACGGCAACGCGATGGCTGTCCTGCTTGCTCTTATCTTCAGTCAATACCCGCTCCTGCCTCGACCAAAGATTACCATCGTGGTAGGTTTTGGTCAAGTGGTTTTTTTCTTCGGCCATATTAAGTTATTACTCCGAAAATAGACTTTCGTTATACCAAGAGAGGCATTTATCCCCTGTCATTCCCGCGCAGGCGGGAATCCAAACCACATACCCTATTTGACTCCTGCTTCCGCATGAATTACACGAAGTCGGGGCGTTCAATTGAACGCCCCGACATCTATATTGCATCGCTCACTATTACATGCTAGAACGTTGCTCGTTTGCGCTGCTGGTTTCGTCCATCATCCTGCTTGAATGGGGCTTGTACCTGCTGTTCCAGGGTAGATTGGAGCAAATGCTCCAATCTCGTCCGTATCGGATGCTCCGGCTACCCACAGAATTTTTTACTTTGATCTTCGAATTTACCAGACGAAGGTGTAAAATAGAATGATGCAAGACATTAAAATATGCGAGGAGACACCGTCAGACTTTCAAGGCGTCCGGGAATTGAATGCCGCCGCATTTGAAACTGAAGAAGAGGCGAATCTGGTCAATGCTCTCAGGAAAAGCGGCATTTCTTACATATCACTGGTTGCGGAACGAAATGGCAGCATAATAGGTCATATACTTTTTACCCCCGTCGCACTTGAAGGTGATGATTCGGGAATAAGGCTGGCCGGGCTGGCTCCTATGGCCGTCACTCCGAATCTTCAGAGACAGGGTATCGGTTCCAGGTTGGTAGCGGAGGGTATCAAGCGTTGTAAATCCAAGGGATTCGATGCAATTGTTGTACTAGTACCTTGTAACCTTTATAATTTCGGATAGAGATGTTTGAGTTTAATA
>CAYVQT010000084.1:0-10261 GCA_964453665.1 uncultured Dehalococcoidia bacterium | reverse complement strand
ACAGGGTGGCCGGTTTGCTCCGTGAAGGCGGCCGATTTGGTCCGAAATACGCAATTGCAGCCATATCTATCTGTTCAGGCACGTCCAATACATTTTTATAGGCCTTCAGTCCAAGCACTTCAGCTTCTCTATCGTTTATAGCGTAGATATGTCTTTTACTTCTCGTACTGATCAGGCGGCTGAGAAGATTGTAGCCCCATTTCCCCAAGAAGCTGGATGCCCCAATTACTGCTACCGACTTTGGGTTGAACAGGCAATCTAAGGCTCGCTTGGTATTCATACGTTACCTCTGTAGTGTTGATAGTAATCGCAGTTGGCGTTCTGCAATCATGGAAGGCGTTTACAGTCTATCTTGTATGTGGGTGTTTTGTCTATTATTCATCCTACTTTAGATGACAAAGCGGACAGGCCCTCTCTTGGAATAGGGAAGGCGTGATTTGACCCCTGCAAGTGTGAAGCTACACGAAACGCTATATTGTTGGCCTGAGGTAATAAAAGCGAGGATTGTTGCCCGAGGCTGAACAAAATGAGTATTTGTCAAATGTACCTTTCTCCTTGGCTAGCTAACAATCTAGGCCTTCCCTATCTTGATATGACAGAACGGAGGTGTGTCTCGTTATAGGTTTCATCTTTTTCTTAACTCAAAGCGATATCTTTCGTTCCCTCCCATTCCCAAATGTTTTCGTAGTAGTCTTTGAAATATTTATACCATTTACTATCTTTCTCCTCAGACAATGTAAAAGAAGGGCGTGATGCGGTGGGCTGCCTAAAAGCCGTCAGAGTTAATAGCATCATTCCTGGATCATGGTCGAACTCCAACCAAGTGATGATTATTGATGGAAGTAAATCAATGTACTTCAACCTAACTTGGTTGGACCTAGTTGCGCCAATCTGAAATTCCCTGAGTTTTTCTTTAGACATCTCGACATGCATTTTTACATAATTCGGCTGTGTTGACGCGCCAACACTTCTAGTAGTTGACATATTCAGTACTGCACCCGTCGGGTCGATCAACAGGGCTCTAATTTCACCTCCTCTTCGAATTAACTCTGTGAATTGAATTTGGTTCTCACTTAAAAAACGATTGTTCGCTACTGCTAGCATGCTTACGCGCTTTGCTCTATTGATAAAGTCTGAGAATTCTGCTTCGTTCCATTGCTGAAAGAACTTATCGGCGAGGGTACCAATTTCCAGGCGTAAGACACTGGCACCAAGATCTTCTACTCCTCTGCGACTGTGTAGATTAGCTATGGCAAGAAGCACGAGCGTCGCAAGAATGGCTGATAGGACAGCATTTATTGATGTAACGTGAAATAGATGCAAGCATAAAATAACAAATGCCACTGCAATGGTAAGGTAAACTTCAACATTTTTGCCTTGGCGTAGTTCTTGCCACACTCGTCTTAGCTGGTTTTTCATTGATTAACCTCCTAGACCCCCCCTTTGTATGAAGTACTTAGCGCAGCAATTACTTTCAGAGCTTCAGCCCGTAGTGACTCTTTAGCCCACTCGTCTCTGTCCCTTAGAGGCGTATTACTCAGCGTGTCAGCGAGTCCTTCATTAAGTGGGAGAATATGAATATGTCCATGCTCTTGGATTTGATATCCTGCTACGAATACTGCCACCATTTTCGGATTGTAGGCTAGACTAACGCCATTTGAAATCGTGCGAAGTATATACATTACATGTCGATACTCTCGCTCGGGCAAATCAAATACATTTTGAACATGTCTCTTAGGAATCAGCAAGATATGCCCCCGCACAATCGGGCGATTATCTGGAATGCAAATGACTACGGAATCCTCAAGGATAACCGTCGATGATGAACGTAATAATGTCAGTTCACAGAACGTGCAACCCATCTTATCCTCGGCAACATTGCCGATATCAAACTCTCGGGGTTATTCCCTTTGTTACTACGATCAACTGCATCATGTATCATCAGTAACAGTCAATTTTCATAGTCTATTAATCCAATCTATGACCTCCAAGGGGTGCCTAACCAATCCATCAACACCTGAAATTGGCCCACTGTCTTGGCTCGAATCCGCATCATCGAAATGGCAAACTAAGATATGTGCTCCGGCTTCCTGTGCTGCCACAATGTCGCGCTCTGCATCTCCCAGCACTAGACATTCCTCTGGTTTTACCTTGCACAGAGAGCATGCGTATAAAATGGATCGCGGATCAGGTTTCCTATAAGGACTAGTATCTCCACTAACCACAGCGAAGGTTCGTTTAGTGAAGCCAAACTTATCAAGAAGAGGAATCGTAAGGTAGGATGGCTTGTTTGTTATTACTCCCCATCGTATATCTCTTGCCTCCAATTCATCTAGTAAGTCCAGTATGCCGTCGAATGGTTTAGTATCTTTACCTAGATTTGCAGCGTATATCTCGAAATACCTGTTCTTAAGTTGTTCGAACTTAGCTACCTCTGCAGAAACACCAAATGTCACACTGACTAACCTAGGCCCACCGTAACTAAGGTATGGCCGCAACTCTTCCATAGGCATGGGTGCAAGACCACTTTCTTCACGCAACATGTTCAATACTTTTGCCCGCTCATAGCCCGTATCGAGCAAGGTGCCATCTAAATCGAATAGGACTGCTTTTATCATTCTCCTGTCGGACCTCTTGACGCTGTGGCCCTCCCTAAGCTATATTCTACCATTTTTATCGTTTTAAAGCTGCCATCGTTTCCAGGGGGAGGGCGATAATTTAGCTAGTTCGTGAGATTTTACCCTATGACTTTATGTGGGATGACCGACATTGCACAAATGTCAGGAATGTGCAATAGCTTGGTCCATGATGTCGCCCCTGGGCTACAAACAAAGTGCGCGATGAGATAAAAGAAGAGCCAGCAACAGGAGGAGAGACATTGCCCTTCATTCGGGCCAGTTGATGAATTCGGCGTCCTGACAGAGCTGGTTGAGTTTGGGTACCACCATGGATGCGTAGGTTAATGCCTTGTCCAAGAGACCCTCATATACATCTTTAGCTACGGGATCCAGCCCGTGCGCCAGGATTGCGTTATTCCTCTTTTTTAGAAGATCTCGCAGCCTGTTGTCACCTTCATATTCCTTACCTAGCTCATCATCCTTAACCGCCAAAAGCTCATAAGACTTTCGGAGTCCCAATTTGAGCGGTGCGCTACCGTACTCACGCCATTTTTTTCTCAGTTCCCCATCGATCAGCTTCGGATCCACGCTTCCAGTATCCGCGATTCCATACGATTTCAGCCTGTACTGAGCTATCAACTCTATAACACGGTATAGCCTGCCCACGGCATCTTCATATCTGAAGCTAATAGAACCCCTCCTCCGTGCATTGTTAATGATATCTGCTATCAGAAACGGCTCCTTCTCATCGCTGCTCTGCATCTTGCCCAGAAACCGCCTGTTCGCATCAAAGGCGTCAATCCTTACCTCTTTTAGCGCGGCGAATGCGGGCTCATGTTGAAAGTCCTCCCACAATGAGTAGGCTCGGGAGGCTTTCTCCAATGGTTCTAAACGATCTGTTATCTGCGGGTCTGAGGTAAGTCTGCGAATCTCATCGATAATAAATATGGCAGCATCGTACTGGCAGCTATTAAAGAAGGACACAGCACGCTCAATGCGGCGTTCAACGCTGGCGAAAATGGGTTTGACAACGTTCAGTTTTTCGGTTCCCTTAACTACCCTACCATTTACTCTCCGACCCCCCACATACGTGAGGTTATACGCGTCGAAGATTGTACCGAGCAGAACAAGTGCCCCTGTCATAGCTTTGGTGCCAGAGGTATAGTCAACAGTAATTAAATCGTAATCATTTCTTATCTGGCGAAATCTTGGATACAGGCAAGAGTAGGTTGCCTCAATATCGTCCTCGTTCTCAATCAGTATAGCCTCCCAATCCATACTCAGATTGGGCTCAAGAAGAGGCAGAGTTTTTGCCTGGCTCTGAGGGCTGACTACCAGGAACACTTTATCGGGGTTAGCTGCGTTGATACTTCCTATCAGTGCCTGAGCGAGGTCCGCCACGGCCTGCTCACTGTTAGCCAAGCCTGTGCCTACGGAGAGAATCATAGCCTTCGTGGTACGCATATTTACCCTCGAATATGTTGCCTTCCAATCCCCTTTCGAGGATTACCTCCTTTTACACACCTAGATAACTCAAACTACGATTTCTCTCTCTCCAAGTTCCAATCCCCTTTCGAGGATTACCTCCTTTTACACACTTCTAATGCTGAATTATTCCGATAACTCCCAGGCATGTTCCAATCCCCTTTCGAGGATTAGCTTGTTCTCAGCGACTTCCAGCAGCAAGATGGTTGCAGTGTGGGAAGCTCAATTCCAATCCCCTTTTGAGGATTACCTCCTTTTCCACACAGCATGGAACAACTCTGGCTTGCCTTTGTAATGAAAGAGTTCCAATCCCCTTACGAGGATTACTTCCTTTTTCACAAGTTATCGGCAACATCTACGAGAATCCAGAGCTTTTAGAGTTCCAATCCCCTTTCGAGGATTACCTCCTTTTACACCAGGGTCCTAATGGCAAAAAGTACGTCGTCTACCATATCGGGTTCCAATCCCCTTTCGAGGATTACCTCCTTTTACACAGGCGAAGGCGCGGGCGGAGCGAGCCAAGCGCGTGAAGGGGTTCCAATCCCCTTTCGAGGATTACCTCCTTTTACACCTGGACAAATCCTCTCCACCATCATAGAGGAGATACGGGGGTTCCAATCCCCTTTCGAGGATTACCTCCTCTGCTTTATAACAGTCTTCAGCTTCCGCGTCTGTCCCATTCCCATAGTGGTCTTAACGCCGGTACCGCAGAAGAAAGCGAAATCTGCCAGAGCGTTCAAGGTCCTCAACTCATCTCCGGTAACATCATCATTCGCCGAATATACGCAGCTACCTAAAAATCCAAGCTCCTGGTAACTGTTAAAGGCAAGCATTTTGGTCTCCAGCTTATAGCGGGAAACCAGCACTTCGCTTCCCACATCATCCACCAGGCTGGGATTGAGCTCGATTCCTGAAAAGGCGTTCCACTTGTTGAGCAGGCTGCCGAAAACCAGTTCCGGCGAGGGGAATGCGATATTTCTTTTACCGCCTGAGCGGAAAACGGTGGGTGAGTCGAACCTAAGAGATACCTTTCTCTCCCCTGAAGCTCGCTCCAGCATCTCATCGAAGCTGGCAAACCCCGCCCACTGCGAACCCTGGGGATGAGTGATTACATCAGCCACCCGAAAATCGGCCTGTTCAAGCTGCAAATGCTGTTCTCCTTTTATAAAGCTGTCCATCAGCCTGGCAAAGATAGCCTCCTCAAGAGCGGTGAAACGCAGCCAGCAAGGTGCCCCCTTCCTGATAAAAATGCCCGATTTCCTATATGTATATTTACCTTGAAGAGGTGATACGGTAAAAGGCTTTAATCCCTGCATGGAGTGCAGTCGTTCCGCGAGCTGCTCATCAACCCTCCGTATCAGGCCGAGGAAAAGCGCGAGGGCATGGTAGCCCAAATAGGACGTCATCTCAGCGTCATGTTCAGCTTCCAGGTTCACTACCGCGGAGTATATCATTTCCGGACAGCAGCCTTTCGTTTTCTCGGTAGGCCTGCACTAATTGATGCCGCCATGGAGGGCAGTCTTGCGGGTACGGGCAGGGCAAAACCGTACTGAACGACCTGTGGGTAGCTGTAGCTTACGCCGGGAACCATACGACCATAGAAGGGCTTCACAGGTGAATCGTAGAACGTGGAGCCCGCCGTCAACATCATCACAGGTTTCTTGAACGCAGATTTTTCCAGGGCGTACTCTTCCCCCAGCTTGCCGTATTTGATAATCGTGTCCCAGCTGCCCACAACTGGATCTGCCCTGGCGGGCACAAAGTTTGACAGGCTGACAAAGCCATTAGCATCCTCCGGCGGGTTTAGCCCCTCCAGGGGTGCAAAGCTCATACTTGAAATAGCGCCGTATCCCACGGACTTGCGCTTACCGTAGCCATTGTCGGCGATGAAAGAAAACAGGGTTCGTGCTGTCTCAATAAAATCGTTTTCAATCCTGGCATATATAGATACCGCAGGGCAGCGGAACTCCTCGAATTCGTAAAGCTCGCCTGATTCGCCCGTGGTGCCCGTGATGCGGTTTATCTGGTTCTTCAAGGTAACTCGCTGTGAAATTTCCGCCTTTCTTGAGGGACGGACGAGCATACCGTTGATAGTGTTGTTGAACTCTTCGAGGGTCAGGTGGTCTATCTTGCGGGCCTCCTTTTCCTCCATTGACTGCCTCCGCTGGTTTTCAAGCGTGGCGGTGGTATCCAAGGGGGCTGGTGGTACCCTGAGCCTGGGAAACAGCCCGGCCGGGAAACCATTGGAGACCAGGATGGGCGGACGTCCCTGACGACAGGCATCGAGAAATCGGGCCAGTGCGCCTTCCCCTTCGGTGTACCTGAGTGCCCAGCAGAGGTGGCCGGATATGGTATCAGCCTGCCAGGCAGAGGCCGTGGCTGAATAAAGCTCGTAATCTATTCGGTACAGTTCCATGTTCAGCCTAGCTCACCTCATAGTCCACTTTGACCCAGCCATACCCCCTTGTGCCAGAGCCACCCAGGTACTCTTCGCCCAAAAGCTTGCGCCCCTCCTCAACAAAGGAGACCAGTTTTTCCTCGTCGTCATCATCGAAGATTCGTATTGACATGTGAAAGTCGAAGCTGGCTCCGGCAGGAACACGCTCCTGGGTTCTAGGTCCGCCCCTACTAGCGGCAACACCTGTCCTGCGGTCGATGATGTTCTCCGTCTTGGTCTCTGCGTACAGCAATCCCTTTTCCTTTAGCTTCTCTAAATCCTTCTTCGATTCCTCCGGGAGCAGCGCGTCTCTAACGATTAGTCGGGACGGGCCCAGGTCATGCTCTCTACTACCGCGCTGAATATGTGGACCAAAGATACGGCAGACCAGGCAGTCCCGCTGTCTACAACCACAGGGCATGCCATCCGGACCAACCTTGCCGTGTTTGTATTCCAGCGAAGACCGAATCTTTCCCTTGAGCGAAGACCCGGGAATATAGGGAAGCTCGGAAAGTGGATCACGGATAATAGGATTGTCCATGCCCCCGATTTCTATCTCCTCTTTCGAGCCCCCTATTCGCATTCCGGTCTTCAGTGTCAGTTTTCCATCTATCTTGACATGTTTTTCCAGCTTCAGCGCCATGATTTCCCCTCCTTAAAATCTTGATAGTGTGCTCTCCTGATATTTACGGTATGCTACTACGCTTTCAAAATGTTGCAGGAACCCCTTTATGAAGGATTCCTTGTTTTGCACCGCCAGTTGAACATTAACATCTATGAAATCCTTGAAAATGCGTGGTGCATTCTCCTTGCCCACAGCATTAGCAGCGTCGCGTTTCAAGCTGTGAATGTCGCTGACCACCTTGTCCCAGGCTGTTCCGCTCTCCAGCCTCTGCTTTATGAAGCGGGTCTTGTTATAGAACCGGCGCAGTTGAGTGGAAGCCATGCCCGGGCGAGCATTCCCCAGTGCTCTGGCTACTTCCTCTGCCAAGTCCGTGATAACCTCGGGGCGCAGGTTGCCTTTCGCATCAAAATAGCCTTCCCGAAGATACCCCTGCGGAAGCCTTGCTGGTGGAGGTCTTCTCTGATCATATTGATCTCTTCGACCGACCATAACTATCCTCCTCTCTCCCTGCTTAGAATCAATAAAGTAGCGATGAGGCCAAGGTTGTCCAGAATTAAGTGCTGTCTGGCATCACCTGGTTTAATCTTCAGGAGCCCTTCAGCCCAGTGATACACATCCGGCATCTGACGGGCATCTAAGTTGCGTGCCATGTTGTAGGCTAGCAGCGGCTGGTAGCGGAGACCCATCGTGTCGCCCTCCTTTATGTAGCGCCGCCACATAGATCCATACTGTACCAGCGCATGAAGGAAGGCAGATGGTATTTTATCGAGGTGTGGCTTGAGTGTCTCCCATTCAGCCCTTACTGACTCCCACTGGGGCCACGACAGGGTGCTGCCCAGCAGGGTCAAGCTATCTCCTCCCGCCTGCTTCGACTTCTCCAGAGCGTTTTCTGCCAGCTCACCAGCCCTGGCAACAGGATAGCGGCTCTGCGTAGTTGCTATGCCAACGGATAGGGTAATATCCGGGTTAGCCGTGAGTCTGCGAAAGTCCCGGTTTACCCGTTCCGCCAGGGCTATGATCCTGTCCCAAGGCCCCACGAAGAATAGATCATCGCCGCCGGAGAACACTGTGTAGCAATCGTTAAACTCGGCCTCAGCTAAATGCTGCATCCACCCTGTGAAAAAGGTGTCAAGCTGTCGGCTGAGTGTCGAAAGGCGCGAGATGGTGTCGACATTCCTGTCACCGTCAGCGCTATCTCTTTTCAGGCCGAAGCGAAAGATGTGAGACATCTTGTCTGCGTCTGCTTTCAAGAAGCCGAGCAGCGATCTTCCCAGAGCACGGTTGGCTATGCAGCCAAAAGTGGCTATCTCGGCGGCAACAGTCGATTCATCTCTGGCGGTACACCTTTGCCGATGTGAGCAGGCGTTGCAGTCAGGCATCGGAGCTACATTTTTTGCCACATATTTGGGCAGGGCGGGTATCTTGGCGACCTCGGCAAGGTCGGTATCATTGAGCCTGAGCAGCAGGTAGGGGATTTTACGGCCAACATCGCGGTGGTCTTTCAGTAACGAGGCTGAATAGCCGGCGAGTGGAATAACGCCGTCGTGCTCATTATCATAAAAGGCGAAGTATTTCGACTTCGGCAGGATCGCACCTGTTTGACGGTCCAGCTCGCAGCGATCGCATAATTCCGAGTTTTCACTCCGGGGATGTTTACGACAGGAAAGACAGGACTGCTGCCCCTCGAAGGACACATCAAGGGTAAAGACATTCTCCAACCATCCGTCTGGCGATGCGAGTGCATCGGCGAAACGCCGACCTTTTCGGAGGGCCAGCCTCTCGGACGACCTAGCGATAACAGTGCCGAAACCACCCTCTTCGCGCTGCTTTGAACCTAAGCCCTTATCGCCAAATGCAGTTCCGCTAATGTTGAGCGCTAGCTCGCCGTTGAGCTATTGTAGAAACCAGCGGTCAACTGACCACTGGACGTCTTTCAGCGTTGAAGTTGCCCGTTCTGTGTTGGGCAAGAGGCAATAGAACTTGCCGCCGGAGACCATTATTGCGTTGGTCAAAGGGAGACCCAGTTTTCTCAGAAGCATGTGAGAAACAGCTTCAGAGACTAGTTGAACAAACAACGATCTGGCTCTGAGCCTCCTGGCAACACCGCCGGCACCTGAAGTCGCTATATCGAAGATATAGTTCTGTATCCCCGAAAGGTCACCCACAGCCATAAAGAACCTGTCGCTATCCTTCTGAATATGCTTTTCATCCAGCGCATCTTCAGCCGAGTGATACTGATAGAGGCAGGCAGCTATAGCCGCGGTTGTCTTGAGGTGGTCTAAGAGAGAAACGTCGGGCACTTTCTCCTGAGTGTTGCTTGGAATGCACCAGGTATACCTGTGAAGAATGCCCAGGAGATGCGAACAAACGCATTCGAAGTTCGAGACATCGAGATTTTCCAATAGCTTCCTGAAGTCACTGCCAAAAGACTGTAAATGCTGGTTCATCTCGTTTGCGGAGTAATAGTCAAAGTCCTCGGCGAAGATACCTCCCAGAGTTCCAACAGAGGCAAGCGGTGCCAGGTGATGGTGCAGGGTAACGGGCTCCTCTTTGCTATCCAGCTTAACTCTTCCAAAAACAGAGGCCATGGGTACAGCCTTGAAATCGTCCCATTGTTCGAGGCTTTCTCCGCGTTCAGCCGAGGACAGGTTATCAGCCTTGCTAACAAGGTAAGCCAGCGAACGGACGTGCTCATCGGCTACATCCTGAACCCTGAGTTCAGAGGGAAAATGTGATGACTCGTGATGCCTCTGGACTAGAGTTGTCAACAGAGTAAGGTCGGCTACATGGCTGAAGTATTCGCCAAAAGCTGAAACGAAATTGGCGGAGACCTGCGGGTGTTTCCCGGAAATGTCGAGCTTGCCAAAAGAGCCACGTTGCAAAAACTTACCTATGTCATGGAGCAATGCCGCCAGGATTACTGTCTGATATTCTAGCTGGTTGAACATAGTAAGTTTGGCTGCTCAGAAGAGCTAAAAGTTTGATATCAATGGGGAAGGTCTCGCACGATACTAAACCATAAATACGGTTTTGTAAAGAGAACGAATTGACTCATAATAAAAGTTACTGAATGCATTATAGTTGCGTCATAAAGAA
>CAYVQT010000083.1:0-10673 GCA_964453665.1 uncultured Dehalococcoidia bacterium | reverse complement strand
GAAATGGGTGTCATCCTTTACCTTCAATTTCAGCAGAAATATTGACATGACCTACAAAACTCGATTTTATTAATTCAATGCACCCTAGCACCCTGCCTGTTGCTTTGCTAACAAAGAGCCATCAGCTTAAAATAGAGTTGAGCTGGAAGTTCGAGCCATACGTTGGCGTGTGACTTCCTGTTCTGGAGAGGCAAGTGCATAATCTAGTTGGCGCTTTGCAGAAAGTATAACTTTATGATAATAAATGGCAAGGTTTTCGTGGCTAAGGGTTCGATATGAGCACTTCTCCCCTTGACAACCCACTTAGGAACCAAGTAATGGATAGTTGCCGCGAGTTCCTGAGGCAGGCTCTTTCTCTTTCTAAGGAACACTTTGGCTCCTACACCGTTCCGATACGTGATGTACAAGTCGAAGTGATGGAGCCCACTGAGCCTGGACACTGGTTAGGCGCTCGGTTTATGCATCAGGACGTAGATACTAGGCGTATCTACGACTTTGAGATGACCCAGTTGAAAACTACGACTGCGTGGGCAAGAGCCAAAGAATATATCCAAATATACGTGGACAAGAACAAGATTCATCCAATCGGTTTTCAGTTGCAGGACATTGAAACACTGTATTTACTCCCTTTGTTCAGAAGTTATCTGGAGAAAGTACGACGATTTGCTTACCGCAAGAGAGAAGTCGACAGAATTATCAGAGAGCTTATCAACCACCTTGACATGCCGGCACCGGAAATCAAGGGGATAATAATTCTCGAAGACTTCTCGGCTGCCCGTTCGTTCCGACTCGGGCCCAAAATGACAATACGCCCCATATCGCGGCATGAGTTGATACAATTAGGCAGGTCCGATAGTTTGATTGGCTCACGTCTGGGGGGAGGTGCACTTATTCCTCGTACCGATTGGTGGATTTGCGAGGTTGTAATTCCAAATCCAAGAGGGACAGCAATAGGCTTCAATAGTATACACGATGTCGAGGACTTGCTGTCTCTGTCTCTTCGTGCCTTCAAACCTGGTGGGCTTAGGATAGGTCTTGCGATTAGCCAAGTTGTAGGACCATTCGGGCGAACGGGACAAATGAGAGGAGGAAGGCTCGACCAGATAACGGTGGGGGGGAGCAGGTACTCGCTCTCAAGCACCGAAATCACGGCATTCACTCGCTTTTGGCGGAAGTTCACAAGCATCATGAAACAAGACAAGCACTACCTCCAGGTCCCCATTCGACGCCTTCATGCAGCGGGCACACGGGCACAGTGTGAGGATGCACTTGTGGACTATGTGGTGGGGATAGAAGCTCTTTTAGGTACGAAGGAAGAGCAAACAGAATTGGGGTACCGATTTCGCGTGAGAGGCGCAGTTCTACTTGCCAAGAAGCGAAGCAAGAGGAAGAACTATCTCGGGGTTCTGCGAGAATTGTACAACCTTCGAAGCCGCATCGTCCACGGACAAAGTGTATCTATAGACAAGCTTAATAAAGCTTTGCCTAAGGCAGAGAGTGCCTTGCGCACAGTGTGGCGTTGGTACTTTGACCGATACGCTAATCGAAAGGACAACAGTGCAGGCATCGCAGAAATAGATAAGAAGCTAGTCGGCGGGTGAGGCTTTGGTTAATTCTTGTTCTCGTAGGTCCTACTATACTTTGATGCGCCATTGGGCGTTGGAAAACACACCTGACAAAGGGGTGTGTGATAAAGATGTCATGTTAGAACTGCTGCTGTTCTTTGTTTAAGCCCTAGCAGCCAATAGCACCCCTCAGAGAAAATAAAAAAAAGAGACCTTCGACAAACGAAGGTCTCTTTTTTTTATTCCAGACTGCCTGTTATCAAGTCTTTAGCTTATCGGCCGGACTGTGCCTCATGTGGGCGGTCTTAGCATCGGTATCTGCCAGATTGGAATAGTGGCGGGTCGTAACTCTAGCAGTTGCTATGTATGCCGAGAACGGGTATGGAAATGATGTTGGTTTATACAGGAAGCTATAAGCTTAGAAGTGGAACAACGGTTTTAGGCCGGTTAGAATCGTAGTGGTTGTAGGGCGCACAGGACTCGAACCTGTAACCCACTGATTAAGAGTCAGACCAATGAAGCTAATTTGCTTAACAAAATGACCGTTTCTGAACTTGCGCTGTTAAGCAATTTTAGTAAAGCATATATCTCGCAGGTTAAAAGCGGAAAACGTCCACCTTCAAAACAACTGCTCAGTATACTGGCAGAAAAAACAAGGCCTAAGAACCAGACTGTAGACTACCTGAAGCTCTTCTTGCAATCTCGTACAGCTACTGGTGTAAGTCCTCGAACATTGGATTTCTACAAAGAACGGTTAACTAAATTCATCGCAAGGGTTAAATATTTAAAGGCCACTCGACAGGACATTCAGAAGTATCTAAACTCAATCCCCCCTAATGAAAACGGTCTATCGACTCGACATGCTTCTTATAGGGCTATAAGGGCTTTCTATCGTTGGCTTAACATGGAGTACGGCATTGCTAATCCAATAGAAGGTGTACGTGCACCTATAGTTGGTAAACCGATTCTGCCTAGCCTTGACCGGAGTGAAGTTGGATATTTGATTGATAGTGCTGAAACGAATAGAGATAAAGCTATTATTGCCCTGTTCGTGGAGAGTGGCTTGAGAGTAGCAGAACTGGCCAACATCAAGTATCAGAACATAGATTGGCAGAATCATACTATTAAAGTCCTTGGTAAAGGACGTAAGGAAGCTTATGCCCCATTTGGTGACCTCTCAGAACATTATCTAAAGGATTGGCTAAACGAATACTCACCTAATGGCAGTCTATGGGGTTTAAACAAATGGGGGATAAGCTCGATGCTTCGTAGGTTAGAGAGAGAAACAGGCCTCCCCTGCAACCCCCACACCTTCCGTAGAACCTTCGCCTGTCTGCTCAGAAAGGCCGGAGTGGACACAATGACGATTAAGGACCTGGGGAGGTGGGAAAGCTTGGAGATGGTTCAGAGGTATACGAGGTCAGTAACCTTCGAAGACAGCATGAAGCATTATAAGGCACCTTTATCGTAATCTTTGCAATAAAAATCTGACGCTCCTATACTCATGGCAATGGGTTTATCACTATACGATTGAATTCGTTGTGTGTGTTATTCACCAGTGTATATGTATATCTTTTACAATACCTAGTGGCTCAGTCCACGTTGATACCAAACCAACGGAATAAACTACTGTCATTCCGTCAACCGTTACAACAATATCATGTAGTTGAATCCAAGGTGCATCAATACAATCAACATCCATCCTCCACTGAATAGAGCTAGATTTCCAATACTGTTGCGGCGTACTTACTGTGAAGGAACCCGTAAAGCCGTAGCCGATTCTAACAGGCTCAACCATGCGACCGCATTGGTTGAGGTTTGCTTCATTTTCCCGGAGCCAATCCGCTATCCATTCTTGTCCCATCTTTTCGATGTCGTGTGTTTCTAACCATTCCAGTACTCCGGGTTTCACTGATTCCCAATTCTCGCGGGGCTTGAAGTGGCCTTGAATTTTAACTGCAAATGAAAACCACGGTTTTACTTTGTTTATATACTTAATCCCATATTGCTCCCCTATATCTACATAAGCCCTGTTATCCCAACTACCAGAGGTTGAGGTCGATATATTCCAAAGGCCTTCCCCAGTGCAATCTATATATACTAATCCCAAGTCTGTTGTCTCAAAAGCGTTTAAAGCGTGCCCTTCGCTATTTCCCGCAATATCTATGCCTACCCAAGCTGACCTAATTCCTGCTGCTTCGGCATTGTTATGTACGTCCTCTGCAAAATCACTACAGACATATGCGACCTTTGGGGGGCCGAAAATATACGTATATTTATCAGTGGGGTCTTCTTCAATGAAAGCTAATAGTTCGGAGTAGGTAGGGTTGGTAGCGTAAGGATTGTTAATCAGCTCGATTGGCTCACCATCACCTCCCACTTCTATAATGCCATCTGTATATATGTAATTTGACTGACTGGGCTCTGGTGTTGGTTCTTCACCTTCGAAAAGACAGCCAATACCACCGATGATGAATGCCAGAAGGAGGAAAGTTACCAGCACAAGCCACAACTTCCTCATTCGACCCCTTGCCCATAACTTATTCATGTTTACTATTTATATGTTACGGAATGGAAGTATATTGTGATATTCTACTGCGATGTTTATAATTTCGCAAGATAAACAAGGTATATGAGTTATTTTACATTTTATATTTACGTTTTATCTAAAGAAAGGAAAGGCGGTGTGATGAAAAGAGCAGCCGGTATTCTAATGATATTTGGAGCAATAATGGAAGTTACAATGCTTCGTGCCATATATGGAACCATTCCCGGAATATTAGGATGGCTGAATTGGATATTTGTCGGGATTATACTTTTAGCGGGTATTTCCCTTTTAAAGAGAAAAAAATTAAAGAGAAAGAAAGGATTTAAAATATATCATTGCCCTAATTGCGGGCAACAGTTAGAAATCCCTGAAGGTGAGTCAAGACACGACTACGAGTGCCCTGATTGTGGAGCTTCTTTATAACATAACTTTGTATTTATTACCTCTGATTAATGCTCTTTTTTTACGGACTGCGACGTAGGCACTTCCAAAATTCAGTAAATTTCCGATACCACCCTTGAAAACCTTATAGTCGAGTTGATTAATTCCCATACCCGGGGGTATACCCCCCTTTTTTAGGTGTGAAAAATGTGTCATTTATACATTCTCTTCATATATAGAAAATGGATACCATATCCCTATCCATTTTTCGCACCATTGGATTGATTGAAATGGTGATGGCTAGATGATGGCAAAGCACGTTCTCTTTTTTATAGGTGCGAATAATTGCACAAAGCACCTTTTTTATAGTGTCCGGTTTGTCCATTATTACCATTAATTAGTGGTATTAGTGGAGTAACCATCTTTTCAAGCTAAACCTGGGCATAAACATGGAATCCGCCAGTTATTCACCGTTTATAACGGAACCTCTTAAAAGTGTGCGTTTTTACCGTTTTCCCCGTTATTAAACGGTGTACGTATTCCGTTTTCCTTCTGTTTATCAGCGGAACTATGGGTATTTTGCCCCTTAACTGCCTTTTATATAGACTTGTAAAAATTGCCTGTTATCACCTGTTTATCACGCTGTAATTTTGCAACATTCGTTACCTTTTTATAGGTGCGCTAAAACCCTGTTTTCCCCTGTTTATCAGGTAAACACCATGCTCTTTTTATGGTGTCGGTGAAGTCTACTAAATAGACTATTTATTAAAGCAATGGAAAATAGGAAAACGCCATATTTTAGCTACACTGAAAATCATTTCTGAAGCTAGAACAAGCATCATTTTCGGATATTTCTTAGCTACGAAAGACCTCAAATAACCCCATTTTTACCATTTTAATGGACTGTACGAACTCCGTAAAATTCTCTCTCTGTTTTAAGAATCGTGTGTTTACTATTTCCTTTTGAGCCTATTCACTGTAATATACCCCTACCCCTTATTGTGGTAATAAACAAGCATCAAAATTAAAGCAATGTTGTTGTTCGTCGCTGTTTAGTACGGAAGTATTTTACAGCGCCTTCTTAATTGCCTATAGTGTGTATAGAACTGATTATGGGATGTGAACACGAGAGCAATGATTAGAAAGATATTCAGCTTGGTCAAATCAAGCGAAAGCACTACATTAAATAGTCTCGCCAAATCTGGGAATCAACTAGAAATAAAGGGCTTTACATTTCCTAACCGAGACCTTCTATTTGTCTCCGACAAGGAGCCGCATAAAATTTCTGTAGCCCAGCCATTATTAATAACAATCTCATTTTATGATGGTGAAATCAAATTTAATAACAATGAAAGTGATGACCCAAGTACAATTTTACTGAAACTGCCAATCAAGAAGCCAACTAGACCTGATAGAGTCGAAGCCCCTGGTTATTACCCAAGTTACGCTGCTTTGAGCACAGAACAACGATGGGTATATCTTAATTGGTTACAGGATGTGACTGTAGAAGTAGATATTGGATATGTATTCATCTATTATTATGGCATCGAAAGGCATTTGATAACTGGAAGCTTCGATAGGGCCTATGATGAAATGTTAAAACTAAGAAGCTATCATCGAAACAAATCATTCTTAGGATATAGCGAGTCCTCTTTGATGAATTCGTCATTGCTGATGAAACGTCCTGATAAATTATTGGAACTTCAGGAAAATAATGTAATATCTGATTTCAATAATTCCCTATTTCTAATTGCATATTACAATAAATATAATCTTTATCCAGAAAACCTAATGCTAATATTCGATAGAATGTCGGGATTGAATAAGAGATACTTCAGGGAAAATCGCCAAAAATTTCAGGAGTTCCTTTCTAAGACATTGACCGAACATTTCGCAGTTGACTTTTTCCCTTTTGCGCATAATTATGATGTTAGTGAAACTACAAGCGCTCGATATCCCTTATTCGCAAATATTTCGTTACCGGATAATATAAGAGCGCCGGACCTTCCAAATTTCTACGCACACGAGAGAATGATGAATGACCTTAAAAATGTCTTTAGGGCAACGCATGGGAAATTCAAAGCTTGGAAAACAGAAAACAGCAAGAAGAAAAAAGAGCTATAGTGAGTGAATCCCCTCCACGGACTATGTGCTAAAGCCCATTTTGGTTTCACATAGAAAAACGCCCACTTTTAATTAAACGTAAACCCTAGCTTTAAGGAATATGAACAATATCGTTGCTATATGCCCCTCTTTTTATCATAAAAATCGTGTGGGCTTAATTCCTCCTAACAATGTTCTTCTAAATATAGCATCTACCCCTACCCCCTGGTACACCCCTTGTCACTCGTAAATAAACCTCAGCATATCCCTGACCATACAAACGGTCACGCCTACCCTGGTTAGTCCTCAAAACCACAGGAATACAGGCGTTTTCAGCACAATCATTGGATTCTGGCGGTTGGTCGTAACCGTTGTGCTATAGCCTTACGCTGTTCATCGGATAGTTTGAGCCTTTTGGGTGGTTTCGGAGACTTCACCCACTTCTTTGGCACTTCGTAGTCCCTGGCATAGACGGCCCCGGTTGAGCCTTTATGAACCTTAGACGGTTTTACGCCTATTCTCTGAAAGTGCCTACACCATTTGGGGTCGCAGGTGTATATGTACGCTTTGTCTTCAGCCTGGTTGAAGTTTATTATGGTCTCCCTTTCCTGAGCAGTCAGTCGCAAATCGCACCTCCTACGTTGTTCATTTCTGCGAGTAGTCCGTACAGATATAAAGGGGTGTGCGTACAGTGGCGCGCACACCCCGGCCTGAATCAAACGAATTTATATTCACCAAACGTTGGTATTCCCTCGAAAGGCGTAAAATGTTACGTAACGTTACCCCCTTCGAAGAAGAGAAGAAGAAGCCTAATATATTACTGCTACTTATATTTCTTTTTATTCTTATTCTTCTTATAGCTTCGTTAGCTTCGGTTACCATGTGGTCTTTATTCGTGAGAACGTTAGTAGATGTCAACTGCTTCGCTGTATTCATCCTCAGTCCTTTCAACGTATTTCTGATAATCCGTGTTATTTGCCAGATGTCTTGGCCTGGCAATCCATATAATCCTGTCACCGGGTTCTAAAGGAGCTATCCTGTATTTGGTCTCAGCCCTTTCGCCATTGAACTGCACCAGGCCCTGAAATATCTCCTGTGTTACCTCTGTGATGTCCTCATCTTCCGGGTCAGTCCAGACCACTACTGGAACGGTAATGAGCAGGAAACGCTCAATCAGGTGGTTCAGGGCTTTATATATGCCTTCTCCCAGAAGGTTTAACGCTTGTTCCGAAGCCCACCACTGTTTAGGTTTAACGACCTCATAGCAGGTTTTCCCTTTTATCGATGGATGAAAGCCACCCCCAAAAGATTTATTAGTCTTTCTAACACCCTTTTTGTTGTTACGGTTCCATGCATGTATCACCTGGCAATCCACGCCGAGGCACTCTCTTAAACGGCAGTGTGCGTATATGAACAGCAGTGTTCTTAAATCCAGTAGTGACAACCCTTTCAGCCATCCACCGTCGATTAGTTTGGAGGGCATGGAAATCACTGATTCCCCCGTATTTTTAAGCGACCTGTGACCATTCTGAGAAATACTGAAACCCTCACCTTCTAAAGCGGGGAATGGCAGCACTTCTACGGGTGTTGTCTTAAAACACCCTGACTTTACATCGGTACGGAACCTGATAAAGCCTTTATGCAGCAGTTCATCCCTGGCGATGTCAACGGCAGTCCGGGATAGACCGACGCTCTTCAGGGCAGCGTTATAGCTTGCCATTGAACAAACCAACCATTTAGGGTTACAGCTTCGGGCATAGAGAAGATAGAGCCGTAGCGCCTTCTTGCTTAAAGCATCGGACGGGAGATAAGCGAGCTTACGGTCAACCCAAAAGTAGTGCTGTTTTGGGTCTAGCTTGGGCTTTTTGTCCTCTTCGAATAGCTCACTAAAAAGATGCGAGCCGGCGTCCTTTACCATCTACACTAAGCCCACCCCTACCGCTTCTTTTACACTATTGTCTGGTGTATCCCACAGGCTCAACTGCTTGCAGCCGTTGCCGTTCTGTTTGACAGTCTCCCACTTGGACAGGACAAGGAAGTACTGGGGACCGAAACCTCTATCTAAGAAACCCTTGTGCTGGTCGAAGTAATCAACCGGGACTTCATAGACAGTGTCGGTCTCCTTGTCCTCAATGCGGAAGGTTGAGGCGTATGGCTTTATTTGCTCGTCAAAGGCCTCCGCATCTACAGCCCATGCCGGGGGTCGTTTTAGCTGGTGCTTAGAGCCGTATAACGGTTTTACGAACGTGTTACCATTTATATAGCCGATTATCTTGCCATCACAGCTTCTTACAGGTTGCCGTTGACTTGTTTGACATGCCGTCCTACAATTAGTAAGGGACATGGGATTAACCTCCTATGTTCTTTTAAGGGCTCCGGCGAACCAGTTCGCAGCTGCACGCCGGAGCTTGTTTTATACCTTCAGAAAGCTATGGTGGGCCTCTATATAACCTCGCCTTCAAAGCTTGGTATGCATTATAAAAAGCTAAGGCATTCACCGTTGCCTTACCTTCTTGCCATTTAGAAATAAGTTCAGACTTGGGGGAATCGAATACAAAGAGGCAACGACGGGGGTTTTGACGGTCTATATCTGAGAGATTAGTACCTGAGCAATAGAGGTAGCTTGCTAGGGCTATATCAGAGGTCGCGTATGGTTCTATTTCCATTGACATATCCATCCTTCGGGTCTGAAAAGCTATTCAATACGATGTGCTAAATTCATTGTCCATCGTCAATAGAAGCAGGTCAAGAAAGTTATCAACGGATTTATCAACTGTTTACGTGAATAGTAGACCACAAATCACGTTTGTTTTAACCACTATGATGGGCTTTCCCACAAGGGATATCCACGTTACATTTGTCTACTGTCGGAAATAAGAGCCTTCGTATTTCTTCAATGTCTTCCTCTGTGTATACACGCCAGCCGTTAAGGTCCCGACGCGCTTTCGGAATCTTCCCGGCCTTCTCTGCTTCTCGTAACCAGCGTTCGGAGCAACCTAGCTGCCGTGCCGTTTTACTTACTGTCATTAATTCCAAGACATACCTCCTATTCATTCTATCTATAACCTATGTTATACTTGGGCGAAGGTCTTGTGTGCTAAGAATTGCATATATTCAGCCGAAGTAGCGCTGAATTTGAGTGGTTTCTAATATGTCTGCCTATAGTTCAGAATGGAGAATAACAAAAACCTCATGGGATGTTAGGAAGGCCATATGGGAACGCTGGGCTCTGTCTGATACGATACCCCAAACATTGCAATATTTAGAATTAAACGCTGATAAATACAATAGGATACCAACTCATAGAGACACCGTAGCAAAAGTAAGAAAAGAATTCTTAAGACTACCTGTCGAGTTAGTAAAACAGCTTTTAGAAGAATCCCCGGTGATACAAAGTTTATTAGATAAAGAAAGGCCAGAATTAGTTAAGAGACTCAACCTTGTTCATAAAGGTGAAGATAAGGCTCCATTACTAAAGCCTTCTATTTCTGAAGCTTCAATAGTGATGGAAGCATTTAAGAAGCATATTTTGGAAGTGGACGATTTAGTTAAGAACCTTAAGGAATCAATCCAAAACCTTATCAACTATGACGTTAGTAAAATCGCTACTACCCTAAGACTGGCACCACAGAAGTTACTTTTTCAATACGCTATGGTCGTTTGGGATAGTGATGGAAAGATAACAGAGGTAGCTTTAGATATTGAAGAACACCCGCTATTTAAATGCTTAAAAGGACATTTAAACGATAGTATTTTAAGTCAATATGAGGAATGGAAAGCTCTGTTTGCAAAAGACAAACAGCAGAGCTATTTTCGGGAAAATCGTCCCTCTGAGATTTTTGCTGTCTGGGATTCATCGGATGAAGAAGCGTACGCTAAATTGATAATTAGTGACAAACCTTTCAAAAAATTACAGGAAAAACAACGCAGTATTGGGCGTAAACTCGTTGAGTTATTAGCTCTAGCCAGACAAAGGGAGTTATTCGAAAAACGATGTGATTATTGTATTGGCTTGGATTTACTGCGTATTTCGGTGAAATCGGACACCGGTTTCGCTCCAAACCGGCCATCTTCTC
>CAYVQT010000082.1:0-12057 GCA_964453665.1 uncultured Dehalococcoidia bacterium | reverse complement strand
ACGACCTCAAGCGTTACAAGAACTTGATATTCAAGGCTTTTTTCTACAGCTAGCCGAATTCCTCAGCTCCGCTGCCCCTATGCTTGATGGAAAGGGGCAGAGATGAGGCACTTCGGCTCAGACGGTGAGGGAGGATCCTCTGTATCAATCGACCAATAGATAAATAGATAGAACGGAGGTTAGGACTGATGAAGATTTTGCCCTACAGGAAAGCAGGTAACTTCAGGGAGGCCACTATATTGGCCTTTGAAGAAGCAGGGAGAGATGATATCTCACCGGATATCGCTGCTCTTTTCGCTTCCATGATTGATAGCGACAGGCTGCGCGCCGAGGCCGAGAAAAGCGTTAACGGCGCCATTAACGGCAGATATGGACGGAGCGTGAGGTGGCACGGCAAATGGTGGCTTGTGCCTCTGCCACATCTGGCATATGAAGCACTGCCGACTCCCCGAATAACCTTCAGCATTCAGGCATACCTGGCTGGGACGATAACGGTTAAGACCGCAGATGACTCCTATCTGTACACGATAGTGAACCCAACGGGCAAGCCCGAGAAGCTGGTTCTGCCGATGTCTTTCCTCCGGTCCTTGCTGGACGATGACCTTGAGCGCTTCGAGATTATCGGCAAGGACGGCAGCTACACCACCTGGAACATCCCCGGTTTGAAGGAACCCTTACGGCTGCCCGATGACTTTGTCTCTGGATTATCAGCCATGCTCAGGCGTAAGTCTGTGGCCAATTGGCTCCTCGACTTCGGGTCGGAGGGCAAGGCCATCGCGCCACTGGTAATAGGAAGTCTGCTCGGCCTGCAGTTCCAGAGCACAGCCAGGGATATACCCCTGGCGCAGCAGCCATGCACACATGAGCGATTGGTAGCCGCACTGGAAGCGATGGCCTACACCGCGGCAGAGGCTGAGCTGCTGATCGGGCGCGCATCACCCGAGCTCAGGGCTGACCACACCGTGGGGGAGGGGCTGCGCATAGTGCTGAAATACGCCGGAAAAGGAGGATATTGATGAGTGAGGAGTTAACGGTCGACGAAATAAGGGAGATTATCAGGTCGGCCCGGACCTTCTGCCCCGGCTTCAGCGAGAGGCAGTATCAGGACCTGATGATTCTGGAAAAGAGGCTCGCCGATTCCAGTTATTTGGACGCTGTCCATGCCCTGGCGCAACTGGAGGAAGAGAAGGGGATACCCTGCAACGAGGCCATCGATGCCTGTGAGCAACTGCTGCTGGAGAAGGAAGAGCTGGAGGCGGAGACGGCCAGGCTTAAGCAAAGGCTCTCTGCCCTACAAAATGACAACCAGGAGGCTGAACACAGGTTAAGCCAGCTAAATGAGGATATCGAAAAGGCAGATCAGGGGCTGAAGTCAGTCTATGCAGAGTGTGAAAGGGAAGAGAAAGGGCTGCTGATTTTCAGAAAGAAGGCAGAGAAGGAGAGACGGCAGCTTGACAGTGATATCGAGCGGTGCAGGGAGAAGGCAAAGGTGACTGAGCAGGATATAGTCACTGCGGGCCAACTGAAGGCCGAAGTGGAAAGCCGTGGCTTCAGCCTGAAACTGTTACTTGACCTGTGTCAGGAATTTGCTGGCCATGATGATGCCAGGGAGGAGCTATCCAGAGGGCTAAATGGGCAGCAAACACTCAGCGACTATATAGCCGAGCTGAAGAAGCAGGGCGAAGCCCAGGAGAAAGCGTTGAAGCAAGACTTAGACAGACTTCAATCAGAGAAAGACAAAAGGCAGGCGGTGATAAACGACCTTGAGCAGACGCGCCAGCAGCTGGAAGGCATCCTTGGCCAGCTACAGGCTGATTTGGGCGAGCAGGAAGGACTCAGGAGGTTCTACCGTCGATACCAGGGGCTGAGCGGGCTTATGGACTGTCTGGCAAGCTGGAGAGGGATATTTTTCGTCCGCTGCAATAACCCACTCTCCGCTTTGACCGGTAGCTTAGACCGTTCCACTGCCGGCGCCCGTTTCTGGACCGAGAAGCCGCCGGCAAGAAGGTGTCCCTGCTGTGACTATCCTGACGCGGTCTACGACGAGAGTGTCTACCAGGCCCTTAACCTGCCGACTGGGACTCCTATCAAGCCGCAATTGGGAGAATAGTATGGCCAGGAAGAAAACAAACAGGAAGAAGCCGACCGAATTTACGATGGATTGTACTTGCGGGACGAAGGCACAGGTCTTTGAGCTGGAGAGGGGATATATGGCGCATTGTATGGACTGCGGGGCGATAACGTTCTTTGATAACCCTCAACTACTGGAACGGCTACGGTTTGGAGGCAGGTTGTGCCATCACCAGCTCGAACAGAAACCATGCCGTGGAGGTCATACTACGTGGTGCGGAATATGCCGGGTGCGAACGTTCTATTACGATGGCTCACAGGAGACCAAAAAATGACTATGCCATTCGTGATAGCATCAGACAGTAGTTAGTGCTGAAAAACCTCCCCCGGAGGCTGTATCGGTTGGCATCTCCCAAAGTAAGGGGCCACACGTGAAAACGTGCGCCCCTTTTTCTATGCAAAGCTGATGCCTAATTTGAAGTTGAAACTGAAAAACGAATGATTTTACCAAATAACACAGGTTCTTCTACCTACCTGTATCCCGTTTATGACCTGTAGGATATTCGGATTTCTGTTTTTCAGCTGAATTATTTTGATCCTCAAGATGTTTAGATATAAGAACACCTCTTGTAACTCCCATACGCATCCGACCATATTCAGCACTGAACTCAGCACCCAAAATGAGTATAAAAGCTGATACATAAATCCAGAAAAGAAGAGCGATCACCGAACCAATTGAGCCGTAGACCATTTCATATGTTGCAAAGCGGTCCAGGTAAAGGACAAATATGGACTTTGAGATTTCAAAAAGCACTGCTGCCAGCAATGCTCCCGGCCATACATAACGCCAGTAGGTTCTTGTATTAGGTATAAATTTGTAAAGAATTAGGAATATGGCAAAACTAGGTAGGAAAGCCATGAATCTTGCCCCAACATCAAGGGCTGTTCCTATCACCGGCAGGTCTGTACTACGTAATATAGAATAGACTGATGTTGCTCCCAAAGATAGGAAAAATAGTACACTTATACCCAACGCCATGCTGAGATCACGTAATTTTCTAACATGAAATGGACGGTCCTGATGTACATCCCAAGCGCGATTGATTGTACGACTCACAGCACCAAACATCGCACTAGCAGTCCATAATAGAAGAACGATACCTACTATTCCTATTGCACCTCTAAGTTGTATAACCTGATCGATATTCTCTTTCAGCACATCGACGGTTCCTGGCAGATTACGTTCGAAAAAACTGAAAATCTCCTCCTGTATTGTTACAGAGGGGAGAAATATACCTAATACAGCTACTAGTGCCAGAATTAGTGGAAATAATGACAGAATGGCGTAATAGGACACCCCAGCAGCCATATGAGTAGCATCATCTGCTTGTAACTCTTGAATTGTATGAACAACAAGTCGAACTGCTGGGATTTTAAGTAGACGTTCTTTAATCGGGTATAGTTGTGACTTTAAGTGTTCAACCTTGTCTCGAATCCAATTCCCTATTAAATGCAACATTGTCTCTATTATAAATAAGGATTAGAGATATATACGGAATAAAGGGCGGACAACATACTGTCCGCCCTTTATTAAATCACTTTTACTTACTACATGCCAGATGGGCTATCTAAGTCTTAATACTACCAAAGGTGTTGAAGAAATAGCATCCTTCATTCATTACTTAAAGGGTGACTTGATTATTACCTTCACTCCTGAGATAGTGCCTGACAGCGCATCCTTCACTGTTTTTACAGCACTTTCACCGATTTCACCAGCAGCTTCTACTGCTCCAGATGCGGCTGCCGATGCAGCATCCTCTGTGTTAACTGCTACCGACTTAGCTCCTTCTATAGCGCCTTCTACCGCTTTTTGAGCAACCATGGCTAAGTCTCCACCTACCTCGGCTGTACCTTTTATTGTACCCCGTGCTGTACTGTGAACTGCGTCGAGCACGTCGCCACCTATTTCCTTGGTTCCAGTCACGGTACCTTGAACAGTTCCTTTAGCTACTGAAGCCAGATCGGTACCTGTATCTCGTGCACCCTGAATAGCGCCACGAGCAACACTGAATGCTGTATCCTCCAGCCCGACACCGAGATTCTTTGTGGCGCTAAGTGCGCCTTCAGCTGCGCCTTGCGCCACTTTCGCGACATCACCGCCCACCTCGCTTGTGCCCTTTATTGCCGCCCGTATGGTGTCGCTTACAACACCGGTTGTTACCGTGGTAACCTCACCAACTGCCTGTATTGAGCCGATCACGGCTCCTTTGGCCGTTGTACCCAGCTCAGCACCAACCTTGCTCGCTGCCTGTATGGCACCAGCTACTGTATCACCAGCAAGGCTCGATGCCTCTGCCATTATCTCTTTAACAGTTTTAAGTCCCTCTACCAGGTTACTGCGGGTAGCCTCGATAGTGGCTTTACCAACATCTCCTACACCTGTAATTGTTTGAGTCAATGCTTCGCTTACCTTTTTCCCTATAAATCCCAGTGGCATTTTTTAACCTCCTCTAGTTTATTAAGCTTGACTAGGACAAATAATTCTCCTCACATACAACCACCTCCCTTGCCCCTAATATTAATCTGCCAAAGTGTAAAAATCATATACATTTTGTAGGAAAAGTCAAGAAACCATAACATTATAATTACAATAGATACCCGGGTTTTTACCATTTAACAAGGTAAAATAAACAAAGACACATGTGAAAATAACTTGTTAGCTTCGCGAAGTGGTACTATTGTGGGATTTACCTAAGCAATGATTGAGGGTAATAATTACTGAACAGTGGGAAATAAAATAAATTTCATGGAATGGCCTGTAATAGGAGATCTATCTACGCACTTGTGCTTGATCAGTAGGCGGCAGTGATGTCAACACTAAAAGATAAATTACAGAAGTATCTAAGCGGTAGGCTCGCTATTGTTCAGATAGGTGCTGGTTGCGGTGCATTCATAGGCAGATCTCTAGCCGTAATTTTCCTTCCAGATCATGCGACTTGGAATATTGTGATTATAGGTATGGTGGGCAGCACTGTAGGTTACATAAGCACCTATGCGTTTGGCTACTGGCTGGCTTTCAGAGGTGACTACAAGGAATCAAGTAGGTTTATGCCATTCGATATCGGACGGTTGCAGTTAGTTGAGCAATTGCCTAACCTCGGAACCTTTATTGCCTCGGGAGTTACACAAGGTGCCTTAATAGGAGGCACTGGGCTTAACCCAGTGATAGCAGTAAACCTAGGGAGTTGGTTTGGGCCACATAAGATTATCAATCTAGCAACAATGTTGACAAGCAATTCACTTAAAAAAGCTTGGGTTGATGGTAGGTGGAGACCTTTTACTCAGATAAAAGATTTGATACATGTATTAATCCGCATTTACAGGCTTATGCCAGTGCCACGAGGACAAAATGCGGTATAGGCAACGTTTACTCCAACTTGATTTAGCACATCTATATTATCTAACTCCCTATTATTGTTCGTTTTTCACCAAGGGCACCGAAGCTCTCTAGCCATCAAGCAAAAGGGCTCGATTTTTGTCCGAAAAACGAATATTAATCTTAGTTACTATCTCACCAAGATAGCTTTAAAAGTAGCCATACTTTGCCTATGAATAGCAGTAGCTCTATCTTATAGTTGAGATTACAGTTAAGATACCAGTATGCTAGAATGTGCTCTATGAAAAAAGTCATCGAGGTCGAGAACCTGAGAAAGACCTACGGATCGACCATAGCAGTCGATGACATATCATTCGACGTAACAGCTGGAGAAATCTTTGGTTTCCTCGGTCCCAATGGTGCCGGTAAGACCACTACCGTCGAGTGCCTACAAGCCCTGCGCCACCCCACTTCGGGTCATATACGGGTACTCGGAATGGATCCTCAAAAAGAGGCGCAAGCGCTACGAAAGCAAATCGGCTCTCAGCTTCAGGAATCAGCGCTGCCCGATCGCATTCGAGTCTGGGAGGCGCTTGATCTGTTCTCCTCTGTTGTCCCAAAAAGCTCGGATTGGCGTTTGCTTATGGAGCAGTGGGGTCTGACTGAAAAACGCAAAGCAGCTTTTTCAAGCCTTTCTGGGGGCCAGCGGCAACGACTCTTTGTCGCCCTCGCTCTTGTCACCAATCCCAAGATAGTTTTTTTGGACGAAATGACAACGGGCCTCGATCCCGCCGCGCGCCGTGTGGCCTGGGACCTCATAAGATCCATCCGTGAAAGGGGAAAGACCGTCGTCTTGGTCACGCACTTCATGGACGAGGCGGAGAAGCTTTGCGACCGTCTTGCTGTTGTCGATAGGGGCAAGATCGCGGCACTCGACTCGCCCCAAGGACTGATTACCACCTATGCCAGTGATTTACGCGTGGTCTTCAGCACGGATTGTACCGACCTGTCCTGGTTGGAGGATATTCAATATGTACGTAGGGTTACCAAACATGGCCCCCGTGTGGAGATCGAGGGTACGGGCCCAGTGCTGTCCTTAGTCGCCGCTGCTCTCGTCAATCACGGTATCACGCCCTCTGACCTGAGAATAGAGCAGCCCTCGCTGGAGGACGTATTCCTCAAGCTCACGAGCGGTGATGCATGAAATGAAAGAGAATATACGGACGCTGGCGAAACTGAGCTGGGTCGAGTTAAAGCTCTTCATGCGTGAACCCTTTACCATGGTATTCACGTTCGCCCTGCCTCTGCTTTTCGTCTTCGTTATGGGAGGGGTCTTTGGCAACGAGGCTGACCCGGAATTTTATCGGGGCGTTGGCCCTATGAACTATTACGTTTCTGCATATATCGCGCTAACGATAGCCTCAATTGGATTTGTCACACTTCCTGTGCACTTGGCAACATACCGAGAACGTGGCGTTCTGCGCCGCCTGCGTGCCTCCTCTGTCTCAGTCTGGCTCGTACTCGGTTCGCAGATCATGGTAAGCTTCGTCATCGCGGCTATCGGTAGTGTTATCATCATACTTGCTTCAGTGTTCACCTATGACGCACAGCTGGCTGAAATGCCGGGGCTCGTGTTGCTGGCATTTATAATCGCCGTGTTGAGCTTCGCCGCGCTGGGCGTCCTCCTCGGGGCTGTGCTTCCAAACACGAGAGCAGCACAGGGACTGGGTTTAATATTGTTCTTCGTAGTACTGATTCTGGGCGGCGCGGGCCCGCCCCGCGAAGTCCTCAATTCGGCAATGCAGTTCATCGGAGATGCGACGCCCCTCCGTCATGCCATCATCATGCTGCAGGACCCCTGGCTCGGTTTTGGCTGGAACACCAGCGAGTCTCTCGTCGTGATCGGAATCATGGTAGTATCAGCACTTTTGTCGATCCGCTACTTCCGCTGGGATTAGTTCAGAGCTGTGTAGATTTATATATTACCTACCCTGATACACAACCTTAAGGCTTAAATAAAATCATTCGTTTTTTTCTAGTTGTAATAAAGCCCTGTGGTTACCAAGTCACAAGACTCTTTTTTTCTGAAAAAGCAACTATTTAACACACCAGCCACTTTAACTTTAAAGGTGATACAATAATCAGAAGCAGGTTATGAGTGTGCATCCATCAAAGATAAAGGAGGATGGCATGCCTTACGATGAAGATCTCGAACTGCGAATTCGGGAAGTGTTGGGCGGTCTACCCGATCTCAGCGTTAAAAGAATGTTTGGTGGTATTGGGTTTCTAGTAAAAGGCAATATGGCATGTGGTATCTATAAAGATGCCCTAATTATCCGGGTCGGTCCTGATGGCTATGAGGAGGCCCTGACCAGACCTTATACAAGGCCATTTGACATTACAGGTAAGTCAATGAAGGGTTGGTTGATGGTAGAGAAGGAGGGATATAAGTCGGATGAGGCCCTTAAGGTATGGGTACAACAGGGGATTGATTTTGCGCTCACGTTGACGCCGAAATGACAAACATGTAAAAACCAACATATGGCCGCTTAGATATCCTCATGTTCGTACAATGGTATCAGAATATATTTAAAGTATTTTCAGACTTCATTTTAAGTTTCCAGTCCCTGACTGAGTTGTAGACAGGTTCCTTGATAGAAAAGGGCTTCGGGAATAGTATAGATCAAATTACCATCATTTTCTTTCCGGTAAGATACCAAGCACTCGATAGGGAGGGAACAAGATGTACCAGAGAATATTGGCTCCTCTAGATGGCTCCGAGTTAGCGGAATGTGTATTACCGCATGTAACTGCGATTGCCACAGGCTGCATGGTGAAAGATATTCGACTTGTTCAAGTATTACAGGATATTCAGGTAGCTTTATTCGCAGATCTCAGTATCAGCGAGGAACTGGCACGACAAGCTGAGGCGGAGCAAAAAGCCGCTGCCGAGAGCTACCTACGGGGAAAGGTGGACCTCCTGACTCATGAGAACCTTAATGTTGAGTTCGCCATTCTCCGTGGCAGCGTAGCTGAGAGTATCATCGAGTACGCTAACAGCAACGGTGTTGACCTGATCATAATCTCCACCCATGGACGTTCCGGGGTCAGTCGCTGGATACGAGGAAGTGTGGCTGACCGCCTCTTGCGGGCTTCATGTATACCTATCCTGATGATTCGCGCTCCAGGCTGCGAACACAGCATATTATAGTTACAGCTGTTAAGGAAAATCCAAAATGTTCGTTTTTCAGTTTCAGCCTCTAACCCGTCATTAGCTTTATATAGAAAATGGTCCGCACTTTTTCACGTGTCGACCTCAGCTTCATCTTGGTTATCCGCTAAATCGTGTTATTGAACGGTTGTTGGTGGGGGTTGCGGGAATGAATGCGGCAATACTCCTGGCCCAGCGTGGACATAGAGTGTCTCTCTATGAGAAGGGCGATGATCTTGGCGGCCTGTGTAGTATTGCTAGTGCAAGGCCATGGAAGAAAGACTATACGGTTTACACCGAGTACTTGAAGCAATCTCTAGACAAGAGCGGCGTTCCAGTCAGATTGAGCACCAATTCCCACAAGAGAGTGTGTTAGACATGAAGCCAGACGTGGTAGTCGTAGCCACTGGAGCTACACCTATGAGCCTTGATATGACCCCCCTGGGGCAACAAACAGTCATGTTTTTCAGGCAAGTGATGTGATCTTGGGTAATGCCGAGGTTAGGGGCAAAGTAGTGGTGATAGGCGGAGGCTTGGTCTGCATGGAAGTAGCGATTATACTCGCTTAGCAAGGGCAAGAAATATGCGTTGTTGCCCCTTCGGCGATAGGGTAGAACGGGGTTAAGATTGAACGCATGGTCTTCAGGAAACTGGTTAGGAAGCTTATAGAAATGCGAGTGCCGATCTACGAACATTCACAAGCGCTCGAGATCACTTCAAGTAATGTAGTAGTGAACTGGGGAGGTGAAATCTTTGCCTTGCCTGCTAATTCGGTGATCTTAGCGCTAGGTACGCAGTCAAATAATAAACTTGCTCAAGAACTAAAAGAACTAGTCCCTGAGATGTATGAGATTGGAGGTTGCGTCAAACCTGCAGATGCCTCGACAGCGGTATGTCATGCTGCAATGGTAGCTGGTATAACTGGTATAATAGGATGACGGTGGTTGACAGATGATTGAAGAACAGATGAAAGTGGAGCGACTATTCAGTCCCATTACGATCAAATCCATGGAGCTTAGGAACCGCATCGTCATGCCTCCTATGGGCATTATAATGGCCAATGCGGACGGCGAAGTCACGGATGAGCTCATAGACTACTACACCGCGCGGGCAGCGGGAGGAGCCGCACTGGTCACAGTGGAGTTAACTGATGTACATGCTGATGCACATATAGTAATGGGAAACAGAGGTCATCCCGCCATATATGATGACAGATTCATTCGGGGGCTAAGGCGGCTGACTGACAGTATTCATAGCGCTGGTGCCCGAGCATCAATCCAACTCTACCACCCAGGTCGAGCGATGTTTGCCACAGACCCATCCAAGCCACCGCTCGGTCCCTCAGCCATCCCATGCCCCATGTGGCGACAGATGCCTCGAGCGCTTACTGTTGCTGAGATAGGTGAACTTGTTCAGGCGTTTGCCGAGGGGGCGCGCCGGGCTCGAGATGCTGGTTTCGATGCCGTGGACATACATGGCGCCCATGGTTATCTAATCGCTCAATTCATGTCAGCCCATTCCAACCATAGGATTGACCTATACGGTGGTGACCTCTGGGGTCGACTGCGGTTTCCAATCGAAGTGTTGAGCGCGATACGAAAGAAAGTGGGGCCCGACTTCCCGATCATCTTTCGATTCAGCGCAGATGAGAGGATATCAGGAGGACGGACCGTAGAAGAGTCGGTAACTATTGCGCCAATATTGGTTAGTTCTGGCGCTGACTGCCTCAGTATATCTACGGGCACGCAGGTGACAGGGCTGACCTACACGATCCCTCCAATGGGACTCAACCAAGGTCTCAATATCGAGGCTGCGTCAGCGGTTAAAAGGGCTGTTAATGCCGCCGTGATTGTTGCCGGCAAGTTGAACAATCCTCTGATGGCGGAATCGGTCATCGCTACCGGTAAGGCTGACCTCGTAGCAATTGGACGTGGCCTGATCGCTGATCCCGAATGGCCGGCTAAGGTCAGAACAGGAAGATGGGATGACATACGCTGGTGCATCGCCTGCAATCAAGCTTGCACCAACAGTGCGCTGACTGGTGCTCCTTTCACCTGCCTTGTGAATCCCGAGGCAGGTAATGAGCGGAATATGAAAATAAAGACTGCTTCCCAATCTAAGAGAGTGATAATAGCAGGAGGAGGCCCTGCGGGCATGGAGTCAGCCCGAGTTGCAACACTCCGTGGACACAAGGTTACTCTCTACGAGAAAAATGAGCATCTCGGGGGCCAATTCTTCTTGGCATCTCTTATACCTTGGAAGCAAGAGATATCACCATATCTAAAGTATATGGCACGCCAGTTGAATGAACTAGGTGTTGAGGTAATGCTGGGGCAGGCTCTCACAGGCTCCATAGTATCCGATGCTAAGCCCGATGCTGTTGTAGTGGCTACGGGGGGGCGTCCGTTGTTACCTAACATACCAGGTATTGATACCAGGAATGTGGTTACTGCTCTGGACATACTCGCCGGCCATGCCACAACTGGTAAACGCGTCTTGGTAGCAGGAGGAGGGCTGGTCGGCTGTGAGATCGCGGAGTTCTTGCATGAATACGGCAAGATTGTCACGATTGTGGAGATGTTGCCAAGACTAGCGAGCGATGAAGCAATGGGACCAAGAACCCTGCTACTTGACAGGCTAAACCACAGTAAAGTTGCATATTTTACCTCCGCAAGAGTCATAGAAATCACTGGTAACGGAGTGATCGTAGAAAGGGACGGGAATCGGGATAGTATCGGCGGCGTAGACACCATCGTTCTTGCTCTAGGCGTGACTTCATTAAATGAACTCGCGGACGACGTTAAAGCTATTGTGCCAGAGGTGCATGTTATCGGCGATGCCAATAATCCGGGGAAAGCGTTGGATGCGATCCATGCGGGTGCCCTGCTCGGCAGGCAGCTGTGATCTATCATTTCCGAGCAAGAATAGGCATATTAAAAGCTGATCGATTCACTTCAGTTAGATAGAACCATAGTTAACTCCTTGCCAAGCCCTATTAGAGCCAGGATAAGCTATTGGTAAACGACAAGCCCTTAGCTTGTAGCGGATGCAGCAAGCCTGGAAGTTTCTGTTCTGTCATTTTTGAAGGAGATATCGCTCATGAAGGCTTAGGCTTTTAAGTTCGTTTTTTACCAGCTATAGAAGTGCCCTCTGACTAGTGGCCAGAGAGCACTTCTATAGTTTATCAGAATAACTACTGAGTCTAGCCCTTACCTATTCTAAAAACCTTGGTTCCACAGTTGGGGCATACACCGCGCATCGCTGGTTTCTTGTTCTTCATAGTAATCTGTTGCGGGTTCTTGATTTCCACCTTCTTGCGGCATTTCATGCAGTACGCTTGCACAGGTTGCGTATTTCGGTGAAATCGGACACCGGTTTCGCTCCAAACCGGCCATCTTCT
>CAYVQT010000081.1:0-12121 GCA_964453665.1 uncultured Dehalococcoidia bacterium | reverse complement strand
TATTTGAGGCAACGACCCCAGTTCGGTAACAGTTTTATTTGACGCAATACGTAGGAAGGGGAATATAATCACAACCGGCTCTAACTGTCGTGATTCGCTTACTCGCTCTTCTTTCTAAGGACAAGTATTTTACGTATTTCAGAACAGACCTCAATGTCGGGACATACGTCGCAGGAGATATTGCTCTCGCACTGATATTCACCGTCGGCGGTCTGTTTTATGCGCTCCCGACGCAGTTCATGGGACAACTTTCTAACCTGGACGCCGATTTTCTCAAGATTCTGCACATCCTCAACGCATGAAGTAACAAAAAGAATCTCTGCTACAGTGATGGCGGACATACTGGCAAGAAGATGGGAGATAATGGTGGTCCCCAAAAAATCCAGCGAAAATCCATCACCCAGGGCTTTATCACTCACACGAGACCAGATTCGCCCGCCTGTGCTGCGGACCATATAACCGGGAACCCGTTCGGCTGCATAGTGCTCTCTTGCCAGACGTGGTTGAATCTCATTGCTGAGGGCTGGGCCTCCAACCAGCGTCACCTGCCCGAACGGTAGAATACCTTCTGCCGCTTCAGCAAGGTCTGGCCCTACCAGGGTTATTCGCCCGTTGGATATAAGAGAGACATCTTCAGTCCAGATGATAAAGGTAGAACCGGCTGTCCGAGGCCCGCCCAGCTCAACGGCCGTGTTCTCTTTCAAAATCAGCGGTGACGTGAATTGGGTAGCAATATCGTTTCCATTATCGGATGGCCGGGCGGACCAGACCTGCACACGCCTTCCACTATTTAGCAGAGCGCTTTCGTAATCCCGAATTCGTTTGAAATAGGGATCAAATGGGTTCATGGGTTATTCGCTCAACGCCAGATCAGCTCGTCCCCGTTCCCTCAGATAGGCTGGGTATTTTTTATAGAGAGGTTTAATCACGGGCAGCAGCTTTAGGATTTTCGGTATGGGACCTCGAGCCACAATTGCTTTTATGGTCAGAGCCTTAGCCAAATTAACCTTACCATGCCAGAACTTGTGTCCGGTATCCCCTATCAGGGAAAAAGTCGTCGTGGGTACAATACTGTCGCTATTGACGGAAACAGTAAATGGATTCTTGGTAAAATCGAGGGTGAAGGTTATCTCGGGGTCACGTAAGATGAAACTCGTAATAAGTCCAATCCCGCTCATCTTGGTCTGTATTTCTACAGCATCTTTATCTCCGTTTGACACATCGGCCGACACCTGGCGGAAAAAGCCTCCCAAAATATCGTTGCATTCATCGGCATCCTTAAAATAAGGCATTTGACCCTCCTTTTTGGAAGCTACTGTAGACAACTCGTATTTTATGCCATCTCTTTTCTGGGAATGACTACGTCGTTGATAAAGTTTGCCAGATCGTCTTGGATTGTCTCGACAGGAGTAACCCTCGGGTCAAACATGTCGAATTCAAAGTAGTGGAAGGGTATACCCGCCTCCCGGGAAGCTTCCCGAAATAAGCCGATGCCGCCGAGGCCGTGCTTGCAGGCTATATGTCCCGCGAAAATCCCAAAATCCGCCTGATAATCGGTGCACAGTCGGAGGTAATCGTCGATGAAATAGTCTATGGGGCCCTTGAATTGCCTGGACATAGGCAGTACCCTCAGGTCTTTACGCGCCAGGCCCTCTAGCATGGATTCCGGGGTCGAAGTATCGATAAGCGCTTCCGGGGCATAGTAGCCGAAAAGGTCCATGGGGATGACCAACTTGAGCTCGCTTTCCATCCAGTCATAGAACTGCAGGTCAAACCACAGCGGGTCTTGATACCAGATGGCGCGATAGAGCTCCCCTCCCTCAATGGTGCTCTCTCCCCTCTCAATGCGTTCCTTGGCCTCATCGCGAAACGCCTTGGCTATGGCGGTGCCTTCAGGGTCTCCGGAAAAGGCAACCAGCAGGGCCGTGTTGAGGGCCACGAGTTTGCTCACCTGAGGGCAGGGTGTGTGCCGCCGGAGCTCATTCCAGTCGCGCAGATACTCTGCAGTGCGATTTGACTCCTCACATACTTCGCGAAATCTCTCCCAGCTAAACTTTGTGCCCGTATGCTCCTCAAGGAATGGAATAGCCTCCCGAAACTGTTTTGCCAGGTATTTAACCTCACGATCGCCAGACAGGTAAGGAACGTCCATCAGACGCATAGGTCTTTTGGTAAGCTCGGTGAGGCACTTAATAGCCGCGATCTGAGAATCACAAGGCGTGTTGTGGTAGAGCATGCAGGCTGGCTCAGGGTATAGATCATTGAGGACAGTACCTACAGCCGCCTTGTCTATAGAGCAGACCTCTGGAGCTACACCATGCGCCTCCGCCTCATCGATCAAAGCCACCGTGTAGTCCACTTCTCCCACTAGATTCTGTAACACAGTCAATACTTCAATAGGGCAAGTCTGGACACCTTCGAGCCCCTTGATCAGCTCCGGCGAACAACCACAGTTGTGCCAGACGATAGGCCTTCCCTCGTCTATAGCTTGAAACAGGCCTTCCATGAACACACGGAAACCTTTAACTATCCCGTTCATGCCCTTAGAATCAGGGTCCTCTTCGTACAGATCGATTAAACCGATTGCCCCCTCATAGACGACCTCCCAGTCCTCCTTCCGATCTTTCCCTAATATGGACATGTTCTCTCCCTTCCTGTCATTTCCTACATCCAGGTCATTTGCCCATCTGTTCCAGGAAGGCCTGGACACGGGTTTTAACCTGCCCAGAGGCTGGAACCTGATACTCTCTCTCAAGGCCCAGGAATGGGATGCCTTCCTCCTTGAATCTCCAGTAGAGGTTATGTCCATCGCCCGCCCAGGGGTCGCAGAACTTCATACGCTGGAGAATGATACCGTCGGCATTGAACTCCCGAACAGTGTCTCTGAGCAGGGCTACCTGCTCGTCGAAGCATTCAACCATGCGGGCGCAGGGCATATCGAAGAAGTGCTGTCGGGCGATACGCTCTAGCGGGTTCTCTGCCCCGGATTCAACCGGTTCCCCGAAAGAACGCAGACCAAAGCAGACAACCTCCGCTACTGATAAGGCTCCCTGCTGTTCTATGCTTGCGATGTATTCAGGGCTGTCAAGCTCGCCGCCGGTAGTGATGACCCGTGCCCGATAATCGCCGCACCCTGTATCGTTTTCTGCAGCGGCTAAAAATTCGTCCATTAAACTGTTAAACTGATGCCGGGGCATAAGATGCGCTGCCAAAGTAATGGTCAGGGCCTCCTCTCCGTTGATTGGAGGTGCTTCTTTTTTACGCATCTCATAAAGGTCACGTATACGTGCCCTGGTGGCATTATGCAGGGCGATTGCCTCTTCTAACCTCTGGTCTGTAATGACCAACCCGAAATGCGACTCAATCTCCGCCTTTAGCCGTTTAAGCTCACCGAGATACCAGTCAAAGAGCCTTTCCTTGGGAGCTCTGGGTACAGAGAGGATGCTGTAGAATGGGACTTTGACTTTTTTCTTGAAGAGGTCTCCGGCACGACGCATGTGATCACAATTCTGGGCCAGGACCACGCCGTCCAGAAAGTCCATTTCTCCTCTCAATGCGAGGCTGATTGTGTGGCGGACAAAAGTACATACCCGTGTGCTCATGTAAGCGTCGCCAATGGAGCTATCTTCACTTCCGGCTCCACGTATGCGATAGGGAAGGAAGCCTGCAGCAGTGAAAATCTCCTCCGGTATGTAGGTACAGTAATACCCCATGAGCTTTCCGCCTTCATGGACCCACTGGTCCAGGTAGGTGTTTCTAGGGATCTGGATGACCTCCTTGAAGATACTGAGGATTTCGTTTCTTTCCATTGATTCTCACTCTTTTCAAAAGAATGGTTATTCGATTACTAAGTATCGTGTAAGTGTCTGCAAAAGACCTGTTTGCATGGAGCGGTGGTAAGGTAGTGGGTACTGACTATCCTTATTGGGCTCGGCGTGCTTGTAAAAGATCAGAGGAACGACAGCCATGCTCTCAGGCTTTGGGCGGCACATTGCTCATGGCGTATTCTGCCAGAGCCGTGATGGTCAAGCTGGGATTAACACCCGGGTTGCCGGGTATGATTGACCCATCCACTACATAAAGTCCGGGGTAATTGTGCACCTGGCAGTCAAGGCCTATCACGCCCTCTTGGGCATCTTGACCGAAGGGACAGCCCCCCATGATATGCGCTGTCATCGGCGTGTTGAGCAGGCTCTCGGTTATGGAGCCGCCTGAAATTCCATTTGTCTTTGCGGCCAGTGCACGTGTTACCTTGTGGCCAGCTTCAATGCGAGCCTTTATGGTGTGTTCAGCATCCGGCTCTGAGACCAGGCCACGGCGATAAAGAGTCAACAAGCTCCTTCCCAGACGAAGGCGCGTGCGGTTATCGACGGTCTGCATAACGAGTAAAATGGTGGTACGATAAGCCCATCCCGGCAGTATGTTGCTGCGCATGAAATCCAGCGGGTGGCGCAGGATCTCCCCCAGGGTTCTCATGAACCGTACCGGTATTCTTTCACCCTTGCTTATCAATGGAGCCACCAGCATTCGCATAAGCGATGAGCCATCGGGGTAACGCACCGGTTCGACGGTGGTCACATCGTCTACGTGAAAGATGGAGGTTATGGCTATCCCCTTGGAGTAGTCCACCTTCTTGCTGCGGCTCATGACCCCCAGCAGAGCCTCGCTATTGGTACGCACCAGTTCGCCTGCGCGCTGAGAGATATCGGGCAGTGAACGGGTCACGTCGCGGCACCGGAAGAGTAGCTTTAATGTGCCGAGCACACCTGCGGAGAGAATGACATTGCGGGCACGAACACGGCGCTTGGGATTGAACAGGCAGGCCGTGGAGCGGTTATAAATTAATTCGTAGCGTGCGCCGTCAGCCTGTTCGGTTGACAGCGGTCGAATATCGATTACTTGAGCTTCCGGTCGTACCTCTGCGCCCCACTTCTCAGCGAAATAGAGGTAGTTCTTGACCAGTGTGTTTTTACCGTTGTAACGGCAGCCCACCATGCAGGCGCCGCAGTGAGTACACCCCGTACGGGGAGGTCCCTCGCCACCGAAATAAGGGTCGGGCACCTCCTCTCCCTCGGGGCCGAAGAAGACGCCTACCTCGGTCGGCCGGAAGGTATCACCCTGCCCGAATTCCTCGCAGATTTCCTTCAGGGGGTGGTCGATGTCCCACAGGCGGGGGTTGCGGGTCACACCCAGCATCCGGCGCGCTTCCTTGTAATGGGGCTCCAGTATTGTTTTCCAGTCAGCCAGATGCTTCCAGGAAGGGTTCTCGAATAAGTGGTCGCTGGGTACTTCCAGTACGTTGGCGTAGCCGAGGCTGCCCCCACCCACTCCGGATCCGTGCAGTATCATCACGCCCTTTAGGAAGCTGATCTGGAGGACGCCAAAGCAGCGCAGGGCCGGCAGCCACAGGTACTTCCATACCTTCATGTTGGTGGTGGCGAAGTCCTTATCCCGGTAGCGCTTACCCCGCTCCAGCACCAGTACGCTGTAGCCTTTCTCGGTTAAACGCATGGCGGAGACACTGCCGCCGAAGCCGGAGCCGATTATAACGTAATCAAAAAGCTTGTCGGTAGCTTTACTTGTTGTTGCCATAATTTTGTCTACAATTTACACTTTAAGTAGCTGTAAAGGCTTTGTCAAGTGCTGCTGGAATCAGCAGTACGGGTTCTCAATATATTGCCATTCCCTCCCGGGAAGCGGGGTAGTATCAGGCTTACGGATTTCAAGGAAAGGGTAAAAATCCACCTCTCTATTTAATTGCCCGGTGCATAAGGTGGTATTTCTGCACCATATTGGCGACGTTGATACCGGAGTCCACAGCCTGGTGGATGCCGACGCCGTAACCACCGGCATCACAACCGACATAGAACAGGCCTTGAATCGGGGCCATGGCTGACGGCTTGTAAACTCCAGCCTGACCGACTACCTGGCCGAGTCCGATGCATTCACCGCCCTGCCCCGGCAGTACCTGGTCACGGGTTAGATTGGAAACGTCCCGTGTGGAGTAGCCCTCCTTGGCCTCAATGTACTTGGGCATATCGGGAAAGACTTTGAATAGCATTTCCTCCCCCTTATCCCACCAGGCCTTTTTCTCTTTGGCCGTGATCCGGGGGTCGGTGGGACACCAGAAACCTGTCATAAGAAACTGCTTGCCTTTGGGAGCGGCTTTGGGGTCGTAGTTGGAAGGAACCTCATACCAGACTGTTATCTCCTTGGGGATATCGCCGGCCTTGGCCTTCAACCATTTCTCCAGGTTCCAGGGGCTGTCATTCGTAAAGATAGTACCGTAGGGGAAATCGGTGACCTTCTTGCTTAAAAAGTAGCGTGTCCCCATCATTCCCCATGAGGGAATCAGGTCCTTGACATAGTTTACATAACTCTTATCAAAGTGTTCTTCCCCTGCAAGCTTGAGCACGGTGGGCTGGATGCCCGCGTTGCTCACTACAATCGGTGCCTGGAAAGCTCCCTTGTCGGTGACCACACCTGTGACCTTGCCCCCATTAACGATAATTCTCTCCACCCTGGCGCGCCACACTACTCGACCGCCGTTATCTTCCACAGCCCGGGCGTAGGCGCTGGCCAGCTTCCCAAAGCCACCTTTGCAGAAGACGCCGCCGCTGCGAAGGAAGATGTCCTGCAAAGTCCGTATGGCTTCCGAAGCGGACAATGCATCGTAGGGGACCATAAAACAGCCGTCAGATACGGGGCCGAGGAGAAAGGCCAACAGGCTTTCAGGCACATTATACCGACCCAACCAGTCTGCGAATGTGATGTCATTCAGGGCGTCGATGTCCTGGCGGCTCATCAGTGTAAGCTCGGTCATAACCCTGAGAGCCTCATCTCTATCCGCTTGCTTTTTTACTTCCAGCCAATCGAACATAGTATTGGGGTCCATTACTTCTCCCGGTTGAGGCTGTGGGCCTACTACGAACTTACCGGAAGATTTCTTATATGTACTGCCGTTGACCCCCGGTGCTACGAGTTCGACCTTTTTCTCCATACCCAGCTCTTTCAGGACGACTTCGAGCAGGGTCCCCTGGGTCGGCGCGCTGATCACCACCCATGCGGTATAGGTGTAACCTTTCTTGGAGATAGACATGGCCTTGCCGCCGGCGCGGGAGTTCTTCTCTACAAGCAATACTTTGAGTCCGCGCTTAGCCAGCAGGCCGGCGCAGGAACTGCCGCCGAAACCTGCTCCGATTACAATGACATCGTACGATCCTTTTGCCATTTCACTGCCTCCTTGTTCAAAAAGATGCCTGGCTTATTGCAGCGTATGCAATTATTCCAGGTATGTCTTAATATATTTCTCCATCTCGGGCGTTGGTTTCCACCACTTGGTAACACCAAGGTCCTCGGCGACCTTGTTGGCACCCAGGTAACCGGGCCCTCCGAGCACAAGCCCTCCAGGATAGGTGGAAACCCCGCATACGTATAGCCCCTCTATTGGTGTCGCCGTGCTGGAACATTCCTGGTTAGGGCGGAAACAACCCATCTGTATCGGCCTGTAGTCGCCGTGCTTTATACTGCCACGACGCATATTGGGAAATCGAGTCTCGATGTCCACGGGTGTTTCAAAAGTGGTAGAAACGACGTTATCGCGAGTAAAGTTTGGCGCTGCTTTTTGCCATTTGGCTAGAATAGCCTCCTCCAGTTCCTTTCCCCGCTTGTCCCAGCCGCCTTCGATTTCGTACGGGGCGTGCATCTGGAAGAAGGATATACTCTTGCCGGGTATGTCACTGAGAGTGGGATCGAAGCAGCTCTCGCATGTTGCGTGTCCGCCGAAGTTGTCGCCGATGTTACCGGCTACAACATTATCCCAGTGGGCTAATAGCTGGTCAGTGCTTTCGATACCGAATACAGTCATGAATGCCTCATTGATCCAGGGATCGTCACACTTATATTGAGGGGGCTCTTCTGAAGCGATGTGCAGGGTGTAGTAGCTCCACTTGTCGTACTTCCAGCCTTCGATCGATTCTTTAAGGTCTGATGGCATATTACCCGCTCCGACAAGGTCCAGGAAGGTCGTGTGGGGGTCCAGAGTGGACATAACCACCTTGCTGCGCAGGGTACGGCCTTCGGCCAGTTCGACACCGGCAACACGACCGTTCTCAATTATGATATTGCTTACTGGGGCGTGTTCTAGTATCAGTCCCCCGGCCTTGACAATTTCCCGCGCCATAGCGCTGGCGAATTTGTGAGAACCACCATAGCAGTAGCACTTGTTCATTCCACGACTCAACAGGAGGGCCACAAAAAAACCAAGTCCTGTTTCTCTGGGGTCCAGACCCCACATGCAGCTAGTGTAAAGCATAAGAGCGCGTACCCGATCATTCTCAAATGTGTCGGTGATGATGTCCAGTGGGCTGCGCTCTACCAGTTCCAGCATCTCCTGACCGATCTCGGTGCGCTGCATACATATAGTTAAATCGAGGGGTGACATGGGGGGAACGTAAGTAGCCGGCGCTACTATTTCATCGACGATCCGGCGCCAGCTCCGCATCATCTTGCCGAAGTTAACAGCGTCTTTAAAGGAGAACTTGCTTATGGAATCCTTAGTGTCCTCGATCATGCGTGTCAGAAGTAGAGACTTCCCGTCCTCGAAGACCATACCTGTCTGCGGGTTGGGCTTGATCCAGACAAGCGCAGGGCCATCGAGGTTGAAGTCCCTGATTACCGGCATATAATCAATCATCATGTGGTAGACGACGTGTGGATTCGATGTATAACAGGGGTAAAGGATTTCCTCTGTAGCCAGGCCTCCCCCGATCTCGTAGCGGGCCTCAGCCAGAACAACTTTTAGCCCGGCCTTGGCGAGATAAGCAGCCGCCATCAGGCCATTGGGGCCGCCTCCTATGACTACAACGTCCCATTCGCTGTCTTCGGGAAACTCCTCAAACATATGCCCAAAAATATCTTCTGTTGCCACGGCGGCCTCCTCTCTAGTTAACGGGGTATCGCAGATATCTTGCCTTCCTGCGGAATGTAGTACGGTGACGGGTACCACCAGTCGCCGGGCTCAGCGATACCGTCTTCGATTAGTATGTGCATCATGTTGTAGGGAATGGCCATCAGGCATAGTGCTCCCGGATGTCCTGTAGTCTGGTGGCAAGTGTAAAGCCCATCGATAGGGGTGCGATAGCGCGCGAGTTCAGGTATGGGACGCTGTGTCCACAACTGGTCTCTGCAATGGCGGGAGCCGCACCAGGTTCCGCCGATAAGGCCTGTATTTCGAAACTCAACTTCGCGACCGGTTGCCGACCAGTGGTGAATAATATTCTCATCCTCGAGGCCGTCCAGTGCTTCACTGAAGGCCTCGCGCATATAGGCATCCAGATCATCTTTCTTCTCGTTCTGAGCTTCCGGCCCTTCAACCTGGTACTCAGGAATAGGAACATTTACCTCGAAGGCGGCCGATATGTGTCCATTGGGATAGTCACCCTGGCAATCCGTGGGATTGAATGCCTGAGATGGTGTCAGGAACCAAAGTAACTTCTCCGGAGGCAATGTGGGAAGGCTCTTGCGGCCGTCACAGTCCGCCACGTTTTCATAGTAGAGTTCTCTCGAGTCCGAGGGGTACACTCCGCCTGAGGGGATATTAAAGGGGCCGGCAACACTGGTTTCGCTTTCAGTCATCGCCTTAAATTTCGAATTCCATTGCAGGGGCTTGCGAGTGTGGAAAGTGGAGACATAGAGGGTCCCGTTCTTAAGGCTGATATCCTTTACCTTCTGTATGAAACTGGGGTCAAAATGATGCCTCCCGATCATCTTGAGGAAGGTCTGCTGGTAGTCAATAGCGGAGATCACTGCTTTGTTAGCCCAGATTTTCCTTCCACCAAGCGCGGCGGTTTCCCTCAGCCGAACACCCACAGCTCGCCCGTCATCGATGATGATTTCGTCGACGGGACATGTAGTACGCACTATTGCCCCGTGGGCCACCGCACAGCGATGGATGGCGTGGAAATAACCATGCAGGCCTCCGCGGGGGATACTCAGCTTACCCGTATTTGGTAGAATGAGAAGCTGGACAGAGAGCAAAGCGGGGATTGCTACCCCTTCCCAGTGACCGGCAGCGCCTGATGCCCAGGCTGCGAAAGCCATTGTGACCTTAAAAGGCTCACTTTCCAGGTGCTCGTCCATAAGGTCGAACATGGTCCACTCGCGCAGTTCGTGGGTCCAGACATCCGGCTGGCGCTGCTTGTAAACCTGCATATAGGGGACGTTATCGTCCGTTACCTCCACTTCAGGAGGGTGTGGCGGGCACCAGAAGGTGGCGCGCAGAAGCTCTTTGGTGAACGGAGGTTGACCAAGGATGCCGCCAAGTTTGCCGAAGCCCATCATGTCCTTTTCAGTGATGGGACTAACCCCCTGGGTCGTTGTATTACCGGCGCTGAGTGATTGCATCATGTCTATGGGATTCCATGTCATGCGGAAGCCGTACTTGTGCAGTTCCAGTTGATCAAACCCCGGAGCAGGCGCCGCGTACATGAGCATGGCGTGTGGATATATCCGTACCCCTGGTATAGGCTCAACGGTTTCACATGCCCCACCACACTCCACCCTCTCCTCCAGGACGCAGACGTGCAGACCACATTTAGCAAGGTATGCTGCTGCCGTCATGCCGTTGGGGCCTCCGCCGATAATCACAACATCGTATCTTTCATCTTTGCTCATTTGTTCCTCCTGACCGAGAGGTTGAGTCGTATGCTAATGGAACCACTGACATAAATCAAGAGATGTTAAAGTAGAATATAATCGTAGGCGTATAGGATTAGTATGGTGCTGTTTCTAGTATCAGGGTAGGGTTGTTACGGTGTGGACATAGGTGCTAACACCTGATATGTTAAGTGACGGATTAGGAGCAGGGAGGCTTATTTATGGGTATGTTCGATGAATTTGATGCTGAGAAATGCACCATGTGCGGTGAGTGTTTTCATCAATGCCCGGTGATGCACTTGCCAATTGATGTGGCAAAGGCGGAGATTGAGCGATTAATAAACGGCGAAGAGACGAAGCACGTTTTGAAAAAGTGCACGAGTTGTTTTGCCTGCAACTTTATCTGCCCCGAAGGATGCAATCCCGCACAGCGAATTCTCGACGTCTGGCATAAAAAGTCTGTGAGTGAAGGGCTGCCGGTCAGGGTAAAGTACTACACACCCGACAGCGCGCTAAATTTCCGGACGTATGTGCTGGACAGGCTTCCTGATGACGAGAAGGCATTGGTGAGGTCCTGGGAGGATGTATCGCCCTGCAAAGAGGTGTTTTATCCCGGGTGCAACGTAATCACGGTGCCCTATTTGACACGAACAAAACTCCTGGACGGCGCGAATATCAGGGGTTCACTGAATTTGTGCTGTGGTGAGACTTACTACCGTACGGGGCAGTACGAAATGGTAGAGAAATCTGCCAGACGGCTGGAGGCCTGGCACAAGCAGCTGGGTTTCGAGAAAATGATAGTCCCCTGCACTGCCGGACGCAATATGTTCACCAACGTACTGCCCAGGTTCGGTGTGAAGTTCGATTTTGAGATCCAACACGTGCTGCCCTGGTTACTGGAGAGAATCGAAAAGGGAGAAGTACAGATCACTAATCCGCTGAACATGACCGTTACTATACAGGAGTCGTGCTACGGGAAGTTCTTTGGGAACGAATATATGGATGTCCCGAGAAGGCTGTTGGAAAAGGCTGGCGCCAGGGTGGTGGAGGAGAACCTGTGTCGTGAAATGGCCCTTTGCTGTGGTATCGGGGGAGGCTTCAGCTACACTTCGGGGTACAATCCGTGGGATATTACGCTTGCGACGATAAGAACCCTGAGGCTTGCCGGAAGAACAGGGGCGCAGGCCCTGGCGGTCTACTGTGCCGGTTGCCTCCAGATGCTCACGGTAGGTCAAATTGTTTACCCGAACCGGATGCCAATATACCACATATTAGAACTGCTTCAGATTGCCACAGGTGAAAGGCCGGAGCGAAGGCACAAACAAAGGGCGCGTACGATGTTCAAAGGTGTCGTCATCAACCAGTTTCTGAAGGTGTTATCCCGGAAACGATTTTTCATGAAGGAACTGCTCTAGTACCTTGTAACCTTTATAATTTCGGATAGAGATGTTTGAGTTTAATACGT
>CAYVQT010000080.1:0-12422 GCA_964453665.1 uncultured Dehalococcoidia bacterium | reverse complement strand
AGGGTGGCCGGTTTGCTCCGTGAAGGCGGCCGATTTGGTCCGAAATACGCACATACCCTCGCTACTGCCATGACCTTCTCGGGTTCAGGGAGGATTTTCCAGTGCTTTGAGTTTTCACTACTCAAAAGCTACAGAGGTCATCGATTGTTTTCAATTACCCTTTTTAACACTAAATAGTTTACAGCCACCGCGATACACGTCTATTGACAAGCAGAATGACTACTGATAAATTGAAATCAATAGACAGGCTGGGGTATTTAAATGATAGACAAGAAAAAATACTCGTTTTTCTATCCATACTCTATCGATTTCGATAAGCTTATAGCAGACTATCCTCCTTACTCCCTATATTTCGATACAGTATGGAAATGGACAAGAGATCAAATACTTGCTCTTCAGGAGAGTAGGCTCAAGAGCGCCATCGCTAGAGCTTGGGAAATCCCATTCTATAAGCGCATTTGGGCAAAAAAAGGATTTACTCCCGAAGATTTTAATTCTTTGGAAGATATTGCAAAGATCCCGAGTTTTACTGTTTATGATTTGAGGGACAGTCTGGAGAAGTTTCCCCCATTCGGTGATTATCAAGGTGTGACGCCCCTCGAAAGCTATCAATATCCTCTTGTTATGCAACATAGCGGTGGTACAACCGGATTACCACGACCAATGTTTTATAGCCCTATAGATAGAGAAGTAGCTGCAATGGTCAGCTCACGGTCTTTCTATATGCAGGGCATAGGACGAGGTGATTTGGTTCAAATAACATATACTTTCTCGGCTGCCAATGCTGGACATATGGCACGAGAGCTAATTTGGAAATACACTGGCGCAGTTCCACTTCCAACAGGAACCGGCAACGAGACACGTACTTCACAACAAATAGAGTTAGCAAGGAGGTGGGGGACGACTGCAATTATGGGTTCTTTCGACTATATTCGACACATTGGACTGGAAGCCATAAAAATGGGCATTGACCCGCGAAAGGACCTGAAGATTAGGAAGTATCCGGGATATTTCGGACGCAGAGACAGGAAGGAAATAGAAGACTTGTTTGGTGCAGATGTTTATGACAACTATGGGACGCATGAAACAGTAATGAACGTCGCCTCAGAATGTACACACAAGAATGGTAAACATATTTTCGAAGACGCGTACTTCATAGAAATCATAGATCCTCAGTCTGGGAAACAGGTGCCCACCGGAGAAAAGGGTAACATTGTAATTACGACCCTGTTTAAGTATGCTGCCCCGTTGATCCGTTATGACGTCAATGATATCTCTGCTATTCTGCCAGGGAAATGCTCTTGCGGTAGCGAGACTCTGCGTCTGGATTGTATCTATGGTCGAGCTGATAATATGGTAAAGCTCAGAGGTATAAACGTATTTCCCGAGGCTGTTGGCAGTATTATTAGTAAGGATTCTCGAACAACGGGAGAGTACTTATGCGTAGTGGAACATGTAGCAAATCAGGATGAAATGACAGTGATGGTAGAGAGGAAGGCTGATATCTCCGATACGAATACTTTACAGTCAGAACTAGAGGCTGTTTTAAAGGCTGGCACAGGCGTGCGACTCAAGGTCGACATTGTTGGCCCCGATGAACTCGAACCGCAAACGGGAAAGACTACTACGCATAAAGTAAAGAGGTTGTTAGATAAAAGGTGACCGAGGCTCGCTTCGAAAGTAGAAACCTCAAAATGTTTTAATCAGTTTCATGAAATCGCTTCGGAGTTATGTTTCATCTTAGGAGAAGATAGATATGGATGAAGGAATCTATATAACAAAACGGCGTATTTCGACTGAAGGACTTAGTAAGGACTTCGCCAAAGAGGCAGAGGAAAATGTTCAGGACCCGTTATTCGGAGAAGTTTCACTATATGGCGGAGCGCTAGGAACCCATGCCGAGCATACAAGTATCTGGGCCTTTGGTGTCCTGTTCGGGCGCGGAGGTCTGGACTTAAAAACCCGGGCTTTGCTGATACTTGCAGGTCTAATTGTTCTACCCAGGGAAGATTTAGTTCGGATTTGGATCAATTGTTGCCTTAATGCAGGATGGACTGAGGAGGAGATCCGTGAACTCATTATCTGGACTTCTCATTTTGGAGGATCTCCCGTTGCAAGAATAGCAGGTACACTGGCAGTTGATGTGTTTGATAAACGGCGTGCTAACCCTCATTTAAAAATGACTCCTTCATACCTTCCCTGGATTCATTAAAAAGCCCAGTAGGGGGATTTCATGGCGGAAAATGAGTTATATAAGAAGGGCATAGAAATATACAAGCAGATGTATGGCGATGGTCATGGTGACCTGGACGACATGGGCTTGACAGATAATGACCCGCTAAGAAATGAGTTAATAACCTGGTGTTATGGGAATTTGATGGGGGAGAGGGGTGTAATTTCAAACAAATTACGAGCACTTGCAGCTATTGCCATGATGACATGCCTTTCGAGAGAAGATATGCTTCACGATTGGATAAAGGGAGCCTTGAATCTCGGGTGTAGTAAAGAAGAAATAACCGAAACTATTATCACCATGACAATCTATGCGGGTTTCCCTGTGACTCGCAAAGGCCTTAAAATTGCTGGAGAAGTATTTAAAGAAATGGATATCTGAGGAGTAGCTAAAATCGTAATAGTAAAAATTACAACTGTGAGGTGCTTATATGCGTGGATTGTTTATTAACTATAAAGACGTTCCTTGGATAGAGATAGGAAAGGGCATTCGTTATAAGCCGATTTTAGTGAATAATTTGGGGGGTTCATTAGTTGAATTTGATAAAGGGGCGTCCTTTGAACCGCACAGTCATGCTGACGAACAGATGAGTTGGTGTTTAAAGGGTAAGATGGAATTTGTTGTCGAAGACGATAGTGGGCAGAGAACGGAAATATTTCAGGAAGGAATGGCTTATGGATTAGAGCCGTTTGTACGACATGGTATTGTAAGAACTATCGAAGACAGTCTGCTGCTTGAAGTGTGGTCGCCTCCGGAAAGGCAGAGGAAACGAAAAGGGGCTATTATAATAGGAGAAGCTGATAAGAAAGAGCAATAGAAGAATTCGTCATTGCCATGATTTGAAGCTGATATACAGAGAGAATGCCACAAAAGCCTTTTTGTTGGCAGTTTTTTATGCAGGTTTTATCCACCCCCATTTGAATGGCGTTAAAAGATTTCGTAGATTTATCCTTTATAGTCGAAATTCGCCATCTTTTCACACTTTTTAAGTGTTCTCCTGGAAACTAGCATAGCTTTCGGTGACATATAATAATTTGACTTCCAACGACATGGATACTATTAGTGTAAGTGTTAAAATGAGTATTGCCTCCATAGAAGATAAATAGCTAAGGAGAAAAGGATGGCTGGTCAATTTAAATATTTATTCGCAGGAATTAAAGTCGGTGCAATGGTAGTTAAAAACAGAATTGTATTTGGTCCTCATGGAACAACTTTTAAATTCTACGGTGATGATGAAAATGGAAACCAGTACATTGAATATCAAAGAACTAGAGCTAAAGGAGGTTGTGGATTAATTATCCTACAGCCGCTCCAAATTCACCCTACCAGCGTTTTTGCTGGTATGCCTTGTCCCAGCCATCAAAGCATCGTTCCAAAGTTTAGATTAATGGCAGATGCGGTTCATGAACACGACTGCAAAGTAGTGCAACAATTGATGCACGCTGGAATGGCGCGAGATAGGTCCGTTACGTTATCGCCAGTATGGTCTTTTAGCGGCGGGCCATCAACGTCTAACCATGAGCCTACACATCGGATGAATAAGGAGGAGATCGTTCAAACACTAGATGGATTTGTTCGCTATGCTGTCGATGCAAAAGAAGGAGGGTTGGACGGAGTTGAGCTACATGGTACACATGGATACTTATTACAACAATCATGGTCGCCATGGGCAAACAAACGTGATGATGAATATGGGGAACAAATGGCATTCGCCTATGAGTTGATTGATAGTGTTAGGAAGGCTGTCGGCACAGATTTTATTGTGGGTATTAGGATTAGTGCGGATGACTGGATGCCTAATGGTTTAGGGGTCAGTGCTATGCGATTGATAGCGCAAAAATTGGAAGCGACAGGGAAAATAGACTACTTGAATCTATGTAATGGCTCCCTTGTAAAGCACTATTCTTTATCTATCGGGGGAATGCATATCCCATTAGCAGCCTGGATGCCTATACAGGCTGCGATAAAAGAAGTTGTGAAATTGCCGGTAATCGGTAGCGGGAGAATAAATGATCCAATCTTGGCTGAAAAAATTCTAGCGAATGGTCAAGCAGACTTAATACAGATGGTTCGGGCATTGATATGTGACCCTTACCTACCAGTAAAGGCCTTCGAGGATAGACTTGATGACATTCGTATCTGTATTGCTGATAATCAAGGTTGCACCGATAGGCGCGAGAAATCTCTGCAGATCACTTGTTTGCAGAATCCCGCTGTTGGTCGAGAGTTTGAGATTGGTGAGATCGAGCCAGCGGAAAAACGCAGGAAAGTCGTCGTTATTGGAGGAGGTCCTGCAGGTTTGGAAGCGGCTCGAGTTGCTGCTTTGAGGGGGCACCACGTATATCTCTACGAGAGAGAAGACCATTTGGGCGGACAAATAAACCTAATTACTAAAATTGAGGGGCGACAAGATTTCGACGATGTTATACGTTGGCTAGAAAAACAAATACGTAAACTTGGGGTGAATATTATATTAAATGTAGAAGCAACACAAGCAATCGTCGAAGAAGTAGGGCCGGATGTAGTAATAGTAGCAACCGGTTCGATACCCGATAGGCCTGATATTCCCGGTGCGGAGCAAAAATACGTCATATCTATTTGGGACGCATTACAACAACCTGCAAAAATCGGTGACAAAGTTTGCGTTTTAGATTATTTAAGTAATTATGAGAGTTGCTATTTCACGGATTATTTACTTGATTTAGGTAAGGAAGTAACGCTCATCACACCATTCCCTTATGCACCAGCGATGGTAGGAAGCAATACTTTTCGTGTTATACATGAAAGATTCCAAAGGAAGGGACTGGTTGTCATACCAAATTCCACTATAAAGCATATTGATGTTGGAAGAATAGCTGTAATAAACAGTTTTACAGAGAAAGATAGCATAATAGGAGGGATTGATACTTTAGTAATGGCAACCGGGAATAAGCCTGTTGATGAGCTGTATAATTTACTTAAGTCAAATATGTCACAGGTATATGCAATAGGAGATTGTATAGCTCATCGTTCGGTCCTAGATGCAATTCGCGAGGGCTTTGATATTGCACGAGCTCTTTAAGCTCATAGTGAACGTAGTTATTTTAGCCCATCAAGTAGCCCTCTTCTGCTAAATAATCAACGATTTTATCAGCGACAATTTCCGGGTCTCCTTCAAGCAGATCGGCGTCTCCCCTTGAGCTAGTTTCTGAAGATAGTAGAAGGTTTATCCGCTCTGTAACAGACAGGCTATTGTCCGGTATAATTGCACCCTTTGTTTTAGGGCGTGGAGTAAATAACTTCTCATGCATTATTTGTGAACCTTGTACCCCAACGTCGTGATTAGATAAGCCCAGAGACTGTAGGTCATACGTCTGTATGAAGGCCTCTCTAGCCATAATACGCATTGGAAGAGTAGGGTAAGGCAAATCATGTATGTTTCGTTGCACAGAGATTACAGCTGGTAAAGGACATTCGATAACCATCTGATCACCTCTGTCAATTAAACGTGTTACCGTGGCTGACTCCTTCGTCTCATCAACCTTGATATCTATAGCATAGGTAATTTGGGGAATATTTAGAAACTCGGCTATTGTCGGTCCTACCTGAGCACTGGAAGAATCACTTGATTGGGTACCACACAGAATTAATTGATATTCATAGCGACCGATCAAAGAGGCTAATATTCGTCCTGTAGCATAAGCATCGGACCTAATAATATCTTCATCTTTAAGGTAAACGGCATTGTCGGCTCCTAAACTTAAACAATACCTTAAAGTTTCTTCTACTCTACGCGGGCCAGCAGAAATAACGGTTATTTCTGCTCCGGTAGCACTCTTTATACGCAAGGCTTCCTGAAGAGCACTTTCGTCAGCTTCATTAATCACATAGACTATGCTTTCCTCTCGAATAACATTATTCATTAAATCAAAATCTATTGGCACACTGCTATCAGGTACTTGCTTTACACACACAATTATTTTCATTTTAATTCTCTATAAAGTCCGCTCGATTAATTCAGCAATATCCATTACACGTATACGGGCTGCTAATTCCCCTTCATCGCTTATACCATCCTCAAGCATTGTAAGGCAATAGGGGCAAGCTGTAGCTATCATAGTCGCGTTCGTTGCCCCGGCATCCCGAACTCGCAATCGATTAATCTTATCCTTTCCATGTTCAGCCAGCCACATATGCCCACCTCCTCCACCGCAACAAAGGCTATTATTTCGAGAGGATTCCATTTCTAAAGGTCTTGTGTACATCGCACGTAATAAATTACGTGGTGATTCATAGATTCCATTGTAACGCCCCAAATAGCATGGGTCTTGATAAACAACATCCTCTTCCAACCGGTTTGAAACTCTGATTTTACCCTCCGCCATTAATCTTGCCAAGAGCTCCGTATGATGAGTCACCTGAAAATCTCCTCCGAACTGAGGATATTCATTCTTGATGGTATTGTAGCAATGAGGGCAGGCAGTCACGATCTCACGTACACCGTGTTTCTTTAGAGTCTCAATGTTCCTTGCTGCTAAAAGCTGAAAAAGATATTCTTCACCAAGACGCCTTGCTGGGTCGCCACAACACCATTCTTCATTGCCTAATATTGCGAAATTTAGCCCGGCAGCTTGAAGGATCCTAGCCAATGATATTACAACTTGGTTATTACGGTCATCGAAGGAATCGACACAACCAACCCATAAAACTATTTCTGCCTGAGAGCAGCTTCCAAGTCTATTGAGTTTCGCCTTATTCAACCATTCAGATCGTGACCACCAGGGCTTCCCCCAAGGATTGCCATGATTACTCATGTTTCTGAAAGCGGTTTTTATTTCCGTGCCAAAGGAGCCTTTCATCAGGACGAGATGCCGCCGCATATCAATTATTTTAGGGTATTGTTCGATACAAACTGGACAAACTTCCACGCAAGCTCCGCAAGTCGTGCACTCCCATATACTTTCAGGTGATATACTGGCTTTCCCATTATTTCCTATTAAAGGTATTTCATTACGCATATCATTACGATGTAAATAACCATTTTTTAGAAGGTTAGTCTTAATGCTAAGCACAATGCGTTGAGGATCAAGCGTTTTGCCTACCAGGTGTGGTGGACAAACGCTCGTGCAGCGGCCACATTCGGTGCAGGAATAACTATCGAAGAGGTCCTTCCATGTGAACTCATACACCTGCCCAACGCCAAAATTTTTATCTTTATTTATATGCTCCGGACGGAGGCTATTTAGGTTGTCCAGGCGCTTGAAAAAACAATTGGGAATTGCCGAGATGATGTGCATATGCTTACTGTATGGTAAGTAGTTCAGAAAACCGAGGAGTATCAAAGCATGAAGCCACCAAAATAGATTAGCGTAAGTAGCGAGGTTTTCCTGACTTATATCTTTCATAAAGAGCGATGCTACAGAATTAGATATCGGCATAGCTTCTTCGGCTTTCTCTATATGTTGAGATATCTCGATGGCATGTAGGCCAAAATATGTGCTCATTAATAAGAAAACCATTATAAGGATTGCAAACCCTTCCATATTTCTCGCTCCGGAATATGGAGGAAAGAAGATGCGGCGAACAATTGCTATGATTATAGCTACTAAGACTAACCCTGACAGTATGTCAAAGATATATACCAGAGTTTTGTATACAGGGCTTGGCAGCTTTGAGAATGCCAGAATATCCGGAAACAAGCCGCTTAGTATAAACCCTGCATTTGCTATTAACAATATGATGAAACACCAGAACAAGATCATGTGGTTTATGCCATAACGACGCCCTAATACCTTCCTTTGGCCGAATCCGTAAACCAACATATTTAATAATCGCTTGCCAACAGCATCAAATCGGTTTTCTGATTTGCCTCGGGCTACTAACCGATAACGCCTGAAGCAACTCCAAGCAAAGAAGCCGATGCTAATAATAAAAACAATGCTAAAGATTATCGCGCTAAGCGTACTCATTCTTACTTCTGCTTTCGACCCTTATAAATAATTTTGGCAATTATACCTTAATAACATGTATATATTTTGGTATAATACATGTCGTAAGGGGTTAATATAATGAGAAAGTATACACTGAAAAACATTGAACAAGAGTTCCCAGACGATAATGAATGCCTTGAATGGATAAAGAATCATCGCTGGCCTAGTGGTATTTACTGCGATAAGTGCCAGAAGGTTACAAAGTATCATAGAGTGAAGAACCGTACTTGCTACGAATGTGATTACTGTGGTACTCAAGTCTATCCGACTGCCGGCACTATCTTTCACAAGTCCGCTACTCCTCTTAAGACATGGTTCTATGCCATCTTTCTCATAGCTTCTACTAGATGTGGTATTTCTGCTAAACAGCTTGAGAGAGAACTCGGTGTTACCTATAAGACTGCATGGAGAATGTTTAAGCAGATTCGCACCTTGCTTGGTGAAGAACTTAGCCCCCTTAATGGCGAGGTTTAAGTCGATGAGTCCTACTGGGGAGCGGAGGGTAAGACTCCTGTTATTGGCGCCGTTGAGAGAAAAGGGCGGATAGTTGCCAAGGCAGTCAGCAATGTCCAGCAATCCACTCTCATTCCCTTCATACAGAAGCAGGTTGCCCCTACAGCTATTGTCTATACCAATGAGTTCAAAGCTTATGATAACGTTGCCAGGCTTGGTTACAGGCATCTTAGAATTGATCATGGTGCAAAGGTTTATATTCAGGGGAATGTTCATACGAACTATATTGAAGGGTTCTGGAGTTTGGTAAAACGTGGTATCTCTGGCGACTATCATGTAGTTAGTCATAAATATGTTCAAAACTACCTAAGGAACCTCTGATCAAGTTTACGAAACCTGATTTTCAGTTCATATTTTCGATTTTCAACCGACTTTTTTAAATTACTTTTAGGGGTTTTGTTGTCCCTTAACCCCCCTTTTATGGGGAGTTCTGGAGATTTCAGGCATACTACGCCCTCATCATCGATAACTCTTTTCGCACCAGATACAAGTTGACCAAAGCAAACAGGCTGAACACCCGGGCTGCGTTTTTAGACGGGCCTTTGTATCTCACCTTTCGGTAATTCCACAGACACTTCACTATCATAAAGGCATGTTCACCCTTCGCCCGAATTCGATTGTATGTATGATTCCACTCCCGGTCTTCCTCACTCAGGAGATAGCCTCGCTTGCCCTTTCGGCTGATACGCCACTCAACACCTCGTGCTTTGTATTCCATTCTCTTTGCTTCATCCGCATATACAGCCGTTTCCTCTCCATGAAGCAGATCATCCATAACCCGGGAATCGTGCACCGATGCGTTCGTAACCACAGCCCTGTGTACCAGTCCTCGCCCGGTATCCGTTCCCACATGGGCTTTAATCCCAAAATACCATCGATTCCCTTTTTTCGTCTGCTTCATCTCTGCGTCTCGTGACCTCTCCCTGTTTTTGGTTGAGGAAGGGGCCAGGTATCGCATTTTCTACAAAATCAATACCGGCAAATCGCCTCATGGATTCACTGTCATAGAGGGCATCTTCCGTTGCAGGATCTGAAAGCCCGTACCGTTGCTGCATGAAGTAGATCCGTAACATCCTTTCCATAGGCATCGGTTGCCGGCCATTGCCTGCTTTCGGATATTACTTCATGATTACTGCTAACAATTCTGCCCGGGGAACCACCTGGGCCATCTCTTCTAAAAACTTCTAACGGTGTGTTTTCTTTTTCTTGCTGTCATAGGCCAGGCTGGTAAATGATACGCTATGAATAAGTCCCCGTCCCCTTTTTTATAAATCTTGTGTGTATTATCTCATATATCAGGACTTATTCATAGATTCCCTGGATGAGTATAGCTTCAGATACAATCATAGAGACCATGAAACACCGATGTTCAAGATTGTTCTTGGCCAGATTCGCGTTTCTTGATAGGTCGGGAAGCCTTGTCGAGGATTCTATGAAATTCACCTTGTGAAATCCCGCGATAACCTACTGGCCTCTTTGCTGCTCCGGCCATCCTGACTCTGCGGCGTACTGCATGCACATTGCGTTGCATTTTACGGCGGTGTTCTCTAGTCGGTCTCGCCATCTTCGCCCTCCAGATTCGTTAGTTTTTCCTCTATGTTCCGTAGCGCGTCTCTAATTGGACTGCACCCCTATGATTAGACAGTCAGGGTTAGGAGATTTCGGCGGGGTCCTTCCGGGGAAGGATTGTTCTCCCGAACAAGCAGTAACTCCTTAAAGTCATTCGGTGAGCGGTAGCCAGGCGCCGAATGAAGTCTCTTCCGATTATAGACCTCCTCAATGAAATACGGCAACCTGGCTATCACGTCATCAAAGGTCTCACACTCACACAGGTACACATCTTCGTATTTCAGCTCTGATCTCAGGCCCTCGAATCATTTTCAAGGCTGCCTTCGCCTTTACTTAGATTGATTTCTGGTCAACATTGCACAATAAGATGTTTCGTTGAATAGTGGTGACATACTATGCACAGATGTAGGGGATCTTAGTTGCCGCAAGATGTAGGAGCCATCCCGTTCTCGTCATACTTTCGTCAAGCTATGTATGACTCTGGTGAACAGGAAAGCAATGGGAGCATTACCAATCAATAATGAGCGCCAATCGCCGCCTATATTGCGCTTAGTCTTGCTGAGACATGCCTCTACTACCAGCATCCACAGCCTGACCCTCAAACACAATGGGTATCTCCACAACGAAAGTTGCTCCCTTGCCAGTCTCGCTGGAAGCATATAGATGACCACCATGGTCATGAACAATCCCAAAGGAAATGCTGAGACCGAGGCCTGTTCCTTTTCCAACCTCTTTGGTGGTGAAGAATGGATCGAATATCCTGCTGAGGTTCTCTGCTGAAATACCAGGCCCGTCGTCAGTAAACGACACTAGAACCATTCCGCCCACCTTTTCCGTCTTGATAATAAGCTCTCCCTGGCCATGTTCCTCTGTCATGGCCTGATAGGCGTTAGCGATGATGTTCAGAAAGATCTGCTCCATCTGATGCGGATCAGCCATAGTCATAGGGAGATTGGGGTCCATTTCTAATACTAAGTTTATATTGTTGACCTTCATTTGATGGGCGTGCAGCTCTATACTATCCTGTATGACTTCGTTTAATGCAACGAGTCTCTTCTCCGGCTTGTGCCTGCGGGCAAAGGAAAGCAGGTTACCAGTTATTTTGGTAGCACGTCGCGCCTCTCTGTAGATAATATCTATATCGCTCTTCAAATTTTGTTCGATGTCATTCCTTTCTAATAGAAACTGGGCGTACGCCTGGACTGCGGTGAGGGGGTTGTTTAACTCGTGTGCAACACCGGCTGCCAGCTCACCGACTGTAGCTAACCGTGTCGCAAGCTGAAGCCGCTGCTCCATTCTCTGTCTCTCCTCCTCAGCCTGCTTACGTTCAGCGATCTCAGTCTGCAATTCTTCGTTGGCTTTTACAAGTGCTGCTGTTCGTTCCTCAACGCGCATTTCTAACTCATTGTAAGCCTTTCGCAGTTCTTCGTCCGCCAGCTTGCGCACCAGTGCGTTGGCGAAAATATCCGCGACGAGTTGCAACCGTTGAACCAGCTCGTCAGGCCAGACCCGTTCTGAGCGAAAAGAGCCAAACGCGACTGCGCCCAAAATCGATCCGCCAACCTTCAAGGGGATTGTCAGGTTCGCTTTGATGCCATGCAGCAGAATGAGCTGTTTCTCATCGCCAGTATCGTCGGGTAGATCGTCAGGCCGTGAGAACATGAATATCTCCCCACGGAGCACTTTCTCAGCGCAGTAGGGGAAAAGGTCACTCGATATGCCGATAGGCATGGTTTCGATTCCATCCACCGCCCACGAGTGCGTGACTTGAAAGCATGTCCTGTCCTCCGACAACTGAAATAATGTGCTCCGATCTACGCCAAGAAACTCAATAACAAGTTTGAGCCCGTTGTCGATTTGCTTATCCACTTCAGCGTCGGGTAAATTGATAAATTTGGCTGAAAGTTCAGCAAGCAACCTGTCGAAGCGAAGGCGTTCGTTCAATGCCGCTTCGGCTTGCTTGCGTTCAGTGATGTCGCGGAAAGTCGTGACAATGCCCGCCACTGTGGGATTATCGAGGAGGTTTCTCGCCAGCACTTCAAAGTGGTGCCACGAGTCATCCCTGTGCCGACCTCGTATCTCAATATGGACAGGGTCATGGGGATTGTGCATCAATTGAGAAAGGGCTTGACCTGCTA
>CAYVQT010000079.1:0-12709 GCA_964453665.1 uncultured Dehalococcoidia bacterium | reverse complement strand
AAGCTTATCCAGAACCCCGGGACTATCAGCATATTTTGCCCGCATTTCATCAATTTTCTGTTCCAGCGGAGCGTAATATTCAGTCCACCAGGTATCTTCGCTTATCGTGAAATAATCGATCAGCTCATAGTCGCAATCGTTGATCAGTTCCAGCTTGTCCGTGATTTCCCCTGCTTCATCGTGAACGACCAGGAAGCCGTCCGGCTTGAGGAACCTCCTCCACTCTTCGAGCCCTTTTTTAAAACCGATTGCCGATATGGAGCCCTCCGCCCAGATGACATCGAAGCTCTCACTTGCAAAATCCATATCGAACATTGAACCTTTTACAGCCTTAACCCGGTCCGATAACCCTGCCTCTTCGATCTTACTAATAAGCCTATCCAGAAGATGCTGGTCGATGTCCAGTCCTGTTATCTGTCCATCACTTAATCTCGCAAGCTCAATTGTCGGGACTCCGGAACCGCAACCTATATCCAGAATATGCGGTTTATCCAGTCCGGGAAGCATGTGAAACGCCTTTCTCATATATTTAACGAGAGACTTCCTCAACAGGTCTTTATATATCTCGAAGGCTGTTTCTGCCGCCACTAATTACCCTGCCTTTCCCGGACATGGATATTATCAGCTTTCAATCAACCGCCGTCGGATTCTGATTTGAATATCCCTCTATATTCCGACTTACTCTCCTTGCAGTCCGATTCCCTGAGGCCCGCGTTCGCGAAAAGAGCGCGTATTTCCGCCGCAGGCATGCCATGCGATTTCCTGACAGGTTCCCTCACAAAAACAGCTCCATCTCCTTTCAATTTCCGGCAAAGAACGGTGACAGTATCCTGTCTGTCCTCAGGAGCTATATCGTGGATGACATGGAAAATGGAGATAACGTCAAACGAACTATCAGGTATCTCCATACTTCTTATATCGCCTGTCCGGCATTTCACATTGGGGTACTTCTTCAATCTCTTCACCGCTCTTTTCATCCAGTAATTGGATACGTCAACGCAGGTCAAATGCCCATCCCCATTTAGAAATTTGATAAGGAACCTGGAACCCGCCCCGCCTCCGCAGCCAAAGTCCAGCACCTTCTCATTTCCCTTCAGGCCAAAGGTCTTAAAATAAGGGTTATAAAAAAAGGGGCCCCCGATGAGCCCCTTGAGCACATCTTCTAACACAAATAAAGCGGATGGGTTCTCAAAATCTATCTGCTTGTATTCATATTCGTTCATTGAGCATCTCCTGTTTTCGTTTGTCGCTGCCAGGCTGCGTTCTCTGCCGGCTACCTGATGTCGAGCAGCACCGGCAGCCCGTTACTTTAATCCATGCTGCCTGAAGCATTTTACCCCCTGGACTATCTCAACGCAAACGCATGAAAATCCACCAGAGCGGCAGAAATCGGGGGTGGAGTGAGGGAAAAGGCAGGGTATTTCGCCCAACCGCAGCGCTAACAAAACCGGGGAATGTTAGCTGAGGTCGGTTATTTCAATACGATTTCGGTATGCTTAACCGTTCCGAACCCGTTGAAGTCGGTCAACTGCCTGATATTAAAATCACTTGGCAGTGGCTTTTGCCCGCTCCTCCTGGGACATCCCCGCTAAGCGTTCGACCTCCTTAATGTCCAGTCGCAGCCCCTCCGCCACACGGTGGCCATACTCGGGATCAGCCTTGTAGAAGACGGCTGCCTGACGCAGCTGAATCCTCTTTTTAGCATTGCACAGGTGTTCTGTGTATGGATAAAATCGGGGAATTTAAGAGGGTCCCTGATGAAGAAGACTGGAGTATTGTTACCTACCATGTCGAAGTTGCCATCTTCTGTGTAGAACTTCAATGCAAATCCACGAGGGCCCTGCTCGGCATCAGCAGTTCCCTTCTCACCACCTACCGTCGAGAAGCGGGCAAAGACATCGGTACGCTTACCTATCTCCGAGAGGAATTTGGCCCTGGTGTATTTGGTTACAAGTGAGCCAGCTTCTCAAGCAGGTGGACATCCTGCATCAGGATGGGGCCAGTGCTGCCCGCAGTTACACTATTCTGGTCGTCATCTACCAGCTTGCCGAAATTGGTGGTCATTTTCTTTTTATTGTCTGCCATCTTCAACCTCCCTTTTTAAGTTTGGGCCTTAATTTTTACATTAAGTTCTCACTCTTTCTGCTTACTTACCTCACAATCTTTGCAGACACCCCTTAATTCCAGGTACCTGTTTTTTTATCTCCCCCCATCTTTCAACCTCGGCCGGAACAGTCAATTTATCCAGCTTAGTTGAATAATAGAAGGTTACACTTCTCCCTACCCGGCCTCCGGCGGACTAAAAAAGGGTTTGCAGGTGACCCTCAGCCCTCCCCCCACAGCTTCACTTACAAACCCTTGCTACTTAACAGATTTTAACCTATCCTCTAAATCGACCTGTCAAGTACGTTTGCGAATGACAATTTGTCGAAAATAAAAGCCATATATCACGGTCAGACTTTATTAACCCAAATAAAGAAGGTATTGCATTTTAACTCTCCCAGGTGTTATGATTCTGGCCTGATTCAGTGACATTTAATTAAGGAAATCACTACAAGGATGCAAACTACCCGAACAGGGAGGGCACGATGGCTGTAAAAGTAGTAATCGAACGGTCAATGAGCCCCGATAACCAGGCGGAGGTTGCGGAGTTACTGATAGATCTGCGGGCAAAGGCGATGCACCATCCAGGCTATGTATCAGGGGAGACACTGTTTTCGGTAGACCGATCAGGCACCCATCTTGTGATCAGCACCTGGGAGAGCCTCCGCGAATGGAAAGACTGGGAGAAAGACCCGAAACGAACGGAGATTGTCAACAAGATAGAGGCGCTCCTGAGCACTCCGAGCAGGATAGCTGTTTACGCAACCACCCCGCGCTCCATAGCCGAGGGAGTGTGAGCCGGACAGCCCGAAAGCCAGTAACAGTTAGGGCAGTGAACTCTGAATCAGCCCTCCAGTTCCCGCTTGGCCTCGTCCCATAAGGCATTCAGCTCATCGAAGGACAGGTCGCGCAGCGGAACCCCCTGCTCGCGGCAACTGTCCTCAATGTAGCTAAAGCGCCGGTAGAACCGCTCGTTGGCAAGGCGTAACGCCTCCTCAAGGTCAAGCCCCTGCCAGCGAGCCACATTCACCAGTGCGAAGAGGATGTCTCCGAACTCATGAATCTTCTGCTGTAGCGTGCTGGCCTGCTCCAGTTCCCGGACCTCCTCGGTCAGTTTCTCCAGCACGCCCCCTGATTCCTTCCAATCGAAGCCAACACCGGCCGCCCTGCGCTGGATGGAATGGCTATAGCTTAACGCCGGCATGCCTTTGGGCACGCTGGAAAGCAGGGAATCTCCTTCTTTGCGCTCGTTTTGCTTCAGCACTTCCCATTCTTGAGCTACCTCCTCGGCATTACCCGCCTGAGAGCCGGCAAAGACATGGGGATGGCGGCGTATCAGCTTGGCAGCTATGCCCCGAACCACGTCTCTCATATCGAATTCCCCCGCCTCGCTGGCCATCTGCGTATGCAGCAGGATCTGCAGCAAGAGGTCGCCAAGTTCCTCACACAGCTTCTCACCGTTCTCATCATCCAGAGCCTGCAATACCTCATAGGCCTCCTCGATAAGATAGGGCTTGATCGAGGCATGAGTCTGTTCCCGGTCCCAGGGGCATCCATCGGGCGCCCTCAGCCTGGTAACGATAGCCACAAGGTTGTCAAAGCTGCCGAGGTCTTGTTCCATGAGCTTATAATTCCAGCGCTACTGTGCCTGTGGTATATGTTCCGCCGGCCTTACCAGGTGTAAAGCCAGCGCATTGGGCTCACACTTGAGTACACAGATGCCGCACCCCATACATTTCTCAAGATCGACAGAAGCCTTATATTTCTTCGAGTCCCCGGGTCTCACCATCTCTATAGCATCAAACGGGCACCACTCGGTGCAGTCCTGGCACCCATTGCAAACGTCCTGATCAACTTGAGCCTCGTACCTGCTCCTGGCAATGCATTTTGTCACCGGCACCTTAAATCTGTTCAGGGGCTGATAGATCATGCAGCAGTCGGTACAGCAGTTACACATCCCCCAGCGAGGTCTCATGCGCGTTGAGTTCTCGCAGGTATGAATCAGTCCGAGTGCCTCACACTCGTCAATCAAGGCCATAGCCTCATCCGCGGTAATTCTCCTGCCCGCGTTGCGGCTGATGAGATATTCAGCGCTAAGATTGAACTGGATATCGACCATGTCATGGGATTTTCCGCACTTCTTGCCTACCGCTTCCTTTCGCCTGCGGCAGGTACAGAAGGTAACAGCTAATGAACGAGCCGAGTTTATTATCTCCCTCATGTCCTCGCAGGGCAGTATCTCAGGGCTGTTGAGAATCGCCCTGTAAGCGGGTACAACTCTTCCTTGAGGCTGTTCACCCTTATCCCAGCTCGCGACCTGGTCCCCGTCCCATTCATTGACGCAGAAATCGTCCCACAGCTCAAACAGCTTTCGGTCACGTGTTATGTCAACATCGAATGAGCACATGGTGATATCATGGAGCTGTACAACGGCGAGAGCAAAGCTGGCCTCCTCCAGAGTATCCGGGCTCCTGGCAAAGACCACACCTTTTCCATACAGGCCTTCCAGTTCCTTTTGTACCTCTACAACATCCATACCCAGCCTGTCCGCCAGTTCCTGATATTTCATGGGCAGAAGAGCGACAAGCTCGGCCTGCCCCGGGGTCATCAAGTATTCCAGTATCCGTCGATAGCGCTCTGAATTCCCATAGCCATGTCTCGCCGCTAAAGCTGTGTACGGCTCATTTGCTTCCATATTCAGGCCTCCTCGGCCATTATATAGTGCCCCTTCCGCCTTGACAAGGTAAAACGCCCTCGTCTACCATAGCTGCGTTAGGGTGATTCGATGAAAGCGCTGACAGCTATAGCCGGTATCCTGTTCATAGTTTGCATCCCTGTGTTCCTTATCACCACTGACCTGAGGTGCGCTACAAACGATATCCGCCTCTATCAGTACGGTTTCAATAAATATCAGGTCAGCGCAGCAACAGGACTGGAAAACGAGGAACTGGTCGATGTGGCTGACCGGATGATCACATACTTCAACTCAGACGAGGAATTCTTCGAAACCGACCTCTTCAATCAGCGCGAACTGGCCCACCTGAAAGATGTCAAAGGGCTGATACGGCTGGCATACTACCTGCAACTTGCTTCTCTGGCCTACATCGCCATCTATGTAGTTATCAGCTTCGTGTTGCGACGTGGCGCTTTTTGGCCGAGGCTTGCCAGACTTGTGATCCGGGGGAGTGGGACAACTGTCGCACTGCTCGCTGTATTCGGAATCTGGGCAGTAATCGATTTCGACAGCCTCTTCCTGTTGTTTCACCTCGTCGGCTTCAGTAACGATCTATGGCAGCTTTACCCGGGAGACAATATGCTTCTGATATTCCCTCAAGGATTCTTCAACGATGCCGCCCTGTTTGTAGCGGCAGCGGCGGTCGGCGAGGCGATAATCATCGGGGGTATTTCCTGGGGCTTCCTCAAGCTAAGGGGAAGGACAAAAAAAGAAGCCGCCCCTGTCGAGTCTCACACTGATGGGGACGGCACTACTTACCTCAGTGACACGAAGAGCAATCCGTAGCAGAGCAGGTACTGCAACTGCTACCGCCGCCCACCGGAGCAGAGTCTCCGCTCGAACTCTTGGAATAAGCGGAAAAGGCAGATAAGACGCGTCTGGCTCCGTTGTTGCAACCGGGGCAAGTCGCGTCCCGGTCGACCTGACTCATCGGTCGAAGCAACTCAAACTTCAGACCGCACTCGGAACATCTATATTCATAGACAGGCATCCTGTTACTCCTGATTTAATCTTATCACTGTGACCAGTGGCAGTCAATTTCACGGCGCTCTTTCACTTGAGTTTGTATCGAACCAGCAGCGCAATTTGACAATGCACAGCCCTCGATGTAGAATTCCCGTTTGGTGAAATAGATGCAAAACAAATACGACGTGATTATCGTCGGCAGTGGCCCGGCAGGCATCTTCGCCGCCCTCGAACTAAGCCATATAACTGACCTCAGTATCTTGCTCCTGGAGAAAGGCAAGGACCTCTCTCTTCGCAAATGCCCCATTATTGGCAAGGAGCTGAGCTGCCCCCCATGCTCACTCTGCGACCTGGTAAGCGGCTGGGGTGGCGCCGGAGCCTTTAGCGATGGCAAGCTGACACTTTCGCCTCAGGTAGGCGGGCAACTCGAAAGCTATCTGGGACACGAGAAGGCAGCTGACTTAATCCGCTACGTCGATGATATCTACCTGAAATTCAGCGCCTCGGATAAGGTATACGGGACCGGCCCCCGGGTGGAACAGCTAGCGCAAAAGGCGGAACTGGCCGGTTTGAAACTGATTCCAGTACCTATTCGACACATGGGGACCGAGCTCTGCCGCGAAGTCCTCAAGGATATGCACCTGTTCCTCGATAACAGGATCGAGAGCCGGACCGATACCGCAGCTACCTCCATTATGGTCGAAAACGGAGTCGTAAAAGGCATACAGACCAATGACGGCCAGCAGATAGAGTCGCGCTTCGCGGTCATCGCCCCGGGTAGAGAAGGCGCCGACTGGCTGCTCAAAGAGGCCGCTCGCCTTGGCATCACCCTTCACTATAATCCCGTGGACATAGGGGTAAGGATAGAAGTGCCATATAAAGTCCTCGAAGAGCTGACCAGTATCTTCTATGAACTCAAGCTCGCGTTCATTTCGCCAACCTTCCGCGACCGGATCAGGACCTTCTGCATGTGTCCCGCGGGAGAGGTAACCATGGAGACCACCGGAGGCGACGAGCCGGTGATAACTGTGAACGGGCACAGCTATGCCCATCGTAAGACGGAGAATACTAACTTCGCCCTGCTGGTCAGCGCCAAGTTCACACCACCCTTCCGCGAGCCAATCGCCTACGGTAAATACCTCGCGCGCCTGGCTAACATCGTAAGCGGCGGAGTCATCATGCAAAGGTGGGGTGATTTCCGCGAAGGGCATCGTTCCACCCCCATAACTATTGAAGACGGCCTGGTTGAACCGACCTTGAAAAGCGCAACTCCGGGTGACCTGGGATATGTATTACCCTACCGGTTCCTGCTGGGCATCAGTGAGATGCTTACCGCAATGGATAAGCTGGCGCCGGGAGTAGCCGGGCCCGATACACTGCTCTACGGGGTTGAGGTTAAGTTCTATTCATCACGCCTTGAACTTACCGAAAATTTGGAGACCGAGACGACCAACATGTTCGCTATCGGAGACGGAGCAGGAGTCAGCCGAGGCCTGATTCAAGCCGCAGCTTCAGGAGTGGTAGCTGCCAGGGAGATAGCGAAAAGGGTGAGCTGAGTTGCTTGGCTTTGCTGGCATCGACCTGACCTGCTCCCCGAGCAAGAGGAGCGCTTATGCTTTGCTTGGAGATGGATTGAACATCCACCGCCTGGAGCTTTTTGGCAACATCAATGAAATCATAGCTGCTATAGAGAATGACAGTCCCAAGGTCACAGGCATTGACTCTCCTCTCTGCAAACCAAAAGACCTGCACTGCTTCAAGGATGATTGCTCCTGCCCTGATCCCTTACCGAAGGGGAGAAAGTGCGAGCGAGACCTTAGGAAGCAAGGAATTCCAAGCTACTACACCACCAAAAAATCGATCATCAAAAAAATGATTCTACGGGCCATTGAACTTAAGAAGGAACTCTGTGCTCGACGATTCAATGTAATAGAAGTCTATCCCTATGCCACCAAACGCAGGCTCTGGGGGAAGGAAATACCTAAAAAGACAACAACCGAGGGACGCAGGTTCCTGCAGGACCAGCTTTCCAACATTATAGCTAATATCGGTGAATACGAGGGGAAGCTCAACCACGACCAGTACGACGCAATTATCGCTGCTTATACTGCGTATCTGTATAGTAAAAGATTAACTGAACCCATCGGCGATCGCGTTGAAGGGTATATTCACGTCCCTCTGTAGCCATGACAATTCGTATTTGACAAAGAACCTCCACATGCTTATAGTTTAGTCCAGTGTCGGGGAGTGGCGCAGCCCGGTAGCGCACTTGCATGGGGTGCAAGGGGTCGCAGGTTCAAATCCTGTCTCCCCGACTTCTTACCTAAGCGACCAGTTGCATAGGTTAAGGATGCAAAGCTAGAACAAAGCTGGGAGCGACGACTTGCATAGGTCAAAAATAAAGAATCTTGGGCCGACCGCGATGAAAGGTGAAACATAATGCAAAGATCGGACTTCGCGATTTGGTGGAGGGCTTCCTCTTTTCGCTGAGAGCGGAAGGGAAATCAAATGGTACTATCGAGTATTACACTTACTTGCTGCGTCCGCTACTGTCGTATGCTAGGCAGCAGGACTGGCCGGATAGCGCAGCATCCCTAGATACCCACAGACTGAGAGAATTCCTTACCTGGACAGCAACGAGGACGGTCGAATCCAGAATACCTAACAACGGCGGGAAGATAGTAAGGAAAGCGAAGCCGTCTACTGCCTGGGCTTACTTTCGAACGCTGAGGCCATTCTTGAACTGGGCAGTTGAAGAAGGCTATCTGGAATCCAGTCCTTTAGCTACGATCCACTTCAAGCCACCATCAGAGCCACCCGTCGAAGGTTACACCGTCGACGAACTAAAGAGGCTCTTGGCAGTGTGTGACTTGGATATTAGAACAGGTGCCCGCTTCACTGGTATTCGTAACAAAGCCATGCTCTTGCTCTTTGTAGATTCGGGCCTGCGTCGAGCGGAGCTAGCAAACCTTAGGCTCAGCGACCTTGACCTTGACAGCAGGCGAGTACGGATACTCGGCAAGGGCAACAAGATAGGTATTGCCCCATTCTCTCCAAAGACAGCCAAAGCCTTGTGGGCCTGGCTTATAGAGAGAAAGCCTAGGGCAAAAACAGACCGGTTATGGGTTACTGAAGAAGGGCAGGCCTTTTCTATTGAAGGCCTAGTTACTTGGTTCAAGAGACTAAAAAAGCGCGCCAATGTCAATGGCCCTGGCGGTGTCCACCGTCTTCGCCACACCGCTGCCCTTGCGTATCTGAGAGGTGCCAGAGACTCATTTCTACTCCAGCTATTCCTGCGGCACGAGAACCTAGCGATGAGCCGGAGATACGTTCAGGGCTTGAAAGAAGAAGAGATGATTGAGGCGCACCGAACCGCCAGCCCGGTCAAAGGGCTGGGGCTGGGTTGACGATTTCAGAGAAGCTATTTTCGCTACTATAGAGAAACACAAGCCCGAACGGTGTTGACCGCAGGAGAATACTGGACAGATAGCGACGGTGTTAATATGCTTACCCGACGGAGTCGGCGAGAATCTTGAGTAAGACATCGCGAAAGCAAATGGCCTGGGTTTTGACTTTTGCCTCCTCCTCTTTGATCTTGCCTATCCTTGGGTCTTGGGCATACTTCTTGCAAAGGGCGACAGTGGCCTCCTCGCACTCATCCATCGCTTTCTGCGACCCAACCGCCAGTATGTAATCTGGGTTATCCTCAGGAACAAGCTTGTAGAGGCTATCTCCGTGGAGCATCACACATAGTCTGGGTAAACCATCCTTGCCATAGTTGTCCACAGCGAAATCATAGGTAAATTTCGGGACATTGTAGAGTCCCTGCTGAATTCCAACCATTGGTAAAATCGAAATCATCATCATCTCGGTTTTGGTTTCCGCGTCGCGCCAAATTCCGTAAGCTACTTGCTGGCATCTCTGGATCAGGGCAGCTAGCCACAGTTTCCACTCTGCGAATCTCCTGAACTCCGGGTATCTGGATTCTAGAAGCAATATTAGACGACGGAATTGGTTTTTCTCCTCTACCTCAAGTTTTAGATCAACCGTTGGCTCGTCCCAAGTACGGTCACACCTAAGCTCTGCCGGATGTTTATCTGTGGAGACTCTATCCCAAGTAAGCCAGGGAGCGTCTGGAAAGTGCCAGACGACCCAATCCTTTGCTCCAATCCGACACAAGCTTTCACGAAACCGGTCCACCAAGCCAATAATTCCCTCAAAGATTTTATCAGGCTTCGCTGCCCTGCCTTTCAGCCTTTGTACTTCTCTCAAGTCGACAAGCCACTTCCCCTTGCCGCCAACCTTAAAGCCCTTTATCTCACCGCGCTCCAGCCTGTCCCTGATAGCACGTTCGCCAAGGAACAGAAGTTCCTCCAAGTCTTTTACCGTATAGAATTGCTTTCCCTCGCTCATTTTGCCGAGAATGCCGATTTTGCCGTCAAGAATTCGTAGCCAATATCTAACTGTTAGGATACCATAAAAATGTATGACAACGGAAATTTTTAAGCGCCCGTATCGAGTCCGCAGGACTGCGTTGCGAGGCAAAGAAATCACCAATCCTTCCGATGTGACTCTGGAGCCTGGGGACACGGTTATTGCCTTTTATGATGGCTTCATCCTTTATGTTCCCTATGGTACAAATGTAGATGAAACATTATTGAGACAGGCAATACAGGTAGGGACAAAAGATGTTAGGTGACTCGGAGAATTGTAAGACAGATGTCACAGTCAGGGAGGCAGGAAGGCGTGGAGGTCGCGCCACCCGCGATCGCTATGCGGCAACGGGTTTCTACCGAAGGATAGGTGCCAAAGGGGGTAAGCGAACTGCCGAGTTGTACCATGAGCTTTTAGCAGAATTCGGTTGCCGGGGCGGTCGCCCACGGCGCCCCCCTCTTAATGAGCCTGTAGGGGAGAGGGACCACCAAAGAAAGGAGGCCAGCGGTCGGCCTAGTGGTCTCACTCCCCCCCGCTAGATTGTAGCACTTGAGACAAAAGAAGCCACCATCCCGAGATCCTAGGCAAAACTCAGGCGTGGCTTGGACAAGGGTAGCCACAAAGTAGTTCAATGGGCTATGGTAACGACCTCCCTCACTGGAAAAAACTTGATATTCAAGGACTTCTTCTGCAGCTAGCCGAATTCCTTCAGTCTACTGCCGCCATGCCTGATACAAAGGGGAAAAGAGGAGGCACTTTCGTTCCACGGCCTGTTGGGTGAGCCGCAGCGAGTACCTCCGCATTGCGCTGGCAAAGCGGAGCCCCTGCGAGCTACAAGGGATCTCTAGCGGCGAAGTGAGCCCCGACTCAGCACAGGCCCGCAACGATGAGGATGTGTGGGGGGCTCCCAGGCAGCTGAAAACATCTACCGCCAGCAGACGACCCCCTTATAGATTTGAGTAGCTTCATGGATAGTTATGACAGTTGTTTGTTTGTTTTTATAGTTTGGCGGAAGGGAGATAAGAAACCATGGTCATCATAAGGAAGTATGTTGAGAGTTTTAGCGAATCAGTTTTGACAACCTTTGAGGAGTCAAGTGTTAATGACATGAAGCCGCACGTAGCCCGGCTGTTCGCCGCAATCCTGGATAGGAGGGGGATGCGGGAGGAAGTAGAGAAAATTGTTGCCAGTTCTATGAAGAACCAATTATGTGCCGCCTTGAGCACTAGAACCCGGGTATAGCCTGGGGCGGTAGCGATAGTGCTTCCAAGTGCTAACCACAGGCTGTCCATGAGTGGCAATTTCCTGCTATAATGCTAATCGGAGGATAAATCATCAACAAAAGAAGTATACAAGAAACAGGAGGAAGCCATGGCTCAAGAGTTTACGGTGGTTATCGAGCGTGATGAGGAAGGTTACCTCGTAGGCAGCGTGCCTGCTTTGAAGGGATGTCATACTCAAGCTAGGTCAATAGATGAATTGGTGGAACGCATAAAAGAGGCAATACAATTATGCCTTGAAGCACAGGGCAAGGAAGCCGCCGAGCCCCTGGAGTTGGTAGGAATCCAGAGGGTAGCCGTATGAGTCGCCTGCCCCAAATGCAAGGCGACGAACCAGTTACCCGATACTCTGGATGGGAAGACAACCTATAGATGTAGTATGTGTAAAAACAGGTTAGGTAAAATAACCAGCACAAATTTCGTCAAGGCCGCCGCTTTTATGCTTGTTGCATGGTGGGCTGTTCCGGTGTTGGTCTGGGTTTCTCGCCCCATGATAGAATCTGCAGGCCCATACGGTTTCCAGGAACAGCTTGGCTATATCTTATTATATTCGCCCCTGTTTCTACTGCTATTGGTTTTATCGGGAACGGCCGTCTTCTTGTTGGATGGCTTCGGGCATAGGAAATTTACGGGAGTAAGTCCGAAAGGATTTTACATTTTCATATTTGCATCTGTACTTGGGTTGTGTACAAGCACTACTGGGATAGCGATGTTGGTCCGCATGTTGTAATTACGACTGGGGACAGTCTTCACAATCAGCCTCAGTAGCGTAAATACGAGCATTGTCGCGACGTGGTGCTGACCTTCAACACATTGTCTGAAGGACTTCCTCTTAATACCTTACGTCATTATTATCTATGGAGCTTCTCAAGAAAAAAGGGGCACGCTTTGTTAGGCTGGGCTCTTTTCTCCAGCAGATCTGTATAATTATCCGACTTTGACTGATTAATCCCGTCCTATAATTCTGAGATAAAGGCACACTTTTCCGCACCTTTTTGATCCCATGTTTCGGCAACGCCAGCCAAAATGCTATTCACTCATTATCTGACCTCAATTTGTTCGTTTTTGTCTGTATTTTCCCCACTCGCCCGCCCCATGGGGGAGTAGAAGAAGCAATTGCTTCCTCATAATGAACACAAAGTCATTTTGTTCCATACTTGAAGCAGAATTGAAGCTAAACAGCTTCAGCACC
>CAYVQT010000078.1:0-12721 GCA_964453665.1 uncultured Dehalococcoidia bacterium | reverse complement strand
GAGCCATTGACTACAATATATCCCTGCCCCTTGAAGATGGGTTAACCAGTAGGAGTGAAGTTCCGCGTATTAACAAAAATGGCTCACCGTGTCCGGTCCCTAACGAGCGTTTGTCCCTCCAGTCCGTTTATAAGTCTTGTCAACCAAGCCGTATAGATTCTTTAGAATATTTACCATATCTGGTGAATAAAGGCCGGATGACGAACTTAAGACAAACCCACCATTTTCACCGAGATTTGTTACAGTCTGTAAAAATAACCTTTCCTGCTCCTTCGAGATTAAAGTATCGTTGAGTATCTCGCGACTAAGCCCGGTGAACAATGTAAGCTGCGTACCATAGCTTTGCTTCAAGGAGATTAAGTCCAGACACTCAACCTGACACGATAGTCCATCGAACCTCGACAAAACGATTTCAGGGATCACGCTGGTGATATCGCCGCATGAATGGAAGACTGCAAATGCACCAAGACCATGCATGTACTCCACTAAATCGGAATACAGAGGTCTGAATATCTCACGAAATGTTGCCTGCGTGAAGAAGCCGCCGCTATCAAAAGCAATGTCTTCAGCTATCATAACGGCTTTCGCCCCACCGTTAACACAAGCATCGATTAGTGAATATATGTGTTTTGCTTCTCGACCCACTGCTTTGCCTGCCCCAACCACATCTCTGGCGACATCCGCCAGCACCAGTCTTAACCCCTTTTCATCTACCAGTCTTTGGAAGGGGCCGTTTAATATAGCTATTACATACAGACCGCTTTCGGCTGCATTTTCAATATCTTCAGGTTTGAACATTCGATAACCCAGGTCATCACTTTTAGACCAGTCTACAGGAATAGAAATAAAATCCATCCCCATATCATGACACAGCGCAATATGGGCATCGATGCTGTCCTCTATCATAAGCCCGGTGAATATATTTGTCCCTATCCAGAACTCACCACGAGGGAGGCGCGAGGGAGTCTGATGGCTGAAACTTGTTTCAATATGTCCGGTCATTGTCAGTTACTGAGTCAACCCGTGTACCAGCTATATAGACGTTAGATTCGTGCATTTTTGCGGGGCAATTCTGTTTTGAAAATGAAGTTCATATCAGACAAACGATTCAATTTTTTGGCTGACTCAACTTCTGGCGTTCCCTGTAAGCTTGTGTATACCTTCTGGCATAAGGATCACGACCCAGCATTAAATCTACAGCCAGAACAATGGGACGCACCTTTGCAACATCGACGATCAAACTGGTCGCACCTGTCGCTATAACCATTGCTATAAAAGCGCTGTTAATTAAGTCCCGATCAGGCATGCCGAACGATACATTACTGGCGCCCATCGTGGTATTCACACCTAATTCCTCTTTAATTCGACGAATCGAGTCTAACACGACAGGTCCCGATTTAGTGTCAGCCCCTATAGCAAAAGCAAGGCAATCTATTATCACGTCTTCACGAGGGATATTTATCGACTCCGCCCGCTCTATTATCCTATGAGCTATTGCAACACGCCTGTCCGAGTCAGTCGGTGCGCCCTCATCATCCTGGACAAGACCGATGACAGCAGCCCCGTAATCTTTGATCAAAGGGAGCACACCCGCCAGAGACCTCTCTTCACCGGAAACGGAGTTGACCAGCGCTTTGCCTTTATACACCTTCAGCGCAGCCTCCAGAGCCGCTATATCGTCCGTATCTATGCATAGTGGAACATCAACAATCTCCATAACTTCCTGAACAACCCGTGGGAGCATTGTTTTCTGGTCTATTCCCGGAACCCCAACGTTAACATCGAGGATATTTGCGCCCGCCGCTGCCTGCTCCAGTGCTTCCTTTCGCACAATCTCCATATCCCCCGTCTCAATAGCACGGCTCAGTCTTTTCTTCCCCGTGGGATTTATACGCTCACCAATCAGTACGGTTGGCAGCCCTTCGCCGATTATCACCTCTTTTGAGACACTTGATACCCTGGTCTCCATCTCTATATCGCCTCCCTTTTACCATGCACTATCCTGTATGTCCCTAAATAGTTGGCCTGAGCGAAAATCTGAGTAAACCCGGGATTTGCAGCGAGTTCGATATAACCGACCCTGTCTGCGATATCCTGCGCTCTCGCCCTCATGCTTTTAGAAATAAGCGTCATTTTGGCACCGGTGCCGGCCGCGTTTCCCACCTGCTTAAAACGATCTAAAGGCAATGATGGAAGCATCCCTATATTTATAGCGCTGGCGACATCTATGTAGCTGCCGAAAGCCCCGGCAATAATCACCTCACTTATGTCCTCCTCCGAATGCCCGCCTGCTTCCAGTAACATCTGTATGCCGGTGCGTATTGCGCCCTTGGCGAGCTGAACCTCTCGAACGTCCTGCTGGGTAATGGTAATCGCCGGACTACGACCTCCCTTCTCTTCGTCCACTAAAATAAATTCGCGTTCTTTTTCGCGACTACGCACTCGAGGATGCTCGGCGTTCATTCTCCCATTGTCACCCAATACTTTAGCCGAGTACAGTTGGGCGACAGCATCCATTATTCCCGACCCGCAGAGGCCCACCGGCGGCGCACCGCCTATCGTCTGATATTCAATCACACTATCTGCAATTCGTAAACGTTCGATAGCGCCCTCGGAGGCCCTCATGCCATGTTTAATGTGGGCTCCCTCAAAAGCAGGCCCCGAGGCACAAGATACACTGGTCATATTACTATCGCACGACAGGCAGACCTCGGTGTTTGTGCCAATGTCCAAAGCCAATACTACGCCCTTTTTTTGTGAGATCTTAGTAGCCAGCAACATGGCAACATGGTCGGCCCCGACAAATCCAGCTATATTGGGAAGCGTGTGTAGATAAGCGCCGGGGGCGACGTTGAGCCCTATATCCCTGGCTTTTACATCCAGCGCCCCTCTGATTGCCGGAACGTAAGGAGATAAAGCAAGCTGCTCAACGGGCAGTCCCAGGAGAATATGATGCATTGCGGTGTTTCCTACTACAACCACCTCGACGATGTCCTGCGATACCGCCTCGATATCACCACACAGGTCGATTGCCAGTTGACTAAGCGCATCCACAGTAAGATGCTGCAGACGGTCTTTCTCGTTTTGCGCCCCCCTGATATATGCGATGCGGGCAATTACATCCTCTCCATACGCGATCTGGGGATTCATAATCCCCCTGCTAGCCAGCACTTTACCGCTATGCAAATCCATGATATAGCCGGCGATTTTGGTTGTCCCGAGGTCGACTGCCAGCCCGAGTTGCTGGCCGGGCCAGGGGCCGACGGCCACAATCTCTTCTCCTCTAACCGATGCTTGAACCTGCCACTTCAACTCCCGCAGCCTCGGTGATGACTCCTGCAACAGTTTCATATCTATTCTTAAAGGACTTACTTGATGCTGCTGTTGCAGAGCTTCAAGAAGGCGCTCGGCGTCAGCTTCGCTGTCCTGTAAAGACGGTGAGGGCATCATAACATGATAAGCATCAACTACAGGTTCGGTGTGTATATCTACTTCCAGACCCTCCACCTGGGTCCTCTGTGGAGTAGTAAGGGAAGCGGGGGGCACGTGAACCCTGCAATCCCCCAGTGGATAGGTTTGACACGCAAGGCGATATCCAGCCTCTATTTCTTGTTCGGACAGCTTTTCCCGTTCAAGGGATGTCAGTTCAGAAGTGAGCCCGGCAAGAACCTGGAGCTTGCACATAGCACAGGTACCTTTGCCTCCGCAGATGCTAGCCAGTTCGATACCCAGTTGCCGCGCGCAGTCCATGAGTGATCGCTCGCCCTTGCAGCGGCCCCGCCGGCCGATCGGTTCAAAGTCAATAATGAAAGCTTTCATATATCAGCCCCTGTCTTCATGCGATTAACCCACCTAATAATAACATCGAATCCCGGTTCAGGTCATTTTAAAGAGAATGAGATACTCATCAATATTATGCCACAGATAAGAACATAAAAAGAAGGCCGCGGATTACATTTAAATTCTAACACTTAATCCCCGGCCTTCCCTTTCCTCCCCAATCAGGGGGCCTGAGATGCGATACTACATCATGCCCAGTTGTCCATAGTAGCTTTCAGCTTCCTTTATTATTTCGGCAACAGCCTTTTCCTGATCGTCAGTTAATGGCGTCGGCTCGTATGTAGCCACTATCTCCGCCATTTTCTCCTTCGCCCTCTTCACAATGTCCTTCGAGCCGGCTTCCACCCACTCCGGGTGAGACTGCCTGTCCGCCAGCACCGGCTCGAATATCTCCTGCCTCCACCAATTCCTGGTATGTTCCCTGTTCAGGAAATGGCCGGGTATCGGGCCTACCTCATTGATCAGGTCAACCGCCAGCGTCTCATCGGTTACATTGATGCCATTGAGCACCCGGCTTACCATGCCGAATATATCGTTGTCCATTAGAAGTACAAGTGGAGACCAGGTCAGCTCATCATATAAGCCTCCGCCCTCCAGCACGCAATTGAATCCAGCCAGTGAATGCAGGATAACCGATATCGCCTTCTCGTATCCGCACTGGTAGTCGGCAACCTTCGAGTCGGTAGAGCCAATTGTAACTCTGGGCAAACCGTAACGGCGCCACATCTGGGCAAACGCCATGCCATGTATGGATTTCTCGACTGCGCCCAGTAAAGGCAGCCCCGTCCGCATGCTCAATGGCTGCGAGTAGTTGGCCGCCAGTATAGCGGCCCCGGGCCTGGCACTTTGCAGGAGAACCATCATCGACATCAGTTCAGTATTTGTCGCAACAACCGACCCCGCTATTGTGACCGGCGATGTCGCTCCGAAGTTCTGCCCCCCGCAGACCCCGATAGGGAAGCCTTTCTCAAGGTAACGGAGCATCGCATTTATTACAGCCCCATCCCAGGTCAATGGTGGCGAGGACGTCGCAGTTCCTAACACGTCTTGGTCTGTTGCCTCCGCCAGTTTTATCTCAAATATTTCACAGTCGAAGTAGCTCATACCTGCAATAGTCTTCGATGAGTTCCTGATAAACGTCGCAGTCCTGGTTGTGAATTGCATCATCGGGTTAACATCTTTATGGTCAAATATTGACCCCCCGAACGGAAAGTGCATATGCTCAAGAGCGTCCATTAGCCTGTAAGCTTCACCTACTTCTTTGATAGTTGGCGTGATCCTTTCTCCGGTATCAGCCGCTCCCAAATGTTGCGCAGCAAACGGGCCAAAATAAAGCGTATTGCCCCCGAATCTCAGGTCGTTCTTCGACTCGCGCGCACGCAGCGTAAAGCTCGACGGACACTTCCTCAGGCATTCCTCTACCAGTTGCGGGGGGAAATGAACCTGCTTCTTCTCATGGTCTACTTTGCACCCGGCCCCTTCAAGTATCTCCAACGCTTTATCGTTATCAAACTTCACCCCTGTCCTCTCCAGTACCTCAAGGGTTGAGTAGTGTATCCTCTCTACCTCGTCTTCCGACAGGATATTAATCGGCTTATTGACTGTGATACCCTTCATTGCCATTTCTCAATACCTCCTTCTACTTCGCACCAACCAATTTCTTCGCCAGCGTTACCGCCCTCGGCGCCGATACTTCATATCCATCCGCTCCTATCACATCCGCAAACTCCTGTGTTATCGCACCCCCTCCTACCATTATCTTCACCTTGTCCCTGAGACCACTCTCCGCCAACGTCCCCATCACCTTCATCATCTCAAACGACGTAACCGTTAAAAGCGCCGACATCGCCAGTATGTCAGGCTTGTGTTCTTTTATCGCCTTAACGAACTCAGTATCAGGGACGTTTATCCCAAGGTCAACGACAATAAATCCATCCGCCCTCAGCAAAGCGGCTACCATCGCCTTCCCTATGTCGTGTATGTCTCCAAAAACTGTTCCAAGTACTATCTTCCCTGCCGACTTTCTCTTGGCCCCGACTTTTTCTATCTCCTTATCTATCACAGGCAACGCTGCCTGCGCCGCATCAGCCGCACCTACCAGGTCCGGCAACCACAGCTCCCCTTTACCAAAATCTTCGCCAACTTTTCGCAACGCCTTTGTTACTACATCGAGCGTCTTTACAGGATCAAGCTTCTCTTCAACTGCCTTCTCAGCCCATTTGACCGCGTTATCAGGGCTGTACTCTAATATCGCTTCCCTTAACCCCTCAAGGGTACCGGCTTTCATTTACAGTCCTCCTTCCTGATTTAGTTACACCTGATACCTGTTATTTCTACCGCCTGATTATCAACTGCTCCAGGGTATAATCCTGCTCAGCAATATAGATATCAGGCCAGCATCTATATTATGGATGATCTCTTGAAGCCTGTCTGTCGTCTTGGCGACAATGGATGAAGTTTTTGCCTGAGGTATAAAGCGGTTACAGCAGATATATTGAGGAATTCAACTTATCGAGGATTGGCAGTTTGCACCGCCACTATGATCGAGGCCTTGCACCGACCAACCGTCTCGCCATTTCCACTGCGCGACGCGCGGTCGGGGCATAACCGTCCGCTCCGGTGTCCACCGCAAGCTGCCTGGTTATAGCACCGCCACCTACCATTACCTTCACTCCGCTTCCTATTTCATCCTCTCTCAAATCCTTGACTATCTTTTCTATCTCAGGCGCAGTTGTGCTCATTAGCGCCGATATCGCTATAATCTCAGGTAAGTGTTCTTGAGTTCCCGTTACGAATCGCTCTCTAGAAACGTCCACGCCCAAATCAATCACATGAAAACCTTCGCCCGTCAATAATGTAGATACCATAGTTTTGCCTATATCATGGATGTCGCCATGCACAGTTCCGATCACAACCGTTCCCAATGCCTTTAACGTTCCACCTTGATTTGCCATCTCTCCCACTATTATCGGCAGGGCTCGCTCCATCGCTACTGCCGCACCCATAATCTCGGGAAGTCCGAGAGCACCCAGTGCATACCCGTCATCGACTTGCCTGATGCCCGCTGACAGGGCATCCAGGGCTTTAAGCGGGTCCACCCTGAGTTCAACTGCCTTTTTGGCCCATATCTCCGCACTTTCACGGTCATATTCAACCACTGAGGCTTTAATGTTCTGAAGGACTTCAACATGCTCCGGAAGCGTCAGATACAGGTGCCTTCCACGACTCCACAAGAGCCCTTCCTGCTTTAATTTATTCAGATGAAAGGTTACTGTGCTGCGATTAGCAGCAATCATGTCTGCCAGCTCTTGATGCGTAACGCCCAGGTCGATCTTAATTCCATCATCATTTATTACGCCATATTGTTCAGCCAATCTTGCCAAGCATCTTTCCAATCGATTGTGAACGTTTAGAAGACTTAGCTCCTCCACCTGATCCGCGAGTAATTGTACAGTCTGGGCCAGCTCTCTCATCACAGCCATTGAGAATGGGGAACTATCTGCCAGAAAATGTTCAAATTCAGCCTGAGTTATAACATAGATATCTGTATTCTCCAGCGCCTCGGCCATTGAATGGTAATTACTTCCGAGCAACAACGCACTTGCCCCAACCAGGCGTCCCGCACCGGCAATATCGTATGTGTGTGACTTGCCTCTATCTGAGATAGGATATATTTTCACTTTCCCCTTTTTTATCACAAATGCATATTCACCGGGTTCTCCCTGCCAGAAGAGCACATCACCTTTCTCATAACGCTCAAGCCTGCCAGAGTGTGATTCCTCAATGAGTTCGAGAATATTCAACCTCTGATTCTGCCCTATTTCACCAAAGATAACCATCTTTAAAACCGTCTCCCAGCGCCAACTTAAAGAATTATAATATAGAATATATCTCGACAATTCGATTATAACATAGGATATGCAAGCTAATGATTTCCTCGGAATAACTGCACAGACACATCGCACAAATCCTGTAATTTCACTAGAAGAGCGCAATAATAGGCTGCAGAGGGCTTGAAAAGTGACACCCGGACTCCACTGAGAGATCAGCGGTCGTCAGGTTCAAAAACGGATCCTTGAGCCGAAAAACACTACACAACCTTTTAATCAGGGTGTCGTGAGTTCGAATCTCACACGGCTCACCAAATCAAGATAATCCGAAGCTAGCTCGAAGCTGAAGGAAACCACCCCGGAAACAGGGTGGTTTCTCTTTTTACCCACAAACGACACCCTGATTATTCAAAAAATTCAGGGCCCTATCACCCTCCTTACTTGCCTGGCAGACAATTCCAAAGAAAGGCGGGCAAGTATATGCTAAGGCCAAATAGAACAAATCTAAAGTGGACTGATCTCGACATGCCTAATCTGGACTTGGTTAAGCTCATCTCGCACTTCACCTACTCTAAGAAGGCAGAGGGCAGGTCGCCTAAAACGATATCGTGGTATGAGGAAATGCTTCTCGATTTCGTGAGATTTCTCCGATCTACCGGCAGGGAGGCTGTCCTCGCAGAATTCAACCCAGCAACTGTGCGCGAGTTTATTGTACATGAGCAGAGCCGGGAGGTGTCTCCATTTACCGTCCAGGGCAAGGTACGAGCGCTGAAGGCGTTTGCCTCCTGGCTGGTAGCCGAAGGCTATACCCCGGATAATCTCCTCGCTAACGTTAAGTTGCCCAAGACACCCAGGAACATCATCGACCCGCTTACCGACGAGGAGATCGATGCCCTTATCAGTGCCCAGAACCCGCTCACCGCCCTGGGGTGCCGTGATATCGCTATCCTTACCACCTTTCTCGATACCGGGATCAGACTAAGTGAGCTGTCCGGCCTCTCGTTTGAGAACGCCCACATAGAAGAAGGATATCTCAAAGTATCGGGCAAGGGTAATAAAGAAAGAATCGTACCTCTCGGTTCCCTCGCCCAGAAGATGCTATGGCGGTATGTTTTTCATTTCCGGCCGCAGCCTGTAACGCGGACACAGGATTTCCTGTTTCTAACCCTGGACGGCAGGCGGCTGTCCGCCAACGCAATAAAGCTAATTTTGAGTCGCTGGGGCAAACGGGCAGGGGTACCCAGACTGCATGCCCATCTCTGCCGTCATTCATATGCTACACGGTTTTTAAATCACAGATGTGGCGATGTATTCCGGTTACAGCAGATCCTTGGTCATACTACACTGCAAATGGTGGGTCGTTACGACGAACTCACCGCCTCTAAACCATAGAAGTTTTGGACTTCCCATACCGGCCTTGGCTCAGGGAATCTTACTTCCCTGGGTCTACTTATTTTGAGCAGACATGCTCTATTGAGGACAGCCTGTTTGCTGCGGCCCAACTCGGCAGCGATAGCATCTACAGGCGTTTCTGTAACATATAATGCAGCCAGCCTGGCATCATCGCTACCTGTCCACGGCTTCCACTGGGGCGGGTAGTGACGCGTCTGCCGCATCAAGCCGAGTTTTAATGCTTTGGACCTGATGCCACTCCATGTCCTGCTCGGGAAGGCAGCCAAAAGCACCTCATCAGTCGACGTCGGCCACAGCATCCGAAGCAGATCATCATCCTCCCTGGTCCAGTGACGGTCCTTCCTGGAGCTCCCCACCGGCCGCTCGATGTCGATTCTCTGTCTAAACCCTATCTTCCAGGTGATTACTGCCTCAATATGATGCCGGTCATGAAATATTTCGACACGATCGACGAGCAGTTTGAGCAGACGATTGCGCAGGCTTGGAGAGAGTTTTTGCCATTCATATTCAAGGTTTTCCAGGAAATGTCGCACCCTGTTAATATCTGCCACGGTTATGGGCGAAGGCAGCGGTTTCTGCTGCAGAGACCGAAGCTCAGCCTTCGCCTGCTTTATCTGCCGGCGGTAGCTCTCCTCCAGCTCCAGGTCACAGCAGCCCAGATAGCTTTCGAGATTGGTAAGACGGTTCCTAAGCTGCGCTTCCTGACGCTTGCGTCTTGCCTCTTCATCCTCAGTTGCCATAGCCCTGCTCTGCAGTTCATCAAAGACTTCTCTGGCATATGACCGGAGGTCCAGGCAATGTAGAAACTCTTTGGTGAGAGGATCACTGATAATCCTGTGGTTGATCTTCAGGCAGATAGGCCCAGTGCCATTATGGTAGTCATGGTCGCATACCCAGGTGCCATTGGAACTGTGGCCCGAGAGATGGCGGGGGGTCTCATGATTAACGCACCAAAGCAGGCCGTCCCAGTCGAGAGGTTCATAATAGGCGGCGCGTCCCCTGGGCTTCCCGCCGCACCTGTTAGCTAACTGATATGCTTCACCGAAGAGGTTTACCGGGACAACGGCGGGGTGGTTATTCTCGATCATGATATCCGCCCACTTCCATATCCCGATCAAGGCCAGTTGGTGGGCAAGTCCGTCAATGACCTCGGGGGTGATGATATAACCCTCGCCACTCTTGAGGCAATTGCGCAGCGACGAGCGCGTCTCCATGTATTTAAGCTCCTGTGGGAAAAAGGGAAAGATCACTCCGTGCAGGGCCTGCGCCGCCCGGTACTTGCTACCCTGCTGGCGCACATATTCCTCGAGGATTTTAACGTCTATCTCAGCATGAGGCGGGTAGGGCAACCATTTCCCGAAGATGTAACTTCCATTGCTCTTGTAGCCCTTGATCTCAATAATGAAGCCGGGTGGAACCTGAGAGCCGACATGCTCCCCCTTACTCGCCTTCTCCCTCTTTTTAGGGCCGAAATGCCTCTCTTGAAGATGCCGGCTCTCTCTGGCCGCATCCTCAAACCCCTCGCGCAGCTCTTTCCAATCAGCCTCGATGCGGGGATTGAATATAGTAAAAGGTGTCCGCACCCGGCAGTTGGCTTCCTTCATGAGCTTAAGCAGTTGTGCCCCGATTATCCGGTCCTGGTCTCTCGACAGCCGGCTTAAACCCTCTGAGGAGAGATAGATGGTGCCGGTGACCTCCTGGGCTTCACCCCGCTTCAGGTCTGACATGAACTCCGCCAGGGCCGGCCGTTTATCCGGACCCAGACGGCCGCTTATTCCCAGGTCGCGCAGGTCTACGATTAATTGCCCGTCAACCCAGTAGCGCAGGGCATCACGGTCACCCAGCTGAAGGACCTCAAGTCGCCTCTCTACCTCCTCGGGTGTGAGTTCGGTGTGAAAGCCATCCTGCCTTGCCAGCCTGACCAGGGCAGCCAGTTCAGCCATGCTCTGAAGGCTTTCCTGGAGCTGCTTGGGGTCGGAAAGACGGCCAAATATTCTGCCCGGCCGCTCCAGTGGAATCCGCCTCAGGTCTTCTTCGCTGGGCTGGCGCCGGGCAATCTTCTCCTTCTCAATTCCCAGTATCTCGGATACGGTCAGCATTTACCACCTCCACAATCATAGCGGCCAGCAGCCGGATTAGCTCACTCGTAGGGACGGGACCTATCCCGATCACCCGGGGCATAAACGGGAGTGCCATACCCTCAGCTAATAGTCTTTTTGTCCATTCCGACCAGGTCGGGTGCTGTAAAATACACTCCTCGATGCTGGCCAGGGTATCGTTGTCGCCGTTCTCCAGCGCTCTAACGTACCTGTCCAGCAACGCCGCTGGCTCCGCCGGGCTGCCACCCAGGATAACCGCCAGCCTGTCCAGTATTTTACCACCATGGGAGTCAAAAGTGGCATAAGCGATTGTCGCCAGGCCGTGTACTATCGAAGCAACATCTGCCACGAGTCCGCCCCGACGTTCCAGGGCTTCGATCTTCTCGCACGCGCGAAGGAGAGCCATGGCCACAGGCAGTACATGATGGATTGCCTGCCATTGTCCAATGCCTTCCTGCCATATCTCGATTGGAAGGCTGTCTACCTCGGGAGCCTCAGCCAGGAAGGACTCCAGCCGGTCGGAAAGACCCAGAGGCTCAGCGAGCTCCAGCATGCCCTGGTCGCCCAGCTTGCGCGCGACCTCGGTTACATCTGGCACCAGCCACTCTGGCAGCCCCGACATCTGCTTGAAGTGGGGAAAGCCAGCCTCTATATACCGCGTCAACAGTTCGCTGCTCATTTCATTACTCCCTCGTAACCACCGCCTTCCACCAGCTTAGCCGGTCAACAGGCTGCTTCCTAAAATCGCTCGGCTCTTTGGTTACCTGAATCGGCGTATCAGCTTGCCACAGACTTTTCGCTCTACTCACCTTTTCCTCGCTCCTCTTCACCTATTTTGGCAGCTTGCATTAAAATCTCTGCCATCGCGCGTAGCTGAAAGGAAGAGAGCTGGGGGAATTCCGCTCTTATCAGCCGGGAAACGTCGCCGTCGAAGCTCTGGATTCGACCGCTTTCGATCCCTTTCATGGCCGCATCCACGTGTTTCACCAGCTCCCGTAGTAGCTCAGCTGGCGTTGCTCCGTAGGACTCAGCGGCCCTGATGAAATTCGCCCATTCCTCGGCATCTACTTTGAAAGCCTTGGTTGTTTGTTTACGCATAGTTTACCTTTGGTAATTATAGACCTTGAAATCGTTATTGTCAAGCCAGAACTGCCCAAACCCTAATTCTATCTATACTATACTATTCTATCTATTCTATCTATATAGCTGGCGCTGCCTGGTGGGATGTTGTGCTAAAGTCTCTAACAGGCTACCCTGGATACCCCCTCCCCCCTTCTTATCCATCTCATAATACCGCAATTTCCTCTTTATTTTCCTAACCCCGATTAGGAGCTTTGTGACTTTTGTTAACCTGCACGGGATATATTTGTGCCCTATTATTCTTGCTGAGATCTGGTTAGCAGTGGGTTTCGGTTACCATGTACCGTAAAGAGATAAGGAGTGTGACAGCCTCCATCCAGGCCTTATCATACCCGCTAATTGCTAATTGCGTATTTCGGTGAAATCGGACACCGGTTTCGCTCCAAACCGGCCATCTTC
>CAYVQT010000077.1:0-12731 GCA_964453665.1 uncultured Dehalococcoidia bacterium | reverse complement strand
AGAAATGGGTGTCATCCTTTACCTTCAATTTCAGCAGAAATATTGACATGACCAAGTTAAGGATGTTTTGGTAACTAACTGATTAAGTGAGTTAAAGTAGTAAAATTTGATACCACCTTATGATTGATCTTGTTGTCGCTGCTGTTTCAAAGCGGCATGAGTTTAGCATAACAAGCAAGTATTAGTAAATATGATTAAGTGGCTACAACGAATCTGGCGATATGTTATTGGGAAGTGTTGTATGGCTGAAGCCAACGATGACGGAGACAGAGTAAGACTACTACAGTTCCTCATGGAATATAACGGCAGATACCACGATCATAAGGAGACTATGGCATGGGCTGCGACTGCCTTCTACATAGGTGGAGTGCTCTATGCTGCCCTAAGCGTGCAGAGTCTTATCGAGAGTTGCAGTAGTTGGCGCACCTTTTTTATTGTGATGTTTTCACTTTTTGCTGTTGCAGTACTAGTATTCATGCGTTGGCAGTTTCATATGAGATAGGCGGCGCGTCGGAGAGTGGATCATTGTTTTGATAAGCTGAAAAGCAAAGAGGCCGCAAAAAAAGAGGAAATCAGATGTGGCGTGTGGGATGAAAAGGGTGAGCCATATGTTCCTGTAGTAGTAAGTTACGCTGCTGTGATTGGTGCTCTTATCTTCTCTAGTCTCTTGGTTTACTTCTACTAAAGGGAGTATTATTGCTTATCAACTAAGATTGAACTGAACCCCTGTTCATGTCAGGGGTATTTTCAACCGCTAACGGCAGGCTGGCGATAACATCAATTCTCGTTGTGGAGGAAGGTAACGGTTTCTGAGTTGGGAGGAAAAGTAGGGAAAATAGCAGGAAATATAAAATTAGTAAGTGGAGTATATGTTTAGGTAGGTCTGGCGCTGGACAAGAAGGTTCTGATGTGCTAAAATGCTTATCGCTTGCAATGCTAAGTTTAGGGAGGAGCGATAAATCCGGTGGGAGGGCAAAAGGTGACTTGATTTAAAGAAAAGGCGCTTTTAACAGGGGGCCTCTATCCGCACTTTTTTTCTGCGGATAGATACCGCTAGGTTTTCCCCCAGTGATTTTCTGGCAACCCCGCCCCTGATTTTCTTGCTCACGAGTAATTCCTCCCAGTTTACGGCCCGCGAATTAGCCCTCTCTATTGCTAACGCATGTCTTAGTGTATTTAAGAGATATGCTGACAGTTAAGCACAAGCGCCTTTGGATTGCACTTTACGTACTCGATAAAGGGGTGTGAACGAATTGTCTACAGTCATTAATAACATAGATATAGAGACCGATTTAAAAATCGATAGGAAGAGCGTGTGTGGCCAGTTGGGTTACCGGGATGAGGTCGAGCCGTCAGCGCGTATCGCGTCGTTGCTCGATGAGTACATGGTTAACGCCGGGAATCTTATTAAGCCGTCGTATTCATGTGTAATCAGGGACATTGAGCTCGTTTTGGGCCCCCGCGTTTTCATCCAGGGTTCAGGTGGTCTTATTTCCAATCTGATTGTATTTGAAAGCGATGCCATCGCTCGCTTGCTGGAGCAATGCGAAAAGGTTGCCGTATTCGTATTGACAATTGGCAGTCACCTGGAGGACATGGTCGGCTGGCTGGCTAATAAAGGGCTCATAGTAGAGGCCTACGTACTGGACGCGATAGGATCAAGCTTTGCTGAGAAACTGGCCGGTTCTGTGGAGAGCAGGATACGAGAAGTCGCTGGTAGTCAGGGTTACTGCATAAGCCGCCGCTTCAGCCCCGGTCACTGTGACTGGGATATAAGCCAGCAGCGGGGGGTCTTTCGCGCAGTGGGAGGTGATTCTGTGGAGGTTCAGTTGACTGACAGTTATCTGATGGTTCCCCAGAAGTCGATATCGGGCATAATGGGTATTGGCCACTGCGACGGTAACTTGGAAAGTCATAATCCTTGCCAGTCCTGCGACAAACGCAGTTGTTTGTGGAGGAGGTAGAATTCAGCGATATGGTCGGAAAAGGGTTGCCTGGAGGTAGCTTCAAGCCTCTCACGGAAGAAGCGGTGCGGATGATTCACCGGACCGTGCTGCGTATAATCGAGGAAGTAGGCTTTCAGGTCCACTCAAGTACTGGACTGGAGCTTTTCAAAGGGGCTGGGGCCTGGGTGGATGAGGAAAAGCGCTTGGTGCGCCTGCCTCAGGAGAAAGCCTTGGAGCTTATTGGGATGGCACCGTCCCAGGTCAGGCTCTGCGGCCAGGATGAGAAGCACGATATTTTATTGGGCGGGAACCTTGTATACACGGGGACTGGCGGGACCGCGCTCAATGTCTATCACCAGGAGACGGGTGAGAAGACGCTGGCTACTCTGGAAGATTTGAAGCGCATAGCAAAGCTGGTTGATGCGCTGGAAAATATCCATCTCTTCCTGTTGCCTACCTATCCGAACGAGTTGCCTGTAGAGCAGGTGGATGTAAACCGCTTCTTTGCAGGTCTGGAAAATACAAGTAAGCATATCATGGGAGGTCTATACACCCTGGACGGGCTGCGGCAGGTGACGAGAATGGCTGAGGTCATCGCTGGCTCTGCCGAGGAACTTCGCCGGCGTCCCATTATATCAATGATAGCCTGCAGTATAAGCCCGCTAAAGATTGACGAGGTTTACGGCGACTTTTTAATAACTATTGCCAGGAGTGGCGTGCCTGTGGTCTGCCCTGCCGAGCCGCTGTGCGGGGCCACATCGCCGGTGACGCTGGCCGGGAACGTGACGATGCAGACTGTAGACTCCTTGATGGGGGTAATGCTCGCACAGCTTGCAAGTCCGGGAACACCCGTTATTCTCGGCTCAGTAGCCACAAGCACAGACCTCGGGACTTTCAGTTATCTGGCCGGTTCTGTTGAAATGGGCCTCATTAACGCAGCCGGCGCACAGATGGCGCAGTTTTACCGGCTCCCCTTTTATGCAACAGGCGGTATGACCGACTCCAAGGTGTTGGATGCTCAGAGCGGCTATGAGTCAGCAATTACAAGTCTGCTCTGTGCTCTGGCAGGAGCTAATTTCATACACGACGCGGCCGGGCTAATGGAGTTCGCTCTGACCGTATGTTACGAGAAGTACGTTATAGACAACGATATTCTGGGGATGGTAATGAGGGCTGTGGAGGGCATACAGGTAAATGAAGACACCCTGGCCTTTGACCTTATCAAGGAGGTGGGACCGGGTGGCAATTTTGTCACCGCGAAGCATACCAGGCACTTCATGCGGCGTGAGCATTATCAACCTTCCATCAGCGACAGAAACAGCAGAGAGGATTGGGAGGCCAGAGGGGCGAAAAATGCCTGGGAAAGGGCAGCGGAGAAGGTAAAGGAAATTTTGGCCAGAGAAGGATATAGTCTGCCGGCGAACACGAGAGAGAAAGTGCTCTCGGAGATAGCTGGTATCGTAGAGTAGGACGAGATTACAACATGCTGGTAATTGGCGAGAAGATTAATGCCTCGAATAAGTCTGTAGGACACGCCATAGAAAACAAAGACAGGCAGTTCTTGGAAGGCCTTGCCCGTGACCAGGCCGCCGCTGGGGCTGACTTTATCGATGTAAACGCCGGCGTTGGCCAGGGGTCTTGGGAGCACCCGGAGGCTGCTATGGAATGGCTGGTTGAGCTGGTTCAAGCAGCTACGGATAAGCCTCTGACTATTGACAGCGATGTTCCGAGCGTTATCGAAGCCGCCCTGCGCAAATATCATGGGGACAGTGTGATTATAAACTCGGTAGATGCCGAGCCCGAGAAGCTGGAGGCTGTTGGCCCTATGGCGGCGGAGCACAAGGCCTGGTTGGTGGCGCTGGCAATGGGTACGGGAACAATACCTGACAATGTCGAGGAACGGTTGGCTGCCTGTGATGCAATAATGGCGCACTTGACCCGCCTGGGTTTGAAGGAAGAGCAGGTTTTTTTTGACCCCCTGGTGCTTCCTATAGCTGTGGATTCGACTCAGGGACTGATTACCCTTAAGACCATTGAGCAGGTCAAATATCGTTACCCGAACGCCAGGACCGTCATGGGACTCAGCAACATTTCCTATGGGCTGCCTCAGAGGGGGATGATAAACCGGGCTTTTCTTCTAATGGCGGCCTCTGCGGGGCTTGATGCCGCAATCCTGGACCCCCTTGATGCCAAGATGATGAGTTTTGTCAAAGTTGCCGATATGCTTACGGGGAAAGACTTGTCGTGTAAAGGATATATCAGGGCTCACAGGAAGGGCCTTTTAGTCGATTAGATGGTGTTTTAAAAGTTAGTTGAACAGGGTAGCCTGGAGCATCTGCTCTTGGTGGGTTGAAGCATGTGCTGCAACCCACCCCTAATTCCCGGACTGATTTGTAAAATATATGTTTACGTAGCGGTGATATAGATTAAGAGTCATGCAGGAGGGACATAGTGTCTAGAGAAGGGATATTGATTGATACTCCTTACGAAAGGATGGCCGGGGAGCAGGTAACTCAAATTCACCGGGCCTCCATGGAAATTCTCAGCGATCCCGGCTTGATATGTTTCAATAGCCAGGCCGCTGAGATATTCGGTGCTAACGGTGCGGACGTTTCTTCAGTTTCCCCCGGCGATCATCCATACTGGCTGGTGAGGATTCCTGAGAAGCTTGTTCTCGATGCCCTTGATAGTGCACCCAAGACGGTCAAGCTTGGCGCCAGGAACCCGGAAAATGCGCTGATAATGAACGGGGAGGTACCCAGGGTATACTTCATTTCCGGCTCTGAGACAAATATCTGGCTGGATGTGGATTTCCCAACATATGTTAAGAAGTCCGATCCTGGCGCCGAGATTCAGGTGCCGGAATTTCACCCGAGACGTGGTACTGTCGCTGACCTTTGCCAGTCGGCGCATGTATGTGAGCATCTTGAAACCCTTGATGGCTACATCCGAACCGTGAATATTCAGGACAAAGATATTACCGAGGATAACAAGGATGTTAACAAATACTTCGCCTCCTTGAATAACACGACCAAGCACGTTATGTCGGGACTGACCAACCTGAAACAACTGGACAACGTGGTCAACATGGCGAAGCTGATAGTCGGAGGCGAAGAGGAACTCAAGGAAAACCCAATCATCTCTTTTATCACCTGTTTGGTTAAGAGCCCTATGCAATTTGTTGAAGATACCACGGACACTTTTATTGAGGTCTGCAGGAGGGGGTTGCCTATCGTGGTCTCCTCTTCGCCCCAGGCGGGAAGCACTGCCCCGATTAAGGAAGCCGGTATAATGGCTCAGATAAACGCTGAGGTCCTGGCGGGTATCACATTAGGGCAGTTGGTTAACAGGGGGACGCCGGTGATCTACGGCAGCGTGCCTGTTAGAGCGCGTTTGGATAACCTTGGCGATTCCTATGGTTCCGTTGAAACCAGCCAGTACAATGTGGACTGCGCTCAAATGGCGCGATTTTACAAGATACCCAATTATTCTACTTCGGGTGTCTGTGATACCAAGATACCGGGGCAGCAGGCATCGATAGAGCGATTGTTCTCAGATATAGTGGTCACTTTAAGCGGGCCTCAGTACTTGCACTGCGCATACGGTCTGCTCGATTGCAACTCGGTTTTTTGTCTGCTGCAAGCTGTCTTGGACGATGCCCACTTCAAGATGATCAAGTTCTTCCTCAAGCCGCCGCGGATTAACGAAACAGAGATTGCCGAGGTCTTGAAGCAGATAAGGGAGGTGGTGGCAACGCCTCAAAAGCTGTACATTCGCTATATTCGTCCTGTGATGCGCAGCGGAGAGATTTCAATGCCTTATCCATTTGAAGGTGATGGGGAGACCGACAGTGTATTCGCTTTAGCTCATGAAAGAATGAAAGAGCTTCTGGCGAAGCCGGTGGAGCACATTGACCAGGCTACCACCGCCAGGATATTTAATGAGATACCAGGTTTGTTGTCCAGGCTGAACGTTTATGAGGAGGGCAGATAGCAATGAGTGAAGATGTCATTGCCGCACTTAAGGAGAATGTTATACAGGGGAGAAAGACGAAGGATGATGAAGGGATAGAGGAGGAAATGACCGGCATGCCCGGAGTACTGGAGTTAACGCAGGAGGCTCTGGACCGGAATATACCTACCGAGGTGATAATCACGCAGGGGCTGACCGCGGGTATGCAGGTTGTCGGGGAGAAATACTCGACTAAGGAGTACTTTATCCCGGATATGCTCGCCTCTGCTGAGGCGGTTGGCGCGGCTATGGATGTTTTAAAGCCGTATCTTGAAGCCTCAAACGCCGAAACCAAGGGGAAGTTCGCCATAGCCACGGTGAAGGGGGATATCCACGATATCGGAAAGAATATCGTTGCCATCCTGCTCAAAGGAGCGGGATATGAGGTCGAGGACCTGGGTACGGATGTGCCCACCGAGAAGATTGTTGAATACGTCAATGGAGGGCACCCTGATTATCTGGGTCTTTCCGCCTTATTGACTACTACAATGGTTGTCATGGGAGAGGTGATAAAAGCTCTCGAAGAGAACAGCCTCCGGGATAAGGTGAAGATCCTCATCGGGGGGGCGGCAGTGTCCGAGGAGTATGCCAGGGAGATAGGAGCTGATGCCTATTGCGTTGATGGATTCGACGCAGTCAGGGTACTGGATGCTTTCCAGGAAGCAAAGGCATAGGCTGAATTTATAGATGTTTTTGGAAAAGGAGAATAGTTGTGGCAGGAATTGCAGGAGTTCAAGGCACGGATGATGGTAAGCTGGAACGCATGCTTGAGAGGATTAAGCATAGAGGCCCGGACGAGACCTGGGTTGATCAGAAGCAAGGGGTAAACCTGGGATGCAATGAGCTTAACATGGGGGCGGACTGCAAGGACGGCTCACATCGTGTATCTGATGGTAAGAGGTCTGTTGTACTCGACGGACGCATATATAATTCGGAAAAACAGGGTATGACAGATGCAGAGGCCGTGCTGCAGTTCTATGACAAGTATGGTGACCGGTTTGCCAGGAAGTTGGACGGTGACTTCGCCTGCGCTGTATCTGACGGAGGTAAGATGATACTGGCCCGAGACTGGGCAGGCATAAAACCGCTCTACTATGGACACAGTGATGGAAATCTTTGCTTTGCCTCTGAGGCAAAAGCCCTGGTAGGTATAGCCGACGATGTTAAAGAGTTCCCCCCTGGTTATGTTTATTCCCGGGAGCTGGGGTTCCAGAGGTTTGGCTCCGAGGCTGTCGAGACACCGGAGTTTGAAAGCTATGAGCAGGCCAAGAAGATCGTACGTCAGTTGCTGCAGGAGGCTACTGAGAAACGAATGAAGGACAACGCAGTTGGGGGAATCCTCCTCAGTGGGGGCCTGGACAGCAGCCTGATAACATACATGGCTTATCAGATAAATCCTAAGATTGAGTGTTTCACAGTGAGCATGGAGGAGGGGCAGGACCTTCCCCTGGCAAAAGATGTAACTGCTTATCTCGGCGTCAAACATCACATTCTGATGTTCGGCGAGGAGGAGATAAACGAGATATTGCCCCTGGCTATCCACCATCAGGAAATGTATGAGGAAAGCTGTGTGCACGGGGCAATCGCGAACTTCCTCGCAGGACGTTTCGTCAGCCCGCATACGAGATGTGTGCTCACTGGGGAAGGGGCGGACGAGTTCTTCGGCGGGTACGATGGTCAGTTCAGGCAGGGGCGGAATCCCGAAGAGGTAGCTAACATCGTAGACAATCTAATCAATGTTGCGCACAATACGGCGCTGCAGAGGCTTGATAGGCTGAACGCCGCGAATTCCTACGAAAGCCGCACCCCGTTCCTCGATGCCAAAGTGATGGATTTCAGCATGAAGATTCCTCTTCAGTACAGGATTCATGGCGAGGAGCAGATCGGGAAATGGGTCGTGCGTCAGGCCTTCGAGGGGTGTCTGCCCGAGCACATTATATACCAGACGAAGAGGTTCTTCGCTCAGGGTTCAGGGGTGGCGTATATCATGCGCGAGCAAGCGGAGAAGCAAATATCTGAGAGTGAACTGGCGGAGTTCAACAAGGTGGATGGCAACCCCTATATGTCTTCCGTAGAGGAGCTGTATTACTACCGGATATTCAAGAAGACGTTGCCGGACCCCGTGTTCGATCGGCTGGTGGGCAGGTGGGATCCTATGAGGCCGGATTTCTTTCTGCGGAAGGCCGGTTCGTAACCTGAGTCTGTTGGCAGCTCTGTGATAACTGCCCGGGGCAAGGCCAGGCAATTCTGACTTCTATACCTTTAAATTTTCACTTTCAGGTGTCGCCTTCATGAAATGGACAATCCTGGGCTCCGGCGGATGCATGGTCATCCCAAAACCCCTCTGCTTCTGCTCTGTCTGCCGGGAAGCCAGGGAGAAGGGCATTCCTTATGCCAGGGCAGGCCCCTCCGCGTTCCTTCACGACATTAACCTCTTGTTTGACACGCCGGCGGAGATTATAGACATGCTGAACCGCTCGCGCGTCCGCCGTGTCGATTACCTGACCTTTACCCATCTGGACCCTGATCATATGGAAGGATTCCGGGTGGTAGAGCAGATAGCGCTGGATTTTCGTACATGGCGTGCCTATCCGGAGAAGCAGGTCTGTCTGCTCCTGCCGGAACAACTGGTGGAGCCATTGCGACAGGTCTGCTCCCAGTACGGCCCCCTGCTTGATTTCTATCGGGAGAGCGGCTTCGTAAGGCTGGATACTTTCAAGGATAGCGTCGAGGTCGGAGGCGTTCGGCTCGCGGCTATTCCCGTTGACCGGGGCTGCCAGATTTCATTTGTGTATGTTTTTGAGAAGGCCGGGCGCAGGGCGGTCTACGCTCCCTGCGATATCAAGCCCTTTCCGGAACATCGGGACGAGGTTCAAAAAGCAGATCTGCTTATCATCCAGCCGGGGATATTCGAAGAGAGGCTGAAACACGGCTTCAGGTACCCGCCTGACCATATCTCCAGGAAAACCCTTTATACCTACGAGCAGACCCTGGCCCTGGCGGCGCGCATCCAGGCCGAAAAGGTCCTTTTCGTTCACCTGGAGGAGTACTGGAACCGCAGCTATGATGATTACCACGCCCTGGAATCGAAGGACAGGGCTGTCCGCTTCGCCTATGACGGCATGCAGATAACCGTGTGAGAAGGCTAAGAGTGCTTTTACCGCTCAATCCGGGTGTGTGGAATGATTGTTGGGTCCTATTTCGTTACACCTGTACAACAGATCTTTTTGTGTAATAGGGCAGGAAATATGAAAATTGGTGGCTTGGTGGGCCCCAATCCACCCGCTTGTGCTTGATAGGCTGCCCGACGTCGGGCAGCCTATCCATATGGCGAGGGAGCAGGCCATTAAGACAATGGTGGGTGAAGTGGCAACGAAACCCATTAAATGGTACGCTGATGGATTCCTGCTTTTGCAGGAATCCATTATGCTGATTGCAATCAGCACCACGAAGAATGAGGATATCTTTCAGAACAGCCGAGAGTCAAGACGCCGTTCGTGGTGAGCTTGTCGAACCATGAACTGCCCTTCGACAGGCTCAGGGCGAACGGTTTAGATCCTATTTTCAAAGCAATAACTGGGAAAAGGCCTTCAATTGGGATGATATCGAGTACGTGGTGGGCTTCACTTCATTGTACCCACGCTACAGCTCTCTAACCCTCCTCTTTCCCCCGGAAGAATATGCCCATGAACGGTTCTTCCAACAGGGAGATCTGGGCCAGCCTCAGGGCCATGCCGATGTCGCCCGGATCATGAAGACGGGCTCCTTCCCGTGATAAATCCGGCAGCTCAATCGGCTCCCCTTCCCTCAGGTAGACGGCCTTCTCCTTTATGATATTGAACAACTCGGGAGGACTGAAGGTGGCACAGGGCGTCAGCACACTGATAAAGGAAAACCCTCTGTGCTTGATTCCTTCCTCTATGAGCCAGGCGAGATGCGGGACATCGGTGGCGATACCCTGGGCGATAAAACTCGATCCCGTTGACAGGCTGTAGCTGATCATGTCCAGCAGCGGGTCAACCGGCGGGTAGAATTCCTGGGAAAGAAATGGCCCCTCACCCCGTTGCAGGTGCGGGGTGGTCGGGCTTACCTGACCCTTGGTTAGAGCGTACACAAAGTTATTCACCATTATACAGGTTATATCGATATTTCGACGCACTGCATGGGGCAGGTGCCCCGCCCCGATGCTGAAGAAATCACCGTCACCGCCAATGGCGATTACCGTCAGTTCGGGCCTGGCCAGTTTCGTCCCCTGAGCTATGGCCACCGCACGGCCGTGGATGCTATTGAGCCCGTAGGTGTCTATATAGGCAGGGATCCTCGACGAACAACCGATGCCAGAAACGATAAAAGTGCGGTGGTTGGGTATCCCGAGATTGGGCAGCGCTCTTCTGGTGAGGGCACTGAGCAGGCCGTAATTCCCGCAGCCCGCGCACCAGATTGGCTTCACGCCTGTCTTGTAATCAGCAGTTTGCGTCATCTTGCTATCTCCGTTATGGGGCCGGTCAACTCTTGTCCGCTAAAGGGCTGACCGCCGGGCCTGGCGTAAACCTCAGTTTTTTCAGGCAGGTCTGCCTGTGATCGGAGATAGCGATGAAACTGGCCTGAATAATTCATCTCCACGACCAGCAGTTTCTTGATTGATCCCAGGAACCTCTCGACCTGCAGCGGAAAGGGGTATATCAATTCAGGAACGCAAACTTTAACCGCGTCCTGTAACCCCAATTCTCTGACTGTTTTCAGAACAACCTGAGCGGAGGAACCCCATGTGATTATCCCGCTGTCGGATTCCTCATCCCCAAAAACCTTTACCAGGTCGTCCCTCCGGCAAAGCGGTGTAAGCTTTTTCCACCTTTTCTCGTGCATCCGTTGATGAGTATCGAAATCAAAAGCTGGCGTTCCCTTCTCTGTGTGGGTAAGGCCCGTGGTGCGATATGTTAGACCTTCGTCACCAGCGTTTGACATTGGCGAAATGAAGTCCTCAGTCAACCGGTAGCGGAGATAGCCTCCGTTATCTTCTATGGCAGGCATTTTAATCTCGTGAATAGGATAATCCTTCCTCATGAACTCATCGTTGATAGCCACAAAGGTCTGCCCGAGCCACTGGTCGGAAAGTAAGATAACCGGGATCTGGAAGTATTGAGATATACTGAAACTCTCTATAACCAGGCGGTAACAGCCTTCTACGTCGAAGGGAGCCAGGACTACTCTGGGAGCATCGCCGTGACCGCCGTAGATCGCATGATTCAGGTCTGATTGTTCTGACTTGGACGGTATGCCGGTAGAGGGCCCGCAGCGCTGTACGTCGATAATAACCATCGGAATCTCAGCCGCTGATGCCAGGCCAATCATCTCGGTCATGAGGTCCAGGCCCGGGCCGCTGGTGCTGGTCATCGACTTCACTCCGGCCAGTGAAGCCCCGATGACCATTCCCGCCGAAGCGATTTCGTCCTCCGACTGGAGGTAGGGTTTTTCATCCAGGGCAAACTCCTTATGCATTTCCTGCATAATTTCTGCTGCGGGTGTGATGGGGTAACCGAAGAATGCTCCGCACCCGACACGTATTGCTGCTTGAGCCACAGCGGCATTGCCATGAAGGACTAGCTTGGCCGAAGCATCCTGTGCCGGGGATAATCTTAACCCGGGCAGCGCTAGCTCGGAAAACAGGCGCTCTCCCGCTTCAAGAGCCTTTAGGTTCTTTCTCAACAGTTTCAGTCCATCATCCGTCTCTATAGCTTCCTTTATTCCGTCTCCAGGCAGGGCCAGTATTTTCTCCAGTACTCCCAATGCTACGATATTTTTGTTTAAAAGCGCTCCGGTTACCTCCCGACTTTTTCTGGAGAAATCAACCCTGAAGGATTTCTCCGGCAGATGGATACCTCCCCGGGGCTCATTTTCGTAAATGACGAGTGTGTCCCCTCTTAGCGCCAGTTCTCGTTCGAGTTCCAGATATTTTTCCCAGGAAAAACATGCCAGAACATCCACACTGTCTTTCGGCATGGAGAGAGATTCAGCATCAAGACACAGCTTTACGGCTGAACCCCCGCCCCTGATCTGGGCCCCGTAGTACCTGGGCATCTGGCTGTAGTAGCCCTGGGAGGCAGCGAGCCTTTGTAGAAAGCTGCCCAGCACCACTACTCCATCGCCGCCGGCGCCGGCGATTCCAATTGTTATACTGCTTCTCCTGTTCTCTATTACCATAGATTCTCCTTGGGACATGATTTTATTACATGTCTATGTTAGAATCTTGTCAAATATAAACGAATAATTAAACGCCATTACTTAATAATATGGATTCAGAAAAAATAATCAATCTTTTTAGGGCTTTTGCCAAGGGAGATAGTGATTCTTTTCAAAGAATCGCTTTAGATACTATTGAAGACGAAAAGAAGAAAAGGCATCATCTTTTAGCAAAACAACTAGAAAACATCTTGAAAGAAAATTTTATCTCAACGACATTAAATGGTATTAAACAAATTCCACCTATCCCTAGAGACAACGAAAAGGGCTTTAGATTGATCGATGTTAACAGACTTTACCTAGACTGGGAAGATATCATCTTATCTGCAGATACAGAAACACATGTAAAACAACTAATAGAAGAATTCAGAAAGTATGATGTTCTAGCAACATATGGCTTAAGGCCAAAGTCTAAAGTCCTTTTCTACGGCCCACCGGGCACAGGAAAGACTCTTTGTGCAAAGGTACTAAGTTCAGTGATTGCGTATTTCGGACCAAATCGGCCGCCTTCACGGAGCAAACCGGCCACCCTGT
>CAYVQT010000076.1:5018-13380 GCA_964453665.1 uncultured Dehalococcoidia bacterium | reverse complement strand
AAACGAAGTTTGAAATAGGCTAAAACCCCGACCGTAAGGTCGTGGGAAGTTTATTGGAGAAGGATAAGTGGAATTAAAGATAACCGTGTCTGACTGTTGGGGTGAGTTGATGCGGAAGTTCCGATATTGCCCCGGAAGTATCACCGGAGAAATACATTGATAGCTGAAAGCACCGCCAGGCGTAGATTAGGGTGTTTGGCGCTATTGGCTATTATCATGTTGGCATTCTTCGTGGCCTTGATACCTAATAGGGGTTACTCCTACCCGGTGCATATCGATGAATGGCAACACATGACACACTCGGAGTTGCTACTGGAGACGGGTCATATAAGGGACGTTAGTGACCCCTTTTCTGGCATACCTGCCTTGAGCCTCGGCCAGTTCGAGGTTGGCTTTCATATGTTTTGTGGGATGTTGTACGAAGTCACGGGTATTTCCTGGATGAATATTGTCAAATTTTTACCGAGCATCATCTTCGTAATAACGGTTCTGTCTGTATACTGTCTGGCGCGAAGGCAGGGTTTTGGCTACGAAGCAGCTTTCATTGCTGCTCTGATACCGACTACAGTTGGAATACTGGGTCCCGCTTTCCTGGTCCCGGTGTCCATAGGGCTGCTCTTCATTCCCCTTGTGTTGTTTGTGGCATTCAACTTGAGGGCGATCCAGTCCTACGTGTTGATGTTTGTCTTAACTTGTGCTCTATTGTGGATACACCCGCCGTCAGCGCTTGCCATGATAATCATATTGCTCCCGTTTCTCGTGCTAAGTCTGAAGGGGGATTTCCGCCACAGCTTTGGATTGTTACTTAGCATAGCTGCCCCATTTCTAGTGGCCCTTTGTTTTGCGTATGATTTCGTAATGACTCAAGGAATAGCACAGATCTTTGTCGCTGATCCTCTGCCTGCATATCATGATATGGCGCCAATTATGTCCACATACGGTTATGTTCCTACCATTCTGTGTGTGTTAGGGGTCTTTATACTGGGTACACGGTCTGGAGTGAAAAACATCAGCTTGATTCTGGGCCTGTTGACTATCGCAGCTATGGTTGTTATTTACTATGCCTTTGGCTACGGACACCAGATAATGTATCTGCGTGGGATGTTATATATGCTGCTTATGATGAGCATCATTGGGGGAGCAGGTTTGAGGGGTATCAGGACGCTGAGGTTACCCCGGAGACTGGCAGCGCCTTTCGTCACACAGAACATAGGTAAATGGTTATGCTGCGCTCTTGTTGTCACCATCTTGGTGGTAGCTATACCAGCACGGGAGAATACCCGTTTCTATCACATGATTGACGAGCATGACTATAGAGCCTTTGTCTGGATCGGAGATAACCTGGTAGATGGATATCAGAAGGCAATACTGGATCCGTGGAAGGCCACAGCCTTCATTGCGCTTACGTTGAAGGATGTTCATAGTAGGATACTTCTGGCACCTGAAGATGAAGATTTAGAAACATGGGTATTCCTTAGAGGTGGCTGCAATGATACTACTTTTCTGAATAGGGAGAATATTTCCATCATCTACAACAGGTGGCCCTGTGTTAACCCTGATCTCGTGGAGGTTACGAATAATGTGTACGTGTTGCCGTAGAAGAAGAACAGATTTTCTTTGATGGGGATAAGATGAGGCCGTCGGGGGCATTGTACTATTACCGGGAATATCGGGGTTTTAATCTCTTTAACTGTTATATAGTAGTGAAGTGTCTCCCCATACGAAATAAATTAATGCTCATTTCTTCAGTAACGCACCAGTTGCTTGTGTTTAAAAAAAGCCACAATCGATGTAAATGCTATAAAGTTATATACTGAAATCCTGCTTGTTCTGCTTGCTCTATATCGAATATTCCACGGACATCAACCAGGATAGGGTTTCCATTCTGCAGTCCCCTGAGGTCTTCAAGACTAAGTTTACGAAACATGGAGTGAGGGGTTGTAAGAATGATGCAGTCTACTTTTATACTCCTTACTTCCTCAAGATTGCGCAGTAATTTTATCTTGAATTGATCCTGGAAATAATCGATGTTAAGCAGAGGGTCAAAGGCGACCATTTCCACCTTATACCCTTCGAGCTCCTTTATGATCTCTTTCACTGGCGTTTCCCTGACATCGGCGACGTCCTCCTTGTAAGCAAGTCCCATTATGAGAACCTTGGAGCCTTTTATTACCTTGCCAACATTGTTCAGCGCCTTGATAGTCATCTCAGCCACGTGTTTGGACATATGGTCATTAATGGCCCTGCCTGCCAGGATTACCTCAGGCTGGTAGCCAAGCTCCTTTGCTTTGAAGACCATATAGTAGGGGTCAATAGGGATGCAGTGACCGCCGACGAGTCCTGGGGAATAACGATGAAAATTCCATTTGGTCGCTGCTGCGTTGAGGACATCTTTTGTGCTCAGGTTGGCTTTCTCAAAGATTACAGCCAGTTCGTTCATCAGTGCGATATTAAGATCACGCTGTATATTCTCTATTACCTTGGCTGCTTCAGCTGTCCTTATGTCCCTGGCTTTGAAGACGTGGGGGGTTATTCTTAGATAGAGCTCGGCCACGAGATCTGTGGTCGCCTCATCCATTCCTGCAACCACTTTGGTTATTCTGCTTATGGCGTGCTCTTCGTCACCGGGATTTATTCTTTCCGGTGAATAGGCGATCTTGAAGTCCACGCCGCATACAAGACCCGACTCTTCCTCGAGGATCGGTTTCACAACCTCTTCGGTTACACCGGGATAAACAGTGGATTCCAGAATAACTGTGCTGTTTATCTTTAGCCTTCGCCCTACGATTTCGGCAGCTTTTTTAACGAATGATAGGTCAGGTTCTTTGGATTTCGTAACCGGGGTTGGGACAGCGATAATAATGAAATCGGCCGTGCCCAGCTCTTCGGGATTATCAGTAAGAATAAGGCTCTGGTTGTGGTTATGTTGGTATAATTCATTAATCTTGGAAGAATTAATATCGAAGCCGACCACACTCAGATTTCTGGAAAATGCCGTAGCTAAAGGCCATCCTACATAGCCCAATCCGACGACGGAAACTACAGCTTCGTTTAGCTTTGACTTGTCCGTAATTCGGATGCTTATCTGTGGCTGGCGATTGTTGCAGATAATGTCGCCATCCACCTGGTGATCAAGAACCGGTGAATTCTGTTTTTTCTGCGCGCACAATTTGGTTACTCCCCCAATAAATGTTATCAACAGTGTTTGAGATCTCGTGGAAAACGACGTAGCATGTCTTTATGAGAAAGCCGTGTCATTTCCAAGGCACCTTGTCCTTCAAGTTGAAACATCTCGCCATAGTAGAAATGACGGCTTATCCTGTCGAATGCAATTGTAGGAACACGGGATTAAGAGGGGGATTAAGGATGTAAAAAGGGAATTACAAAAGGCTTACAAACAGATTACAATTATGCAGGAATGTACAGCTAGTATTTAAGTGCTCACGATACGCCGCAGTATGCGGACGTTTCTTATTCCCGTGGTTAATTACGGGCTGCATATCTGCTCAAGCAGGCTTAAACGATATGCTGGCATCGGTGGATTTCAAGGGCCGTGGTAACTCAGAAGCGTTATCGGAAATTTGGGTACCGGGCGTTTTATCCGCCTTCGTGGCATTTCCGTCTAGGGATATCTCAGTGAAGCGAAGATTGCGAGTCTTTAGTCTGTATTTGGCCATCTGCAATGCTTCCACATCGTGATTTTCAGCGGATATGAAGGCAAACGTAGCACGACTGCTGCTTTTAGCCAGCACTGCGTTCACTGCTTTAGTGGCGGGGTTAGAAGCTGCGTAATCACATAGGGCCTTGTACTCCATGTCGAGCAACTCTATGAGCTTAGTCACTGAGTCCATGTTTGCCATCCTGAGCCTGCTGATATCCGCTCTTATCCTTAGAGGATCGGGTGGCTTAAGGTATTTCTGAGGTTGTGCCCAAATAACTACTTCTCTGGATAGCATTAGTGACCTGAGCACTACCTGTCTGGAATCGAGAAATCCGGTTACCGTTAAAACATCCTCGTGGTTATATACGGCAAGCATAGTGGGAATGCCCTCTCGGGCCAACGTTATAGAGGTGATTAACCAGGTGTAGACCAATCGATCGGCCTCATCCGCGTTAGCTACTGTCAGATTTATAAGTAGTGCCGCAGAGGAGGCTTGGGGGGAATCAAACTCCTTCACTACGATCTCATTCAGTTTCAGTGAGTGTTTCCAGCTAATGCTGCGTAAGCTATCACCTGGCTGATAAAACCTGTTTGCATAGTACTCTGCGCCACTTCTAGACCCTGTAGATCGCCGGAAAACAGTTGTGCCGGATGCCATTGGAGTAACTAGTCCTGCCCTGGTTGTCTCGAGATATCTCCTCGCCAGCCAGGCGGCATATTTGGCTCTGGGGATTACAAGAAGTTCAGCCAGTTCCAGAGGAAATTTGGTTTGTATCAATCCGCATCGATCCAGAACAAAGGCAGTTACATTGACTGTCGATGGTCCGGCGAGAGGTGGGGTGAGAGAGACATGAAGTTCGATTATGTCTTGGTTCAGTGGAAATCTGTGGTGCTTCAGCTTGATAAATTCATGCGGTGTAGCAAGGTATAGCCAACCTCCCAGCTTTAACCTGTTCAAGAGAGGCACTGTAAAACTGATGTTGTGACCGGCAATTACTTTGTACTGGGCTTTATCAACATCGATGGGTGATTGTGGAATAGCTGCCAGGAGGCGGATGATAAGAAAGAGCAGATAACCAGCCAGAAAGGCACAGGCAATTAGCAGGTTATATTTTCCCAGGAAGACGGCGATGGCAAGTGAGATAACAACTACGAGAGCCAGACTTACAAGGAGTTTGCTGGGCTGTCGCTTGAATCTTGAATCCTCGAAATGATAGGTGGATGCCAGGCGTTCGAGGTCTAAGTCCAGCAGGGCTAGAATGGGTAGAGAGAAGAATGGCGATAATTCCGCGACTACGATGGATTCGTAGATTAGAGGCAAGGCTATAAACAGGTACAAATTCAGGGTGAAGGCGGCCAGGGGGCGGGGAGGTCGAAACCAGGAATAAAGGAATATAGCCAGAAACAAAGATGGGACAAAGGAAAATTCCAGCGGCGAGAAAACAACACCTGCAACGAGGCTGAGCGCTACATAGATTTTAATCAGTAGCCGGATGCCGGACCTTTTCAAGCCTATCATACCGCTATCTTGGGGACTGATACTTGCTCCATTACTGTGTTAATGATGTCTTTAGGGCGTATATCATCCATCTCAGCTTCCGGCTTAATAATAATCCTGTGTTCCATGGCAGGTACGGCAAGTTGTTTCACATCGTCAGGGATTACGAAATCGCGACCTTCGAGCATAGCCAGTGCCCGAGTACATTTAAAGAGCGCAATTCCTGCTCTACTGCTTGGGGGCGAGAGTATGTCGGGGTGTTGGCGAAGCCTATCGATTAAGGAGACGATATATTCAATAATTGCCTCCGATACAAAAATACCTTTTACCTCCTTTTGCAGTTTAACTATGTTTTCGGCATTAGCTACTGCATTGATATCTGGATTGTCCAGGTAGTCAATGTTGGCTACTATTTGCCTTTCTTCTGCCGTAGAGGCATGTTGGGTGCTGGCTTTCAGGATAAACCGGTCCACCTGTACGTCGCTCAGGGGATAGGTTCCCTCTGCTCCGGACGCAACCTGCGTGGCAATCACCATAAACGGTCTGGGTAGCTCATAGGTATTCCTCTCTATGGTGACCTGATGTTCTTGCATTGCTTCTAGTAGAGCTGCCTGGGTTCTCGGTGAGGTCCGGTTAAGCTCGTCGGCCAGAACGACATTGGCGAATATTGGACCTTGTATGAATCTGGGTTGATTGGTGGGAGAATATAAGAAGAAGCCGGTTATGTCAGCTGGCATCATGTCTGGGGTGAACTGGATTCTCTTAAACTCACAGCCGGTTATCTGGGCGATGGTACAAGCCAGCTTGGTTTTAGCTGTACCGGGCAGACCTTCGATAAGGACGTGTCCGCCGGAGATCAGCGCCAGGATCAAGGTTCGCTTAACCTCATCCTTACCTATGATTACCTTGGATAGTTCTTCACGAATCCTGTGTGGCAATTGAATAATGTTGTTTTCTTTGCTCAACTTGCCTCCTCTCTCTGCCATGGTCTTAGAAACAGCGATACAACTATTCCCATTACAACTACTACGGAATAGGGATGTGCTATCCGTTCTCTGGTTTGGGTCAACGTTGATTTAGAGTCATCCAACGGAGACTTGGGTAGATGAGATATGTCCATCAGAAGCTCACGGTCCTGCCCATACTGCATTATTATATAATCCAGGAAGTTGTGATTATTATCTCTGCCTACCATACTGTTTATCAGTATACTGGGGTCGGAGAGTAGCAGGACAGTACCGTCGCCCAGAATCGACACAGTTGCCACGGGGAAAGGGCCTTGTGGCTCTCCATCGTCAAGGATAGTATTCCCGTTCAGGTCCAGATAGCTCGACTCTGAAGACATAGCCAGGACCTGGGTTGAATCCACTTCTAGTAGCGCGGTGCCATGGTTCAGGACCACTGATTCTATTCCGGCCTGCGTTACTTCAGGGTGAAAATCGGTTATCCGGGGCAGCCATTCATTCTTGTAGCAGAATAATGGGTCGACCATAGGATTTCCACTGAATCTCGCTTCTAACCCAAACTGTTCCAGCAGGGTATTGCCATAGCCATAGTCATCGAGCAGCAGTAATACGCCGCCCTCTCGCACGAATCTGTTAATCTCTTGCAGATCATCTTGCTTATATATTGAATAAGGGATAATAATCAATGTCGTGCTTTCGGGATTCTGAGTTGAGTCTAACAAAGACTCTGTCCAAGTGGCATCGAATTCATCGGAGAAGTCTTTGATCCCGTTCCAGAAGGGATTGGTACGCATGAAGTCCTGTATTGAGGGATAAAACCAGATGCTGACAAGCGATATTATAACTACGAGAGCTAAGGCCAGCGCTATTATGCTACGCATGGTCATGTTTCAGCGATTCCTCCATGTATCTGGTAAGTTCTTGGCCTTTCTCCAGGTCTGCCGGTTCCGGAGGATGTTTCGAATATAAGAGTCTCTCGATGATGTGGGTAAACTGGTCCAGGTACCTGTGGGCGGGCCCGATTATGGGTGCACATTGGGTCGTAAATTCCCTGAGAGTAAGGTGAGGTTTCATTGTTATATTGGTGAAGTCCTGTATCAATCTCAGGAGCCTGCGATAAAGATTGAAAGTAAGCTGCCTGAGGTCTTTTACTTCTCTTCGATGGATAGATAGTGACGTAATTCCTGTGCGTGATTGTTCGGTTGAGGCCGTAGCCGGAGTTACTACGACCGGCACAGCAGCCCCGGTGACAGTTATGGTAGACCTAACCCTGAGCCTCTTAGCTAAAGTAACTATAATGATAGCCAGCGCTGCTGCAATTAAAAAGATAAGAATCGGGTTTACGAGTACCAGGCTCCAGGATGAATCGGCCGTCGAGTTCCATGGTTCTGTGGGATTTATTTTAAGACTGATGTCCCGAGTGCCAATCAAGCTGAGGTTCATACCAGTTGCCAGCTTGACATTAAAAGTGCCATCCTGAGACGTTGTTGCCTGTGCAATGTGGGTGCCAAAGCTTGCTTCCACAATAGCATCCTTTACGGGGCCAAAATCCGAGTAAATATAGCCCTCCAGATTCAATGAGAAGGGCATGAATGCTAATCGGGGTGGGCTGACTTCGATTGTGGTTACCGCCTTGACCACATCCAGGGTGGTTTCAGAGGCGACTGGAGCATACCTCTTCTGGGACGGGGCTATCACCAGAAGCCTGTGTTGCCCTAAAGCGGTTTCGGGCTCTAGCGGTATATCGAGTTCAAAACTGTCCTTAACGCTGACTTGGGATATGAGCCTTCTATCAAGATATATCTGAATAACTCTGGCAGCCGGGATTGGCTGGTCACCATAGTCGAAGTAACCAAACAAGGAACAGTCCAATCCCGGGTAGGACTTGCCTCTGATTTCCAGACGCAGCCCAGCCATGTAAAAAAGCGCCTGAATCTCGACGGCTGAACTCTTGGATGCAAGGTAGATACCGATATCGCTGTCCTGCGGGTAATACAGGGCTTGCAGGGTCAGGCAGGGGTTGTAGTTATATGGTATTTGCAACTGGCCTTGATATGAACCGTCCTGGCCGGTCTGGCTGTTGAAATAGGGAACACCGTCGAGCAGCAGCAGCACCTCGCGGTTGGGCAGGGCAATGCCTCCGGAAGTCAGGTTGCCCTTAAAACTAATCCAGTCTCCAACAAATACAGCCGTCGGTTCTACCGCCAGGGTTAGCTCCGTGGGGCGCAGAAGCGTTTG
>CAYVQT010000076.1:0-4918 GCA_964453665.1 uncultured Dehalococcoidia bacterium | reverse complement strand
CAGCAGTTCCTGGAGGGAACCCTCGGGGATGTCCTGCAGCAGTTCCTGGAGGGAACCCTCGGGGATGTCCTGCAGCAGTTCCTGGAGGGAATCCTCGGGTAGGGTTTCCAGCAGGGCTTGAAAAAGGTCTAATAGACTGCGGAGCAAGGCGATCTTTCCTTCCAATTCTTTGTAGGCCATACCTAGCGGGCTGTCACCTGGAGAATATGGGATACCCAGTATCTGTGCGGAAGTGGCAGAGGACTTCTCTATTATAGATAATTGCTCATAGGCTCCGTTCAGCTTGTCCTGTGTTTGGAGACGCTGCTCTTCCATCTCTTCCAGACGGAACTGCCTGGCAAGAGCATTAATCGTATCTATATCAGCTTCTATCTCTACGATGAGCCAGGAGATTCTAACGGTGGCATTTCCGAATTTCGCGAGATACAGCCCGAGGGATTCAGGGATGTTCGCGAACAGGGTCTTTTCTCGCAGTACTTCTGTGTTGGTAGGTGTCCTGGCTAGAGCAGTGTCTATTAGCTGGGAGTAGTAGTCTAAAATGGCGATTTCATCATAGTGCACCTCAGCGATGTCGGGGTCCTCGTGGGGCACCGGTTCGCCATTACCGGCCATTATAACGCCGCCTGGCAGCACTAGCAGAGAAAGCAGTACCAGAGCAAGCGTGGCAAGCGATTTCTTGTGATACATTTGGATACCTTATGCTCGATAGAGAATATCAATTACCTTGAGCGCCACGACGGCCAGGAATCCGACGAAGAAGGAAAGAGCGATAGCGTTAAGCGCCTTTCTGGCCCTGTTGCTTAAATAAACATAGAGCAAAGTCACCACCAGTGAAGCTATAACAAGCACCGCGAAATAGGTATCAAGGCTGGTCTGTCCTGAAGCGATCATGGTTACGTTAATGACAGTAAAGAGTAAGGCCAGCGTCAGTATGTATCTGTTATATATCCTCAAGACAGTACCTCTAGTTCAATCATATTTTTATTTCCACGATGCTCTTCTCTGGTAACTGTTATGGGTTTATCCAGGGCTTCGCTGGTGATGGTAGCCGCTATTGAGGCCAGAGGGCTACCCATCGAGCGGTAGAACCATATATTCTGGTAACTAAGCTTGGGATTTGAGACTTCAATGTTCACTCTACTATTGTTGGTGTTTACTGTAAGAGAACTGGCGATGTCCAACATTCCTACCAGTACGTGATTCATGGCAGACGCAAGCTCGGCTGAGGTGGGACCGGGCTGGATTTCCAGCCCGTCTAAACAAATTGAACCCGGAGTGGTGACGGCGATACCGAGGGCCTCGGGGTCGTGGCCATACCTGACTATAAGCCGGCCCTGAATCCTATTAGTTATCTGAACTGGGTTCTGGTCATGACGCAGCGGGATCAGTGCTTGGGCGCGGCCATTCCTTAAAGAGGGGGGTAGGTAGATAGCCTTTCCTCTTAGGCCCAACTCTTCCAATAAAGCGGCGATGTTTTCGATTCCGGTTTGCAGCATCATCTGGCTGGCCTCCGGAGAGATAGGAGGCCTGGTATTGGCCAGGGCAATGCAGGTAAGCCCGAGCATCAGGAAGGATATTCCCAGGGCCGAAAGAGGAGCCGACTTCACAATGAAATAGAACACCGGCGATATCATAGCGCCGAACATAGTCAAGCCAAGCCCCAGCCAAATATAAGGATTTCTCGTGGTTCACTCCTTTAACATATGATTTGTGACATGCCGTCTGACTGCTTTGTTCCTTTAGCTCGTATCGGTGAAAGGCATGCTGATACTCCCCGCACGAATCCTGTGGGTATATGCAATTGTATAAACACAGGATTACAAACTGATTAATAGGAAATTACTATCATCTTACAAATAGATAACAATTCAGGTCGGAATGAACAATATGGATTCGTGTGCTTATAGTCTTCCACGTCATGCCTGTATCACATGTTCGCTTGATTCTGTAAATACCACACAGCCATTCAAACCGTCACCCCTCCATTCTCAGGAAGAATTCTTATCTGATCCCTGCTGGTACAATGGGCAAATCGTAACCCGATCAACTGCTTGCGTATTATGTCCCGTTAACATCTACCCAGAGATGAAGCCTGTGATAAGGCTCGGCGTCATTCTCCTTGTAGAGTAGGAACTCCACCTTTTGATCTGCCCCAGCCATGACCGGAGTGAAGCTGATTTCCTGTTCCCACTTCGCTTCGTGATCCAGGTAAATAGGGCCAACCTCTGTGAGGGAGTCTTCGTTGACAGCTATCACCACGCTATAGGATGCAGGCTCGTGCTCGCGGTTCACTATTCCCACGATTACCTCACCTTCGTTTCCCAGTGTGACCTCGTTTGGGTAGCCCTCTGCCTTACCCTCCAGTCCCAGGATGTAGAACTCGGTAAATGTTTCACCAACTTTTGGGGACTGAATGACATATACTATCGTGCCTATAGCTCCGACGATGGCCACCACTAGAAGAACAGAAAGTAACTTGTCCCAAGACCTCTCGTTCCCCCACCCGAGAGTGATCTGCGAGAAGTTGCCTTTGAGATTGACTTCGAAGCGCTCCTCTGGCGGCAAGTTCCTTCTGCGCCACAGGGCCACTGCGCTCATGACCAGTATAAAACCCAGCAGGGAGAGCACTATGGGCTCGAGGCGAATACCCCAGGGGGTGTAATTCAGCACCAGCCCTACGAGGGGGACTATAGCGATGCTCAGGCCGACACTTAGAGCCAGACGCTCTACTGAGTCGAGAGTATCTCTTCGTGGGAACAGGGCTGCGATTAGTGTATAGCCTGGGAAAAATAGGACAAATAGCACGCCCAGAGCAATACGCAGTGGTCCGCTTGCCAGTAGAGCCAAGGGCACTACTAGAAGGGATAAGGCGATTATTATTATAAGGTCCAGCATGCTTTTATATCAGTAGTAAAGGATGCCAGCAGTTGACACTGTCTATATCTACCACGTTGATTCTGCGTTGCCAGATGTATATTGATGTTTATAAGGCATTGATATAATCGCGTTTGATGATATGAAATTATACGAACATGGGATAACAAACCGGTTAAGTCTATATTAAGCAGAAATAACAAAGAGCTTACAATTGTATTACAACTTTGTCACATTGAAGTGGGCTGTAGTGCTATTGGGGATAGCCTGTATATATGTGTTGTAAGTTGGTCACCTGGCAAGTCAGTAGAGAATGTTTGTCGAGCATGGGAGCTCATCAATAGCTGGCTTGGGAACGTTTAATATACCAAGTATGTGCACTGGCATTCCTTATCGGTATGCCTTAATGTTACTCAAGAGAGGAGATGTTTATACCAGGGCGAAATTAAACCTTCGCAGTTGTGCGATCAGGCACAAAGTAGCGGCTGGATTCGTCCAGGAATTGAAGGACATCCTCGCGCTGGTATCTGCGGTCCCCTCGAGAGCCCACACGGTAGAATCTCAATGTCCCTTTGTCGCTCCAGCGCCTAACGCTGCATATGCTGACCTGCAAGAAATCAGCTACCTGCCTCACGGTCAGCATCCTGTCGAGCTGGTTATTATCCGTTGCATGCTTCATGGCTCCCTCCTTATATGTTGACATCACTACCGGCTGTTAAATCGTATCCTGCTTTATGAACTCACGCATACATATGACAGGATACGACTAACTATTTCAAACATTAGCATAGCTTTCTTCAGATACGCAATAGTTCTTTCGTTGGCTTCAGGTAGGAAAATAGTACTGTGTGTGCAAGGAAGAAAGGTGTCTAACGATTATTGCTGTCTTGGCACAGGTCATTACGGCTCACGTATCGAAGGTTACGGCGCAGGAGGCAGAGGTAACATCAGCTGCGGGTGAAGGGATTACGGCGACGGTTGGTGGAGCAATAATGGTAGTTCGGGGGTTAAGCCCCGATGATGTAAATGCCAGTCCATAATTATACCGGTGAACAAAATCGTGCAGTGGCCTCTATTAACATGGGGGCTCTCTGACGTCGGTGTTTTCGAAATAGTCATCGTCCAGTTGTTGCTGGGCAATACCTGATTCCACAGCCGCCCTGGCTACGTTATGAGCGACTGCCAGATGTACGACAGGGTCAATAGGACTTGGTACGAGTTCTCCTTCTGGTGTAGCATCGGCAATGGCTAGAGCTGCGTACTTATACATCTCGTAATTTATTTTAGCGGCCTTAGCGTCCAGTGTTCCCCGCCAGATCCCCGGATAGCCTATTAAATTATTGACTGCTCTGCCATCTGTGGCGAGGATAGCGCCTGATGCTATGGCACGCTCCGGTGAGATTTCCGGATAGGGATTCGAGAGGGCGAAGATAATCTGCCCTTTTCTAACCATGCCCGGGCTGATAAGTCCTTTTACCCCGGTGGTGGCGACTACAATATCGGCTGTTTCCATGATCTTTTCCATAGAGGAGGCAAGGCCTCCCTGTTCTGTGTGCCGCCTTATGCTGGCTTCGGTTCTTGCCGTGCCCAGGGTTGGGTTCCCTGTGTATTGATAGAGTATCTTTCCAATGGACAGTCCGGCAGCCCCTAGGCCAATAAGCCCGATCTTCGCCTCGTGGAGTGTTACTTTGGCTAGCTTGCAAGCATTGATTAAAGCTGCCAGAGTGACCACAGCAGTCCCGTGCTGGTCGTCGTGCATTACGGGAATGTCCAATTCCTTTTGGAGCCTTTCCTCGATCGAAAAACATCGGGGCGATGCTATATCTTCTAGCTGAATGCCGCCAAATGTAGGAGCAATATGTTCCACTGTTTCCACAATTTCGTCCGTGTCGGTAGTATTCAACAGGACAGGTATACCGCTAATACCTACCAGGTGCTGGAGTAGGGCAGCCTTTCCTTCCATAACGGGCATTCCCGCTACCGGGCCGATGTTACCCAGACCAAGGACAGCAGTCCCATCCGTAACAATAGCTACAGAATAAGG
>CAYVQT010000075.1:0-13540 GCA_964453665.1 uncultured Dehalococcoidia bacterium | reverse complement strand
TACAGAAAGGGTACATCCCAAATTCATTTTCAGCAATTTATAGTACATGACCACAACAGCATGGGCGTTAGAGGGCTTCATAGAAGCAAATAGTCGCGATAATACCAGCCCGAGCACGCCTGTTGATTTTGAATTGAAGATCGGGCCTCGTAAGCACCGGTTAAGCCAAAGCTCATAGCCTGAAATGAGGTCGCGTTCACTATAACCAATTGCTTTTAGAGTCAACTGTGGCCAACCGGATAAATCATGATTGCATGCTATGTTTCGGCACCTACGACCGCAGTCACATTATGCTAGGAAAAGGCATTTGGAAACAGGAGACCATCTCCTGCACACTAAACTCCAGAGTATTCGCAGTTCATTAATCCTCTCGTATTATGCTGGCTGGATTCCCGCAACCTGCCTACTTCGCTGTTCCCTTCTTATTCTCGATCTGACCTTACCAATCAGAATCTTCAGACCTGGAGAAGCAAAGGTAAATGCATAAACAATGAAAGGAATTGGGTCATCCCCTGCGAAGTCAGCATACACTTTCTTACCTCTTAGAGACCTAATCCACTCACCGAATGACAGCTCGCCTCTTCTTGCCTTTGCGAGGCATGTCATGATATCTACACACACGTAGAGCCACTTGATACTTTCGGTTTTTGATACTACCTTTTTTACATCTTCTCCAATAGCATCCATATATGCCATATATATTGTGTCCACGCCGAGCCTACTACCCAGAACGACCTCTATTGATGTTCGAGCATTCATCTCAATTATCTTAAACTTACCATCCCTTTGATCCCTTTTTAATTCTATTTCAGAAATCCCATGGTACCCAATGCTCTGAATAAGCCCTACGCCCAACTCAACGATCTCCGGCTCGAATACACTCTCGACAAGAGAAGAAACGCCAAAATCCAGTGGGTAACCCCTGATCTTCCGATAAGCAAAAACGCCAACAGGTTCGGAGGCAGAATTCGAATAGCTGCAAAGTGCGTATAGGTCCCTATCACTCCCGGGAATTACCTCCTGGATAACTACTTCATAGCCAGCGGATGTGGCCTTATCATATGCCTCAACCAGTTCGTCGGGAGTATTTGCTTCAAAAAGCTTTACATGGAACTGCCTGCTGAATTTCGTATGCGCTATTGGCTTGACAATTTGAGGATAAGTAATCTCATGACTTATTCTTTCTACATCTGAAATGCCATCTGGAAAATACGTCTTCGGATGGGAAAAGCCCAATACCTCAAGCTTTTTATAGAATTCCCTCTTGTTTACCACCTCTTCCATAATTTCGAACTTCGACATCGGAAATTCATAGTATCTGCTCAACTCATCTCTATGCCTCGTAACAGCCAATACATCTTCATCACCACACGGAATTATGACCCCCTTGTCATTCATCTGTTCCCCAAGCCTCGACATGAAATCTATATACTCCGCCTCACTCTCCTCGGGGTCCGGGCAAACAACCCCTTTACAGTACCTCGAAAAGAAAGATGCCATCCTGGCCTTCGGGCTTACTGCGATAACAGGAACGCCATGCCTTCCCAAATTCCTTATTGCCCCTAAATCAGCCCCAATGGCGACTGCTATGGGCATATGTGCTTTCTCGATATATTTCCTTACTTGACGCATTTCACACATAACCTGTGCCCGAACAGGCTTATTTTATCCACATTCGGTACAATTTCCTTTTCAACGAATCTCGACCACCTCTCCTGTATGAACCACGGATCGAATACTTTCCACCGCCCCATGAGTAGATACCTGTAACCAGAGAAAAGGCTAAAATTAAATCCGCGGTATGATTCCACCTTGAAGCCAGCACGTTTCGTTTCCTTAATGAACCAAAACGGCGAAACATACTTTGGAGCCCTGGTACGAGATCGGGCCAATAGTGATACCACAATAATCGATGGTGCAAGTCTGTTGAGGCAGTCAGTAACTAGCACTCCCCCGGGCTTTAAGACTCTATTGAACTCCCTCAGCAATCTTACTACCTCACATTTTGATCCTAGATACCAGACTACTCCGCTACAGATAACACGATCGAAGGTTTCATCCCTGTACGGCAAATTCGCCACACTTCCTTGAAAAAAGGAGGCCTTTGATTTCAACTCTCCTCTACCGGATGCTCTCCGCAATATATTCTCCGAGAAGTCCAGACCCATGTAACTAATATTCAATTCCGGGTACAGTCTCAATGCATGTGTCAATATCTCGCCGGTTCCACATCCAGCGTCAAGAACAGAACCGGAAAACCCTTCAAAGCAGAACCTTGCCAAATCATCCTCAAACTCATTTAAAAGACCCCTCACAAACGGTGGCGTATCCTCATGGAAGCTCCTCGCAATCCTCAGAAGATCATCTGAGGATACAGCTTCTCTATCCCAGACTTCCTTCATTCTTAATTCGTGAGTACGCACCGCCTGCACCGCTTTTGCCAAATCCTGCTCTCTCCTTATCCCGCTACTTTCTCATCTCTATTGATGCTGGTTTCTCACGTTCCACATGAGCAACAGGCTGGTGCCAGGGTAAAATACAAACTTATTACTACCCTTTGATCGTCCGATTCACAGCCCGTATTGCGCATCAGGAGTCCAGCCGCCTGTTTATTATCACTATACCTAATATGCCTATTTAGAATAAGACGAGTTGCTTTTACCTTCTAACCGACTTACAGCAGCCATCAAATCGGGGTATAGACCCGAGAAGCGACATTTGAATCCATCATAGCTCTGACCTGATGAAACCCGGGGCAGCCTGAAAGGGTCCTTTAATCGCCCGCCAAGCAGTTCGGGTATGGCGGTAACTGCGGCGACGAAAGCGTTTTGCTTTACAATCTCAACGACATCATTATTAAAGTCATCGGCTAAGCCATTGGGATAAGCGAATATAGTACAGGGTTGTTCCAACCTCTGCTCAATCTCATCTTTTGATCGGGTGATTTCACCTCTTGCCACTTCCAGAGGCACACGGCTCAGAATCGGGTGGGTCACCGTATGCGCTCCAAAAGAGATGCCATTCCGCTTCATTTGCATGATTTCATCCCAGGACAGCATCAGCTTTCCCCCCAAATCATCGGGTGGCGCGATATCCAACACATCGAGAAGTGTTTCCACTAAACAATCGGCCTCTTCTGGGTGATATTTTATGAACAGGTCAATTCTTCTCATAGCCGATGCTTTTCCGGCAGATGTGCGTAAGTCGAAACGCCCCAGGACGTTCATCTCAAATCTCTCCATGACGGTGTTCCAAACGGCAAAACGTGCTATCAAAGACGGAAATATTGCACCATTTCCAATATACCCGGTAGTCAGGAATATCGTTGCCGGCACGCCATATTCCAATAAAATCGGATAGGCAAATTCGAAGTTGTCCTTGAAGCCATCATCAAATGTGATGCAGACCGTCCCCGGCGGTATAGATTTTCCTTCGTATATTCGCTGAACTAACCAGTCTAATGGCACTACATGCCCCACCCTGCAAATATAAGAAATTTCCTTCTCAAAGTCCTCCGGGGTAACCGCCTCCGTGAACCAGGGAAACAATCCGGGACTAACTCGATGAAACACTATAATCGCCGATTGTGTGCCTGCTAACGCCCTCCTCACCGAGGCATAGCAATCCAATAATCCAAAGGTACTTGATATACACTCACCCATCTTTATTAAATCGGGCGTCACCACTTCATTCCCTCGAACGATTTTCGGAACGTTCGTTGTGCAGACCGGTCACGTACATTACTTCTCCCGTAGACCATCGAACTTGTTTCAACACGTTAATCACCGAGAATCAACTATACTGTCAGGCATGAATTATCCTTTTGCAGAAGAGATTCACCGCATGCCCATCCAGACACAGGTTCATTAGCTCATCAGCATTGCCGATCTTCGAATAATATTTATCCCTTGAATAGTCGCTCATAGCTAAGATTGAAAAATGATAGTCTTCCAGGAGTATACGAGCGAATTCCCGTGGTGAGTTACCGCTTCTACTGATTGCTTGCGGATAGAATTCAATAAACAGCTTTAAATTACTATTCTCCCTGATAATTTCCTCCATTCCCTGAAGTGCAGCTGCTTCCGCTCCCTCTACGTCCATCTTGATAACATCAATGTGAAGACCCTTGTCCTTAAAAAACTCGTCCAGGGTTACCGATTCAATTTCAATGAATTCCTTCCTGCCTTCAGGCTGGTATATCGTATGCCCTCCCGTATCAGTCCTATCTAGAAAGAACCTGACTGTGCCATTCGTATTGGATACGGCTTTCTGTACAGGGATGATGTTGTTATATCCATTTACCTCAATGTTCTTGAGCAACAAGCTGTAGTTTGTAGGCTCAGGCTCAAAGGCATAAATTTTCCCTCTTACTCCCATATGCCTTGCCGCGAGAAGGGTAAAGTATCCAATATTAGCCCCGAGGTCCACAAAAATATCTGCTTCCTCGACTGCCTCCTTGAACAACGGCGTCATCAGTCGCTCCCATTCCCGCTGCATGATATAAGCCTGAAATGTCTTCTGATAGGATTTGGGTAATCCGACCGGGCTCATACACATCTTACTGCCTTGTATTTCTATAATAGGGCTCTTGCTGCCCCACAGATGCCAGAATATCGATGTAGATACCGCGTTAACCCCTGGAATTTTTCCCACGCCTGTTCCACAGAGCTGCCTGTATGCTTTGCCGAAAGCCGAAATAGATACTGATCCTGATTGTGCTGTCATCAAACCACCCCGTATATATTTCTCATTATGCCCCTACTGACACGTCAGGCTTAAGGAAATAGAAACGTATATGATCAACATCAATTAACTCCACGTTTATGTTTCTTTCGTTTAAAAAATCATCAACCGCTTCTTTACAACCGGTTAGAGCCCCGTAATCATCGATAATGACATATCCCCCCGGGACCACGTTATCATACAGATTTTCCAGGCAACACTTCGTTGACTCATACCAATCACCATCCAGCCTCAATAGCGCCACCGCTCCCATTCGATCCTTGTACTCCGGCAGCGTATCCTGAAACCAGCCTTTTACCAGTGACACATTATTCCTATCCAATCTCAGCTTCGAAAACAACAACCAATCGACTTCTTCATACATGCCCCGGCAGGAACCTTGAACTAACCCGCAATTCTTCGGATCCTTTCCCGTAGGTTGCGGTAACCCTTCAAATGAATCAAACAGCCAGCTTTTTCTACCACCTTTGTTTGCAGCAGCGACCATAGCCATAAGAGCCGAACAACCACCTCTGGCGACTCCACACTCAACAAAACAGCCCTCAATACTATTATTCTCAATCCGAACACATAGATCATAAGTGTTCAGCAGTCCTCTCCGGCCGACCAGCGAATATGAGTTTATCAAGTGTATCGACTTTATCTTCCTTATACTTGCAGAGTCCCCTCTCAATACAGAAAAGACATACCAAAACCAGTAATATGTCTCCTCAAAAAGCTTGGTCCCCAGATAGTAGCCGCGCTCGGCTGCATCATGAATAAATGTGAAACCCCAATCCGGGAGTGTCGCTTTCATCATGGATTGCGCCCTGGGTAAAATCACCGCATAACTCCTTTAATGGCATACAACATTCCGGTAAGCCAGGTGACTGTTTCTTACCCGCTTAAAAATCCCATATCCTCTTCAGGTAAATTAACATTCAATACGGATGCATTCTGTTCAACTTGCGCAACGTTTTTCACGCCAGAGATCGCAGATATAACACAAGGATTCTCCAATACCCATCGAAGCGCTACCTGTGCAGGTGTCATGTTAAGTTTTCTGGCAACAACCTTGACCTTCTCTACAATTTCCAGATTTATAGCCAGCCTTCCGCTTCCGAAGTACTCGTCAATATCCCTGCTTCTGTGATCATCCGCTTCAAATTTCGTTTTCTCATCATAATTACCTGCCAATAGTCCTCTCGCTATGGGACTATACGCCAACACCGAGATTCCGTACTCTCTGCAAAATGGCAGTATATCTCGTTCTACTTTTCTATCTACTAAGCTATACGGAATCTGAATACTCTCGATTTCGCCATATTGCAGCGATTCCCGCAGCAGACCCAGAGAAAAATTGCAGCAGCCGATACAGCGAATCTTGCCTGCTTTCTTAAGCTTTTCCATTGCACGAAACGTATTTTCAAGCGAGGTATTATGATCCGGCCAGTGTATTTGATAAAGGTCAATATAATCCGTCCTCAACCGTCTCAAGCTCGATTCAATCTCTCTTTCTATGTTCGCAGGGGAACTATCCGTATATTTCTCAAAGGTCTCGCCCTTCTTCCAGCCCAGCCCTACCTTTGTCGCGATAACAACGTCCTTTCTTCTGGCACCCAGGGCCTTACCCAGCACCTCCTCAGAGTGCCCCAGGCCATAAATAGGGGCAGTATCAAAGAGGGTTATTCCCCCATCTATAGCTCTGTAAATCGCCTTGACCATTTCCTCTTCCGATACCTTTCCCCACGCATGGCCACCTAATTGCCAGCAGCCAAAACCAATATTTGAGAGCTTTATACCCAGGGACTGTAAACCCCTATATGTCATCATTTCATTCAACTCTATTTAACCGTGATTTTTCCGCTATGTATAACTCGCGTTTCCCGTTTGCGACTCAAGCTTTTTTCTCTAACCAGCGAACGCACCGTATCCACAATGTCCTCCACTGATAAAGAACAGGCCTTCTGCAGATATGCCTGGCTGCCTACTTCGGAGCAAAACCTATCAGCTATCCCAATTCGTTTAAAAAGAGCATCTGAACCAGCATGCTCAGCAAGAACCTCGCTGACTGCGCTCCCCAATCCACCAATTATGGTATGCTCCTCAATAGTAATGACTACACCAGTCTCCCGAGCCGCTGCTACTACAGAGTCAACATCCAGCGGCTTTAGAGTGTGCATGCTGAGTACACGGCACTGGATATCCCACAGGCTCAACTGCTCGGCCGCCTTAACAGCATTCCAGAGTATCCCTCCGGTCGCCACTAGAGTCACGTCACTCCCATCCCTTACCATAATTGCCCTGCCGATACGGAAATCAGGAGTTGTTTGATATACCGTAGGGTCCCCCGTTTTAGCCAAACGCAGGTAACATGGTCCAAGCCATTTACTGATTGAACGTGTTGCTAACGCTGACTCCACAGGATCTCCCGGGGCGATCACTGTCATATTAGGCAGTATTCGCAGGATACCCATGTCCTCAGTAACATGATGTGTCACGCCCAGCGCTCCGTACGAGAGTCCGCCTCCCGAAGCCACAATTTTAACTCCGGCATTGTGGTAGCAAACGTCGTTACGTATCTGTTCTATACAGCGGAGTGTCGGGAAATTCGCCAGAGAATAAACGAAGACAACCCTATCGCACAATGCCAGTCCCATAGCGATGCCGATCATGTTCTGTTCAGCTATACCAACATTAACAAAGCGATCGGGGAACTCCCGAGCAAAAGGTTCAACCAGAGAATAACCAACATCGCCGACCAGTAAATGTATACGCTTATCATCTTTCGCTGCTTCTATCAAGCCCCGAATAAATGCCGCCCTCATTCAGATACCCCCAGTTCTCTCAATGCCAAACGCAATTGTTCATCATCAGGGTATCGATAATGCCAGGCAAGCTGGTTTTCCATGAAGCTCACCCCTTTACCTTTAACCGTATGAGCCACAACAAAGCTTGGTCTCCCCTGCTTAAACGGAATACTCTGCAATATGCGTCTGATCTGACTCAAATCATGTCCGTCTATCTCCTTAACTTCCCACCCAAAGGCCTTCCATTTATCCGCTAACGGATCCAAATCGAGGACTGCTTTTGTAGCGCCGAAACTCTGAATCTTGTTGTAATCCACAATAGCGACCAGGTTGTCCAGGTGATGATGGGGAGCAAACAACGCCGCTTCCCAGGTCGAGCCCTCATCACACTCGCCATCACTCAGCAGGACAAACACACGATAGTTTCGATTGTCCCGCCTGCCCCCCAGAGCCATCCCGCACCCGATGGAAAGCCCGTGACCGAGGGAACCCGCAGATACCTCCACACCAGGTATTCCATAAGTGATATGTCCTCCCAGGTGTGAGCCATCCTGATAAAAAGTATCCAGCCACTCTAAAGGGAAAAAACCGCGTTCAGCCAGGGCGGCATAGACCACAGCAACGGCGTGGCCTTTACTAAGAATGAAACGGTCGCGGTCAAGCATGTCAGGTTGTGACGGGTCTATTTGCAGGATATTGCCATACAGCACCGCCAGCAAGTCAGCAGCTGAGAGGCAACCGCCTATATGAGAGCTTCCGGCACGGTGGACCATCCTCAATGCATGAGCCCTGAGCGATGTGGCCAGAGCCTTATAATCTCTCTCTATAATGTCACTCAAGCTTGATCCTCTCCTCCATACCATAGTCCTTGTACCACTCAACGAATCTCTCTAAGCCCTCATCCAGGCTGACAACGGGAGTCCATCCCAGAATATCTTTAGCTCTCGTTGCGTCAGCGATAAGCCTTTCCACCTCACCGACCCGCGGCTCCGTATGAGTGACTTTCACTGTTCCCTTTTTACCGAAGAATTCGATGAGCTTACTGGCCAGTTCGAGGACAGATACCTCATTACCGCTACCAAAATTGATCGGCTCTCCAATTGGCTCTTTATGATTCAGCACCAGATCATAGGCTTTCACCGCATCCTCTATATAAGTGTAATCTCTAGTCTGATTGCCGCCTCCATATACAATCGGGTTGATATTATTCAGTATCCTTCGACTGAATATAGATATCACCCCTCCGTATCCGATATCCCTCTGCCTGGGCCCATAAATGTTAAACAGCCTCAATATGGAGATGTTCATTCCATACGTACGGACATAGGCATAGCACATTCTATCGGCCGCAATCTTGCTAGCCCCGTAAGGATGAGGAGCATTCAATGGATGCTCCTCATCTATGGGGACACGCAGAGCTGACCCATACACCTCACTCGTTGAAGCGTGAATTACTTTCTTCGCGTTGTACAACCGGGCTACTTCCAATACATTTTGAGTCCCCATCACAATCACTTCATAGGTGTATTTAGGCTCGATATAGGACCTGTCAACATGCACCTGAGCTGCCAGATGAAATACTACGTCAACATCCCTCATTATTTTTTCAAGTAAATCGAAATCTCTGATATCGCCCTTTATTAGCTTGAAATTATGATAATTCAACAGGTGCTTTATGTTCATTAGATTCCCGCTGGCAAAATTATCCAGGCAAACCACAGAGTATCCCTCTCTGGTATACTTTTCACATAAATGGCTTCCGATAAAACCGGCGCCACCGGTTATCAGTATCTTCATTCGTCATAACCTATAGTTTGAGTCAGTTCATTAGGTATGATTGACGCAAGTGTAGTAGAGATTTTCATAGTCCTCGATTCCCTTTTCCAGCGATAGGTTCGCCATGATATATTTCTTTGCCTTCTCGACATTGATTGCAGCTTCATCTCGATTACCGAGAATGTACTGCATCATATCTTTTAGCTCATCCCTGTTTCCATACTCCACCTGATAGCCTGCGCCCATCTGGCTTGCTATTACAGCGGCCCCGGTATCCTTCGTTATAACAAACGGTGTGCCGCACAACGTCGCCTCAATACAGGGCTTGGGAAGCCCCTGCTCATATACAGACGGCAATACTAGCATCGAAGCATCCTGCAGCGCAGCTAACTTCTCCTCACCATCCAGATAACCGGTGAAAATAACTTTATCCGATAGATTCAGTTCGCCAATCATCTTCTGTAAATTAGCTCTATATCCATCATCTGCTCCAACAATCGTCAGCACAACGGCATCTCTCTGTCTAGTCAACTCACGAAATGAAGAGAGCAAGAAATCTATCCCCTTTACCCCGGCTATTCTTCCCATGAACATGATCACGCTCTTATCCCCGACGTTATACCTTTCCTTGAAGCACTGAGCCGGCGGTAGGGATCCGAAGTCCTCAACCGGAAAGTTAGGGTAGAGAATAGCAATCCTATCCTGACTTATTCCGGCATCCACATATTCACGAGTCCCTTGTTCAGTTTCAGCAATAACCTTTGTTGCGTCTTTCAATATCCAACGCCCAAAACACATATCTACTATATGCCTGAACATTCCATATGAATTCCTGGCCGTCGCACCATGAGCATCCACTATGTAAGGGATACCGTATTTACGAGCATAATGGCGTAATACCAGGTAGTGAAAGCCTCTATATCCATGCATATGTACAATGTCAAAGTCCATCAATTCCTTTCTCGCCGCTCCAACTATACCCGGCATGAATAAAGGCCTGCCGCATAGACTCAAGTAGCTGTGAAAAGTACGCACCTTTACTCCACCAAGAGAGTCTATGTATCCCCGATCAAGTGCAAAATCGCTAGTGTATATCGTTACCTCGTGACCACGCTGAGCTAGAGCTCTTGACAGCTGATATGCCACAGCTACAATCCCACCTCCACGCATCGGGGAAAAGAAGCTAACTACCTGCAGAATCTTCATTCTTTTTTAATAAGCAGAAATATTTCTTAAGTAGCCAAGAATTATTTTGACAACTCTCGAAGAAACGTTCCTATCCAGGTAGCCTGATGGCGCCTCCCATTCACACTGCTCATTCAGGGCTATTCCCACAGCCTCCAGCATAAGGTCTGGTATTGTACTGGTTAGCATATTGCTACCACATTCAATCGTTTCCGGACGCTCGGTGACGTCTCTGATAGTGACATTCGGCGCCTTGAAGATGCTACATTCCTCTTGAACTGTCCCACTATCAGTAATCACACACAATGCATTCTTTTCTAAAGCTATGAAGTCAAAAAAACCAAATGGTGTTGATAAGAGGATATTCCTGCTATTAGGCTCTAGTCCGAATCGTTCTATCTTGCTCTTCGTCCTTGGGTGCAAACTGCAGACTACGGGAACGGAATATTTTTCTCTTATGTTGTCCAATCCCGTAAGCAGATTTCCAAGTCTATCCTTGTCGTCCACGTTCTCCGCTCTATGCATCGTTGTGAGAAAATATTCCCGGGATTCTACACCCAAATCTGCCAACGCTTTACTTGATTCAATCTCCTTTGAATAATATTCAATGACCTCGTATATAGGGTTTCCAATGACGTATATAAATTCGCCTGCAATGCCCTCATTAAGCAGGTTCTCTTTGCTCCTATAAGTATATGGAAGAAGTATTGTGCTACAATGATCGATGATCGTCCTATTGACCTCTTCCGGGACCCGATAGTCGAAACAACGGTTACCCGCCTCCATATGAAAGACAGGGATACCCATTCTTTTCGCTATAATGCTAACCATACCACTGTTAGTATCTCCCAATACCAGGATGCGATCAGGCCTCTCCTTTGAAATGACTTTTTCAGTCTCGATAATCATTTTCCCTATCTGCTCACCTGACGTACTGCCCTCTACCCCTAAGCGGTAATCTGGTTCCCTGAGTCCCAGATCCCGGAAAAACACAGCGCTCAGGTTCTCATCAAAGTTCTGTCCTGTGTGGACCAGGATGTGTTCACAGTATTCATCTAGCTTCTTGATAACAAGACTTAATCTAATAATTTCAGGCCTGGTACCGAGTACTGTCATAACTTTGATCTTCATCTTAAAAGCCTAGCGACTCGCTTCTACAAAGGGAGCTCTTGAATTACTCTTTAGCCAACGTGTGGAACGCAAACTGGGAAGATGATGGTTGCCGAGCCAGTGCCGGCTCACTACCTTCTTGTATCCAGACTCCCGGTAAACTTGGGCATACTACCTCCAGGAAGGCCTTTAGCTCACTCTTAGTCAGCCTCCAGTCTGCGGAGGTAAGTTCTTGAGTTAACGCCGGTTCACCTATTTCATTTCCCCGCATTTCCGGTAATGTCGGCCTGATTATGTAATAATTACCCTTTTTAAACGTCCTCGATATTTCCTCTTCACTAATAAGAGTTTCGTGAATTTTCTCTCCCGGCCGTACACCGATGAATTCTATATTGATCTTCTTCTCACCTATCATCACCTCGGCCAGATCCACTATGCCTGTGGAACGAAGTATTGGGACATAGATATCACCGGCTCCGCCGAAACGAATTGCATCAAAAATAGTGTCAACAGCGGTGTCTATGGTTAACAGAAACCTGGTCATTTCCTTTCTGGTAATTGTAACCGGGCCACCGCTATTTATTTGTTGTCTGAAGAGAGGAATCGCAGAACCTCTTGATCCAGCGACATTGCCGTACCTGGTGCAAATGAATTTAACGCTGGGATATCTGAGGTTTGCCTCTATTAACAGTTTCTCCTGAATCGCTTTGCACATCCCGTACGCATTAATAGGCTTACACGCTTTGTCAGTTGAAACAGCGATAACAACTTCCGTCCGGCCCTTAGACTCCCCGGCAGCACGAATAATGTTCTGTGCGCCTAAAACGTTTGTCTTTACCGATTCATAGGGAAAATATTCACAAATTGGCGCTTGTTTAAGCGCTGCGGCGTGTATCACAATATCAGCCTCACTCACGCTTCTCGACACTGCCTCATAATCCCTGACATCCCCAATGCAAAAAGACAACACTCCCTCGGCATTACGATAAACCACGTCATCAGTAGCTGAAGACAGTCCTTTCCACTCCAGCCTCATCTGATACTGCTTATCCTCGTCACGAGAAAAAACTATCAGCTTACTGGGCATGCCTAAATCGCCAGTCATTATTCTATAAACCAGACTTCTCCCGAGTGATCCGGTACCGCCAGTTATCAGTACTGTTTTATCTCTAAAAATCATTGACCTCTCCGCTTTTCGTATTGCTGCGCATTGTGGTTAAAATTTTCAACCGTCCTTTCGCATGAGGAGGGCTCAAATCCAGTTTTGTACCGGTAGCCCGACGTCTCCATTGCTCATATTGACAGGCATCCTCGGAGAACTCCTCAATCATCCTCGCCCATGGAAAGGGCTCAAATCCGGTTTGGGTCCTGTAAAGAGTAGAATCCAAGCTCCTGTCGCATACAAACTTGGGGTATTCATCGATCCTCACATCAAGCCCCATATGCTCCCGAATGAGGTCGAGTAGCTGCAATTTGCTAATCGGTTCAGAGGAGATATGGTAAATGCCACTGAGCTCTCGATGGTTGGCGATTATGTCAGCGATAATCCCAGCAAAATGAACCGTCGGGAAGCCATTGAATACAGCATTTGAATACCCCTTAGCCTCGCCTCCTTCCCTGGATAAAAACCATTCAACAAGGCCATTCGTAGTGGCCAATTCCCTGCCGATAATCGATGTTCTTATTGTCAATGCGCCATCTCCATTTACCTCACCAAGGTACTTGCTCTTTCCATAGAGATCTTCTGCGTCAGAGATATCATCTTCGCGATAATTACCCCTTCTACCAGAAAAAACACAGTCAGTACTTATATGTATCAACCGTATTCCCTCGCTCCCGCATATTCGATACAGCTGATGCGGAAAAAGTGAATTCAACCGGATATAAACTTCCCACGACCTTACGGTCGGGGTTTTAGCCTATTTCAAACTTCGTTT
>CAYVQT010000074.1:0-13919 GCA_964453665.1 uncultured Dehalococcoidia bacterium | reverse complement strand
AAAATGATGGACTTCGCTAACTTGTCGTTTAATAAAGTATATGATTCACACGGTTAAGTAGTGAAATAAAGCTTTAAGTATACTATCAATCCAAAACAAAGGTGAAGGAGGGGGTCATGGGTAGTAAGAAAGAGGTTTACAGGGCGAGATTGCAGGACGTGATGGCCGAGTTGAAATTCCGATGCAATGATGGCAGCGAACTGGGAAATCTGGAAGAGCTGGCTAATGCGCTCCGTGAAATGTCGGGAGAAACATACAACCACCATGTCACCGAACAGAACAATGATTTCACAAACTGGATAAGAGATTGCATCCAGGACACAGCACTGGCGAAGAAATTAGTTCAAGTCACTGACAAGAATCAGGCACGGGAAATCGTACAGGAGAGGATAGACTGGCTTAAGACCAGGGCTTAAATTCAAAAGAAAGTTATATATACCTGTTCATCGTACTTTGAAGGCGTAAATCGCTCTTTTAACGCGTCTCTTTCGACTGGTCAGAGTCCCCGGGTTGTTGGAGATAATCCGACAGGCCTTCTTCATCTAATTTTGCTTCAACCTGAGCGACTGCCTCAGGCCCCAGTGACTCAGCTGCTTCCATAGCTCCCTGGGCAGCTTCAGCCGCAGCCACTTCTTCGGAAAGACCTGCATCTGAAGCCGCCTCCTTTGCAGCTTCTATCGCCTGGAGAGCCACTTCACCCAGATCAGCTTGTACTTCGTCCGCGCCCTGTACAACACCATAGCCAGCCCCTCTTATTGCATCGCGTGCGTCCACACGTGAACGGCGCATGGCTTGGGAAATCCCTGTAACTGCCTGATATGCTAACTGACCAACATCCATATGCGCTATTTTATCAATAGCGTGGATTGAACCTCTCGCTGCCTGTCTGGCTACCTCAAAACCATAACCCTTTCGTGATTCGCTACCAGCTCCCAAAGAAGCTGCAAGCCCCTCCTCTAATGCTTTGGCAAACTTACTAGTTGCTCTTCGTCCATGCTGTGTGGCAATAGTGGCCAACCTGGATATTTCAGCGATCTGGTATGAAGTAACACCAAGCGCTACGTCTACACCCGGGACAGATACACGCTTTAGATATCCATAGGGGAACTGGCTTAAAAAACTTAGCCCGGCGATTGTACTGAAGGGACGTGAGAGTTCGCGCATCGGTGCATGTAACGCTTCCAGTACTACCTCCTTGCTTACCTCTCCCTCCTCACGTACTCCGCCTAGTTGTGTAAGCGTAAATAGCCCCAGGATAAAGGTTATGCCGAACAGGAAGTCAAATCCTGTGAGGTTTAGTGCACCTATCTCGAAGAAACGATTAGGATCAACCCATTCGAAAGTAAGGCTTAGCTGGCGAACGCTGAAATAGTCAGCGAAACGTCCTCCGAGTAAAGGCCCTAAACCTGCCCCTAGATTGGCTGCCAAACCTGCTGCAGCTAGATATGAGGTGGCCTTTCCTTGAGGCGCCAGTTTCAGGCCAATAGTGCCTGTAGACAGTGTAACTCCTGCTGCTGCGATACCAGCCAGTATATGTAATATTATTAGCAAAGGTATGGTCAGGAAGTACCGCTCGGGCATGGTTGTGAATGCCCAACCAAGTATTACCAGAAGGTAGAGGGAAACGCATAAAGATAAAATTGTTTTAATGCCAAACTGGTCTGCCAAACGACCCCATATGCGGAAAAAAAGAATATTGAAAAACTGACTGAGAACACTGAAGCCGATAACAGATGTAAGTGGCAGTCCCAGACGCTGCAACATGTAAACAGCGAAGAACGGAGTAGCGAGGTTTATTGCAAGACTCCAGATAAACAGAAAACGAAGTAATTTCCTGTAGTTTCTCTCTCGAAAAGGTTCTGCAATGCTACCGAGCAATGATGACTTTGGATCCGGTGTTGGCTGAATTAGAGGTTCGGGCATTAATGTCATAAAAATTGGGCTTATTAGAGCCAGTGTACAAATGCCGAATATCAGGGGGATTGTGTAGCCTAGAGCCACTGAATCAGCTGTATGACCTTCCTTCCACCAATCAGCGAAGAAAGCTGCCCCCAGACCGAAAACCATCCCGGCAAATGCCGCTAACGCGAGACGGCGCCCCATTATACTTGCCAGTATTCGCTGAGGTATAAGGTCACGGATCCAGCTGTTCCAAGCACAGTTGCTTATAGCGACAAATATACCTCTTATCGCTAAAATGCCCAACAGCATCGAGACAGCTCCGGCACTAGGTACATTAAGGAGGAATGGAATTAAGGCAATTGGAAGCCATAGCAACTGGGCTATAAGAAAGCTAGCTACAGCAATAGCTTTGCGCCTTTTAAGCCTTTCTACGAGCAGAATTGATGGTATTTGAAGTGGTTGAGTAATAAATGGTATAGAGGCAAGGATGCCTATCTGAAGATTGTTTGCTCCGAGAGTTAGAGCGAATGCGGCTAAAAAACCCGAGGTTGTTATGCTGAAGAAGCCAAGCGAGGCCATGCCCTCTAGGGTCATGTACCTAAGGCCTTTATGTACCTCCTCATCTGAGATGGTAGGCTTGGGGCGGAATAATTCAATCACTTTCATGAAGATTTTACATCTTATGTCAGAGCGGTTGAAAGCGAAACAATTGTTATTTCGGCGAAACTTATACCGGTAAGCACAGTGGAGAGAAACCTCTCGGGATGTTCCATAATCTTCGCTACCCGCTTAGTGCCAGGCACCTGCTCCTCCTGCATATGCTTGAGCTTTATTCACTGCGGCTTTATGAAGCCGATCTCAGCGCTGGAAAAGGAAGCATATATTGCCAGAAAAAGAAGTGATAATAACAAGTACATTATCTTTAAACCGGTCGTCGTTGACCTACCACTTATTATAAAGCAATTGTATCCGTAGTTAGCCCTAATCTCAAGATGTCTATCGCGTGGAAGGCAAATATGTGGGATTGCTTTAGAATTCATTCAACTGTGATATAACTCATATATCCTGTTTTGGTTTATCAATCACCTGCGGTGATACCATCCCCCCGGATACAACCATCATAATAGCGTCATCAACGGGCATATCCAGGTGGATAACGTCTGCTTCTGGGATTATTTCCAGATATCCCGACGTTGGGTTGGGTGTAGTAGGTATATAAACATTAACAAGCTTTTGTCCTGAGGTGTCTGTCACTCGATTGGTGACAAATCCAATAGTCCTCATGCCAGGTCTCGGGAATTCAACCAAGACCACTTCTCGAAAACCGCCTTTGTGCGGCATCAGTACACTCTGAAGAATCTGCTTAAAAGTGCTATATATTTCCCTGACCATAGGCACTTCTTTCAAAAACGACTCACCCCGTTCAACAATTTTCTTCCCTATAAAATTACTTGCGAATAGTCCCGCAAGGAAAATCAACACTATGATAATCGCAAATCCTATGCCTGCTATAGGCCGCCCGAATATCGCCTCGACGGCGGGCTCTAAAATGCCATCAACCGAATCGAACAACCATTTGAAAATCAGGAGCGTAGCAGCTATGGGAACTATAACAAGTATTCCTGCCAAGAAATCTCGCCGCACCCGTCCAAATACCTTAGACAATCTTGACTTGCTTTGGATTTTCATTTTTCACCCCATTGCTTTGTCGATGTGAAAAGGTTGTGCAAGAACGCTATATAGCAACCTGCCTATATCAGGAATATCATAGCGGATTCTATATCAACTGTTTGATTAATACTCAGGGTGTATGTGATCGGATATATACTCGGATGTCTGTTCATCGGCCGAATCAGTTTGCTCCAGTTCCTCAAGATGTTTTGCTATAAGAACACCTCTGGCAACACCCATACGCATTCGACCGTATTCAGCACTGAACTCTGCTCCCAGTATCATGATAAACGCAGAAATATAAATCCAGAATAATAGGATTATCATCGAAGCTACATTACCGTATACTGATTCATAGCTTGCGAAGTGATCGAGGTAAAATACAAATAAGGTTTTTACTATCTCAAACAATATTCCTGCCAGTACTGCGCCTGGCCAAATATAACGCCAGTACGTTTTACTATTGGGAATAAATTTATATAGAAGAAGGAAAATAGCTATGCTGAATAGAAAAGCAAGCACCCTTGCACCAATGTCGGCGGAAGCCATAGCCAGGGGTGAATCCAGATTCTGCATAAAGGAAAAAACTGATGTGGCTCCCATAGACAGGACAAAAAGAATACCGATACCCAGCGCCATACCTATATCGCGCAGCTTTCTGATATAGAATGGCCGATCTTTGTGTATATCCCATACCCGGTTTATAGTTCTGTTGATCGCCCCGAACATAGTGCTTGCAGACCAGATAAGAAGTACAAGACTTACTGCTCCGATGGCTCCTCGAAAATTAATTACACTTTCTATATTTTGCTCAAGTACATCAATTGCACCTGGCAGGTTGCGTTCAAAGAAATCGAAGAGCTCCTCTTGTACCTGTTCTGAAGGTAAGATTAGACCTAGAATCGCGATTAAGCCTAATAATAGAGGAAATAGCGAAAGAACTGCATAATAGGCTATGCCCGCAGCCTTGTGGGAAGCATCATCCTCTCCAAGCTCCTGGACCGTACGAACCACAAGTTCTATAATGAAAATCTCGAGCAGTCGTTCTCTGACGCGCTTGAGATTAGAAGCAATGGGTGAAATTTTTTCTTGAGACTTTGTTTTAATTGAATTCCACATATTATTATCAAGGCATATGTGATACAAGGACGGATGCAAAAAAGCGCCCGCCCTAAAAAATTACAGTTTTATTGTACAGGTTTATTGCAGATGCTGTATTCTTTACTATTTGAACGGCGTTTTGATTATTACTTTAACCCCGGAAATCGTCCCGGATACCGCGTCGCTAACAGCTTTAACGGCTGATTCGCCAATCTCTCCCGCTGCTTCAACTGCACCACTCGCAGCCGCCGAAGCAGCGTCCTCGGTATTCACTGCTACTGATTTAGCGCCATCGATAGCGCCCTCTACCGTCTTCCTGGCTACCGACGCCAGGTCACCACCAACATCGGATGTGCCTTTTATAGTACCTCGCGCTGTACTATAGGTCGCATCCATAATATTACCGCCTGTTTCTTTAGCGCCATGGATAGCTCCCTGTATAGTAGCATTCGCCACCGAGGCCAAATCTTTGCCCGTATCCTTAGCTCCCTGGATGGCTCCCTGTGCAACACTAAAAGCGGCATCTTCGAGACCTACCCCGACGCTCTTCGCTGTCGATATGGCCCCTTCTGCCGCTCCCTGGGCGACTCTGGCCACATCACCACCCACTTCGCTTGTCCCCTTTATCGCTGCACGAATGGTATCGCTTATTACCCCAGTCGTTACCGTACTAACTTCACCAACAGCCTGAATTGAACCAATAACAGCACCTTTAGCTGTGGTACCTAGCTCAGCACCTACTTTACTGGCGGCCTCAATTGCACCGGCAACTGTATCCCCTATAAGTCCGGTACCTTCCTTGGCGATATCTCTGACACCACGTAGCCCTTCTACCAAATTGCTTCTCGTTGCTTCTATCGTTGTTTTCCCAACATCACCTACGCCTTTTATCGTTTGAGATAACGCATCGCTTACCTTTTTACCCAGGTTTCCCAAAGCCATTTCAACACCTCCCCTAGTTTACTGAGTTCAATTCAGTGCATTAACCACTCCTCACATACTATCACCTCCCCGCCCTTAATAGTATCCACTTAAAGTGTAAAAATCATATATTATATTTAAAAAAAGTCAAGGAAATATAACATTATATTAACGGATAAATCCCTGGTCTCGATATATCGTACCGATAGCTTCGAGATCGAAGCTTCTGAAGCGCTCTTTATCGTTCACAATAGCCAAAAAGATAATTCCGAACGAATATTAAAGCTATTATTGAACAATTGAGCAGCCAGATTGTGATGAAACAGCTTACCATGTCTTACGGGTAAGGACAGGTTTTTAGACCATACTTGAGATGGTTTCGGCTAATTGTTGACCGGTTGTGCATCCGTTGATAGAATGCCCCAGAACATGAAATTACAAATAAAGGGGGTTGAGATGGTCGATTGGGATTCAACAGTAAATTGGTTTCTGGAGCATGGAATCAGGATTCTGATAATTCTGGCCATTTACCTTGCAGTATATTTAATTATGCGTAAAACGGTGCCTGCCGCAATTGGATGAAGCTTGACACGAACGATGAAGGAACAACCACAGGTGGAAATCGAGAAACGAACAACAACGTTAAATCGACTTTTCTATACGTCGAGCGCAATTGCGATTTTTGTCATCGCCTTATTTCTCATTTTAAACGAGATTGGTATCAACATTGCAACGCTATTAGCTGGATTTGGTGTAATCGGCATTGCCGTTGGCTTTGGAGCACAGGGCTTGATACGTGACCTGATCGCTGGCTTTATGATACAAATTGAGAACCAGTTTAATGTGGGTGATGTTGTCAAAGTAGCTGGCACAAGGGGCATAGTAGAATCAGTAAATCTGAGAAAGACTACGATGAGAGATTTGGACGGCATCCTTCACATTGTTCCTAATGGCGAGATAAAGGTAGCGAGTAATTATACGAGAGCGTGGTCAAGGGCCCACCTTGATATTCGGGTTGCCTACAAAGAGAGTGTTGATGATGTGATGTCGGTAATTAGAAGGATCTGGGAAGAAGTCGCGGAGGATGACACATGGGGGCCTCAGTTGAAGTCTAAGACACCATGGTTACTTAGAGTAAATGATCTCGGAGATTCAGGAGCCGTAATCAAAGTTGTTGGTGAAACCCTACCTATGAGGCAATGGGATGTGATGGGAGAATTGAGACGGAGAATTAAAAATGCCTTGGATGAGCGGGGAATCGAGATACCCTGGAATTATACGAAAGTATACATGGGAGACGATATAAAATCGTTGCCCGTGCATATTATCGACGATGAAGTCCAACCAGGGCCGATTAATTCTAAAAACGTGAAAAGGAGTAAAAGGGCTAAACATATATAGACGTTACACAGGGCATGACACTCCTAAAGAATTGATAAAGTCATGATATCCGTTTAAGGTATTGCCCAGTACTTAAAGAGTAACCCGGAGGTAGTGCAATGGCTTATTTAGGGATTCTTTTAGTCGCTATACTTATTTCTTTTATTGTAGTGCGTATAGGGGGCCTCGCTTTGCAGCTGACAGGCATGGAAAGCGATGTAGCCAGATTTCAGGCGCTTTCGGCTTTTACGGGAACGGGTTTTACCACAACGGAGGCCGAGAGAGTAGTACAACATAGGACGAGGAGACGAATAGTCACTATTCTTATCATACTGGGAAATGCCGGTCTGGTTACCATAATAGCCACACTGGTTGCTACCTTTACTCAAGTAACCGGATATGGTTGGTTCTTTGCGCGTCTCGGGATAATAATCATCAGCATTTTCGTTCTTTATCGGATTGTGATCGGAAGCAGGTTCGGCAACCGATTCCTCCAATTGGTTCGAAAACCGCTTATAAAAAGGATACTGAGAGAAACTCCGACATATGAGGAGATATTTAACGCTGGTAAAGGATGGGGTGTCAGCCTTATTACAATAAAAGAAGAATCGAAAAAGGCAGGCCTGTCTTTAAGCGAGCTGGTTGGTGGGGAAGACTTGATAATACTTACATTGGAGGCAGCAGACGATTTCATATCCAGGCCCGATGCAGGGGAGAAGGTAAACGTGGGTGACAGGCTTCTGGTATACGGAAGAAGCCTGTCTATAAAAAAACTTATGGCTTGATACGCTTACAACCGCATTAGATTGATTTTACTTGTTTTACCTGCAATGTGGGAAAGCCGGGTAAATTTTGGGAGTACACGGTCAGCCGCCCATTATAATGTAGCTTTGGATTCATAACCGCTAATCAATTCTATTTGTTCCAGACTGTCTCCGCAGGTTGTAGTAAAACAAAGAAAGGAGCTGCAGGAACCGTCACTGACGCCATTATCTTCCGCATTGCTCCCCCTCCTGCAACTGCGAAAATGATTGGTTTCCTATTTGTACGTTAATCTCGGTATAATCATTCAAATTTACGCATTTTCAGAGCATCCGAGTAACTTTCATTTACAAACCTGGTGATTAGTTCGAGTTGCTCGTCTTTTTCAAGTGAGAAGAAAACGATCTCGCTTAAATCAAGCCGAAATCTAATGGAATATTTGTCTATTTGTATAGGCCATCTCGGTTCTTGCACGTAATTCGGATTGTATCTCTTACTGTCCATTATTTGAAATATTATGGTTAGATGTTCACGATAATATATACCGCACCAGAATTCTCTGTTCTCCAACAAATAGAAACCCCTGTAGTTCCATCCTCCGGATCTCGGTCTTCGGTAGAATGGAATCTCATCATTTTTTATAGCCGTTTCAATCATGGCTATCAGATTATTCATAGCCGGGATTCCGTTTATGTAGTCCTTTTCAACCTTGTTTATACCCATCAGTATTGCCTCCGTTTTTTTATCAACAACTACAGGTCGGTTCTGTAGAACAGGAAGTGCATTCGTATCTTACTATGATTATAACCAGAGCCTGGGCTTCAAGAGTGCTTCTCCAACATGGCCTGCAAGCTTATGGGGCTCTACCTTAAACGGGCTAATCTTGGCCACGCGCCACCGCCTCCGGGCTAGCCAGCTGCGAATCCACAAGAACCAAAGGGTCGTCAATATCATCGTACCGATAAATCCGACCACGGTAAAGTAGCCCCAGTGCCATCTCAGATCGGGCATATAGTCGAAATTCATCCCGTATACCCCTGCCAGCAAACCCAGGGGCAGGAAAATAGTTGCCACAATAGAGAGTACTCTCATAGTCTCGTTCTGACGGTTTGCTACAGAGGCTAGATGAGTAGCGAGGGTATTATCTGCTCTATCCCTGAGTGATTGAACAAGGTCCTCGATCCTCACGATGAGGTCATAGATATCACGGTAGAAGATGGTCGCCTCGTCGCTTATGACCGGGAATTCGCGCCTGCTGAGACGATTTAAGAGTTCACGTTGAGGTAACATGACCCGGTGCAGTCTGAGAATGGAGCGCTTCAGCTTGAGAATAGCTTCCAGGGTAGACTGCTGAGGGTGTCGAATCACCTCTTCCTCTATCTTTTCAGTAACATCGCTCATCGCGTCCACAGTGGGCATTACGTTATTGACCAATGTGTCGACTATGGTATAAGTAAGGAAATCCGGACCGCGCTTCATGGGGCGTCCATCGCTCTCAACAAGCCTGCTTACCGATTGGACGCTGTAAAAAGGAAGATCGTGGCTGCTAACAACGAAGTTGGGGCCGAGGAATATGGCTAATTCCGTTGTCTGTACTATATCCGATTCCACAGTGTAGTTCACCCCATGAACTATGAAGAAGATATAGTTGCCGAAATCATCTACCTTGGGTGGATGTATATTTTTACTGAGACAGTCTTCAATAGCCAGTGGATGAAAATCAAAGACCCGGGATAGAAATTCACCGTCCTGTTCTGTATTCTCGCTGATATCTACCCAGAGCAAACCCTCTTTACTTTGGAAAGCAACTGAAATGTCTTCTTCACTGAGGTCGCGGTGCAGATCGCCATCAGGTCCTAAATAGTACGCGTTGAATGGCATAACATACCTCCTTCAATTAAATATGGAAGTACCGGTGAAAGGTATAGCTACTATTCCAGCGGCATTTAAAGTGCCTCCACTGACGCTAAGAGCTGCTATAACTGCTCCGGGGCCAACGAACACGAAGAGCAATAGAGCCACGAATTCAGCTAATACTGCTCTCCAGCTTTGCCAGGACTTGATATCTTCAGCACCAAATTTTATACCCATGTAATATCCCCCCCTATATAAAGTTGATTCCAACTAAATCGAAAGGGAAAATTAACCTGATTATTCAGTTCATGGAATCTTTGTCTAATAAAGTGTTCCCGAAGTATAACTTAGTGTGAGGCCAGGGTATCTCGATACCTTCTATATCGAAACGATCTTTGAGTCTCTTTCTGAGCTCTCCCGTTAAGGCCCATTGCTTCATTGGTTTGGTATCGCCAAGTACCTTTATCTCTATTCCATTATCTCCCAGACTGTTTACTCTCAATACCTCAGGAGTTGTCAGCAGATCGTTACCCCAGACCGGGTCTTCTTTAAATTTCTTGCATTCATCATTGATGACTTCGAAAACATGACTAAGGTCCTCTTTATACGCTACCGAAATGTCTAGGTTTATGCGAGCCCAGTCTCGTGTCATGTTGCTGGCCAGCTCTACTTTACTATTAGGAATAACGTGCATTGTGCCATTGAGATCACGTAGTACGGTTCGTCTCAACCCCATTCCTTCGACAATACCGGTAATACCAGATGCAGTAGCAACCTCACCAACCCTATACCAGTCCTCCATTATAATAAAAAATCCATGGAAATAGTCTCGAATAATGTTCTGGGCAGCAAAGCCAACAGCCAGACCAGCAAGTCCAATAGCCGCGATGATTGGAGCTATGTTTATCCCCAGCACACTCAAAATCATCATGAATGCAATAATCCAGGCAATGAAGGAAATAGCACGAGATACAACTCCCGACAGTGTTTCGGATCGCGACGCAAGCTCCTCTGGTGACTCCTCTCGAATTTTTGGTATACGAGCGGTTATAATCTTGTGTATAGCACGTTTAAGTATCCACAGAAGTATGAATGTAACGATGATTATGATGACGACTTTAACCGCTCCAGTTGCCAAGGCTGACAGTTCGAAATTGAAATCGAAATCAGGCATTGATTCTTACCTCCTTTTTTTAGTTGCCATTGGCTTTGAGCACACTGGGGCGATAATATTAACAGAACTTGCGCAAAACTATCAAGTGTTACATTCGTAGCAGATTCAATTTACAATATTTTGTTGGCGTCAAACCAGGAAATATGCTATAAATCGTATGGGGAGAAGTGATGGGTTCTTTAGCCTGGATCGGAATTGTATTGTGTCTCAGTCAGTCTGCGATATTCTCGGGACTAAATCTGGCGGTATTCAGTATCAGCAGACTTAGGCTTGAAGTTGAGGCTTCTCATAATGATAAAGGGGCGCTGAGAGTACTTTCTTTGCGTAAGGACTCTAACTTCGCGCTCACAACTATATTGTGGGGTAATGTAGGGGTAAACGTAATATTGGCGCTTTTAGCTAATTCTGTGCTGGCCGGGGTGCTGGCTTTTCTGTTCTCGACCGTAGTAATTACTTTCTTTGCAGAGATAATGCCGCAGGCTTACTTCTCACGGCATGCTATGAAGATGGCGTCTTTACTATATCCGGTTTTGCGATTTTACCAAATTCTGCTCTTTCCGGTCGCCAAGCCAACAGCGAAGCTGCTTGATCGCTGGCTCGGATCTGAGGGCATCCGGTTCTTTGCAGAAAGGGATTTTAGGGAAGTAATTAGAAAGCATGTGGAATCAAGCGATACCGATATCGATATTATTGAAGGTAAAGGCGCTTTAAATTTCTTGGCTATAGATGACCTCGCTGTGATACAGGAGGGAGAGCCGATAGATCCTCAAAGCGTGATAAGCGTTCAATTCGTAGATGGATCGCCGGTCTTCCCTAAGTTCAAAAAATCCCCATCCGATCCCTTTCTTCAGCAGATTCAGGCCTCCGGCAGGAAATGGGTGATTTTGGCAAATAGCGAGGGTGAACCTCAGCTCGTTCTTGATGCCGATGGTTTTCTTCGTGCGGCACTTTTTAAAGGCAGTAAAATTAATCCGCAGGAATATTGCCATAAACCGATTGTTATAACTGATGTGGAATTGCCACTTGGGGAGGTTATTCAGCGACTGAAGGTAGAGAGTGAAAGCCCGGGTGATGATGTGATAGACAAGGATATCGTACTGGTTTGGTGGGGAAACACAAAGCAAATTATAACCGGTGCCGATATACTTGGAAGACTCATGCGAGGTATTGTAGCACAGACAACCCCTCTAATCGGAGAGAATTCGCTTGAAACTGACAGAAAAAAACATAGATATGCTTTGCTGCGGGGTAAAAGGCGTAGAAATAAAGAGGTGAAATAGCTACAAATCGGACGGTCAAAAATATGTGACCGCCTTGCGATTTATTGGTGAGTCCTTAGTGATGAGAAGATTTCCTGACTAGCCACAGAGTCGGTGACGGGAAAATCACCGACTCCTTGCCTGCGTCGCCAAAAGGTGGCTTTTTACCCGGGGGAACCCCAATTTCCGAAGCTGGAGCGGGTGATGAGATTCGAACTCACGACTCTTTGCTTGGGAAGCATCTAAATGAAGCTAATTTGCTTAACAAATACTCCGTTTCTCAGCTTGCGGAGTTAAGCAAGTTAAGCAAATCCTACATTTCCCAAGTTAAAAAAGGCATACGCCCTCCATCGCAAAGGTTGCTAAGCGCTCTTACAGAATGTATACAGCCTAGCAAACCAAGTATAGACTACTTCAAACTCTTCCTGCAATCCCGTCAGGCAATGGGTGTCAGCCCGAAGACACTTATATTCTACAAATACATGCTATATAAGTTTATCTGCCAAGTGGACTATGTGAAAGTTTCACGCCAATCTATTGAAAAATATCTGAATTCAATACCGCCCAATCACAATGGGTTAGCTACAAGACATGCCACATTCCGTGCACTTAAAACATTCTACCGTTGGTTGAAAACCGAGTACGGTATTCCGAATCCAATTGACGGTATGAAAGCACCTATACTTGGCAAACCCATAATGCCAAGTTTATCACAAGGACAAGTTCTAACACTTCTAGATAAAGTCTCCAACCCAAGGGACAAAGCGATAATAGCCTTGTTTGTAGAGAGCGGTTTACGTCTTGCGGAGTTAACCGAAATAAAAAGTGAGGATATTTACTGGGAAAGTCGTGTAATAAAGGTTATTGGAAAAGGCAGGAAAGAAGCATATGCTCCTTTTGGTGAACTGTCTGAATTGTATCTTAGAGCTTGGTTAATTAAATATCGACCTAATGGATACGATAATATATGGGGATTAAATCTGTTCGGAATCAGGTCTATGCTTAAACGATTGCAGGTAGAAACAGGTCTTCCCTGCAATCCTCACACTTTCAGAAGAACATTCGCCTGTCTGCTTAGGAAAGCAGGAGTAGACACAATGACCATCAAGGATTTAGGCAGATGGGAATCACTGGAGATGGTTCAAAGGTACACAAGGTCGGTTACGTTTGAAGACAGTATGAAACACTACAAAGCGCCACTGTCTTAAGATATCTGAAAATTTCGTCGCCATATTTTTATTACTGTTCTGTTCATTAATACAGGGTATGTATGCTTAGTAGGGATAACGTGATTTATTTATATGATAATCTCTATCAGTATATATCTACTCAAGCACGCTTACAAAGCTTTCATTTTATGCTTTGTGTTCATTAACTCACTGCTGAACTGTAATTTAACACTATTGCGAAATACCTAAAGGATATCTACCTTTGACAGCATATACAAACTGATGTAGCATACCGTCATCTAGCCACCGAGTTTGCTAATACAGCTATACCACCCCCTATTATGGCACCTATTATGGTGAATAAACCTGATACAAGCACGTATAAAACCTTCGCCCGTGGCCAAACTGAAAATGTAAAAAGAGTGTAAGATTGATTCATTTCTATAGTATCTACAGGGTGCTTATAATTAACATTTACGCCAAATGCGTAGTTGCCACTATCCATCAACATTTTACACATAGCTTCCATTGTAAAAGGTGTCGTACCCTTATGAATAATATTATCAATATACTCCTCCGACCAATCATGGTGTTTTTTATCAGGGTCTATGCGGAATAATGTACCTTCAAAATCTATCTCTGCTTTAGTGAAATAAGCTTTTTTAATACTCATTGCGTATTTCGGACCAAATCGGCCGCCTTCACGGAGCAAACCGGCCACCCTGT
>CAYVQT010000073.1:0-14503 GCA_964453665.1 uncultured Dehalococcoidia bacterium | reverse complement strand
CAGGGTGGCCGGTTTGCTCCGTGAAGGCGGCCGATTTGGTCCGAAATACGCACACAGGTCACCTCCTATGTTTTGCACGGAGGACAAGACATTGAATGCACGTATGTCAATAGGCAGCCAATAAACGAAGAAATGATTCTGCCGCACTATGCTCCATTTGCCCGGTCCTGACGAACTGGCGTTTATGTTAGGCTGGCGCCCATATATTGTCAACTGACAGTTAAACGATCCCAAGAAGACAGTAATCCTGCATATCGAACTTCCGGCGGAATGTGACAGACACGTAGCCAATTCGCACAGCCACGCTAGCAATTGATAGCAAGATTGAGGAACCAGGTAAAAACGTGGTGAAAAACTTGACACATACCAAGGAGATGTCTATAATCTGCAAAATCATTGCTCGTTATATAGTGTCGTAGATTAGCATCTGTACATTACATAACGGGCGCTGAGAGTGGATGCAGGCTATTAAATCTCGTTATAATGCTGCGCGCTCAAGTGGGGTTTGTTCTCTGAACTGCATCCACTCTCTTATGCGAAATGATCTGCTGTTCGCTTATTGAAAGCTGCCATAATTTTAAACCGATTCTGGACATGACACCCTGTACCGCACAACATTCCCTAGCGCCACCAAGCGACTATGGCTTGACCCGCCTTAAATTACGCGCATAAAAACGGAAATAAGCAAAGGGAGAGTACAGATGGGGCGTTTTTTCGGGAGACTGAGCACATTTGTTGAGAACAGACGTCGCGCAATTATTGTAGTTGGCCTGATTCTTATAGCGGTATCACTCTTCGGAGCTACACGAATCACTATGGCCACCGGCACGGAGACATTCCTGTCCACGGACTCGGAGACCTATAAAGACTACGCTAGATTCAACGAATACTTTGGCAGCAGCACGATAGTGGTTATGGTCACAGGTGACAACATGGAGCAGCTGCTGAAGACCGACAACCTGATAGCCATGGAGTCTGTTGAAACCCAGATGGGAGCAAACCCACAGGTTATATCCGCAATAGGGCCTTCATTCTTCATAAAGCAGGCGTTTGCTGAGCAGACCGGAGTACCAGCCCTTCCCGATGATCCGCAGTTTATTCAGGCTATAGTAATGGATCCGGAAAGCGGCCTGATAAGACCGGAATTCGAAAGTGTGCTGCCTGACAACGAGCATGCCCTTATCCACGTAGTTCTTGAGGGGATGTACTTCGCCGGGGATGAAGTTAAGGCGCTGATCGAAGAGACAGAGAGCACGGTAGCCAAAGCCGGTTTTGTTGAAGTCGAAACCACCTTGACCGGCCCCGCCGCTTTCATGAGCCAGATGGAGGACATGATGACTAAAAACATGGCCATTATGTTCATTGCATCATCGTTCCTGATGCTGTTTATCCTGGCGGTTATCTTTAGCGTACGCGGCTTCTTCGCCTGGCGTTGGCTGCCGCTGGGCGTGATTGGCATCGGCATTGTCTATACATTCGGCGCAACGGGCCTGTTAAGTATCCCAATTACCATGGTCTCCATGTCAGCTTTCCCCATATTGATAGGCCTGGGAGTAGATTATTCCATACAGCTTCATAATCGTTATGACGAGGAGACCAGAAGGGGAAAGTCGTTCGCTGACGCTGTAAAGACCTCTTTGACCTACGTCGGGCCCTCGATCGGCATCGCCGTTATCGCAGTCTGCCTCAGCTTCATTGCCATGTTCTTCTCGCCGGTGCCCATGATTAAGGATTTTGGTCTTATGCTGCTCATTGGTGCGATATCCTGCTATCTGGTAGCGATATTCATTCCTTTGGCAATCCTTTACTGGCGCGATCGCCGTGCTGAACTGAAACCCACCTCCGTTAAAAAGGAGGAGAGGCCTCCAAAGGGGGATTTTGGGCTGGTCGAAAGAGGACTACAGCGACTAGCACCCTGGGTCATCGGTCACCCAGCCATCATTGTCCCAGTCGCCATAGCGTTGACCGTTGTCGGTCTGGTTTATGACCATAACATCCCGACCGAGACCAACGAGGCTAACATGATATCCGAGAATGTTGAGGCGATGAGGGATTACCAGACGTTGAAGGATATAATGGCAGGTGAGATCTCACTGAATGTGTTGGTTGAGGCTGATGATGTGACCGAGCCGGAAATCCTGTCCTGGATGGTGCAATATGAGAACCGCATATGCACAGACTTAGCCGATAACGTTTGCAGCACCAGCAGCGTCGCCGACCTTGTCCTTCAGGTAAACGGCAGTTACATGCCGCAAAGCTGTGAAGAAGTGAGATATTGTTTGGCGGGGTTACCGGTGCAACTTAAAAGCAACTTGATTAGCGACGACTACACCGCTGCCAATCTCGTAGTTGGCCTGTATAGTACGGAACAGGAGGAGGTGGATCAGCTAAGAGAGGTCAGAGCTCAACTCGAAGAGTATGCTTCCGATCATCCCGAGGGAATAAGTATAGCTGTTACTGGCGCTCGAGCGCTTGGCCCTGACCTTCTGGATGCTTTCACCAGCGGCCGACTAAAGATAACCCTTATCGGCGTTGGATTGATATTCCTGGGGCTCTTCTTCCTTTTCAGGTTCAGTCTGCTCAAGGCCTTCCTTGCAACGCTGCCCATAGGTCTGATAATCGGGTGGTCCAGCGGCATAATGTATGCCTCCGGTACTAAATACACTGCCCTCACCGCCTGCCTGGGCGCATTGGTTCTGGGCATAGGAGTAGAATACACAATCCTGTTGATGAGGAGATACTACGAAGAGCGTGACAAAGGTGAAGGGCCGAGAGAGGCGATGACTACTGCCATGACACGGATAGGCCGCGCCATTTTGGCCTCGGGGCTTACTACCATCGGCGGATTCGCTGCCCTACTAGCTGCGACAGATTTTATTATATTGCGATACTTCGGTATGATGACCGTGATCGACGTATTTTTAGCCCTAGCAAGCACTTTGGTACTGCTGCCGCCGCTAATCGTCTGGGTAGACTCCTGGCGGGAGAGACGCCGTCTGGCTACGGCGAGTGAGAAATCAGAGCATATTGCCACCGGATAGCCTTATGGGCTATAATTGCGGGGCATTAAGTATTTCATATAAGGGACAGCAGATTCGGTGGAAAAAGAAGATATCCGGGTCATTTCTGTTGTGGTGTTATCAATCTTGTTCATGCTGGGCTCGTTTATTTCGGCGAAGCTGTTGATGTGGCAGTGGTAGCGGACTTGCCTCACTATACCGAATTAAGCCCGGCTAGAAAGAGCGTTACAAGAGAATCGCTCACCCGAATTGAGAGTCGATATTCTTCAAGATTTCACGTCATATATACTCTTCTCTTCGTCTTCACTCGCCTATTCAAACTTGGCAGTTCTGTAATCCTATCCGCTACGTTCTACACGCCATCATTTTAGAGAAGTACTTAGAAAGTGCTACTATCGTTAAAACTGGGGGGGCACCAGGTGCAGTAGGGAAAATACTCGCATCGCAGACGAATAGATTCTTCATCTTAATCGCCTCGAAATTCTTATCGACGACGGAACCTAAAGGAGCAGTACAAGCTGGATGTGGGCCCAGCACTTCTCCATCGAAAATAGTATCTGGTCGAGCTCCTGCCTTTAATAGTATCTGTCTACCTAGATCTGACCCTTCATTTAGTTTTCGAACATCCTCTGTTGTCATCTGTTTTGAGATACTTCCATCCGGATGCACAGTCCCACTTAATCCATCCTTGGTCTTAGTTGTGATTCCTATTACGAAACCTCGAGCGTCGAGATAGCTCACAGGCGTGATATAGAATCCCCGCTCTTTATACATATCGTCGCAGATCGTAGGGGTAGGCTGTTCTCTGGTACGGCCTAGGCTATCAATAATTCCACAGGTGTTCCTGCAGAAATCTACAGACAAGCTCTTGCCTGCATCGTCTATTCCCGATGCCTGAAGTATGACTGGCGTGCTGAACGCTCCAGCACACAGTATGGTGATATCACCATAGAACTCCATGTCTCCTTTCGCATTGTGCCCCTTAACGCCTACAGCTTCACCACCCTTTGTTATGACTTCTTCGACGGTTATATTAGCTTCGACTTTGGCACCATTTCCCATTGCTTCTTCTAGGAACTCCAACGATGTCCACTTTGCCTTCGTTGGACATCCCGAAGTGCATCGGCCACAACCTTTGCATAGTCCGAAATCAACGAATTTGGGCATCGGCCTCATCTCATAACCAAGGTCTTCGGCAGCTCTGTTTATTGTTCTGGTAGCATCACCCATAAGTTCCATCGGCCCTGTTGCGACTCTAAGTTCTCGCTCTGCTTCTGTAAACTGCTCCTCTAAGTCAACTCCTAAATCCTGTAGTTCCTTTTGGCATGATCTTATTGCATTTGCTGCCGTTGTTATCGAAGTCCCTCCAACCACAAGCGATCGATAGAAATATACTCTATCGCTTGGCATATTTGCTGGCTGGTCAGCATACTTAACGTCCAACAGTATACCAAGCCTCTCTCCCATAGTTTCTATCGTCCGTTCCCCTGATCCATCATCTATGACAAGTTCCTTGGCTGCTATTTTCTTTAATTTAGGGCCTTTCTCTATGACTATGACTTTTTTACCCGCTGCTGCAAGTTCCCTTGCAATAGTTCCGCCGGCTACTCCAGAGCCTACAACTATAGCATCAGCTTTGAAAGATACCGACATGACCTTTCCCCTTTTCTAGTTTATATATGAAAGATATTAGTTTAAGTATTTAGAGATTTTCTTCGAGGTGAAGTTGTTGATATCGATTGCTAATTTTATTCTTAGAATATCCTCGTAAATGATATTTAGATAAATTCTAACATTCTTGTCAAGCAATTTTCAGTAGTAATGATGCCCAGGTTTATCATCAGCCCTTTAGCTATAGCGGGATAACTATAATCGTGAAAAAGTAAGCTTCTGATAGACAGATAAACCACTACCTCACTTAGGTAGAATTGTTGCTTCAATTCTTTGACTGGTTAATCCTCTTCCATACCTATCAAATCCAAGGTCCCTTTTCTACCACTTTAATCCCCACATATAAGCGATCCCCGCCGATCGGTCATTCACCCATCACCTGGCCTCTATTTGTTCTTCATTTGTTAGCTATTTACCCCAAACCCCTGGGCAGTAGAAGAAGCAATTGCTTCCTCATAATGAACGTAAAGTCATTTTGTTCCATACTTGAAGCAGAATTGAAGCTAAATAGCTTCAGCACATTTACAAACACTGGCATGGCTTCAGAACCGAAGCTAACGTCTCACTGTCTGAATAGGCTTATAAGGTATAGCCGAAAGGCGGGAGTCCGTCAGTCATAGCACACTCCAGCGCAGGCAAGGTTGAAGGTATACGCCGAATACCTTAGAAGGGAGTGTAAGCGTATGTCAGCACCTGCCTACATCAAGAACCTACTGCGCCCAAACGGCCAGAAGCCTTCTGGCCGTAAAGTCTGGAGTATCGACCTTGAGACGGTCTGGCTTCCGTTCTTCACCGCAACCAACACGGAAGGGATAACCGTTATCCCCAGTGAAGCGTTAGGCGCACCGCTTCGACTGGCTTATGAACTCGACGGAAGCGTTAAGTTCAACTCAAAGACTGGCAAGCCAGTCATCAAGGTGGTGAAGGATGTATCCGACCAGATTCGCCTTGTCCGTGAGAACTTCGTCGCTGGACTGCAACAGTACGTCACCAGCGTACAGTCGAAGCAAGGCGAAGAGTACAAGGAACAGGTAAGGTTGAATATCGAAGCGGGTACGCCCATCCGTGAACGTGATAGGGAAGCCTTAGACACCGCTATAGCCGAGATGGTGGAAAGGGCTATGGCGGAAAGGGAAGCCGAACCAGTACAAACGGAAGCCGAAAAGGAAGCAGTCACCGCATAGACCTACTACGGCGTATGCCTTCCCTTCCCTGCGCTGGACTAGAAGGAAGGGATATGCCAGCACCTAAATGGGCTACTCCCGAACGTCAGAACCATTTAGTAAGCCTGTTCCTTCGCAGTGGCGGTTTCTGTGTATTCGGCGGTAAGCCGTGTACTAATCCCGAACGTCACCACTATGAACCCTACATAGAAGCCTTAGTCAAGGACTGGATAGCGGATGACAGGGAAGCCAGAAGCTATATACTGCGACTGCAAAGGCAGGCACTCCACAGAATCCCCGAACGTGGTTCACTTCGTGGCACTTTCAACGCTATCAGCAGAACCATATACCACGATAATCAACCACTGTTCTATGTAGAAGAATTAGGGATAAGCGGACTGACGTTCAGGCCGTTCGCAAAGGTACGGCTTGCCAGTTCTTACGTCAGGCTTCACGTTGACATCGGCGACGTGATGGCGGGACTTAGTAAGAACAGGCGGCGCAAGGCAATCCGATACTCTAAAGCCTTGCCAGTAGAAGCGCAAAGGCAGGTTGATACCCTTTGCAGTAGGGCGGTAGCCGACCATCTGAGGTAAAGCTAAAAAACAGAGAAGACCTCTGTTCAGGGGGTCTTTTTTGCTTTCAGGGAGACCTTCGGCCTGAAGTCCTATCAAGGCTCTTCAGGGCGGGGGTCTCTTTGTTACTCCCCATCTTATAAGAGTGCCCCCATGCCATTTGACTTCTCTTCAGTCGATGCCGAACTAGGCCCCGCCGGGCAGACGGCAAGGATGTGCTTCTCCAAGTTCCGCTTCCTGCCTGCCCGGATAAAGGAGCAGCTGCAGCGGGAGGGCCTTTGGGATGACCTGGTGCAGGAGACCTACCTCACCGCCTGGGAGGCATGGCAGAAAGGGCTGAGCAACAGGGAGACCTACCGGCTCATGGGGAGGCGGATCTATGCCTTTCTCAAGGGCTACGGCTACCAGGTCTACGGGCATCACTATTACAGGGTGGAAAGGCCTCTTTCTGATATTGCTCAGGACCAGAAACAGGAAGATAAACTCCTGGAGGGCGCCGGTGATAGCCCATCACCAGCCTTTATCGGGTGGAAGAGCAGCGTCACTGAGGCTGTTTTGGCTCTTCTCAGGGGAAACGGTGGCCTGAGCAAGCGGCAGATCTACACCCGCCTCCAGATATCCGCCCGGGAGCTGGACTGGCACTGCGCCCCCCTGCTCAAGCAGGGCCTGATCGTAGAGGTAAAAAGGGAGAACGCCTGTGGCCGTCCGCCAACACCGCTGCTGGTAGCTGTTAAACCGGGGCAGAAGTTACCAATGCCGGAGATGGTCAAGACGGAGAGGATGGAGCGCATCAGGCGAGCCTACTTCCTGGAGGGAAAGAGCATCAAGCAGATATCAAGGGAATTGCACCATACCCGAAGGACAGTTAGAAAGGCAATTCGCGATTGAGTTCGGCTTGGTGCTTCAGGCTTATTACGGGGCCGCCATCGGCCTCCGAGTTCTCAATTTAAATAGTCAGGCTGCTGTTAGGAGATAAACGATATGCAAAATAGTCTTATTTCTAGAAGCCGTTGATTCGGCTTGCAAAGGCGCGATTGACAAAAGTATGCCTATGTGCTCTAATCATACTAGATCTTCTCTTTTATTACTCAAACCTCCTGTAAGAAATAATTGATTCTGGTGCAGTAGTTTACGCCACGCTATTTTGCGCTGCTTACGTTGAGGGGCAATCCCAAAGAAAGTACGAGAAACCGAAAGGCCTATTCGAGGTAGAGATTAGGAATCGGACAACAATTTATAGTGAGTAGCCGAGCCAGTCAAGATGGCTAATGCCTCTACCAAACACATGAGCAGTATTCAAGATTATACATACAGTAGATTGCTAGATAGGCCATGCCTGAGGATATTGAATGCTGCTCGGTCGATATGCAGCTAAATAAGGTCATGAAAGGAGGTTGCAAACTATGCCTGAGATGTCGAAGAGAACTGCTAAGAAGTTGTTGGACAATGTGCCCGACGAATATGTATTCCGGTTCCATGACGGCCATATTTTGAGGAACGTAGTGGAACTTAGGAATGCACTAAAGACTATGCAGAACGATAGTTTTGCCTTCCATGCGAATTCAGAGAAGAATGATTTTAGCAAGTGGGTAAGAGAGGTAATTGGAGATCAGAAATTAGCCAGAGATCTTGAAAAAGCACCAACCAGAACGAAGGCGGCTCAGAAAGTGGCCGATAGGGTTACTTTTTTATCAAGCAAACTGTAGCCGACTATTCACATAGGTTATACAGTATATTCGGCAGCTGCTGGTCAATCTTGCATATACAAATCGCTGACCTCGGCGATGTGGATATGCCACAAAGTCTTACACTATTATTGACCCGATGCTGAACAATCTGGACTCTTGTTCCCTGCCGAAGAATCTAAGCAATCGTAGGCCGCCCGGTCCTGAAGACACGCAGTAAGCCGCATTGGGTGGCAGAACAATCGTTGTGCGTTACTTCTTCAGTTGCTTTTGTTTCTTATCTTGTTTCCGGGCCTTCTTATGGCTCTTGCGTTCTATTTGTCTTTCCGCTGCAGATTTGCGCTTTCCCATCTCTATGCCTCCTTGCCACTCCCCCTTTATGCTGAGGAATGAATCCCCACACTGTAAGCTGTGTGGTATCTGCGAAGCAAATTCGAGCGATGAAGGTTGGAGAATTCGATTGGCAGCGCCTAGAGACGCTGCTTGCTACCCCACTCCGGCCATTCCTTCCGCCAGCAATGTGGCGTGCATCGTTGCATACTTTTATGAATGCCAAATAACCCTTGTCGACCACCGTTTTCTTGAACGTAGCTTTCGCACCAGCGTCTACAGGCTTGCCTTTGCCGTCCTTTTTGCCTAAGCTCGCATTCCAAGAACCGTCAATTTATGCCATGCGTTCCGATGATGGCAGATAATGCTTTCCGGTCAGCTGAACATAGCTAGGCCATCTTGGTGATGATTAGCTTGAGCACCCCGGCAGGGACAGTGATCTCTACCTCTTCGCCCACTTTCTTGCCTAAGAGAGCTTGGCCCACCGGCGATTCATTGGAGATGCGTCCCTCGCTGGGATTGGCCTCGGTGCTCCCCACAATAGTAAATACCTCTTCTATGCCGTCCTGGTTGCGCACAGTGACACGATCGCCAAATTCAATCCTAGGGTTGTTTCGATCGGGGGTTGAGACTACAGCCCGGTTTATCATGTTCTCCAAGGTGCGGATACGCCCCTCTATTAAGGCCTGCTCATGCTTAGCATGCTCGTACTCAGCGTTGTCGGCGGTACCACCCGTATCCCTGGCAAATTGTATCCGCTGGGCCACCTCTTGGCGACGCACCGTTTGTAGGTGGCTCAGCTCTGCCTGCAATCGGGACAAGCCCTCAGGGGTCAACAGATATTTCTTCTGTAGCATGCCATAACCTCCTCATGCCATTTCAGCGCGTGACCGGGATGGAGTTTCGCTGGCGATTTCTACACAGGCTGTCCACACTTCAATACCGGGGATTTGCGCTATTTGAGTTGTGATGACGTTTCCCATCGTTCCCAAATCTTCTGCTTTCATAACGGCAATAATCTCATACGGTCCCGTTACGATATGAGCTGACTCCACCCCTTTTATCTGCCTAATTGAGGCGCAAATCTGTTTCGCTTTAACCCCAGCACGGTCTTTTTCTTTATCCATAGCTACGTTTATTAGCAAAAAAGCTTTCTTTGTCATCTCAGACTCCTCGTCGCCTGCTGCGTGGCAAGAGACCCTTTGTCATGGTAAGTAGATGAGTTATTACCACTCGAAATTAGCGCCTTGGCCCAATCGCTGGTGGTGGAGTGCCTGTTTCGTGTTCTGCTCCGTAGACGACAATACTGCCTGCTAGACTACGTTTTAGTCAGCGGTCGCATTTTTCAGAAGCATGAAGGCACGCGATTCGAGCGTAAAGCTGATTTGGAGGCAACAGTCATCAACACGGAGAGGCCTGTTAGTTCTGTTAGAGAGAGGGGGTGTTTATCGGGTCACGTCACTGCGCGGCTTCCGGAACCCCTCCTTGTCGGCGTGACTTCTGATTACCATATGCCACCTCCCACGTGGTTAGAAGAAGCCCTAAGTAAGCCAAAGCAAGTTTCGGACATTGCTCAAAATTTAAAGAAAAATGAAACCTGTTAATACAGGATTCCTATCGATATGATTCTATCATCTTCAGCCGTTTTGAGCAACTCGGTGGAAATAGGCGAAATTGGTAATCTTGGCTGTTTCCAAACACACCGCCATCTCCTACAATGACACTATGGTCTGCCCGATGTGGGATACCCTGGGCATTGAAGTAACAACATGAGTTATCGTTCAGTACATCCAGATTGCACAGAAGTCAGAATTGTTGTAGTGCTCCCCATTAGTCAAGTACTGGAAATGTAAGTAATCGATTGTTCAGATACTGCTCTTCGGCTTGTTCCGGTGACCTGTAGCCCAGTGCAGAATGCAGATAGTCGGTGTTGTAGCTGGTAATCCAGTCACCCAGCTCATTTAGAAGTTCAAATGGATTACTCCGTTCTCTGAGCCACAGGAACTCCTCCTTCAGGGTGCGGAAGAACCGCTCCGTATCTGCATTCCCTTTCGGGTTGTTATAGCTGGTAAACGCCTGGTTAATTCCCAAGACGCTACAGGCTTTCATGAAGCCAATAGATGTTGGCTGGCACCCATTGTCTGACATGAGTGACAGACCCTTGTCCCTGACGCCTCCCGGAAACTGCCGGCTAACGGCCATCTCAAGCGCTTCCAGCCAGTGTCTCCCGGCACACTGCAGCCCGGCATAATAACCAACGACCTTCTTTGTGCACCAATCAAGAACGACCACTATGTAGACCCAACCAAAACCATCTACCTTCACCTTGGTCATATCTATACCCCACCACTGGTTGGGACGTTCCGGCCTCGGTTTGCTTCGACTCGGCGGGCGGACTGCCTTGATTCTCACGTTCGGTTTGACCAGCAGGGCATGCTCCCGCATCAGACGAAATATGCGCTTCTTGTTCACCTCTTCCTTGTCCACAAACCGTAGATACGCCCATACCCGTCGGTATCCCCAGAAAGGATGATCAGCTTTGAGTTCTTTTATGCGCTCCAGTAGGTCAGCATTGCGCTCGGCCACACTGGATGACTTAGATCGCGTCATCCCACCCACTCCTCCTCGTTTTTTTTAAGCTCTACGGTAAGATCCCCGATAACCTTTCTGAGGCGGAGGTTTTCACGTGCTAAAGCTGCCTCCTTACGATTTGTGTTGTCGAACGCCTGATGCATATTGGCCAGGAACTGGTCCCGCCACCGGTAATACTGTGTCTGGCTTATCTGGTGCTCAATGCAGACTTCGGTTACTGGCTTCCCCTTCAGCCCCTGCAGGATTATCAGGACCTTGGTTTTAGCATCCCATCTCCGTCTCTTCACGGTTCTCTGCTCCCTTCTAGCCCCTATTCTACACATCTTGCTTCAGTACCTTAATAGGGAGCAGTATATTGTTACCTCAAGTGGGCGGCCGCTGGCTATTTCAGTGAACAATGTAAGCAAAAGTTGTCTGAGTTAAACATATCTCGATGCAGTACAATCATATCCAACTGTGATACTTAGTAGTCTTTGCGTAGAAATAACCTTCTGTACGTTCAATACCGGATTATGTAGTATAATGCTGGTAAGTTAAAACTAGGTTGTTCGGAGGTACTTTTAAGTCAGACTAATTTTAAGCAATTCCAGATCTACATTCACGGGATTGAAAAAGCGCTGGCAGCTGGCGATGCTACTGAAAATACAAACTGCTCTGTCTTGAAAGCCCCGATAGGATCACTGAGCCTAGTTGCTACACTTTACCGTGAATGAGGACCGCGTCAAAATGGTTGAGTTATACAGAATCCACTTCGGTTATTCTGGAAGCAAGCGGTATCCCCAAGCTGTTGAACTTTGCAAGCTTGCCTATCGGCACGAGGTTCGGGGTGAAGGAGAAGACGTATGGCATATTGTCAGTTTTACCGATTCTCAAATTGACTTAATGGCTGCGCTTTACAAACTCCTTGTTGGAAAGTCAGCCTTTAGTCCATGCTTTATGAACATACCACGGCCAAAGATTTACGGAGCCGATATCCTATCCCTTATCACATGCTGCCGAAAAGAAGGGCAATATGACTATTTATATGAATCTCGAAAACATAAGGAGCGAATTCGCCTTGCAGCAGAAAGGCTAAGAACGGAAACTGGGAAAAGTTTTCAGGATTTGGCCAGGATTCTTGAAGACAAATATTGGGAACCTTTAAGGAAAGACATTTCCGCAGTCGAGCAGAGAATTACACATGAAGGATACATTGGTTTCCGAGATTCTGCTACAGGGGATTTGGTTAAGGCCTCGAGAGAACCTAGAGAATATATAACCGAATATCAAGAAGTCCGAGAACTCATTTCGAGAAGCAAATATGAAGAGGCCGTTCAGAGATACTGTGATATTCTAGGAGATAGATTCTATGGCGAGCTTCATGGTGAAATAATCTACCTGAAACGCTTGGCCAAAATCCCTCTGACTGGTAGAGACCTGCTTTACTTCAGAAGCGCGTCATCACGCGATGAACTAATTTCAACAAATCTCGCTGAGTATGCGGGTTGTATTAATGAAGCCCTCGCACAACTAGAAAAAATGGGACGCAATTCACCGCTTGATGTATTGGTCGAATACGCCCCAACAATGGAGAAGATGATTGAAAACCGTGAATATGATTGGAACAAAGGGGTCTACTTGTGGGGTGGTGAGTTCAGATTGAATTCGTCTCCGGTAACAATGAATAACTTCAGTACTAAATATGATGCTTGCCCAGAAGGAAGGTTGTTTGATAGATATCCAGACCAAGTTCAACATTGCCGCATTATCGAATATCCCCCAGATACGAAATATCTGGGGTTATGGACAATCTACCCGTCTTCTTACTATCAAAATGAAATTTTAGATAACGGACTACATCTTAATGGCATTGAAGCATATCGGCATAGATCATGGAGAAGAGGAAAAAGAGAGCCAGATTTTTTATCCGTGACATCCATAGACGAAATTGAGAAATCTGATTATGGAACTGATGGTATACGCTATACAGGACGTGTCCACAGAATAAGTGGGCAAGAGTTCTATGAGATAGACTTGTTAAGAAAAAATGTCGACCGTGCAGCATACATTGGGAACCCTTTCATAGAGCTTGTTGTGGAAGTGCTAAGGGAGGCGGAGAACATACTTCGCGATAAGCACGGCCTTCCGCGAATTGGCGAGGGTTGGGTTTCAGAAATGCAGCTGTATAACTTGGTCAAAACTGTTTTCGCTGAAGTGCAGCACCATGCAACTCCCGAATGGATCAAGCCTCAACATCTAGATGTTTATGTTCCGCCGAAAAAGTTGGCATTTGAATATCAGGGGCAACAACATTTCGAACCGGTTGAATTTTTCGGTGGACAAGAGTCCTTCGAAAGCACGGTTGAACGTGATAGACTGAAGGTCCATAAATGCAAGGCCAAGGGAGTTATCTTAATTCAATGGTTATATACTGAACCTATAGAGCAACCCACGCTTATGGAAAAACTCAGGCAGGTAGGACTGAGCATCCCATAAACAGTTGTTAGTTTCAATTAATCCCGTTACTCGGTAGTAACACTTAAAGAGCCAATACGGTTGATGGCAGAGATAGACGGGCTGGTATCGGGGTGGCTGGTGGAGTAAAGGCTATGAAAAAAGAGGTATATAACCTTCAATTTCCATCATGTTGTCAAGGGATGACAATATTTGGATATCACTTTGCTAGAGTAGATGACTACCAGAGTAAAGTGGCCAGCTTGCAAAACTTGGTAGAATATCATGATAGCGAATTCCAGTTTCGTCTGAATACCGGTAACCACGCTATAACCGCATATGTTGATCTCCCTGAAAGGGAAGAAAAATCAGTCATCAAACAGCCTGATAGCACTGCCCTGAGTGATGTCTTGCTTCTGCTGTCCATCTTTACTGGTCGAGATGTATTCACGGTTGATAATGCAAGGGCGGATAGCAACGATAGCGTCATAATAGCAGACCATAGGGTTTATGCTTGGGGAGGGGTGCTCATGACTTCCATCCTTTACAAAAACCAGCCAATAACCGACGACGAACCTCATGGCTACAATATTGGTTTCGAAGAAGGGATTAACCAGATTTACACACTGGTTAGAAGTGAAGATTGGCAGCATAAATACAAGGGGGGATATTTCTTAGTTCTGGCACAGCAAGCTTTTCGTCGCCAGCCACTGGAGACTGCCTTCACACAATGCTGGACTATATGGGAGCACTTATTTAGTGAGAGCGCTGAAAAAGGTGACTTTTAAGAATTTACCCTTATCGGGCGATAAACTTTACTTTTTTCGCCGCCCTGATAGCCAATATTGAAGCAATATTTTGCCTCAGGCTATCACATCTTTGCCCTCCTCATACCCCCTGACTATACTCTAATCCAGTATCAGGTTGAAATAGGCACACTTATCCCCTGAATAGGGTTCCAGGGCAATGATTTGTCAATATAATCCCGCTTAAACAGGAGCTTAACCATTCTCTTCACATTGCAGGTAATGGCG
>CAYVQT010000072.1:0-14653 GCA_964453665.1 uncultured Dehalococcoidia bacterium | reverse complement strand
ACAGGGTGGCCGGTTTGCTCCGTGAAGGCGGCCGATTTGGTCCGAAATACGCATCAAGGCAAATAGCCTAAGCTGAGTAGGTTGAAAAGACGTCAGGAATGTGCAGTATGCCATGAGCACTTTCAGTATCCTACATCACGGATCGTGGATTGCAACTTTCTCATTATCGTTATCGGCGATGCTATCTACTTCTATCTTTCAGTATCCTACATCACGGATCGTGGATTGCAACAGTGCTTATGGCTTCCTCTTACATTTTCTATCACAAACTTTCAGTATCCTACATCACGGATCGTGGATTGCAACATAACGATCTCGGATGCGGACCAGCCAAAGGTAAGCACTTTCAGTATCCTACATCACGGATCGTGGATTGCAACAGCATAGGCCAGTCATCACTTGCCATTGGCAGGACTCTCTTTCAGTATCCTACATCACGGATCGTGGATTGCAACGCTGTACGCTGTATTGCCACCTGTATTCCGAACCTGTTCTTTCAGTATCCTACATCACGGATCGTGGATTGCAACCGCGGAGCTCCCGCCGCAAGAGCGCCTATGATTGCCCTTTCAGTATCCTACATCACGGATCGTGGATTGCAACACCTGGGGCTTTAGGCCGTGCTGCACCTGGTATTCGTTCTTTCAGTATCCTACATCACGGATCGTGGATTGCAACCTCAATGAAGATTTACCCCCCCCCTCATACTCCACCACACTTTCAGTATCCTACATCACGGATCGTGGATTGCAACGTCCTGAACCGCCTTAAAGACGCACACCCGGAGCTCCCGACTTTCAGTATCCTACATCACGGATCGTGGATTGCAACCTTCAGATGTGGATGTCGAAGAGGAAACCTTTCCCATCTTTCAGTATCCTACATCACGGATCGTGGATTGCAACGGCAGGCCTGGTAATGGGATTGTCCCAGAGCATGTTCTTTCAGTATCCTACATCACGGATCGTGGATTGCAACCGCGGAGCTCCCGCCGCAAGAGCGCCTATGATTGCCCTTTCAGTATCCTACATCACGGATCGTGGATTGCAACACTTCCCAACCGTTCGATAGCATCTCCAGCGCCAGACTTTCAGTATCCTACATCACGGATCGTGGATTGCAACTAATTATCTGACCGGCACAGGCTCTATTGTTTGGTCCTTTCAGTATCCTACATCACGGATCGTGGATTGCAACTTGCGCACACCCTGATAGTAGCCTGCGTAACAACGTTACTTTCAGTATCCTACATCACGGATCGTGGATTGCAACGCCAACTCCGAGATGTGGATCACGTGTCGCAGGAGCGCTTTCAGTATCCTACATCACGGATCGTGGATTGCAACCCACCACCGTGGCCACGGTCATGTTTGCCTCATCTACCTTTCAGTATCCTACATCACGGATCGTGGATTGCAACTCACATCGAGGGTGATGATCCTGGCGCTCACCCTTGTCCTTTCAGTATCCTACATCACGGATCGTGGATTGCAACCCACCACCGTGGCCACGGTCATGTTTGCCTCATCTACCTTTCAGTATCCTACATCACGGATCGTGGATTGCAACTAACTGTGGAAGTTCCTCGAAGAAATGGGCTGGGTGTTATGCTTTCAGTATCCTACATCACGGATCGTGGATTGCAACTTTAACAAGTGCAGTACGAGGATGTTCTCTGACGGCGACCTTTCAGTATCCTACATCACGGATCGTGGATTGCAACGACTATATGATTCTATCGGCGGTTGAGGAAGTACAGGGCCCTTTCAGTATCCTACATCACGGATCGTGGATTGCAACACCGCCTGTTTGACGGGACCGAATATGAGGGGGTGGCGCTTTCAGTATCCTACATCACGGATCGTGGATTGCAACTCAGGGTTGCAAAGGACATCAGTGACCAGGTAAGGCCTTTCAGTATCCTACATCACGGATCGTGGATTGCAACTGTGGTTTCTATGCAGTTTCGCACTCTTCTATCATGCTTTCAGTATCCTACATCACGGATCGTGGATTGCAACACGCCGTGGTCTGAAGCTGAGAAAACCGGGCTGTAGCTTCAGCAACCGGCACGGTTTTTTCGCAAACCGTTTTATGCTGAAAAACCCGTCCCTTTTGCGAAACCAACCGGCCCCCCGAATAGGTATAAACACTCATCAAAAGGGACTCGACGGCAGGGCCATACATCTTTTTTAGCGTCTTCCGGGAGGGCATTTGCGAAAAAAACCTCCTTTCCTCATTCAGGATAGCACTCCTTCCAGCAAAAGCAAGTCCTCGGGCAACTCTCCGCAAATCCCGGGTCTATCTCTTCCTCGACAATCCGCATCCGCTCGTCCCGTTCCTCGATGAACCACTGCCTCAGCTCGTCGTCAATTACGTGGAAGTCGCGCTTTACGCTGAGATTATCCCCATGAAAGGATACGTACACCACGCAGCCCACATTGATGGGATATTCATAAAGGCTTTCCATCACCAGGGCATACCCCGTGGTGCCCAGCTTGTGGAAGTTCTGAGGCTTGCCGAATTTGATGTCCACTATCATCGGCTCCGAGAAGATGAAGGCGTCCACAGACATGTGCGAGCTCAGCCCGAGGAAGCTGCCGTCAAGGCGCTGCTCCACGGTCACCGGTAAAGCCAGAGCGACCAGCGAGTCAACGCCTATATATGGCTGCCCGGTCAGGATTTCCTCCACCCTTGAAAGTATGCGGCGATGCTCGAACTCCCAGAGCCTAGCAGCTTTCTCATCGAGCGCTGCATCTCTCTCTTCAGTTATCTCCTCAGGCTGAGGGAAGGAGCGGCCAGGTCCGGGTAAGCTCTTGAGAGCCTCCAGGCATCTTGGCCCGTGATTGTAGATGATTCGCTTCGACTCTACGATCATGTCGCAGAGCACTTTGTGGAGGACGGTCCCCTCGGCCATCGCCGGACTGGGGACCGGTTTGAGACCCAGCACACGGCGCAGATAGAGATCGCGTCCTGTGGGGCAATACTTGCCGGCGACCTCGAAGACGCCCAGCTTGACTCCGTATATAGGGCTCAGGGGAGGCTTATCCCAGTTCCAGCCGCGCAGTTCCTCGGCCACCCCCTTGCCACGCGCCTGTGGCAGGAGCTTTCTCAGCAACAGCCTCTTTTCTTCCTCAGAAAGAAAGTACATAGCGCTTTCTAAACCTCGTTGCAGAAGTTTCGGAACTCACAGTCGCGGCAGCGGGCCTTCTGCCTGGTGGCGGGCGGCATGGACTCGCCAGCTATCATGTCCCTTATCTTATCCAGCGTCCGCTGCACGAAGAGCCTCATGTTAGGAGTGATCACGACCTCGTGCGCCTTTTTCAGCGGCACAAGGTAGATGAAGCCGCGCCGCACCGGCCTGTGCCACATGTCCTCGACAAGCAGGGCATAGGCTGTCAACTGGTATTTGTGGTTAAGCCCCACGCCGCTGCCTGAGTTCTTGAAGTCCACGGGGATGACCTCGCCTCCGGCCTGTATCACCATGTCCAGCTTCCCCGTAAGCCCCAGTCTTTCAGAATGTATGGAGACATTGAACTGCCTTTCCCCCCCGTCAAGCCCGTAAGCCCTGAGGCTGCGGCGCTGCTCAAGCTCCGCCACGTGCTCATGCTCGATCTTGCCCTCCAACATCTTATAGGTGGTGGGTCTGCGCCAGGGAAGGGCATAGGTGAAGTATACGACCCTGGGACAGTACACGAACTGCTTCACATCGCTTACGGTCAGGGTCGGGGTGGAGGGGGAAGGGACCAGGGTGGAAAGCTTAATACTTTTTACTTCACTCTTCACGCTTTACCCTCCTCACTCCAGCTTTCTCCCTGATCCTCCTGACCATCATAGCCGGCATCTTCAAGATTTCCTCATTATTCTGTATTAGCTCCGGGGCAACTGCCGGTTCTATCAATTTAGCATCGAGTAAGACACTCAGCCAGCTATCCACCTCGCAGGCTGAACCATATGCAATTTCAAGGAACCCCGTGTATTCTTTGCCCTCGTGTCAGCCGTAGCCTTCAGCAATATTTGCTCCGGTGGATGTGACGGCTCGTAATAACTGCTTTATTGCTAATTCTGCGGCGTAAGAACACTCTACATGATCAACCGCCTTGATTGTTTTCAACGTCAGGGCATGCGCCTTCTGCCAGACCGGCAAATCCCCGTATAACATCTACCCCCTACCCCCTTTTCCCTCCACCCTGATCTCTTTCCTCAGCCGGATATCCTTCTCGCAGATAGGGAAGAGCTGGACATTGGCGTCGTTACTGCCTATTTTGCGCTTTATTTTCTGGAGCAGCTCCTCCCTGCGGTTGTGGTTCATATCGCCGAGGAAGGCGCTATACTGAATCCGCTCCAGGCCATAGTCCAGACATATGTCAGCCACCTTGGCCCTGAGCCTGTCATCCGGTATGTCGTAGATAACGAGTGAGACCATCGGTGCTTATCGTGACTCCTCGATGGGGTAAGCATCACCGGTTTGGAGCATGTCGGCCAGCGAGTAAAGTATTGCCGGGTCCCGCTCTGCCACCTGGCAGACCAGCCGGGTCAACTGTGCCTTCGTCATCTTACTCAGCCGGGCACGGAGGTCGTCCATAGAGGTGAAATCCCCGGCACGATGTATCCGTGTAAGGAGTAAAGCGACGATATGCTTGCAGTATCCTTCCCAATCGTAGGGGCAGGAGCAAAAAGCTGAGCTTACCCCTCCGGCTCCCAGGTTGACCGTCACCCTGTAGGGTTGATAGTCGCTGCCCTCGCACTCCGCCATCAGGGTGTGCCCCATAATCACAGGTCGCACGATGGCTCCTGCCTCGAAGTAGTCACGCCCCCGTTCGAAGCTCTGCTCAGTGCAGAGCTCGCGGATGTATGCCTCAGTCAGCCAGGACAGGTCTTTCTTTCGTGAAGGCATGGGACGCTATGTGGTCCTTTCATTCATTTGTCATACTCGTCCTCAGCTTATTGGCTGGTATGTGATGGACGACGAGGGACATCATGAGTATCTTAAACCTCTAATCCAAGGTCGGTGTACGGAGTATCCACGACTGTATGCCAATTTAATTTCTTCTCATCCTGAACCCGGCCCTCACGACGTAACATGCAAAATTGTTTCCAGCTAAGGGAAACGACCAACTGATTAGCTTCCAGAGGTTCACCCTGTTCCATTAGAACTCGATAGGTCTTTTCAAGACACTTTGGTAAGACCTCAATGCCGTCGAATGCTTGGTAGAATGCCTCCTCTAAACTCGGCTCTGAGTTGAACGCTCGCAATGTCGAAAGACAGGCGCCTTCGAACTCGGCATAACTATTTTCGTATTCGCGGTTCCATCGCTCAAAAATTTGCCCCTGATATACTTCATCAAGCCATTCTGATATCTGTGATTCATCAATCATTCGATCCACATTTTTGCTCAGTACTGTTAATGCCGCATCAACTAGTATGTCGGAATACACACCTTGTCCATCACGGGGTTTAGTGAAGACGTACACAGGCGCGCGTTCTTTTCGGTGGCTGCGGTTTATTCTACCAAACCTCTGGATTAAGGCTTCTAATGGGGCAGGTTCGGTGTAGATTACGTCTAGATCAATATCCAGACTAACCTCGACGACTTGGGTTGCCACAAGGACGATGGGCTGTCGTTTCCTTGATTTAGAACCGGTAGCCGTTTGAATAGCACTTTCTTTCTTCAAACGGTCTTTACTGTTATATCTCCCGTGCAGTAGTATAACATCAGCATCCTTCAGTCTGTTCTTGATGTTGCCGTACATCGATTGGGCACTTTTCACCGTGTTGCAGCAGACCAACACCGATTGCCTAGACTTAGCGATTTCAACTATCTTTGATGCCCAATGCTCGGTAACCAAATCGTCATCTATTAGATGCAACTCATGACGGCGAAATTGAGCAAACAATGCCGGCGATGCCTGGATCAAAGCATACTCTCCAAGAGCTTCAGACAACCTCTGACGCAATATAGATGGTAGGGTAGCTGACATGATGAAGAACCGGGTTCGGAAATGTTCTCGTAGATACTTGACAATTCCTAGAATCGTGGATAACCGAGGTGTGTCGTAAACATGTATCTCATCAAAGACAAAGGCAGCATCAAAGAAATCACTTAGTAATTCTTCATAACCTTTCAAGCGGTACGGCGCTTTAAGGATTTGATAAGGACTCAGTACGCGCACCGGGAAATAGTTCAACATTGCCAGATTCTTGCTCCAGCGCGCGGCTTCGGATGCCAGTTGCGGAGAATAGTCCTCACTGAGAAAATGACGATAGATAGCCAGTGCGCTGCGGCTGTGTTCCAGCCCTACTTGGGCTGGGAACGCTTTTTCGTTAAGCCTAGCATACATAGCGTTCATACTGGCCTGGTAAGGTAATGTGTAAAATAATCTCGGGACAGTTGAGTTGCCACTCGATTGAGCGCAGGCCCAAAGAAGGGCCGATTCGGTCTTGCCACTTCCAGTCGGGGCGATTAGTACTGCCGACCCTCGGGTAGTGATACAGGTTTTTTGGTGCGTGTACAATTTGCTTTCTTCGATACCTAGGCGTCCTAACAGATTAATCGGTAACGAAATCGAAGGGATTGGTGTGTCTTTGATATGCGCTGAGGCTATGTGATCAGCCGAAACCAAATTCCCACGCAAGGCGAGGGTGCCGATAACGAGGCTTTGATCGCTGCTATGATTTAGCGTTATTAGCCATGAACGATAGCCTCGCAGTAAATCTCGCACTCTCAGCACTCCTTTTTCTTGCACATGCCGAATAGCATCAGATTGTTGGGGCAGGGTAGGCACTTTTATGTGTTCGCTGCCGAGGTCTAATGCTTCAATCCAAGAGGCGGGACAGGCTTCCAACCAACGCCATAAACCACCCAGCGCTTCATGAGTAATGTCACCTATCGGCGCAATCAAAGGGTCATCTTCGGGGTCAATCGGGTCCATATACATGCGTTGAATTTCACTCGCGTCTTTGTGGTGTGAAACAATGGCTGCGGTTACCCATTGAAGCTCATCTTGAGAAAGAGCATCAGCTATCCAATCAAGGAACAATAGTGACAATACCTCGTGGCGGTGAGGCCATTTTGGACCACCACGCAATCTCGCTTGGAAGCCGACGGCTGCCTTACCGAAATCATGCAGGAAGCACGCCCAGAACAACATGTTCCATAAATTCGGAAGTCCCAAGATAGCTGGCAGGGAAGGCCGTAAACGGATTGCTTCGGCCAGTTTTTCCAATACATACCAAGTATGCTGTGCCAAACTCTCTGCCTGGCCCGCCTTGCCTTTCTCAGGGCTTTTTGCCCAAAGAACGTTCTCAATCCAGTCAGGCCAGATAGGGGCCGTCATCGTACTTGCCTACCAATGTGTGGAATACCAAGCCCAGATGGCTGTCGTCATACTTCGGTGAAGTCGGATCGGTCAAGAATTGATTATCTGTCGGGAACTCAGTAAAATTATTAAAGTTTTTTGTATGGATGCGCTGCTTAAGGATTACATATCGGGCGAAAGTGGGAGAACGACCATTAGCATAGTCGAGAAAACGTGGCATCAGCACAGCATAACCGTGACCTGTCTGGAAGATCATCTTGTACGGTATCAAAGTATGTTCGAAATATGCACTTGGCGACAGCGCGAGCTCGACGACGCTGACGCTGGTATAGGTAAACAGGTCCTGCGAGCGGCCCAGTAATACGGTATAAGATGGACTGCGAAAGGCAGAAATCCATTCTGGTTTGTTCAGATATAGTTCCAGTCTGGGTAGGAAAAGGATACTTCGTTTAAATGGATTTATCGCTCCCTCTAGTGTCTTGGGGTGTTCAGTGCCCTTTATCTTTCCACTGGATGCTGTTACCACATGGACGTGCTCTACATCGTCAAACATGCCGGCATAAGTGAAGCGATAAGCAAATTCAATCCCTTCCGGTGATACCCACTCTCCTAACGCGCTACAGATATGACCGTAAATAGTTGCTGGTGGTGGCATCTCAAAAGTGGGGTGAACGCCCTGCATGAAATGAGGGTACCGGAAGGACGTTGTTAAACCCTCAGCTACTATTTTCAGAACACGCATAGTACCTCCATATTCAGCGGCACTAATCTAACCATGTTTTATTTTTATCCTCTCGAAGATCCTTTACCAGAGATTTGAATGCTTCTCTTGGGTGACTGATATTCAAATGAAATTCCGGCGATTCCTTGGCGATGGTTTCAAGCTTGGCCCTTTCCTCATCAAGATAACCGCGCACCCAGCCTACATAAACCTCTGAGAGAATTTCATCCTTGAATACTTCCATAGCTTCCTTCAATGCATCTATGTTTAACTCGGGTAAACCGCGCCCGCTCGCTCCAACTATGTGACCGAAAATATGATTTCCTCCTCTCGTTACCGTCATAATAACGAATGGCGGGGTAACATCGGTGTAGTGCAGGGTCTGCTTGGCACCGCCATCCAGCGTAGCCATACCTTCAAAAAGAGTAGTGATGCGTTGAAGGCGTTGCTCAAAGGGCAGCCGGTAGGCCTTCTGCCCGGCGACTTCCTGCAATCCGGCTTGCTTCGCCTCCTCAACCCGGACATTATCGAGGTTGCGGAAGCCGGTCTTCTGACGGTACCAGAATGTCCCGGCGGCGTTCAGGTTTAGGGAGAACAGCCCCTTGAGGGTGGCACGATAGAATTGACTGCTATATGGAACAGGATTACCATCGAATTTATCGCCATTATATCGGCTAGCATTTTCCCAGTCTTCCACAATATTGACCGGAGCGATGGATACCAATGTACTTACCCGGAAAGGCGCCGCACGTGTTATTGCTCGCTCTTTGTTATCTTTAATATCAAGTTGTGTAAACTTCGAATATTCTTGATCGTTTTGACGTGCTTGCTTTGCTCCTGGCTGTGTTCCTGGCGCACGCATATAGCCAAACAGATCATCATCCCAGTATTTGATGGGATTACCATCAGTATATTCGATTTTTTCTTCTCTGTAGATAGGTGCTGCTTTCCATTCATGCTTATCTTGTTCCAATGTGGCTCGTAGCCAGTAGCGGAAAGCCTGTGCGGAAACATAAGGATATGTGCCTTCTTTAGTGCGAATAGTTTTTACAGCCACTGTGTTCTCAAATAGCCTCCCTGGAATGGTACCTTGATTATTTAACGCGGATGCAGGGGCGTCGATTAATAGTAGACCAGTTACAAATGCCATTTGATTCCTCCTTTCATCTTATTAATGTTTTGAATTATGAAGTTAATTCAGGCTCTTCCGGAACCTCTGGAATTACTTCAGAATGACTGGACAACCAACCATTCTGATGAAGTTGTTCTATCATTCTTACCAGCACTAAGTCGCGTGCTAATCGCCAATCTACACTAGCCATTTCTTCGCCTTCTTCAAAGACAGCGATATAGGGGTCTAGCGTGATGAGCGGCTGATTGCCACGCCGGACATGAGCTAAGTTAGCTCTGATGAGAGTAGTACGAAAGTAATTATAACGGTAATCGAATAATTGGGTAAAAAATCGCTTGTCATCCTGTTCTTTCACGTAAGCGGCCAGACGGTCGCCCAGTTCACGGATTTGTTGAATGCGCTCCTTGTCCATAGCCATCACCTTTCTCAAGAATAGTTCGGTCAGTTTCCATGAAACCAGCCCTGCTTCGTGTTTTATTGAGTAGCCGCGGCGGGGGTCTTCCGCTCGGCTCCGGCGCGCCGGTATACGCAGGAAATAGCGGTGTATGAAGGCACGCGCGCCGTCCGGTAAGCGGAGCAGGTCTTCATATAAAACGTTGCGCTGGGGCCGGTCATTATTTCCCTCGCTGGTTTGCTCGCCTCCTTTCTTCTTAGTTTGTGAAAGCCACCACGCGCGTTGTGTGATGGCACTCCATGCAGCTTTATACTCGGGGGTTTGGATCTGACTAAGGAAATCAGTCATCTCCAGCGGCAGATGATAGATTTCCAGGGGTGAGTTACGGGCATTCAGTGGATTGGACTTCCCAAAATTGCTAAGATGATAGGCGGTTACAGAAAATGGGGAATGCTCTCTTTTTTCATCCAATCGAATTTGCTCGACTTCCAGCAGCGTGTGTATAAAAAGTGTCTTGGCTGATATTTGGGTTCCTTGCATTTTTTTACTATCGGACTGATGAGCGAGCGAAAACGCTCTGCGGTTTGTATCGAGGAACTTTTTGGCAAATTCGTAGATTATATCGGGGTTATCAGAATGGATCGCTAACAATTTGCCGTCGCATTTGGCGCACCCGAGGGGAAATGCTTGGATACAGAGAATCGCCTCGCCCGATACCGGCAGTCCCGCATTACCCCAAGGAAAGAAGTTAATTACTCCCTCTCCGGTTAATAACGGGACATGCTGGCGGAAAGCCCGGCCAGCCGGAAGTTTATCAGTGAACGCAATAGCTGATGCTGGATTCCCGGTAAAGACGCATATTTCATCAGACCTGGGGACTTCTTTACGGTATGCCCGCAGCAGCCGCTGACCGTATTCCGCTCTCTTCTCAGGCTGTGAATCGAAAGCGGTCTGGTTAAACCAGGCATTAGTCGCAAACGGGACAAGAAACGATTTGAGCGGTTCGTTGGGGTATTCCCGTTCGATAAAATCAGCGATATTATCCAGGTCAGCTTCGGTGACTGAAGCCAAATCTTGCTTCCCGGCATAGGCGGCAATAGTCGCCGCGCCGATGTCAACTATGGGATGTCCCGTATACTTTAGCATATCACCCCCTGGTTACAGATATTGGCTTCCTCTCACCACCTGCCCACGAAAGGCTTGTATTTTTTGACCTCGCCCCTGGCAAAGGTTGCGACGTGGCGGGCCTGCGCCTGGGTATAGACGCCACCACGTTGCCATTCAGATTCATTTCTTATGTCTCATTACTCCCCCCCTCTCCACATTTGACAAGCGGGTCCCGATTGGTTACCATCTCCTTGAAGTTGCGAACCATAGCGTTCCTGTTAGCTTCAAAGGAGGCCGCGACTCAAATGGCCGAAACGATGGAAGTCCCTGTTTCTTTGCTGAGAAAGCTCGCCGAGGCTGCCAGAGCCTTCGAGGAACTGGAAGACGAGCTGGAGGACTATCTGCTCGCCTCCGATAGTGACCTCGTAGCCGGATTGCGCCAGGCGAGAGCTGAGCATCTCTCCGACAATGTGCGTCCACTGTCTGAGCTGAAGGCTGAGCGTTGTATCGAGTAGTCACTTTTCCCCTTCTCTGCCCGCTACTCCATCCACTACCCACTTCCCCTGCTTTCCATTATCTCCATAAAGAGCTTGTATTGCTTCGAAAATATGACTTAAACCGGTCGCCCTATTCTATCTAAGGGCCGTTCATGGTTCGACAAGCTCACCACGAACGTAGCCTTAAATGTTGGCTGTTCCAAAAGATATTTTCATTCTTCGTGGTGCCGATTGCAATCAGCATGCTGCATTCTTGCTTATTCTTCAAGGTCAAGGTGGATTTTCAGGGCAGCCTCGACCTTCTCCTGTGTACCGGCGCTGGTTACATACCCGTAAAGGCTCTTCAGCCGTTTCCTGGAGATGGTGCGTATCTGATGCGCTAAGACAATCGAGTCCTCGGGTAGGCCGGCTTCGCCTTGAGCGATAAGAGCTTCACCGGGGTATATCCGGCGGCCCGGTTTCTTAGATGTGAGCGGGAGAACTGTAACCACAGGCATCACCTGGTTAAAACTGTCATTGCTGATGACAAGGACGGGTCGCGTCCCCGCTTGTTCTGAGCCCTCGCCAGAGCCAAGGTCAGCCCTATATATGCCCCATCTCATTTCTTCGCTCATACTATAAGCTCCGAGGTCTCAGTATCAGTTTGCCCGAAATCCTTTTCCACCTCTTTAATATCAGACAGGAATAGAGGGTCACGGCTCGCCTGGGCAAGCTCTCTGCGCAGGACATCACGTCGCATTCTCTTTATATGTTCCTGCAATGCCTCCTCGACGAATCTGTTCTGAGACCCTGACTGTTCTCTCTCGAGAAGGTCTTTCATCTCTTCCACTATTTCCCCACTCAAGGAGAAGGTCACCTTCTTTTTACCGGCAGCATTTCTTACCATAATTTTCACCTCCACCACCCATTATAGAATAACTGGTATATTATGCAAGTATAATAATGCAGGTTCTAATTGCATCCCTGCCCGTTCCCTTCTCCCTCTACCCTCCACTCTACTCCCTTCTCTCTACCACCTGCCCACGAACGGCCTGTATTCTTTGACCTCGCCCCTGGCAAAGGTGGCGACATGGCGGGTCTGCGCCTGAATAATGGTCCGCAGTTTGTGCCTCTTGCCTTCGTAAGGCTCTTCGCTGCTCAATCGCTCGTTCACTTTCTGGGCGATGGCACGGCGGCTCTCCTCGGTCAGCCTGCCGTCTACGAGCTCCAGGTTCGTACCCTTGTTCAACATGCCGAAAACGGCCTTGTCTACCGCCATCTGCCGGAACTCCTCCACCATATCGAGCACCAGGCTGGGTTTACCGGCACGGTCGGCGTGCAGGAATCCGGCATAGGGATCAAGCCCCGCCAGCACTATGGCGCGCTCCATCTGGCAGTAGAGTATGCCGTAGCCATAGTTGAGCGTGGAGTTGACCAGGTCTTCCGCACCCCGGGTCTGCCGCCCTTTCCAGCCTGTTTCGGGGATGAGCAATTCGCTCGCAGCTTCCCAGTAGACTTTGGCTGCGTGCCCTTCCAGGGTGAGAAGCTCCTGCCGCGCTTCGTCGACATCCTTTGCCTCCACCCTTCGTATGCGCTGGGCGAAATCTTCCAGGGCAAGGGCGGCTGTCCTCACACTCTCGAATAGCTCCGGCGCTGTCTCCCTGCGGTACTTGGCCATGTATTTCAGGAGCACCGCCTGATTCTTCACCTTCCCGCCGGAGAATGCCCTGGCCAGCGCTACGCCGCGACCATCGAGGTAGGCAAGCAGCTGCTCGCGCCGTGTCTTCACCGTTCCCACAAGCCCGGGAGACATCAGCTTGGCGTACGGCTTGCCCAACCCCGAGATGAAGCTGATGGGAATGCCTCGCTCCGCGCACTCCTGAATCAGGTCGGTGGAAAGAGCAACGCCGCCGGAGGCAACCAGGATATGCTCGATCTCGTGGAAGGGCTTCTCCTCAACGACCTTGCCTTTCATGGAGACCCTCAGCCTCTCAGAGTGCTTGCCCAGAAAGGTGCCGAACTTGTCTATAACCAGCTGTCTGTTATCTGATACCATCCGTTCCCCTTCGTCACATCCTTGCCCGCATGGGTGAACTGCCCCCACACCAGAAAAGGCAGGAAGTCTTGAAGCTCACCTTTAAAGGTAATCTCCCCCACCAGTCCGCCGATGGGGGTTCTCGCCTGACGGCGTCTGCTGTAGCTGGACAGGTCGACCCAGTATGTTTTGTCGCCGGCAACCTGAACCTGCTCTGCCTTATCCAGCAGGCCGCGGAAGTCCAGCTCAAGCCTTTCATCGCAGAAGTGGTTTTGGAGGTCGGTAAGCCTGCGCAGGAGACGCCGCATGAGCGCATGGAAGGTCAGACAGTGCACCAGCTTTCCATCCATTACCAGCCGGAGCGGCGTCACCAGTCTGAGGCACACGCTGTCCTGCGGCAGCGTGGCTGAGCGGCGAAGAACGTCCTCGTGTGTGATAGCGACATCCGGCACTCTGACCAGCTTGCTCTCATGGTTGAATATGCTTTCCTCTACACCGAGCAGGGGGTTGGTCACCGTTACCTCGCGCAGGGAAAACAACCCCGGCGCAAGCTCTCTATTGCCCATGCCGAGCTCTCCCATGCGCTGAACAGCGAGGACAGTGTATGGAAATAAGGTAAGCGTCTTCCCCAGGAGGGTAATGCTGAATGAGAAAATGTCTCCCTGCTCAAACCGTGTGACGTCCGACACCATCGGTTCCAGGGCGAACGGGCGGACTATTTCCTCACCGCGGGGATTTTCCCTGTCAACCGTAGCAGCGAGCCTGCTTACGGGGCACATCTCAGCGGCGGGGCAGGTAAGACACGAGTTCGCTGCCTTGTTAAGGCAGAAATCACGCCGCAGTGCTCCGAAAAAGGCGCCGCGCAGCATGGAGCCTTTATTCCTGGGCAGCATCATGTCTGTGGTAGCTGCACAGTTGAAGTTCAACCTGTAGGCGACAAAGTCCTGCATTCGGTTTCCTCCAGGAAGCTAGCGGCGATACATATCGTACAGCCTCTTTGACCAGCCCTGAAACTCCTTTCGCAGCGACTTCGGGGCAAGCACCTCGACATCCGGGCCCCAGCCGCGTATCCAGGGCGTCATCTCCAGCACGCTTCCCACATGTACAGTGAGCACACAACCGCCGTCCGGCAGATCCTCGATAATTTGCGACGGGTGCCATACCGACTCCTTCACCCTGCGGGTTACCTGCGGCGAAAACTTCAGCTTAACCTCGGTCTCCTCACCCCACATCACGCCCCAGCTTGAGCCCAGCAACTTCTCCAGGCTCAATCCCTGCGGTATCTCGAACCCTTCGTTAAGCAGCTCCGCTTCCTTTATGCGGTCGAGCTTGAAGGTAGTGATCCCCTCCTTGTCTCCGTGTTCGGCATGGCCGATAACATAGGTGGAATAACCCACGCCGGTCATATCCACGAAGTAGCAACTGTGTTAAAAGTCAAGAGCATGGGCCAATGACGTAAGAATCGACA
>CAYVQT010000071.1:0-15298 GCA_964453665.1 uncultured Dehalococcoidia bacterium | reverse complement strand
CTACAGAAAGGGTACATCCCAAATTCATTTTCAGCAATTTATAGTACATGACCCTTAACTTCGATGATATCGCCAACAACTATTGACAAATGTCATATATGCTAATATTGTTTACAATAGAACTGGTACCATTTTACTAGTTCATAATATACAGTTCTCCTATAGACCGTATTGTCTGCCACTAATAAACTAGGTTTAAAAATGTGGTGTTGTTTAGGTGTAAGGATAGGGATGGTGTCCTTATTAGTTGCAGCAATGAAGTCTGGCAGACACACATAATAGATGAACACCCTGAGATGATAGGGTGTGAAACCTATGTCAAAGCGTCGATCGAACAGCCTTATCAAATATGCCAAGATACTACGCACATCGATAGAAAAGTCATTTACAAGCCATTTATACTTCCAAAACCATATCATACTTATTACCTTAGGATAGTTATCGAGTATAAGGAAAAGTTATTTCGTGGGATAAGGGGCTATGTGGTAACCGCTTATCCGTGCACAAGTCGAAAAACAGGAGAGGTTGTTTTATGGCAAAAATAGAGGCAACCCATAGGCATGATTCTGATATAAGCCAAGCCAACATCGATATGTCTACTTTGAGTAACGTAAAGGATTTTGGTCTAAGATACCAAGAGAAGGAGGATACACTTTTCATACGGCCAGACAAACCGCGCCCAGCAGTATCATTTGATTGGAATGGTGAATTTTGGTTAAGGTTTGACCCTAAGACCGGTGAGATAGTTGGAATTGAAATAAACGATTTTGAAAGTGTATTTCTTAAGAAACACCCAGAACTCGCACAGCTATGGTATGGCATACGACCAAGTAGCCATCGGCTGTGCAAACTCCCCCGCACGGTCATAGAAGATACCATTGATTCAGAACCCTTTAGTAAAATGTTATTTAATTTCTTCACAACTTTTTTTAGAAGAAATCCTTGCCAAGTAGGTTTCTCTTAAGGCTTCAATAATACCTAATCAGCAATGCCTATGCTCCATATTACGGCACTCACTGGTATCCCCCCATTTAAGCAGTAATTTAAATTTTTCCATACGATTATCCTTCCCTTTCCCCCTATTTGTGGCATTAGTTTAAATGGGGTAAAAGGAAATATCAACCACTTTTTAACTGAACCTGAATAAGGGCGTTCTTGCATTTAAACAGGATTTGATGTATAGTTGGATAAGATTGAATAGCGAACCGCTGGGGGGGCTCAGAGGCTGAGAGGTGGCGTTGCCACCAACCCTTGGAACCTGAACTCGGTAATTCGAGCGTAGGGAAGCGAGTGCTTTGGATAAAGAGTCACCGCGAACCTGGGTTCGCGGTTTTTCTTCTTAAGGGGGATTAGAGTGACTCAGTTGGAACTGGCGCGCGAGGGCACCTTATCTAAAGCGATAAGGTTTGTCGCCCAGAAGGAGGGAATCGACCCCAAAACGGTGTGCGAGATGGTAGCCGATGGCTCCGTAGTTATCCCGGCCAATATAAACCACAAGAGACTGGAGCCCTGCGGCATAGGAAAGGCTCTGCGCACAAAGGTCAATGCAAATATCGGGACCTCCTCTGACTACGGCGACGTAAATACTGAGATGGAGAAGCTTCAGGCAGCAGCCTCTGCCCGGGCCGACACAGTCATGGACCTGAGCACCGGCGGCGATATCAACGCCATTCGCCGTGCCATCATCGCCTCGACCTCCCTCCCCCTGGGCACGGTCCCCCTCTACCAGGCGGGGATAGAGGCCATAGAAAAGTGGGGGGCAATAGTGTCCATGCCGGTCGACCATCTCTTCGCCGTAATCGAGGAGCAGGCTGAAGATGGAGTCGATTTCATGACAGTCCACTGCGGCGTAACTCAGAAGGCAGTGAACCGTCTAAGGCAATCGCCAAGGGTTACAGACGTAGTCTCCAGAGGCGGGGCTTTCGTAATCGGCTGGATGCTGCACAACGAGCAGGAGAACCCTCTATATGAGCACTACGACCGCTTATTGGACATCGCCCGCAGGCACGACGTAACACTCAGCCTGGGTGACGGGCTGCGTCCGGGGAGCCTGGCAGACGCTTCAGACCGCCCCCAGATTGAGGAACTGTTAACGATTGGAGAACTGGTGGAACAGAGCCGTGCGGCCGGAGTGCAGGTGATGGTCGAGGGACCGGGGCATGTACCTCTGGATCAAATCGCAGCCAACGTACAACTGGAGAAGCTGGTCTGTAAAGGTGCGCCTTTCTACGTGCTGGGCCCACTGGTGACCGATATCGGCGCCGGCTATGACCACATTACTGCCGCAATCGGCGGGGCCATCGCCGCCGCATATGGCGCAGACTACCTTTGTTACGTCACTCCTTCAGAGCACCTTTCTCTCCCCGAACCTGACGATGTCAGAGAGGGCGTGCTGGCGACCCGGCTTGCCGCACACGCCGGTGACATCGTAAAAGGCGTGAAGGGCGCTCTTGACTGGGACCTGAAAATGTCCCTTGCCCGCAAGAACCTTGACTGGCAGGAACAGATAAAGCTCGCCCTTGATCCCGGGAGAGCGGGCAAAGCACGCACGCAGCACGATACCTCGGGCTCGGGTTGCAGTATGTGCGGACAGTACTGCGCCATGGAACTGGTCGCCCAGTATCTCGGCACCACTCCCGGACGCTGCTAGCTATGTTATCATCGGAGGTATAGAAAATGCCGCTGTTCCATCCCGTAAGAGAAAGCGACGTTACACGCGCCATTGTGGGCAGCTATCTGCGCCAGTTTGAGGAGTATGCAGAGAGCGATGTCATCATCGTCGGAGGCGGGCCCAGCGGGTTGATAGCGGGAAAGGAGCTGGCCAGGACCGGTATCAAGGTGGTTATAGTGGAAAGAAACAACTACCTCGGCGGGGGATTCTGGATCGGCGGCTATTTCATGAATAAACTTACGTTGAGAGAGCCCGCCCAGGAGGTCCTGGACGAGCTGGGTGTGCCCTATGAGAAGGCCATAGACGGGTTATATGTAGCAGATGCCCCACATGCCTGCGCAAGGGCCATCGCCGCCGCTTACGATGCCGGAGTCAAATTTTTCAACCTGACACTGCTCGAAGACATAATACTGCACGAGAACAATCGGATCGCAGGAATAGTTATCAACTGGAGCCCGATCGCCCACCTGCCCAGGGAGATGGCGGCTCTCGATCCCGTGCTGCTGGAGGCCAGGGTAGTTATAGACGCCACCGGACACGATGCCGTGGTGATAAAGAAGCTGGAAAAGCGAAAACTGCTCGAGCTTAAGGGTGAGGGAGCCCTGTGGATTGATAAATCTGAGGACGCAGTCGTAGAGCACACCGGAGAGGTCCACCCCGGCCTGGTTGTAACGGGCATGGCGGTGGGCGCATACTACGGACTGCCTCGCATGGGCCCTACCTTCGGCGCCATGCTTCTCTCGGGAAAGAAGGCCGCCCAGGTCACTTTGGAGATACTCAAAAAAGCCGGGGCATCCTGAGTATACTATAAGGTGCGCCAAAGCTCTCTTTTTGGTTCAATAAGGTGGGTTCTGTTTCATTACAACCACCTTATACTTTCTTTGTCATTCCCGCGCAGGCGGGAATCCACATCCACCCCCTTTTGGATTCCTGCTTCCGCAGGAATGACAGACATAGTTGCGATAAGAAAGCACTATTCTCATTCCTAAGTAGTGCGGTTGGCAATCAGCACGATAGATTCTAAGTAAAGAGACCCAAAGCTCTTTAAAACTTAGCTTAAGTTCCCCCTCCCCTGGTAGGAGAGGAGTAAAGGAATAAAGCATGAAGGCTGAGATCATCTCCATCGGGACAGAGCTCCTTCTGGGCCAGATAACGGATACCAATGCACAGCACCTTGCCTCCGAGCTGCCCGCTCTGGGTATCGACCTCCACAGGATTACCCAGGTGGGCGATAACTGCAACAGGCTGGTAGATGCACTGAAGCAGGCCTGCGAGCGTTCGGAACTCGTCATTACCACGGGAGGCCTGGGGCCGACAGACGATGACGTGACCCGCGAGGCTATCGCCAATCTGGTCGGCGAAGAGATGAGGGTTGACGCCGAGATCGAGCAGTGGCTCAGAAGCATGTTTCAAAAGATAGGCTACGAGATGCCTGAACGCAATATCAGGCAGGCGTATCTGATACCCTCGGCTCGCGCCATCCCCAATCAACGTGGGACCGCTCCCGGATGGTGGGTGGAACACGAAGGGAAGACAATCCTGGCCATGCCCGGCCCGCCGGGTGAAATGCAGCAAATGTGGGAAATCGAGATAAGGCCCGAACTCAAACGCAAGCTGAGCGGCGAGGTGATTATCTCGCGTACTATAAAAACGCTGGGGCTGACCGAGGCTAAAGTAGACGAGATGGTGAGCCCCTTTCTATCTTCAACAAACCCGACACTCGCAGTCTACGCAAAGCTCGACAGTATACAGCTCCGCCTCACCGCCAAAGACCGGGAGCGGTCAAAGGCGGAGATGATGATCGCCGAAGTGGAAAAGGAGCTGCACAAAATTTTGGGCTTTGCCATCTGGGGATACGATGAGGATACTCTGGAAGGCCTGGTCGGCACTATGCTCGGGGAAAGAAGCCTGAGCCTGGCTACTATGGAGTCCTGTACCGGCGGACTCCTGGCCAGCACTATAACCGATGTGCCGGGAAGCTCCGACTACTTTAAGGGCGGGCTGGTTGCCTACTCAGCGGAGATGAAAGCTGCTTTCGGAGTCGACGCAACGCTGCTGTCCCAAAAGGGGACCGTGGCCCCGGAAGTAGCGGCAGCTATGGCCAAAGCAGCGCGCCTCAGGCTGGGTGCTGATATCGGTATCGGCGTCACAGGGGTCGCGGGCCCGGATGAGGTCGAAGGAAAGCCCGTGGGCACAGTTCATATCGCTATCGATGCAGAAGGAAAAAGAAGCGCTCTCTCCACACAGTACCCACCAAGGCGGCCCGAGGTGAAGCGCCGTGCGGTTTACTCCGCGCTTTTCAAGCTAAGGCAACTCTTACTAGACTGGGAATAGCCTGACCCACTTCAACTGAAAATCAAATCCAGAAATTGCCTCAGTATTATTGCAGTAATCCCCGTTACCTCGTAGTTGCCGCAGCGATAGTAACTCCAGGGATGAAGCCTACCTTCGGAGTCCGGCGTATGAGTACTGAAGCAAGCGGGGTCTAAGAGCGCTGCTACAGGCGCTTCAATCAGGTCTTCGACTTCCTTTCGATTCACTCTGAAATCGTACGGATAGGGAATAGCGCCGACAAAAGGGGTAATGATGAAGTGGCTGGTGAGCGTCGCCTGGTCATCCAAATTACCCAGAAGCTCAACGTCCTCGGCACGAACTCCGATCTCCTCATAAGCCTCCCTAAGTGCGGTGGCCTCAAGGTCGCCGTCATCCTCATCATAGGCCCCCCCGGGGAATGATACCTGACCTTTGTGATACTGCATCCAGCTTGTCCTCTTGGTAAGGACGATGTAGTGCTCTTCCACCTTTTCGTAGACAGGCACCAGCACAGCCGCAGGTCTAAAACCGGCCCTGGTTACCACCTTCCTCTTTCTCCGGGACAGAATTTCCCCGATTCTTTGCTTCCAGGGTGCTCCTTCAGTCAACACCTAAGCCATCCTAATTGTTCTCTATGGACTGAAGCCTCTGCCAGAGCGCATCGACCCGCTTTTTGAGCATATAGAGGTCGGAATCGTTTTCAATAACCGCATCTGCGTGCCTCGACTTCTGCGCCGCAGGCATTTGGGCGTTGATACGGGCTCTTGCTTGCTCCTCAGTAAACCCCTTCTGGCTAATGAGACGATTGATCACATCGGATTCCGGGGCTGCTACAACCCAGACCCGGTCCACGAGGTCAATCCAGTTGGCCTCGATAAGCAGCGCAGCCTCTAAAACCACAACTCCTACCTCCTGGCCGCGCAGTTCTTCGATTCTCTGCTCAACTATCCTGCGCATTATGGGATGCATTATACCGTTGAGTTGCTGAAGAGCCTCGGGGTCTTTGAATACGGCATCAGCGAGCTTACCCCGGTCGATCTCCCCGTTCCGGTCCAGGATGTCGTTCCCGAAGGCAGCTACCACCGCCTGCCGGATATCAGTGCTGGAGCGAAAGGCCTCATGCCCTATCTTATCGGCATCGATCACCACCGCTCCCAGCCCAGACAGCACCTCGGATACAGTGCTCTTCCCGCTGGCGATTCCCCCCGTAAGCCCGATAACAATCACACGTAACCCCCCGATGCCAAGCCAGTGCTTCTGCCTATTGAAAAGCCCAAGCCAAATGGCTTGGGCTTTTCAATGTGCTTCCTTCCTCTCCACCGTTATCAGTGCCAGAAGGATTTCTACTCCTCAGAAAACAAACCGGAGAAGTCTCCGTCAAACTCCTTCAAAAAACCGTGCATTTCAATAACATCGTCCATTCCCACCGCTCCAGAACTGGTAAACCTTGTGTATTCGGCTTCGGTAAGCTCGGTGCTAACCTCGCTGATATTGCCCTCCTGAACAACGGCAGCTATCAGCCCCTGTGTTCCACAGGAACTGCAATGCACACTCAGAACCCAGAGACCATCCTCCTGGTCAAGAATCCTGATATTCGCCGTATCGTATTTCTGCCCACAAACACCGCAGCTGACCTTAGCGAACAACCTCCTTAAGAATGCCTCTTGCATCGCCCGTTATCCTCCTTAATTGGCTGCCAGCGAAGAAGGCGCCAAACCTAAGCGTCCGGCTTACCCTTGTCGAAGTCCGAGAGATCAAGCGTCTCTATGAAATCGCGGAATGCGGACATCCTCTCAAGCTCCTCCGGCGGGATTTCCCGTGACGGAGCCGGCTTGCCAGTCTCCGGGTCGATAATGATACCAGCTTTATCGAGCACAGCTTCCTCAGCGAAGATGGGTACTTTCATCCTTACCGCCAGGGCTATGGCATCACTGGGGCGGGAATCGATCTCTACCTGCTTGCCATCTACCGCCAGGATTATCTTTGCGAAGAAAGTATCGTTACGCAAATCGCAGACAATAATAGAATTGACCGCTGCCCCTAAAGCTCCGATAACGTTGCCCAAAAGGTCGTGGGTCAAGGGACGGGGCACTTGATACTCTTGTAGCTTGACAGCTATAGCATCAGCTTCCGCGGGCCCAATCCAGATAGGGAGATAGCGCTCCGCCGACTTCTCCTTGAGGATCACGACCCGCTGATGATTGAGCATGCTCACTCGTATGCTCTCTATAGTCATCTCAAGCATACTTAGCCCCCTGAGTGCTTAATATTCTACCTCATGGCGAGCCCGACTGTCAATAATGACGTTGACAAAATTTAGCCTTTGAACTATATTTGTAAGATATGATAAGGGCGGTTAGCTCAGGGGTTAGAGCGCTGCGTTGACATCGCAGAGGTCACTGGTTCAAATCCAGTATCGCCCACCATTCGACTCGCTTTGCTCGCTCATGGTGTTCCACCAATTACATAACCGAGACCACGAGTTCGCATAAGACATGTTCCCGCGAAGCGAGTCGAATGCCCTGAGCGTAGCATTACGTAGTGAAGTATAACGTAAGTTATTCTATTCCCTTGTATCGGGAAACGGAGTAGTGTAGAATCACAGAGGCCTCTCGTTCTGCACGGGCGGGAGGTTCTGCTTTCAGTTTATGCGAGAGGGTTGCTATTGGTAGCTAAGGAAAACAGTCAGTCCCAAAGTTTGGAGCGGCTGGAGGCAGTACGCCACTCCGCAGCTCATATCATGGCCGAGGCTGTATCCCTGCAGTTCCCCGAGGCCCGGTTTGCTATAGGCCCCGCTACATCCGAAGGCTTCTACTACGATTTCGAACTGCCACGTTCACTGACTCCTGAAGACCTGACAGCCATCGAGTCCAAGATGCGTGAGATCATAGCTTCAGACTACCCATTCTCCCGTGAGGAGATTGACAAAGAGAAAGCCCGCGAGGTCTTCAGGTCTCAGCCCTATAAACTGGAACTAATCGATGAACTGCCCGATGAAAGGGTAACGGTTTATCGCCAGGGCTCGTTCCTCGATCTCTGCCGTGGCCCTCACGTGCCATCAACGGGAGAGGTCAAAGCATTCAAATTGCTAAGCATTGCCGGTGCCTACTGGAGAGGCGACGAAAGACGCTCGATGCTTCAGCGGATCTACGGCACCGCTTTCGAAACTGAGGAGGAACTGGAAAGCTACCTGAAAAATCTCGACGAGGCCGCGAAGCGTGACCACAGGAAGCTGGGCAAGATACTCGACCTGTTCAGCATCCACGAAGAGGCAGGCGCGGGACTCATCTACTGGCACCCCAAGGGGGCTATGATCCGCAACATAATCGAAGATTTCTGGAAAAGCGAACATTTCAAACGAGGTTATGACATAGTCAACATACCTCACCTCGCCAAGATCGATCTCTGGAAGAGCAGCGGGCATTTGGAATTTTATCGCGATGCCATGTACCCGCCTATCGATGTCGAGGGACAGGGTTATCTGGTTAAGCCTATGAACTGCCCGGGACACATCTTGATATATAAGACGCAAATCCGCAGCTACCGCCAACTGCCGTTGCGCTGGGCAGAGCTCGGAACCGTCTACAGGTGGGAGAGATCCGGCGTCCTTCACGGCCTGACCCGGGTGCGCGGCTTCACCCAGGACGACGCCCATATCTTCTGCCGCCCCGATCAGCTGGAGGACGAAGTGGTAGGCGTAGTAGAATTCGCCTGCTTCATGCTCAAGACCTTTGGCTTCGAAGACTATGAGGTAATGCTCTCCACACGCCCCGAGAAATACGCGGGCACCATCGAGGTCTGGGAGCAGGCAACCGGGACACTTAAGAGAGCCCTTGAACGCCTTCAGATGGACTACGCCGTAGACCCCGGAGAGGGCGTGTTCTACGGGCCTAAGATCGATATATCACTCAAGGACTCTCTGGGAAGAACCTGGCAGGGACCAACAACCCAGGTAGATTTCAATCTGCCCGAGCGTTTCGACGTTAATTACATCGGCGACGATGGACTCGAGCACCGGGTGGTTATGGTACACCGCACCGTTCTGGGAAGCATGGAGCGTTTCCTGGGCTGCCTCATAGAGCACTATGGAGGTGCGTTCCCGCCGTGGCTAGCTCCAGTTCAGGCGGTAGTAATTCCTATTACTGACCAGAATCTGGAATATGCCCACAAAGTGGCACTGGAGCTTAAGGGCGAGGGCGCAAGAGTTGAGATAGACGAACGCAGCGAGCGGATGAACTTAAAGATACGCGATGCTCAATTACAGAAGGTGCCCTATATGTTGATTATTGGCAATGAAGAGGCAGCCAGCTCCACCGTCTCCGTTCGGCTCCGCAAAGGACAGAACATAAAGGCTAAGCCGCTGTCTGAGTTCGAAGCGATGTTAAGAGAAGCCGTGGAATCAAGGGCGACCGTTTGATTTCTTTCGTAGATTGTGGTATAAGGGATGCTAGCCTTTTTCTGGGAGGGAGGGTATAGTTAAGCACTTCACCGCGCGGGATCGCGTAACTAAGCAGTATCGTATAAACGGAATGATCAGGGCCAGAGAGGTCCGAGTGGTTGGTGAGGCCGGTGACCAGCTTGGGGTGATGCCTACTTCCGAGGCTATAAAGCTTGCCCAGGAGCGTGGGGTCGACCTTGTGGAGGTAGCACCTACCGCCGAGCCTCCGGTCTGCCGCATGCTCGATTACGGCAAGTTTAAGTATGAGCAGCAGAAGAAAGAGAGAGAGGCACATAAGCGACAGGCAACCGTGTCAGTAAGGCAAGTACGGATGCGCCCGAAAACCGGTCAGCATGACTTAGATTTCAAGACAGCCCTGATAGATAAGCTTCTCGATAAGGGTAACAAAGTCAAGGTGTTGGTGCTCTTTCGCGGCCGTGAAATTTCTCACGCTCAACTGGGTAAGGAACTCCTGGACAATGTTGCCAATACTCTCGCCGAGAAGGCAAGCGTGGAAAGACCAGCTTCAATGGAAGGACGTTCAATGAGCATGATCCTTTCTCCCACACCGGCCAAAAAACCGAAAAAGGAAAAGCCAGAAGAGGTTGCTGATGCCCAAGATTAAGACCCATAAAGGGGCCAAGGCCCGTTTTCATATCACAGGCAGTGGTAAAATCATGCGCGTGAAGATAGGCAAGAGTCACTTGCGCCGCAGGAAACCCAAACGGGTTAAACGTCTCTTTGACGACACCATACCCCTCCACCCCACAGCAAGGCAGCGGATACGAAGGCTGCTGCCAGGCATCTGAGGTAAAGGGGCCATTTACGCCCGTTAGTTACTAATTATTAACCCAGGAGGATTCATTTGCCCCGAATAAAAGGCGGAGTAACAACTCGCCACCGCCACAAAAAAGTATTGAAGCTAACAAAGGGCCACCGCGCCACCAAGCATTCTCTATACCGGCGAGCCCATGAGTCGATGCTGAAGTCGCTGTCATATTCTTACCGCCACCGTCGAGAGCGTAAAGGCGATATGCGTCGACTGTGGATCACACGGATTAATGCAGCGGCAAGGCTAAACGGACTATCTTACAGCAGGTTCATTGAGGGGCTAGCCAAGGCGGGGGTATCCCTCGATAGAAAGATACTTGCCGAACTGGCGGTATCGGACCCTTCCGCTTTCACCCAGCTGGTATCAGTAGCCAAGGAGAACATTCAGCAAGTAAATGATAGCCAAGCTTGACGAGCTCCGAGCAAAGGCGCTCAGTGAACTCGACAGCATTGATACCTCCGGCGGCCTTGAGGCCTGGCGCATCCGCTATCTTGGCAGGAAAAGTGCCCTGACCGAAATTCTGCGCGGACTGGCGACTCTACCCCTGGATGAGAAACGCGCCACCGGTGCTGCCGCCAACGAGCTCAGAGCCTTCCTGGAAAAGACCCTGACACTAAAGGAAGAGGTGATCAGGGAAGCGGAGATAGCCCGGTCTATCGAGCAGGGGCGTCTGGATATAACCCTGCCCGGACGACCCGCAAACCTCGGCCGGCTGCATCCTACCACTCAGATGCTTCGTCACATCTGTGACATCTTTATGGCTATGGGTTTTGAGGTAGTAGAAGGACCGGATGTTGAGTGGGATTACTACAATTTCGAGGCGCTCAACATCCCCCAGGACCATCCCGCCCGCGACATGTGGGATACCCTGTGGATGGATTTCGAGACCGAAGACGGGCGGCACCCGATGCTGCTCCGGACCCATACCTCACCGATGCAGATTCGCGTTATGGAGGCCAGGCGTCCCCCGGTGCGCGTGATCGTCCCGGGTAAAGTATACCGATACGAAGCCACCGATGCGACCCATGAGGCCATGTTCTACCAGATCGAGGGGTTCGCCATAGACAGGAATATCACGCTTGCGGACCTCAAGGGGACTCTCTTCGAGTTCGCCAAGCGGCTTTTCGGGAAGGAGAGGAAGGCGAGATTCAGATGCGACTACTTCCCCTTTGTTGAGCCCGGAGTCGAGATGGCTATCGACTGCTTTCTGTGCAATGGGACCGGCTGCCAGCTATGCTCGGGCAGCGGCTGGATAGAGATACTGGGCGCGGGCATGGTGCATCCCGATGTCCTGCGCAGGGTTAACTATGACCCTGACGTGTATACTGGATTCGCATTCGGCCTGGGTTTAGAGCGTATGCTCATGCTAAAGTACGGCATCGATGACATTCGCCTCTTCTACTCAAACGACCTTAGATTTCTGCGGCAGTTTTAATCATGAAAGTTTCCCTTAAGTGGCTTGAGGATTATGTCAACCTCTCTATGCCCATCGACGAGTTGGCCCAGAAGCTGACCATGTCGGGGACCGAGGTAACCACGATAGATACCGTCGGTGCGAATTGGGAAGGCATCTCCATAGGACAGGTAATGGCACTGGAAAAGCATCCCAACGCCGACCGGCTACTGCTGGCAACCATCGATCTGGGAGAAGAAAGCATAACCGTCGTCACCGGCGCTCCTAACCTGGAGGAGGGCCAAAAGATACCTTTCGCCCGCGTTGGCGCCCAACTCATCGATGGACACACCGGCGAACTGGTCAAGCTTAAACCCGCCAAGATCCGCGGCATAAGGTCTGAGGGCATGGTTTGCTCGGAGAAGGAGCTTGCCATCTCCGACCGGCATGAGGGAATTATGGTCCTGCCACCTGAAGCACCCGTGGGCATGCCCCTCTCCCGGTACATGGGGGATACTATCCTCGACTTTTCGATCACCCCCAATCGCCCCGATTGCCTCTCCGTGATCGGCATTGCCTGCGAGGCAGCAGCCTTAACCGGCCAGACCACACACATACCCGAAATAAGATATGAAGAGCAGGGCGCACCTATAGACGGCTCAGTCTCAGTCGAGATCGCTGACCCTGAACTGTGTTCCAGATACTGCGCCAGCCTGGTAACCGATGTCAAAATAGGCCCCTCCCCACAGTGGATGCAACAGAGGCTCCTTGCCTGCGGTATGCGTCCCATCAGCAATATTGTGGACATCACCAACTACGTAATGCTTGAATACGGACAGCCGCTGCACGCTTTCGATTACCAGCAGATCAAGGGGAAGAAGGTGATCGTGCGCCGGGCGAGGGATGATGAGTCACTGTTCACACTGGACGGGATAGAGAGAAAACTGAATACAGATATGCTTGTTATCGCCGATGAAACCGACCCCATCGCCCTGGCAGGCGTCATGGGAGGAGCGGACAGCGAGGTGATTGATACCACAACTTCGATACTTCTGGAGTCAGCGAACTTTTACGGCGGCAGCATAAGGCGTACATCCATGAGATTGAACCTGCGCAGCGAAGCTTCTTCCCGCTTCGAAAAGAGTATCAGTCCCGAGCTTGCGCCGATAGCATTGCGCCGGGCAACTCAACTTCTGATAGAGCTTGCAGGCGGTGAAGCCGCCGGGGGTATAGTAGACGTCTACCCGGTGAGAATGGCCAGGGAGCCGATCACGCTTCCCAGGGAACGGATCGGGCGGGTTCTGGGTGTGGAGTATGACACGGAGCAAGTTCAAAACGTACTGTCATCACTGGGATTCACATGCGAGCTGGCCGGGACTTCTGACGACCTCTTAGTAACAGTCCCTTACTGGAGGACCGATATCAAGCTAGCCGACGACCTTATCGAAGAAGTAGCGCGCATTACAGGCTATGACGAGATACCCACCACCATGCTTCACGGCGAAATCCCTGAAAGGCTACCGGCCCCGTTAATTGCCCTGAGAGAAACAGTTCGAGACATCCTCGTCGGATGCGGGATGCAGGAGGTTATCACCTACTCTCAGACCAGTCGAGTTATGCTGGATACGATAGACCCCCAACGTAAGCTCGGTCCTGCGCTAAGAGTAGCCAATCCCATGAGCCTGGAACAGGAATACCTGCGCACCAGCCTAAGGGCGGGCCTGCTGGCCTGCTTTGCGGCAAACGAGCGCTATAAACAGAAAGACATCAGGTTGTTCGAGGTAGGCAAGGTATACCTGCCTAAGGAAAATGATCTTCCCGAAGAGCGGGAGATGCTGGCGGGGGTCCTGGGCGGCCTCCCGTATGAACCATCGTGGCTCTCGGGAGAAGATACGCTCGATTTCTTCGACGCAAAAGGTATCCTGGAGACGCTGTTCAACCGACTGCGGGCCGCGGCGGTCTTCAGGCCAGTCGAAGACCATAACCTTGTCCCCGGAAGAACGGCAGAGGCAACTGTCAACGGGCAACAAGTGGGGGTCCTGGGCGAAGTCCATCCCCGAACGGCGGCACTCTTTGACATCTCTTCCCAGCCGGTCATCCTCTTTGAGGTTGACCTGGAGAAGCTGTTATCCCTCACCGGGGCGGAGCTAAGATATCAACCCATCCCCCGCTTCCCTGAAATCGCCCGCGACCTTGCTCTGGTGGCTGATATCGATATAGAGGCAAGCAAACTGCGGGACGTCATTCAAAGCTTTCCGCTGGTGAGTCAGGTTAGCCTCTTCGATGTGTACATCGGGGATAAGGTCCCAGAAGGCAAGAAGTCCCTAGCGTTCTCTGTCCATTACCAGTCACTACAGCGCACCCTCACCGATGAAGAGGTCAACCGCGCTCAGCAGGAGATCATCGAGCGTCTGCGGCGTGAGTTGGGCGCTACCCTGAGAAGCTAGGGCAGCAGTCCTCCGAATCCAGCTCCTTGTGTCCCCTCTTCCGGTGAAAAACGTAGAGCTAGTTGCCCGCCGGTACTTGTGATAGAATGACTCAAGTACTCTTCCTGAGTCATTGAAATACTGGCTGAAGATATGGAGCTAATACCCGCTATAGACCTCAGAAACGGGAAGTGCGTCCGTCTATATCAGGGCGACTACGAGCAGGAGACTGTGTTCTCAGACGATCCTGTATCGATGGCCGAGCGCTGGCAGTCCGAGGGAGCCAAACGGCTGCACCTGGTTGACCTCGATGGAGCAGCCAGAGGCGAGCCATGCAACCTTGATGCCATCGAGAAAATAGCGGCTACGGTCGAAATCCCCGTCCAGGTTGGTGGCGGGATTCGCACTCTAGCGATGACAGAACACCTGCTGAATCTAGGGGTTGGCAGAGTTATTTTAGGCACCGTGGCTATTGAGAACCCCGAAATAGTCGCGGAAGCGTGCGATAAGTTCAACGATCAGATCATCGTCGGTATCGACGCCCGTGATGGCTGGGTAGCTACACGCGGCTGGCTTCAGCAGTCACGGACTCCTGCGCACGAGTTAGCGACAAAAATGGTTGCCCTTGGCGCGGGGCGGTTTATCTACACCGATATCAGCCGTGACGGCACACTCACCAGCCCCAACTTGGAAGCGGTTGCCGAGTTGGTTTCCCAGGTGAGCGTACCCATTATCGCCGCTGGAGGCATAAGCTCCGTCGAGCACCTGACCAGGCTGGCTGAACTGGGGGTGGAAGGAGCCATAGTAGGACGGGCGATCTATACGGGCGATGTTAACCTGGAAGAGGCTATGAAGAGTGTGGATCAGAAACCTTAACTAAAAGGAAAATAAAAGATGAAATTCGATGAAAAGGGATTGCTGCCCGCCATAGCTCAGGACGCAGAAACCGGCGAAGTGCTCATGCTTGCCTACATGAACCAGGAGGCACTGGAAAAGACCCTTTCTACCGGACAGGCATGGTTCTACAGCCGGAGCCGCCAGGAGCTATGGCACAAAGGGGCAACATCGGGCAACTATTTGAACGTGAAGAAGGTACTCATCGACTGCGACGAGGATACCGTCTTGCTACTGGTGGATGCCGCCGGCCCCGCCTGCCATACCGGCAACAGGACCTGTTTCTTCCGCAGGCTCGAGGACGGGCTCCGCATCGTCAGCGAGAACCCGC
>CAYVQT010000070.1:0-15616 GCA_964453665.1 uncultured Dehalococcoidia bacterium | reverse complement strand
CCTACCTGAAGGCAATCCCTGTCCTTGAGCAGGCTTACCACGTTCTCCGCAATCTTTTTATCTACCTCTGACGGCGCGGGCAGTGGAGGAGCAAACATAGGTTCATCTGTCTCGACGAACTTATCGAACCGGCTGATGTGGTAGTGCGTATTGCCGTAAGTTCTCGGCATGTTTGGGTTGACCTCGCCGATAAGCCAGTCAGCCTGGTCGGCCTGTTCAATTATGTCTGGCGTATAGAACAGATCAAGGCCGAGTGATACATATCCGTGGTCGTCCGGAGGGCTGACCTGGGTAATCATGCCCTGCCTGCGCTTATCGATTTCCTGCCGCTTACTTGCAACATAACCTACGCTGGAGCTTTGTACCGGAACGTATGTTGAACAGCCCTCCGTATGCTGCCCCATGGTAAGCTGGGAATAAAAGCCGCACATAAGCCTGAAGGGCTCTCTGTACTCAGGCGTGAAAATCTTGTACGGATGAAAACTGAGCGCCGATATAAACTGGACGTCCTCGAGTTCATCTTTCCGGTCTGCGACCGCGTCCAGCATAGCCGTAGAGGGCTCACCGAGGCCAAGGGGGGTGAAAAACCGGTCGCCCGATTTAACAAACTTAGCGGCCTCCTCATAACTGCATAATTTCGATCTGTATTCATCTCGCCAAGACATTTTCTAACTCCTTATCTATGAAATAGTATGCTAATGGACGTCAGGCATTCATGCGAATACCCGGGTTAAATATACGGTATAATACTGACCAGACGCCTAATATAAATTCCTCTACGGCGTTTAGAAGGAATCGCATTAACGGTTACTTCCCATTTCAAGGCGTAATGATTTACGATTCATCCCTCGTCGCTATTGTCAGCAATGATATACCCTCAACATGTATTATGGCAAGCCCTCTGCGCAACTCCTGAGCGACATTTATAACATGGCGAACGCGCTGTGGCACCCCAAGCCCTCATCTCGCGACCTCAAGGAAGCCGCTAATCCAAAAGGCGTCTATACCGACCCCTCTTTTTCACCCGGCTGTTTACATGTACCGCATTTGCTTAGCCACACACGAATCGTAATTCTCCTACCTGCTCCAGAAGTGATACTTTCGGCTACACACTACAGGAGCTTTCCTATAAGACCGGGGTCTCAAGTCAGCTAGAGAAATAACCTGTGGCTTAACCTTATGAGCAGCACATTATCAGGAAGGATGGCACAGAGGCAATTACCAGCTTTGAAGGGGCTGCGCTATTACATATGGGACATTGCCCCTGCACCGGCATCCTGGTAATGCAGAGGCAACACCTTGTTATATATTTAAGAAAGCTAGCAAGCGCAGAAGCTATTCTAAATAATTAGTGCCCTGTCCGAACCGGCGCTGTGATGTATTATTGTCCTGGTTTGCCCGGGCCCCTATCAGCCCTTTGAATATTCCGTCGATACTCTTTATCGCCAGCTAATTCCGCTCACGGTTTGCAGTTTTCATACTCCAGCAGACTGTTGTCTCTCTTCGCTCAAGCTGTTCTCCACCGCTTGCACAAGCTGGCCCATATCGAAGGGTTTCTGTATATATGCGTAGGGCTTAAATTCAGCAACCTTTCTTCGATCAGGATCCAACACAGATAATATGATAATGGGCACCTTCTCCAACCCTTCGAGTTTCTCCATGAGTCCGGCGATGAACCAACCATCGCAGTCAGGCAGCCTGATATCCAGCACTATTGTATCCGGCTTCTCTTCGAACAGATACTTAACTGCGTCCACCCCGCTGTAAAACGCTCTAACCTCGTGCCCCCTCTTGCTCAAACACATATCTATAGTCTTCGAAACAAGGGAGTCGTCGTCTACAATTAGAATCTTCTTTCCCATTCAGGTCATTCCCTAGAAAGCGCCCTAATTATTGTAATCCAGTTGAGCTTTCTGCTTCTCGGGTAAGAGTTCGTGAATTATCAGGTAAGATAGCGGGCCTAAGCAAGTCATGAACAGTATCGGCGCCACCCATAGACCCTTTCTGCCGCCCAGCACACGCTGCCGCCCAACTAAAGAACTCAGTGCAAATGGTACTACCGCCCAGTGTATCAAGCCGAGGAGGACCAGCTTCACAATCATCTCCAGTTCCATGGTCTTTCCTCCCTTCGTTATCTAATTACATAATAATTATATGGAGGAAAGCATAAGGAAGGCATAAGAACATCAGGCAAAGGCATAAGGATTTAGTAAAATTTTTAAGTTCTAATGAGACGGGAGGCCGGATAGCTTCGGGGGCTACGCCATGCAGAGATAAAGCGATTGGGCGGGGAATCCGTCATGAGCATTTAAGTGCTCACCACGAAGTATGAAAACCTTTTTGGGTAGGCTGGACGACGTCGGCCAACCTACCCACTACTGAGAAAGGCAGGGTGGGTGAAGTGGTAACGGAACCCACCAGATGCATCTATAACATGTACAATGTAGCGGGCACGGTAACCGTGCCCCTACGATTTTATTTTCACCCTCATCCTTCGGCAGGCTTGTCCTGAGTTTATCGAAGGGCTCAGGACAGGCTCTGGCCTCTCCCATCAAGGGAAAGATATCCAGAATTCACCCTCACCTAGCCTCTCCCGTCGAGGGAGAGGTATCCGAAATCCTTCCTTCGTGGCTGAGTTACATTACAATCCTCCCTCCCCTAGCGGGAGGGAGTTAGAGGGAGGGGGAACGGTTTAGATCCTATTTTCGGAGGAATACTACTACGGCTCGATAAAGCGGTAGCCTACACGCGATTCCGTCACAATGAAGCGAGGATTCGAGGGATCGTCCTCTATCTTGCGCCTGAGTTGCCCTATGAAAACGCGCACATATTCCCTTTCGTCACCGTATTCCTGTCCCCATACATTATTTAGTATCTCTCTGTGGGTCAATACTTTTCCGCAATTGGACACAAGATATACCAGGAGTTCGTATTCCGTTTGTGTCAGTTTCACAATCTGTCCCCGCTGCTTCACCACCCGCTTGGACATGTCAACTTCCAGGTCGCCTGCAGTGAAAACAGGAGCAGAAACGGTCGGCCCGGCGGAACGTCTGAGCGCGACCCTGATTCTTGCTAGCAACTCCTCTATGCCGAAGGGCTTTGTGACGTAGTCGTCAGCGCCCTCATCCAGCGCCCTGACCTTATCCTTCTCATCTCCCCTTACGCTCAGGATTATGATCGGCATATCGGCCCACTCCCTTATCCGGCGACAGGCTTCGATGCCGTCCATCCGTGGCATATTCACATCAAGCACGATTACATCCGGAAGGAAACGTTCTGCCAGCTCTATAGCCTCGATCCCGTCTTTAGCGAGATTTACCTCATAGCCTCTGGCCTCAAGGTTTGCACGAATAAACATGCGTATCTTCGGTTCATCATCAGCGACAAGAATCCTGACCTTTTTAGTCATCGGTCCTAAGCCTCACTTGCTGCCCGGCAGCGCAACAGGCAGCGAAAAATAGAAGGTAGAGCCATGTCCGACCTCACTCTCAGCCCAAATCCGCCCCCCGTGATTATAGACAATGGCCTGACTAACGGCCAGGCCCAGACCGGTACCTCCAGGCCTTTGCCGTTTCTGCGCGCCACGGTAGAATTTATTGAACACGTTATCCATGTCCTCTTCCGGTATTCCCGAACCCTGATCGGACACGCTCACCTCTATCATATCATCACTTGTCCTGGCCTTTACCGTTATCAGCGTCCCTTCCTCAGAGTAGGCTGCCGCGTTCTCCAGCAGGTTAGTCAGCACCTGTCTTATCTGACCATAGTCAACGTACATCTCGGGCAGGTCTGACCCCAGATCAACCTCGAAGATATGGTTCTTGAAAACCCATTTGTGACGCTCTACCGCTTCGTTGACAATGTCCGAGATATGACACAGCTCCTTTTCAGGTTTCCAGACACCAGCCTCGAGCTTACTCATATCAAGCACCTTGGTAACCAGTCCCGCCAGTCTATCCGTTTCCTCGCTCACGCCAACCAGAAGCATCTCTCTGGTCTCATCATCCAGCTCTATATCCTTCTGTAAAAGACTGCTTACTATACCCTTTATGGATGTCAGCGGTGAACGAAGCTCATGCGAGACGTTTGACAGAAGCTCCGACTTCAATCTGTCAAGCTTGATAAGCTCCAGCTCGACCTGCTTGCGTTGCGTTACATTTCTAAGTATAGCAAGCTGGCAAACCTTCCCATCGGAATCAACAAAGGGCGAGGCAATCACGTCATATGTCCTGCCATCTGTGAGGTTATATTCCCACCTCTGCGTCTCCCCTCCAATAACACTCGGCAGTTTACAGATTTGCTCGCACGGGCTGTCAAAGCCATGAATATATTCATAGCAGATGGGGGAAACACCCTCACCGAATTCCCTGACCAGACCTGGATTCATGAAGCGTATTTTATAGTCAGGTCCGGTGATCATGACTCCGTCTTCCATCTTGTTGAATATGGACAGGAGCCTATCTCTTTCACTTGTAATAAGAGATTCCAGGTAAGCCCGGCGTTCGGTTTGATTATGTATAACCCCGGCGGAACAACCGATACAACCCGCAACCACAGTAAAAATCAATGTCCTCAGCATCGGGTCGGGGTAAGGAGTTACTATCAATATCCGGGGCAAAAAGGCAAGAAGGGCAGCAAGTGTTACAATCAGGGCACCTTTGACTCTGAAGGCATGACCAGCGTAGATTATGGGAGCAAGAAAGAAGAGGCGCTGTACATCGTGCACGCCGTAGAAGAAGTCCCCCCGCAAAGATGTCCATCCGGCGTAGTCTATCAGTTCACCGAAATAATACAGCAGCGTGCAAACCACGAACAGGGATAGCACGATATAGAAGTCACGGTTTGCCAACACGGCCATTACCGCTCTGCGGTAGGTAATAACCAAACTCCTTTCAGTACTCCCTGGCTGGTCCCGATATACAACAATGATACTACTATCTTTTCAACATTATGACAAGCAGTACGCATTCCCTCATAGATATCCAGGGACTCTATGAGTTCTGCCTCTAAACCGAACCATGCACCGCATCCATCTGCCCTTCTACGAGACTATTTTACGCGCGGGGATTGACCAGAGGTCAAGCCGTGTTTGAGACAGCCCGGTGGTATCCTTCAACTTTTAATGCTGCCTGATGCCTGGTACTCATGTAGCTGAAAGGTATTACCGAATAATAACTCTCCTACACTTCATCAAAGCAGAAATACTGCCCGAACTAGGCATTTTATCCTCGTTTCCAAAAGTTCAGCGCAGGTATAAATGCCGACACCACGGCCTCATTTATCAGGTATTTCTGGATATTGGAAACAGGTATTACGGCGGAAGTCAGCACCACCGGTATCGTGCTAATCTGATAGTGGACAGGGGGAAACCCCTCCAAGATTAGAAAAAGGAGGTGCGAGATGGAGTGGCTAGCAATTCTGATACTGGTGATAGGGATACCCGTAATCCTCTTCCCGGCCGCGTATGTTTGGTATCTGACAGGCGGTGGCATTTACGCAGCCATCAGGGATAAGAGGAAGGCAGCCCGCGGTGTCGAGGGACATGCCGTTAGCAAGTAGGTGGTGTGGAAGAACTCAGCAATCAAAGAAAGGAGATGCGAAATGGAGTGGCAAATAATTCTAGCGCTGGTGTTGGGAATACCCGTAGTCCTCTTGCCGATAGCGTTCGTGTGGTACCTCAACATTAGTGGCCTGTATCAGGTCATTCGCGACTCACGCCAAAGGCAAAAAAGACGTTCTGCTCTTGAGGAGAAGAGCGGAATAGCAGCCAGGAGCCATGCGACACTGACATAGCCGGTGGCACAAAGAAACAGGATAAAGGAAAAAAGATATTAAGAAAGGAGGTGCGAAATGGAGTGGTTAGCAGTTCTGATACTGGTGATAGGAGTACCCGTAATCCTCTTCCCGGTAGCGTATGTATGGTACCTGAACCTCGGCGGTGTTTACGCAGCCTTCAGGGAGAAGGGGAAAGCTGGCCGCAGGGCAGAGGCACACATCGTTACGAAGTAGGCGGTGTGGAATCAGGCAGCCAAATAAAGGAGGTAGCGAAATAGAAGTCAACATTAACATTCACGGATAGGAAAGCCCTGAACCATTGACTTCCAGGTTGAAGCAGGTCAGGGCTTTCCTTTTACATACATCATACAGGGCTGTACAGCTACAGGCCCACCGATGCCACTTATATTACTCTTACACATAACAGGCTCCTCACAAACAAGCCATGTTACAAAGGCACGCTCGCAAATAGAGGCACAGGTAAAATAGCCAGTGCTCATACACTTAATTCATACAGGTTGACTAGCAATGTCTGCTCGGCCATAATATCGCAAGGCAGTGCTTGAATTAAGTAGTGCGAGATGGTCGCAGCAGCGCAAAACAGAAACCTTTAGCCACGCCGGAAATGAAACCAGCGCCATCAGCCTCCGGGGCCGCATAAAACGGGGGACATATCTTGAGACCGAAATTCAGCAATGATTCAACCGGGCTGGTTATTCCAGCGCAGGTCGTCATTGGTGTGACTGGCCACAGGAACATCACCGAATCGCCTGAGCTTTCGCGTGGAATCAATTCGGCCATCGAAGAAATCAGGCGAACGGCACCTTCCCTGCGCAGCACGCCATTAATCCTCAACGTTCTATCCCCGCTCGCCGAGGGCGCTGACCGCCTTGTTGCCCGTGAAGTCCTCAAAGACCCGGAATCGGTCCTGGAAGTAGTCCTGCCCCTGGCAATAGATGAATATGTAAAGGACTTCGAGACCGGCGAGTCCAGGAAAGAGTTCGAGGAACTGCTCTCTCAAGCGAGGAATGTCAGGATACTTCCATCCCGGGGCAGCCGAAATCAAGCTTACCAACAGTTAGGACTTTACGTCGTCGATCAATGCGATGCGCTCATTGCTCTTTGGGACGGCAAGCCCGCGGCCGGACAGGGCGGTACAGCGGAGATAGTTGAATACGCCCGCAAACATAATTGCCTTCTTATATGGATAAATCCTGAAGCCCCGGAACATATAGCGGTCGAGCCGGGGCAGGGTATAGACCCCAGACCATTCCAGGACCTGGACGGATACAACTCGGAGCCAGTTAACGATACTGAGGTCGAGAGCCAGTTGAAACGGCAGAGCGATTTTTTCACGGTAGAAGCAGAGCGCTCAAGATTGCCCGCTGACATCTTGCGACCGACCTTTGAGTATATCCTGGGGCACTATGTCCGGGCCGATATTCTGGCGCTGCGCTTTCAACACCTGTATTACCGGTGTGAGACCGCTGTCTATATCCTGGCGCTTCTGGCAATAGCGGTAGCAGCTTCTCAATTCTTATTCCTCCCGGACAAACCGATAATCCTGGTATCAGAGGTTATTCTGATGATAGCCGTGCTGGCTATTTTCGGGATGAGCAGGCACCGGCAATGGCATACCAGGTGGATAGATTACCGGTTCCTTGCCGAGCGTATACGCTCGGCGCTGTTTATGGCCGTGGTAAATATAGACGTGGCGACACTGCGGCCACCCCGGCACCTCAGCCTCTCCTATTCCTCCAACGACTGGATGGTTGATGCCTTTTCCTCATTCTGGAATCAACGACCCTCAATGCAAAAAGCAGGCTCTTCCCTGTTCGACGGGCTTAAAGATTTTATATGCGAGGCCTGGATTGAAGACCAGATTCGCTATCACGACAGCACCAGCAAACGCCACTACAGGCGACACCACCGTATGACACGTGTGAGTTACACCCTGCTTGGCCTCACTGTTTGTGCGGCCATTATTCATATAGTGGATATCGGCTCGCAGACGTTGCAGAGCGTACTTGTATTCATGGCAATTATATTGCCCACCGCTGCCCTTTTCATAAGTGCTATCCGAACGCACAGGGACTATCTGAGGAATTCTATGCGCTCGTCTGAAATGGTAAATCACCTGACAGAGCTTAAGGACCGGATGATTATGGCCCAGGACCACGATACCTTCCTGCGCCTGGTCAGGGAAACAGAAGAGACCATGCTTCACGAAAACGAGGACTGGCGCGTCGTGGTCCGGTTCAATATACCCGAGGTGCCGGCGTGATCCGTTACTCCTGCGCTCTCGCACCATAGCGGAGTTAGATAAAGTTTCGCGACAATATGATCGATGCCATCATATGCTACTATTTGATGGTCTTTTAGTACTCGACACATATATTCTGGTCTTTGCTATAAAGCATGAGACAAATAGGATATAAGGTAAAATTGCACCTTGAGGAGCATTTATGAAGGAATGCACGAGGGATAATGCGGTGGCAGATACGAGCGCAGTAAAGAGAAATGACCTCCTGCGGCTGGTGTCGTGGAAGAAGATATATCAATGGCTTGTGGACTACAAGTGGCCGCTTATCGGCTTAATGTGGGTCGTGACGATTGCATTGGGGTGGATAGGGTTCGCAAAGTATTTCTCGGCCACCGATCCGACGAAATCATTCAGTGATGTCTTCTATCACACCTTCCAGCTTTTCGTGCTGGAATACGGCTCCGTTTCAGGGCCAACGGGCTGGGAACTGCAGGCAGCGCGGCTCCTTGCGCCCGCGTTGACCGTCATCACAGCGGCACAGGCTCTGCTGGTAATCCTTCGAGAGCAAGTCCAGCATCTGCGCATAAGGTTCTGGAGGGACCATACAGTCATCTGCGGGCTGGGCCGAAAAGGCCTTATACTTTCAAAAGAGTTCTGCGAGCGCGGGGACCAGGTTGCCGTCATCGAGCGGGACGAAGCCAACAGCATGCTCGAGCGGTGCAGAGAACACGGCGCAATCACGCTCGCAGGTAACGCCACAGACCCCGGCTTGCTCCTCAAGGCGCGGGTACACAAGGCCAAATACGTCATATCGGTCTGCGGTGACGATGGCGCCAATGCGGAGGTCGCCGTCCTCACCCGCGAACTCGTCCGGAACCGCAGGGGCAAAGCGCTGTCATGCCTCGTCCACATCGTCGACCTGCAGCTATGCAACCTGCTCAGGGAGCGGGAATTCGCCATGGGCAGGCTGGATGCGTTCAGGCTGGAGTTCTTCAATGTCTACGAAAGCGGCGCCCGGGTACTGCTCAACGAATACCCGCCTTTCAGCACAACAGATGAGCAGCACGACTCAAGGCCTCACATGGTAGTGGTCGGTGCGGGACGCATGGGCGAAAGCCTGGTTGCGAATGCAGCGAGAAACTGGAGAGAAATATATCGTGCCGGTGGTCAACGCATGCGCGTTACCCTGGTCGACAGAGAGGCGGAGACGAAAAAAGCGTCCCTGTGCCTCCGGCATCCCCAGTTGGAAGCTGTCTGTGAGTTGATAACCGCACAGTTTGATATCCAGTCCCCTGATTTCGAACGGGCGGACTTCCTTTTCGACCGGCAGAATAACTGTGATGTAACGGCTATATATGTCTGTCTGGACGACGATTCGCGCGCCCTGGCTGCGGCCTTGAAGTTATACCGGCGGCTCAGGCCTCTTGAAATCCCGATAGTGGTACGTACGACCCACGACGCCGGACTCGCCACCCTGCTGCAAGGTGAGAAGTACAGGGCTGATAGTTTCACCAATATACACGCATTCGGCCTCCTTGACCGTACCTGCACGGAGGACCTGATACACGGATGCATCTATGAAATCCTGGCGCGTGCTATGCACGAAGACTACGTGCGAAATGAGAAGGAAAACGGCCATACCGCCGAGATGAACCCCTCCATTGTTCCCTGGGAGAAGCTGCCTGAAAGCCTGAAAGAGTCCAACAGGAATCAGGCGGAGCACATCCGGGTCAAGCTGGATGCCATCGGATGCGATATCGCCATAACCACCTCCTGGGATGAGCAGCCCTTCCAGTTCACGCCGGTGGAAGTGGAGCTTCTGTCGAGGATGGAGCATGACCGTTTCGTTGACGAGCGGCTGCGTGCGGGATGGACATACGGCGACACAAAGGACACAGAGAGGAAGACCAACCCTACTCTGGTTCCCTGGGACCAGCTATCTGAGGAGGAGCGGGACAAGGACAGGAATGCAGTCCGAGGCCTCCCCGCATTCCTCGCCAAAGCAGGTTTTCATATCTACCGGCTGCCGAAAAATAGCGATAAAGCGACAGAAACGCAGAACGACGAGTGATGGCCTGGTCACCCCACTGATTAGTAAGAGGGATACGCCTCGGATACTATGACCCAGCGCTGGGCAGGTTCATCAGCCCCGACCCGCTGGTGCAGAGCCCAATGAACCCTCAGTCTTTCTGACCTTCCCCCCAAAAAGCATGTCAATCGACGTCGACCGGTTCCTTGCAGTTACGGCACCGTTTTGCGCCACGGAAGAGTTCACAGCCGCAGTGGGGGCAGTGATATCGCTTCTCCTCCTCTTCAATCCATTTCTCGGTTCCATGCTCTCTCCAGAATGGAATCGCACGCAGTATTACCTTCTTACCAACGGGAATAGGGAAATCCTCGATATATTTACAGGGGAAATCATCGCATTGATGGCATCCCTCGATGCCCTTCTCAATTGTGCACGACCTGATCTGACAGGTCCGGCAGAATATAGATATGACATTGGAAAGGCACCCCTCGCAGCTTATATCGTCTACCGTCAGATTCGCGGCACCCAACCCCTTCTGATAGAAATCTCTCAGCCTTTCTTTAAACTTCGTATTATTCTCTCTGTGTGCTATATAAACACCACAGACACCGCAATACAGACCGCACGGGGCCGCCAGTTCCTTCCTGCTTCCCATTATCATCCCCTCCATCAGTCCAATATCCTTTGAAACGCAGAGAGCTTTTTTAAACGGGCCAGAAGGAAATGTTCTCTATCCCGTGTCTGTCCTTCAGAAGCTGCGTTATATCCTTCTGCCGCGCTTCATCCAGTGGCTGCTCCGAATCCATGTATCCGATTACCTGAAGCACCTGTGACGAATAAGTGTTGCCATCGATATCTATCGAAGCCATTCCACATACGTACAGAACTCTCTCGCCTTCATATTCGAGCTCATGCCATTGATACTGAGCCATAAGGTCTCCATACCAGTCTTCCCACTTACGCTTGAAATCTTCCACAACAAACAACCTCCGCTGAACTTCACAGATTCGGGCGAGTCCCGGGGTTAAACAGCCCGGAGCGACCTCACAATTTCAGGCCATCCAGGAAATCCAGGAGGACCTGCTGATTTTTCTCTATATCGTGCCCAATCATGTAGCGGTAGACCCTTGAGCGACGGAGCACCTTGAGGCTGTTGTTCAAGCGGGAGTAGGCCAGCCTGCTTTTACCGAATGTCTCCCAGATGCTCCTGCCCAGGAGATATTCAAGGCCCTGGTGCAGACCCATCCCCACAACCGAGTTCTTTATGAATTCCTTGCTGCCGCTTATCCTGCCCGTCGGCTCGATTCTTGACCCGCAGCCCAGAGCCCTCTCCCCCAGCAGGATAACTCCGGGCGGACAGGAAGAGCCGACCTTATCGGCATAATAGCCCACATCGACCAGAATCTTGGTTCCAACTCGCATGAAGTTTACAGGGTACATATATTCCGCGGGAATATCCCCCTCCCCCCCGGGTAGAATCCCCAGGCGCAGAGGAAAGGGCAGGACCTCGCCATGCCGTGTAATCAGAGGGGAATCTTCAGACAGCAATTTTACATGCCCTGACTTGAGAAGCCGCAGGGCCAGGGTCGTTTTACCTCCCTTTTCCGGCAGCAAAATCAGGACCGCTTTCCCATTAACGCTGATCCCCAGCGCATGAACCCGATGAATGTGCCTTGAATCGAGGAACTGTCCGGCGGCAGAAAGGATTGTCAGATAGCTCACCTCGTGCCTCAGGTCGTAGTCCTCAGAGAAAATCCGGTAATTCTTCTGTCCAAGGTCGGAGATCCTCAGTCCCTGCCCATGATAGTCCGTGTAGATATGCTCCTTCCCCGAGTAGCAGACATAATTTATGGTATAGATCGAAGCAGGAAGGTCAGGAAGTGAGCTGAAGTCAGGCTTTGAATTGAAAACCTCGATACTAACCTGGGGTTTACCGGGCGCAGCTTCAAAGTACGCGAAATCCCGCCTGATGCTCCTGACTGTCTTTTCATCCGCGCAACGCAGTTCTACTTTCAGGCCATAGAAGTCGAAGCTGACCGAGGCACTGCTGTCGTCCACAGATCACATCCTAAATAGCTCCCTGCTCTTCTCTTTGAGCAGGAATCCGGCGTAATAGAAGAACTCCTGGCTGAAGCAATAAGCCATATCGCAATGAATAGTACAACTGGGGCAAAAATCTCGTTCTATTCGTTTTCTCGTTTCCCTCGCCCCATCAGAGAACCAGAGCCTGTCGGGAGGCGTATCCAGCACAGAACCGTATATCAAAGAGTTATCAATATAACACGAGCACAGTGTACCATCACTATTCAGACGAGCGTAATGATAGCATAAAAAACACGGCATTTTCCTCTTCCCGCCACCAACTATATCAAAATATTCCTGCCAGAAAGGGACATTTTCCGGTGTCAACCTCGAATGTAACTGCCGGTCAAAGATTAATTTTAACTTCTCAATCTGCTCATCAGTGAATCTCAGCGCATCCTGCTCGCGCGGGTCCTTGACAAAGTGATCGCCGGCGTAAACCGGGACGAAGGTAAGCGGCAGCTCAAGCTCTTCAACGAAGTCCGAGAGTCGGACTAAATCGTTAATATTCAGGGGCTGGACAACACAGACCAGCCCGAGATAGAACGGCGTCTCACGCTGTAATTCCTGTAACCTCTTTATGGTCTCACTCACCCTTTCAAAAGCCCGGGGAACTCTCCTTATCTTTTCGTGTACATCGCCACAGCCATCTAATGAAACTGATACTGCGAATTTCTTCAATCCGTAACGGTTATGTAAAGCTAAAAGCTCCCTGGCCCTCTTCATCACAAGATCAGGCTCCAGGCCATTAGTAAGCAGCAGCATCTCATTAATGCTAGGGCAAGAGTCCAGGGCAGTCTCGGCTATTTGGACCAGTTCCTCCCGACACACCGGTTCACCGCCGCTCAGGGCGAACCTCTTCACAGAGTCAAAAAGCGGGTTCCGAAGCGCCTCCCCAATCTGGGCGACAGTCAATTCTCGGCTGCTGTTCTGGCTCTTCCAGTCGGAGCACATTACACACATCGAGTTGCATCTCTGCGTAACCCGCAGGTTAAGGTAGATCGGCTTCGGCGTGTAGATACGCCCGGCGGCGTGGTACCTAACTCCACGGGCGAGATATAAAGGCAAATTCACCAGATTCTTTAATGTCATCGGGGGCGCACCCTTTACCCTCTCCACGACTTCAATTTCACCTTGTACCATACCCGCGGCTCACTTCCGTAACAGGTTCTTCGCCCTTTCCCTGAGCAGAAACCCCGCATAATAGAAGAACTCATGCCTCAGAGAAAAGGCCATGTCAGAAGAATCTACGCACCTGGGACAAAAATGCTTCTTTATCTTTTTTCTTATTTCCATGGCTCTATCGGAATACCAGAGCCTGTCAGGAGTTTCATCTCTCACGTTGCCGTATGTTAGTGACATAGCAGGAACACAGGCATATACTGTGCCATCGCTATCTATGCCAGCGTGCTGATGTCGCAAGGAACAGGGAAGTTTTCTTTTGTCCCCATTGATTATACCGAAATATTCCCGCCAGAAAGGGATATTGGACAGGGGCAGATCTATCTTTGCCTCACGGCCAAAAAGCGAGTCCAACTCCTCAACATGGTTAGCATTCAATCTTAATGAGCCTTCCGTTGCATCATCCACGGCGGAGTTCAAATGCATCCTGCCACCCGAATTCATTGGAACAAAGCTAATCGGGAGTCCCTGCTCGCGACTGAATTCCGACAGCCGGGCTAAATCTCCGATATTAAAGGGCATAACCGTGCAGACAGCACACAGATAAAACGGCCTCTTACGCTTCAAATTTTTCAACCTGTCTATGGTTTCACTCACCCTATCAAAAGCTTGCGTAACCTTCGTTATGCTTTCGAGTGTATCCCCATAGCCATCCAATGATACCGATACTGAAAACCTGTTCAACCTACTATACCCGGGCAACTCAAGAATTTCCCCGACTCGCTCCACCACTAAAGCTGGCTCCATTCCATTCGTACGCAGAAGCATTTCCTTGAGTTGAGGACAGGAATCCAAGACTATTTCGGCGATTTCAAGCAGGTCTCCTCTCAGTGTAGCCTCGCCACCGCCGAGAACGAACTTCTCCACAGACTCGAAAAGAGAACTACCTAGCACCCCCCTGATTTCCGATATCGCCAACTCTCCGCCATTATCTTCATTTCTCCCGTCGGGGTATGTAATACCCTCTGCGTTGCACCGGCGCGTAACACGCAGGCCAACGTATATTGGTTTCGGCGTGTAGATACGCCCGGCAGCATGATACCTCACCCCGCTGGCTACATACGATGGCAACCTTATCAAGTTTGTCGCCGTCAACTGATCCGGTCTCGTATCCCGGCCTTCAATTACCATCCCAGCCACCTTTACTTCCCGCAACCAACCTCAGGAACAGGCCGGCCTGCCGAGATGTCACCCGCTTCCTCTCAAACATGAAGCTGAATATATAACGCCAGTTCAATATTGCGCCCCGCCTTATCCTGTACTTCCACTCCATTATCTCCTCTCTCGATAAGTAGAGAGTGTCGATCACGGGATTATCCGAGTGCACATAGTCGTCGATGCCCAGGTCACGCTTAAGAAGGCCAAGCTCCTTACAGTCCTCGTAGAGAGCAGTCCCACTCCAGGGCCTGACCTGCTTCAGAATGAAGGATGGGACAGCCACCTCCTTCAAGAATGATTCAACTTCCGCCAGCGTCTCGCTGCTGTCCCAGGGGAACCCTATAAAAAACACAGGTATAGGAACAATCCCGGCTCCTTTGATATTCTCGATGCCCGTCTTTAAGTTCCGGTGTGATATGCCTCCCCTGACCTTTCCGCCAACGCCGGAATCAAGAGTCTCAACGACAAGCATTATTGAAGCGCAACCGGCGGCCTTAAGCTTCTTCAGCGTATCGGGACTGCACTGCTGAAGCTTGGCATCCGTCCTCCATGAGACCTTTACATTCCTGGCGATCAATCGGTCACATAGAGCCTCCCTCCACTCCGCTATGGTGGGCATGGAAGGGTCCATTATCATCGCCCTCCCCAGGTCGGACACGGCCTCCATCTCCGCAACCACATCCTCAACCTTCCTCCTCCTCATATCTGTCCTGCTATACATACAGAAGGTATGCGACATGGGACATCCTCTACCGGTCGTAATCGCCGCCGCTCCATACCTGTCCAAGGGGACATCTCTCAAAATACCGGCACAGGAGGGCAAGTACTCCAAATCCGACAGGTAAGGCATAGTCCCTGTATCTACTATCCTGCCGTCCTTTCTGTAAATCACACCGGGGAAATCAGGATATTCGTCCTTCTCCCAACTTGAAAGCAGCTTCCCCAAGGCTATCTCTCTCTCCCACAATCTTATCGAAGCGTCAATGAAGTCGAACCTCTGCATTGCCTCCATTTCAAGACCCTCATGCGCATCGTTGAGGACCATGACCGTTCTTTTACCCTCTTTTTTAGCCCTAGTACCTTGTAACCTTTATAATTTCGGATAGAGATGTTTGAGTTTAATACGT
>CAYVQT010000069.1:0-15638 GCA_964453665.1 uncultured Dehalococcoidia bacterium | reverse complement strand
TACCATAATTATACCACAATTATACGAATACTTATATGTTACATGGTACTAGTCCCGTCTGGGTACCTGGCTCCAGTCGCCCCAGATAATCTTCTCCGGTTCTTTGACAACGTCCTTTTCTTTAGCCAGTCCTCTGATCTCCAATAAAGTAGCATTAACATCAGGCGTAAGAATCACCCATTCATCCCCTGGTGGAATCCAGTAGGGAGAAGAGATCCGCATCACCTTCCCCTCCTTAACATTCAGGTATATACCGAATTTCTCCTGCTTCATCATAGAACTCCTCATCTGCTTTTACTTATGCCGCCTCAAGCGCCTGAACAACTTCATTAATGACCTCATCCGGAGTAGATGCCCCTGCGGTAATTCCGACGCGTCGATGCTTCCGAAGCCAGAGGGTATCGACTTCAGCCGCGCTCTCAATATGATAGGTCGTAACCCCTGTGTCTGCGCAAATACTGGCGAGATGCTTGGTATTGGCGCTATCTTGCCCTCCGACTACAAACATCAGGTCTACCTTTTCAGCCAAGGCAAGAGCAGCAGTCTGATGCTTGCTCGTCGCATCGCAAATGGTGTTGAAGATACGTAGCTCATTGAATCTAGCGAATTTGTGAGAGATTACCCCTGCCACAAATTCAGCGAAGCTTTTCTGGTTCTGTGTTGTCTGGCAAAGAATTCCCAGTCGCCGATGCAGAGCGCCGAGATTTAGAGCATCGAGTGAGGCGCTCGCATTCTCACCGGCCCACCCAAGCACACCACGAACCTCAGGATGGTCGGCATCACCAAAAACCAGCACCCAAAACCTGGCATTGCCCAGTCGCTTCGCCACAACCTGCGCTTTACGCACAAAAGGACAGGTTGCATCAATAATTTCAAAATCCCGAGCCTGTACTTCCTGTATAACTTCGGGGCCAACACCGTGCGACGTAATGGCGACTATATTGCCTCGAACCTCGTCCAGGCTCTCAGCCACGCTAACACCACAACAAGCAAGCCTGTCCACAACTTGTCGGTTATGAACCAGCGCACCCAGTGTCTGAAGCGGCCCCCGTTCGCGCGCGGCCCTCTCTACAAGCTTAATAGCCCTTTTTACTCCGAAGCAAAACCCCATTTCAGCGGCCTTCTCAACCTCCATTGACATCCCCCGACCTGACTCGACAGTTGTATCCACCTCGATAGCTCTCGGGCAGAAGCTCAGCGATATGTTCCATGATGAAATCGGCTTGCTTATTCAATCTTGTACGAGCCCTTTCATCTCCTGTATAAGCCAATAGAAAGGGGTTTCCTATGTTAACAGTGATCCGTGGCCGATTAAAGATAGATCTGAACCCCTTCATCTGCTCACTTCCGTAAATACCCACGGGCAACACCGGTATACCGGACCGATCTGCTAAAAGAGCCGCTCCAAGCTGGGGTAACTGTAACTGATGATCGGTACTTCTCTTACCCTCGGGGAACATACCCACCACCCGCCCCTCCTGGAGATGCTCAAAAGCCCGACGCATGGCTTTCCTGTCCAGCCCCCCCCGCCTCACCTGGAAAGCACCATAGCCTTCAACTACAGCCCTCACCCACCGCGGCTCAAATAGCTCCTGCTTAGCCATAAAGTAAATATCCCTCGGAATGCTGGCACCAAGAAGAGGCGGGTCGATGTTATTGAGATGGTTGGACACTACAATCAGGGGGCCTTTCCGGGGAACGTTTTTTTTGCCCTTGACCTGCCACCGGGAGAACGCTAATAGCAGAACTTTCATAGTGGTGGTGGCGACAGGATAAAACAGTCTCATCTTCTGCTTCGATAATACCGGCTACTATATGAACCAGCACCCTGTCCACATCGAGGCTATCGTTGTCGTCGATCTCAGCATCGGCGGTAGATACAGTAAGTATATATTCAAATCTGTGCTCGTCAAATCAACAGTGACTGCACTTGCTTTGAATATACCCTTCCGTAGATAAAATTCAGTTGCCTAATTATATCCTACCCATGGTAGCAGCGCAAACCTCAACCCCGTCTTCTTAGTAAAACAACGACAATAGAAGTTATTCCCGCAAACACAACACAAGCAGCCGCAGCCAGGTAGATTCCGGTGATACTCGCGCCAGCATCAGGAGCCGGTGTTTGAGTTGGCCCAAACGCGGAAGACGGCCCCGGGGAAGGGGAAATGTCAGGACTATTCGTGGAACTCGGTCCAATTATTGCAGATAGTATCGGGCTACAAGTAGATACCGGCGGTGGGCTTGCAGAGGCAGTAGGCGTATTGTCCCCATCACCGGCAGCCGTACATTTTGGTGTAGGCGTTGATGCTGTTGAGGGTATTGGAGTAGATGTAGGTGGAGGTATCATCGTGGTCACAGGGGTATACGCTGGCGTGGCAAACTCCAGGCCGTCGCCGGGAGAAGGCGACCCATTGTCTACAAAGTCACTGGCGTGATCGGTATCCAGACCAGCAGGCTGTCGCTCCAGGGAATGGCCCCCGGATACATCCAGACAAGAAGGCAGCATCACAGACGTATCGTCACCATAGGACAGCGCATCAATAACCCTGTCCGTGAAGTCCGTAAGGATGAGTCGATCCCCACCGTTGTTTAATCCATTGCCGATACTGCCATCAGCTACGAACACAATGTCGCCGGTGAAGTCAGTGAAATTATCGTAAAAACCGGACCCGGCCGCGATAACAGCGAAGTCGCCAGGTGCGAGCAACAGGCTTGGGAGGTAATCAATGGAGTTATTGTCAGCGATTCCCCACCCGGTTAAATCAACCGTCCCTCCAGTTCGATTCAGCAGCTCCAGCCACTCAAAGGCGACATCCGTGCCTCCCTGCACGGGATCATATTGAACTTCGTTTATCACGACATCACCTTCATTTACCAGTATTGGAGTAGCGGTTGGTGTCGGTGACGGCGTCGGTGTAATTGTGGGCGATGGATATGGCGTAAACGTAGGTGTCGGTGTAGACGTGGGGGGCGGCGTTGGAGTCGGTGTGGACGCAGGTGTTGACGTGGGCGTTGGCGTGGGCGTTGGCGTGGGGGGCGGCAATGGTGTTGGCGTAGGCGTAGATATGGGCGTCTGTGTCAGCACAGGTGTTAATGTAGGTGTTAGCGCAGGAGTTGGTGCAGGGGTAGAAGTCGCTGTTGGCAGGGGAGTAGTAGTCGGTGGGGGAGTTAGCCCGGGCGTCGGTGGGGGAGTTGGCCCGGGCGTCGGTGGGGGAGTTGGCCCGGGCGTCGGTGTCAGAGTCGGCGTGGGTGTTGGTGTTGGAGTAGGCGTAGGTGTTAAGGTAGGTGTGGGGGTTGGCATGGATGTAGCAGTAGGCGCAGGAGCCGGCCCCACAAAACTGAGATCGTCAAAGTAGGCAGTGACAGGTATTCCGGAGTAGGGCTGCAAGACAGCTTTAACTCTCGCCGAATGAGCATTTGGAGGCGCAACTACCTCCCCAGTATTTAAGAAGCAGTAACTAGATTCATAGCCCAGACAAGTAAAGGCATTGCTAATTTCCGTTCCGAAGCCATCCTCGCTCTCGTACCATGAAATTCTCAAACAAACCAGAGCGTGAATGTCACCAGGGTCTTTTAGCGCCCAGCCACTGAGTGTATAGGCTGAACCTGGCACTACCTTGATCACTTGAGAAACATTAACCGCAATCGTAGAAGTGGTCGATAAGCATGCAGCATAGCTCCCCTCATGAACCGGTGAACTGACCTGAGAATAGCAGCCATAGGGATACTCGATCCAGCCACCGATACCAGCTTCGAAGCCCGGATTCTGCAGGAGATTACTCCAGGCGCCAGCATAAAAGATGCTCGTCAGAGCAATAAAGACAACTATAATGACAGAGAGGCTCGCTCTTCGGATAAACTTCCACATAGAAAAGGAACACAGCTAAAAAGATGTCTATTAATATTAGCGGCGCGTGAAGATTAGTCAAGCGCTCCGGGAAACAGTGAACTATGGGGTATAACTTTGTTGAACATAATGGCAGGCGTGCTATAATAGGTCTACTAAAGAGGATAGGGTTGGTTCTGGAATCCGTCGATATAGCTAAAAAGGCAGTGGAGGCTGCACTCGATAAGCAGGCTGCTGATATCCTTATGCTGGACATCAGTCAGATATCCCATTTCTCCGACTACTTTGTCATCTGCACTGCCGACAGCGAGCGCCAGATACACGCTATCTGCGACGCGATCGACGACGCGCTGAGCAGGGAAGGCAGTAAGCTCTATCGCCGGGAAGGCAAGGAAGACTCAGGATGGGTGCTCCTCGATTTCGGCCAGGTCATAGTGCATGTCTTCTCCACACCCCAACGAGAGTACTACAGCATCGAAGACCTGTGGGGCGAAGCAACCCCCGTGGTCAGGATTCTGTAATCCACCGCTCACCATGACGCTCGTAGCTCAGCACCTCCTCAGGCAAGAAAAAGAGGCTGATCTCCTGTCCAGCGTTCTCCACCGAGTCCGACCCGTGTACCACATTACGTTCGCTCTTAAGGGCCAGGTCACCTCTTATCGTACCCGGGGCTGCCCGGGAAGGGTCAGTTTCTCCCATTAGCTTGCGTACAACCCCTACAGCCTGAGGGCCCTCAAAAACAGCAGCAACCAGCGGGCCGGAGGTTATGAATCTCACCAGCCTCTCAAAGAAAGGCTTGCCCTGATGGACACTATAGTGCCGCTCCGCCATCTCTCTGTCCATCTGCAGCATCCTCAGGGCAACAAGCTTGAGCCCGGCCCCCTCCAGGCGAGAGATAATATTACCTACCAGCCCACGTTGAACCGCATCAGGTTTTACCAATACCAGCGTTCTTTCCATTTTTTCACCTTCCCAGCCCGGAATTAGGAGAAATTACTCGGATTCCAGCGGCCTGCTCTATAATTATGAGCATGTTGGAGCATATGCTCCAACCGCACCTCGAGCAGACGCTCAAGGCTACCCGGTATAATATATAAGTGCCTCAAGACTTCAGCCACATCAGGACCTGATCGATGACATCACTCCGGTTAGCTCTCGTAACCCTGATTATCTCCACTTCTGCCCGTCGCTTTATCCCATCAGCCCAGGGGTTAGCGGCCAGCATAATCGTGCCGAGTACCTTTTTCTCGCTCTCTAGTGCCTCGGTCACCGCATCCCTGAACGCAGGAGAAAACAACTCCATCTTCCCGATCTCGTCGATAACCACGATATCACAGATGCGTATCGCCTCCCTGATGGCCGGAACCGCCACCTCATCCATGCCCCTTATATCGACACCATACTTACTCACGCGATAAGGGCCGCTCATACCGCTATGCGCCAGGACAGCATTCCGTCCATCGAGTGTTACAATCTGGAAGCCCTGTCTAGTCCCACGGCTGCGGATCTCCTCGGTGTAAAAGCCTCCAGCGCTCATACCAACCTTATCCAGCACTTCCTTTATTATGGTAGTCTTACCGCTGCCGGGTTCTCCGCTTAAAAGATAAGCCCTTTTCATCACTACCAACTTAACATAACTACATAAGTTTATGCCAATATGCAATGGTCACTCCGGGTTCACAAATAAACCGTATATGTGTCTAACTGAAGCCGCAATTATAGCTGTGAAATCCCCTTTCCCAATCGCACTTTACTGCTGATTGTAATCGCCGGCCTTCTCAGATAGAGTGGCTGCAGGGTAGGGGAGTGGTCGAAGTCACCCGCTCCAAGCCTTTTCCAGCCAAGCTCTGCAAGATATCCCGCACGCCGCATCTCACCCCCGCCTCCGAATATCAAAGCCTTTCTACCAAGTCTTTCGCGCAGCAGCAGCATTACTTCATCGGGGATTTTACCGCAGAAGATTGTCCTGCCTTCAACCTCAGTAAGCAGGCCATCCACGGTTGTTATATGCTCCTCAATCAGACGGCACCATCCCTCCCTCTTGACCTGGAAAAGAGCAGTGGCGATCTCATCGCGTCCGGCATTCTGTACCGGGCATACAGGCAATGCGGTTCCCGCATGGGGATAGGCTTCCGCTTCCAGGGTACTTATACCCACCAATGGTACACTCAAAGCTAAGGCAAGCCCTTTGGCCACACTCATTCCTACTCGCAGTCCGTTAAAGCTGCCGGGCCCTTTAGCCACTATAAGGCCATCCATATCTTTTATACTCAACCTCGCTTGCTTGAGAAGATGGATCAGGTTAGGCATTAGCTCTACGGTGTGGTTCTGCCCCGCACGCCAGTTCAACTCAGCAGTGACCACCCCTGCAGACGAAATGGCAATGCTCGCGGTATCCGTTGACGTATCAATGGCAAGTTCCATACGTTATCTCCCTGCAACACCACGGGCATGCTTAAACTGCGACAGCATTTCCTCGTATCTCGTTCCCTTGGGGGAAAAAGTCAGCTTGCGCTTTATTGAGGCCAGATATTGCATTTCAACAAGCAGGTGCTCGCCAGGAAGCATTCCCAGCCCCTTCTCCGCCCACTCTACTACACACACACCGCCACCGTAGAGATAATCATCGAGCCCGAGATCTTCTACCTCTTCGATCCTATCGAGACGATAGAAGTCGACATGGTATAAAGGGAGTCTACCCTGATACTCCCTGAGCAGCACAAAGCTGGGGCTTATGACATAGTCACCTATGTCCAGCCCGCGGGCGATGCCCTGGGCGAGGCATGTTTTCCCCACGCCCAACTCACCCTCTAAAAGGATGACATCGCCTGCCCGCGCCAGCCATGCAAGTTCCACCCCAACCCTATGAGTTTGTTTCGCGCTGTTACTGATTATCTCCAGAGAGGCCACAACTAGAAGCACCTCAACCAGGCATACCTAAAGATTTTACCAGATGCCCACAAAGATTCACAGGCTGAAACACCGGACTTTATACTACTGGATAACAGAGCGACATTGACGGAGTGCTGGGAATGAGCCATAATTCTCGCATTAAGCTTGTTCCCACGACCCCAGTATTTTTAACTTCCTCATACAATATTAAAACGTGCCGATAACCTCTGAGCAATGCGACAGAGGAACAAAGTCTCGCTTAAGCGCGTAGCCATAAAAGGAGGGGGAATGCGCAGGCTTTTACGGGTCAATCTTTCCAGCGGCATAATAAACGAAGAGGACATACCTCAAAAAGTGTCTGATGCCTACGTGGGAGGACGCGGTTTCTGCGCTAAATACCTGTATGATGAGGTTCGACTGGGCATCGATCCTCTGAGCCCGGAAAACAGGCTGTTATTTGCAACCGGGCCACTGTCCGGGACGAGCGCGCAGGCGTTTTCCAAATGGATCGCTGCTGCCAAGAGCCCGCTTACCGATACCTTCAGTCGCAGCAGCGGCGGAGGGGACTTCGGGGCCTGGCTGAAGTGGGCAGGCTTTGAGTTATTAGTCATTGAGGGCAGAGCAGCACAACCTGTCTACGTCTATGTCACTGACGGCAGGTACGGAATACACAACGCGGCCGCCATCTGGGGGAAGACCACCAGCGAGACCCAGCGACTTCTGAAGAAGGAGCATGGGCCAAAGGCCCGTATGGTTTGCATCGGGCCCGCAGCGGAGAATCTGGTTCGCTTTACTCCAATCATAAGCGGTCGTCGCGCCGCCGGCAGGGGAGGCATGGGAACTGTGATGGCCTCCAAGAACCTGAAGGCTATTGTTGTGGAGTCTGACCGAAAGGAAGAGTTGGTGAACTCTGCCGAGTTTGCCAGTCTGGTTCGACAGCAGGTGAAGGCCATGAAAGCGGGCCTGGGCTATGGTGTATTCAAGGATTACGGGACCGTGCAGGGCCTGGACTATTTCTATCCGGTTTTCGGTTCCATTCCAATGAAGAACTACCGCTTCGCTGAGCTCGAAGGCTGGCCTGAGAAGATAGGCATGTGGCCGTATTCCCAGATAACCGAGAAGCACGTCGGTTGCTACGGCTGCGCACTCAAATGCGGAAAGGTCAGAAAGATATCCAGCGGCCCATACGCAGGGACCACCACTGAGGGCCCGCAGTTTGAGGCCGCCTGGGTCTTCAGTGGCCCTACCGGATGCACCGACATTGACGCGACACTGATTGGCAACCACCTCTGCTGTGAGCTTGGCCTTGATGTAATAAGCACGGGCAATAGCATCGGCTTCGCTTATGAGCTGTTCGAGAAGGGCATTCTGACCACCAAAGACACCGATGGCCTGGTGCTCAAGTACGGAGACCCCGAGCCCATGCTCAAGCTCGTGGAAAAGACCGCCCGCCGTGAAGGGATAGGTGACGTACTCGCTGAGGGAGTGAAGAGAGCAGCCAGTCACATCGGCAAGGGAGCCGAGCAGTATGCCATGCATGTAAAGGGACTGGAGATGCCCGGTTATGACCCGCGCGCCCGAAAAGCTATGGGAATGAACTGGGCCCTGAGTAACATGGGGGCGAACCATAACTACGGCTGGCCTCAACAGGAGATCGGGGACCCCAAGCCTCGACTTCTGGACCCTGCCGCCGATGAAGGTCAGGGCGACGTAATCAAATACAACCACGATTCCACAGCTGCTCTCGAACTTGGTATCGCATGCATATTTCCCAGCCACCATTTACAGTTCTACGGTTTGGAGCTAATGGGGAAGATGCTGGCAGCAGCGCTCGGTGCGTCCGAGCTGGGAAGCGAAGATTATCTGATGCACATTGGAGAGAAAGTATACAATGTGGAGCGATGCTTTAATGTCCGTGAGGGCTTTGCCAGGAAAGACGACACGCTTCCAAAGAGAATGTTCACCGAGCCGCTGCGAGGAGGGGTACGCGACGGTGAGGTTATACGAAAGCCGGACGCCATAATCGACGAATACTATGACGCCAGGGGATGGGACCGTAACGGCATTCCTACCGGGGAAACGCTGGTCAGGCTGGGGCTTGAAGAAATGGAGGAGGATATTACCAGGTTTAGGCGATAAAGCCCGTCCGGAATCCCCGGATAGCCAGTCTTAAAATTAAGGGCAGGTTGGAACATCCGCTCCAAACCAGCCTTGAGCAGATGCTCAAGGCTACCCCTATTCTACAGAATTTCCGGGCACACTCCGGATTACTCAAAGAGGAGATAGTATGAGACAGGCAATACTGGAAGGCAAGCGAAAATTTGTTGTTAGAGATGTACCACAGCCCGTATTGGATGAAGACGAAGTCCTGATAAAGGTGCAGTATTGCGGGATATGCGGCTCAGACCTGATAACATTCATAGAAGGTGTCCCTGCCAGATACGGTCATGAATACGCCGGAGATATAGTTGAAGTAGGAAAAGACGTGAAAAACTTTGAAATAGGTGACCGCGTTACCGCCGAATCCATCAGCTCGTGTGGTGAGTGCCACTGGTGCAGGCGCGGGCAAATAAACCTTTGTGACAACTTCGATATGTTGTGGACGCAGAGCGCCTGTGGTTTCGCCACCTATACCAAGGCTAAATATCATCAACTTCACAAACTCCCACCCGGGTTACGTTATGAGGAAGCAGCCCTGACTGAGCCAACGGCCGTCGCATTGCATTCCGTCATGCTGTCCGGGGTGAGTATAGATGATGTGGTTGCGGTCCTTGGGCTGGGCCCTATCGGGCAGCTAGTAGCAAGGCTGGTAAAACTCGCAGGAGCCAGGGCGGTATACGCTACAGAGGCAAGTCGGTCCAGGATCGAGCTGGCCAGGGGTACAGTAGATGAAGTTATAGATATCAATGTATCTGACCCCGTTAATAAAATTCTCGAACTTACGGGCGGCAACGGTGCGGACCTGGTGTTTGAAAGCGCCGGAGCCGTCTCGGCTACACAGCAGGCAATTACTCTGGTAAGAAAGGGTGGCACAATCGTTATTGTGGGTGTGTGCATACACCCGGTAGATATATTAGCAGGCAGCATCCCATTGAGGGAGCTTACTATCAAGGGGTCAATGGTTTTCAGCTCGGGCGAGTACGCCACTGCCCTCAATCTAATCGCGGACAAGAAGATTGATGTAGCTCCATTGATAACATCCGTGATGCCCCTGGATGACATAACCGAAGCTTTCGAAAAAGCCGTGGGAGGAGAAGGGGGAAAGATACTGATAAAACCCTAAATACATGGATAGGAAACGCCTACAGCATGGCTACCGGTACTCAGGCGACGTAACATCAGCCTCAGCGCCTGAAGTGGTCCCACCCGCCTAAAGCCCAGTCGATCACCTTGCCCTGCTCGTCGTAGAGCGTTACCTGTCCCGGTTTATCACTAACGATCTCACCGATCACCGTCACAGGTATTGAAATAAGCTCCTTAATGCGATCGATAACCTCACCCTTCGCTGTAAACAGTAGCTCGTAGTCCTCGCCCCCGGAAATCGCGAGCCCTGACGATTCCTCCGTGAAGGCAGCCTTCACCAGCGGATGTATGGGCAACCTGTCTACCCAGACATAGGCCCCCACGTTGCTCGCCTTACAGACGTGTGTCAAATCGGCTGCCAGGCCATCGCTCAGGTCTATTGCCGCCTTAACTCCATTCTCGACGAGAATCCGACCCTCGGCGACTCTGGGAAAGGGACGGAAATGAGCCTCCCTGAAAAAAGCAATAGTCCTGTCATCGAACTGGAGCCCTGACCTCAGCGCCCTGAGGCCGGCAGCAGACTGCCCCAGGTAACCGGTTACAGCAATTTGATCGCCGGGCAGAGCAGCTGAGCGGGTGAGTATGTTCTCCGATGATTCTCCAATCAAGCTGAGGTTTATAATAACCACCGGAGCCCTGCTTACATTACCGCCACAAACCTCAACATCATACGTCGCGGCTATTTCCATCAGCCCCCGGTACAGTTCGACAACGCTATCCAGCTCGGTCTCCGGTGGCAGCCCCAGTGAGACCAAAGCATAACCTGGCTTCCCGCCCATAGCCGCGATATCGCTGATGTTTATCGCAAGCGCCTTCCACCCCAGATCACGCCAGGAAGCGATGTCGAGGGTAAAGTGAACGTCCTGTATCAGGACATCAGTTGTCCCGATCTGGACAGCGCTGTCGGCCCGCCAGACTGAGGCATCATCGCCAATTCCCATGATGAACTCATCCCTCGAGGACTTGCCCACTAACTCGGCGATGAGATCAATTAATCCGAATTCTCCCAGTTCCCAAACTTTCATCGGCAAGATTATAGCCCCTTTATATTCAGTCCACAACCGCAATAAGAGCGTACGAAAGCCCTGGGGTAGGTTGGAGCATCCGCTCCAGCCCGCCCATAATTGTTCTCAGACTCGCCCTAGCCAAATATACCCAAAACTGCTATATTAGCGAGTGATAACATGCGTTATGCTATCATCTCCGACATCCACAGCAATCTGGCTGCCTTCCAAGCGGTTCTTAACGATATCAACAGCACAGGTGGATTCGAACGTATCTGGTGTCTGGGAGACATTGTTGGCTATGGCCCCGACCCCGGGGAGTGTATTGAACTCCTTCGCCAATATGAGCACATCTGTGTCGCCGGCAATCATGACTGGGGAGCGCTGGAAAAGATAGACCTGAATGATTTCAACCCCGAGGCCGCTGCCGCCTGCCGCTGGACAGGACAACAACTGGGTTCAGAGGAGATAGACTACCTCGCCAATCTACCTCTAACACTCGAGGAAGGTGATTTTACCCTGGCTCACGGCAGCCCTCGCGAGCCTATCTGGGAGTACTTGGTCTCTACATACAGCGCCCGTATCAGCTTCGATTATTTTCAGACAAAGTACTGCCTTGTGGGGCACAGCCATATTCCCGTAGTGTTTGAGCAAATGGCCGACAGCGAGGACTGCATCCTCACAGAGCTCTCGCCCGATGTTCCTCTGCTTCTGGGGGAAACCAGACAGATCATCAATCCCGGCGGTGTGGGACAACCTCGCGACGGCGACCCGCGCGCAAGCTATGCCATCTACGACAGCGACCATAGCGTCATCTTGCACTACCGTGTACCCTATGACATCGATGCTACCCAGCAGAAGATGGCGGAATACGGTCTTCCACCTCGCCTGATCACCAGGCTGAGCTACGGCTGGTAAAGGCACCAATATGCCTCTCATACCTTGACTGAACTGCCCACGCTTGGTATATTTGAACAGGATTACCGGATTATCTGAAAAGAAGGAGTGCAATGGAGATCAAGAAAGTCGGGGTAGTGGGTTGCGGCCTGATGGGCGCTGGCATCGCCCAGGTATCTGCTCAATCTAATTATCCGGTCGTAGTATCAGAGATAAACGAGGAGCTACTAAACAAAGGGTTGAAAATTATCGACAAGAACCTTGCTAAGAGCGTGGAAAAGGGCAAGCTTGCCGAACAAGACAAGGCAGCCATACAGGGACGTCTACAGGGCACCACAAACATTGAGGATTTCGCCGACTGCGACCTGATTGTCGAGGCAGCCGTTGAGAACATGGACTTGAAAAAGAAGATTTTCGCCGACCTCGACAGAATTTGCCCCCCCCACGCGGTTCTGGCTACCAATACTTCCTGTCTGTCCGTCACCGAGATAGCGATGGCAACCAAAAGGCCGGACCATGTAATAGGGACACACTTCTTTAACCCGGTCCCCGTAATGAAATTGCTGGAGGTAGTAACCACCATCATCTCCAGTGAGGAAACCCTTAACGCCGTGAAAGCCTTTGGCGATTCCCTTGGTAAAACAGTCATTGTCGCCAAGGACACACCTGCTTTTATCGTCAACCGGGTGTTGACACCTCTGATGCTCGAAGCGATAAGAGTGCTGGAGGCCGGTTTAGCTACGCGTGAAGATATAGACAACGGCATGGTTCTTGGCTGCAATCACCCGATGGGGCCGCTGACGCTGGCCGATTTCGTCGGGCTGGACACAATGTACTACATCACCGAGGCCATGTATGCCGAGTCAAAGGACCCCAAGTTCGCGGCGCCGCTACTGCTGAAGAGGATGGTAACGGCAGGGCATCTGGGGCGGAAGACAGGTAAGGGATTCTACGACTATATGTAGACCGTAGACCGAACACGCGATAGCCAGCCATAACTTTACATAATAACCAGCGCACCAGTGCGGTTGGCGGGGTTATGTACCCCGCTTCCTGTAGTCAGGGCATGAAGTAGCATTGGGGCGATCCGGGTTGTGGCATGTACTGCGCCAGTTCCACATGCAACTATCGCACAAGATAACATTCTTGCCCAGAACCCTTTTCAACCTCAGCTTAATACTGTCCAGCCAACCAGATCGCACCTCAATCCTCCGCTTTTCTATCAATGAATTTACACTCCCGATTATACACCTGGTAGAGTTGCCCAACAATCCCCGGTATCCAGCGCCAGAACTTGCCTTCCATCGTACATATGCTAACATATGCAGATATCCGGCAAACCCGACATCGTTCCCTGAGAGGAGGTGAATTAATATGCCTATAGTCCGAGTCGAAATGTGGGAGGGAAGAACTCATGCCCAGAAAGCGGAGTTGGCCAGGATTATTACCGAAGCCGTGGTGACCATCGCACATACGACACCGGAGGCAACCATCGTTATCTTCGAAGACATAGCCAAGGCCAACTGGGCCACCGGCGGCATACTGGCTTCTGACGCCGCCAAATAGAGGAAGTACACGCAGCGGAAAGACTGCGCCAGCTTGCGACCGCATCAGCGTGATGCTATACTCTGCGCAAGGGGCAGATGCTAAACAAAGTATCAGTCGGAATAAGAGACCTCCAGAAGTATAGACACGTTATCGGCAACGATCTCATTGACGATATAGAGAAACTTGCTGATGACCTTAAAGGCATTCGTATCTGCCATGTTAACGCAACGTCATTCGGAGGAGGAGTAGCCGAGCTGCTCAGCTCATACATCCCCCTGGTGCGTTGCACAGGGCTCACCATCGACTGGCAGGTTATCCACGGGGATCAACGCTTCTTCACTGTCACCAAGAGCATACACAATGCACTACAGGGCGCCGATGGTTCCTTAGTCGAGAGAGAAGAGGCACAAAGGCTGTACAAGAAGTATAACCAGATGAATGCCCGGGAGATGGACTGCAACTACGATGTGCTCATTATTAACGACCCGCAGCCGGCAGCTCTAAGGCATTTTAGCAATGACAGGCACGCCAAGTGGATTTGGCGTTGCCACATAGACACCTCAGATCCCGATCAAAGAGCCTGGGCTTTCCTTCGCCCCTATATTGAACAATACGACGCAGCGATATTCACCATGGCCCAGTTCATTCCCAAAGACCTCAGGGTACCCCAGGTAGCTACCATGGCACCGGCCATTGACGCATTCAGCGCCAAGAACATGTCTCTCCCCAGAACTCTTTGCCGTGAGATGGTAGATAACCTTGGTATAGACCGTAACCGCCCGCTTATCTTACAGGTCTCAAGATTCGACCCCTGGAAGGACCCTTTCGGCGTCATGAAAATCTACCAACTCGCCAAAGAAAAGGTCGCTGGCCTCCAATTAGCCCTTGTCGGCTCCCTGGCCAGCGACGACCCGGAAGGTTGGGAGATGTATGCTGCCATTCACACTGAAGCGGACAAGCACAAGGATATCCACGTCTTTACCAATCTAACCGGAGTCGGCAGCATGCAGGTAAATGCCTTCCAGACTGCCTGCGATGTTGCCATACAGAAATCGATTAGAGAAGGCTTTGGCCTGGTAGTATCCGAAGCTCTGTGGAAAGGCATCCCCGTAGTGGCCGGTAACGCGGGCGGAATCCCCATGCAGATGACCGGTAACCTCACTAACTATCTTGTTACTACCTTGGATGAGTGCGCTGAAAGAGTTGTGTATCTCCTCCAAAATCGAGAGGCAGCCGCTGAGCTTGGTAGAGAGGGGAAACAAAACGTCACCAGGAACTTCCTCATGCCGCGTCTAATAAGAGACGAACTCTCACTGGTCAAAAGGGTGCTGGAGAACTAGATAAAGTTACTAACAACGGGGAAAAGAAAACCTGAATTCAATGGTCGCACTATATATATTATGTGAAGTTCGAAGTTACTGGCTCTTTAAAGTGGACGTCCTTTTAACCGAATTGAGCCTAAGCTCCGGTCTTCCCGTGTTAGATTACGCTGATGCCCTGAGCTTTCGATGTCAATAATTATAACCGTAGCCTCTAAACCCCGGCAACTGCCCAATCTTCGCTAAATCAACAACCGCTGAAATATTCAACACCTACCGCCCGGACCCATGAAGCCCTGAGATCAAAATCTGGGCGTTTTTACACCAATAAGAATACTCTGCTTATAACCAAACCTTATATCCATGAAACCCGCCCGGTTCCAATTTTTTTTCATACTAAATACCGCTCGTTCAATAAATCAGAACATGCGTTCCCTTTTGGTGATTTTACTGACAGTCAATTATAGCGGACTGAATTATTTCAGGGACTGCATCTTAGCTTTATTTATCTTGCTTCTACGACGTCATATTTAGTCCTGATTCGCAGTCCGAAGGCAGCCTTTTTTATGTCAAATATTTGTGACGGACTATTGGACTAAATACGCTTTACGATCAGCCAAAACGAATTCCGGTGAACAGTCCTAATTATGTCAATTTGCAGAACCTGTTTGGACTCACAACTGCCGCTATTCATCCGATGCCCTATAGCACTGGTTAGCTGTAGAACCGATGATTGTTTGCGGCAATTCTATGGATAAATGGTATAAGTGAAATCAGTGCGTATTTCGGACCAAATCGGCCGCCTTCACGGAGCAAACCGGCCACCCT
>CAYVQT010000068.1:0-15686 GCA_964453665.1 uncultured Dehalococcoidia bacterium | reverse complement strand
CTCTCTCTATATAAGTAATGTATATATATATACATACGTTAATATAGCGTTACGTACTTTTATAACGACAGTCAAGTTCACAATTAAGAGTACGTTCTTCAATCGTTAGTGGTTCGCCAATCGTTCTTTTTATTTCAGCCCACAGCCACCCTGGCACCTGTAATCTACTGGCTATTCCGACAACCGCCCCATCCTTACCAGCCACCCCGTGGGTACTCCATAGCCCTCCGAGCAGGTGCCATTACCCCCCGAATTCGTCAGGTAAGACTATTATCCAAACTTCCAGCGAAGTGTCCCGGGTAAAAAGGCTTAACCATTCTGATAACCATTCGTTCTACGGCTGCCTAAAATTTGCAGTTCAACGTTCTCGCCTCACCTTTCGTACCTCAATGGAGATGGCAGTGGCAAATTTTCACCCCGATAAATCGGGGAACGGCAGCCAGGGCTTTGTCAATGGCCGTTGGCCTTGCCAATAGCCCCCAGCGGAAAATTCTTTAGCCCTTTGGGCAGCGGAGATTATATCCCGCCCTATGGCCGTTGGCCTGCCCCCTTGCGCAAGGCTGGCGGGCAAGCCCGCCACCAGCAAGCTGGCTTCGGCCTTGCGCAGGGGGTCGGGCGGGCTTTGGTGGCGCTGCCCCAAAGGGCTGGCTGGCCTCGCGGGGGAATACGGCTATTGGGAGGACACAAATGACAAGGCAGGAAGCGGCAAGGCTGGGGGGACTGGCAACATTCAGGTCAAGGTTCCCGGGGTATGTATGCAACCAACTCAGTGCGGAGCTCGGCAGGAGTGCCTGCTCGGTTTGTTTCAGGTACGTAGGAAAGTGCCTGTTATCCCGTGTAGGTGGCCGGAGGGAGGAGGCACTTAAAGTCTGGTCGAAGTACCAGGCAGAGAAAAAGGAGGTGATAGAGGAAAAACACACCTGAGCTGGTTGCGATGGAACACAGTTGGTGTTCCGGCAAGTCCTGTTCCCTAGCAAATAAACGAGAGGAGAGAGTGAAAATGAGTATGCCCTTCTTCGTCCGAGTGGACGGCCTGGATGAAGCCGAGGAAGTCATGGATGAGCTCGAAAGCCGTGGCTTCCGCTTTGACCGCCTCGGCCAAGATTTGCAGGGCTGGTATGTCCAATACAGCCTTGACCGCCAGGAGGGAAGCGCCCGTGATATACAAATGCCAGTTCGATACCAGCTGGCACTGCTCCCCGGGGAGGACACTGTATAATGAAACGTTATGATTCTGAACCCGTTAACCCGCTCAGCAATTGGCTCCACCGGCACCCCACCGTAGACCGTATCCTCGGCTTTTCCCTGGGATACGACCCAAAACAGTTCGCAGCGCCCTCTATTGCTCGCCTTCCGTCCGCCGATTTTAGAGTTGAGTCTAAGCTCAGGCGTATCCAGGCAATCAAAAACGCCGGCAGGAAGCCGGGAAGGAAAGGAGTGTAAACATGACACAGGAGCTGAACGTAACAGGCACCGTGACCCACGAGTCGGGGGCTCCCGTCCAGATAAAGGTCGAACGCGGTCAGCGTGGAGGCTATGGCTGGGAAATCGACCTCCGTGGCTCCGACGAGACCGAGCTCATGTCCCGCATCGCCGCCATCGACGCCAGGCTGCGCGACACTTATCTGCAAACCGATACCGCCGAATAATTTGATTTGAATACCCCTACTATCCCCACTTTTCTCAGGAGCCCCCGGGAGGAATTGCCGGGGGCTCCGTGTTTTTTTTTTATCTCTTATTTTTAGGGGCTTGACATCCTGATTTATGTGTGGTAATGTATTACCACCTGGAGTAATAAAATGCTCGTTGCGTTTACCTTCTCTAAAATCTGCTGCAACCAGTGCGGTTACCTTTGGATACCTCGTCAGCCGGAGCTCCCAAAGCGCTGCCCTAGGTGCCATTCCCGGCGCCTACATAAGCCTGGCCCGCACGATTACCCTAAGCAATCTCTTCAACTCCAAACCGCCGACCATTCCCAGAACTGGTCGTGGGGGCAACCGGTGTGTCTTAAAGACGTACTTGCCCAGGAGAGTGAATTAGGGCGTCCCCTGAAGAGCACCTATGTTAAACCTAGTCTGCGGAGGCGTAATGGCGAGACCTAAACGTAGCGACCCCCATCTCAGGATCGCTCATTCTATTGAGGAACAGCTAATGACCCGACAGTTTACCGCTAAACAGCTACGAGCCTGCCGCCTAATCCTTCGTCTCTCCTGGGGCTGCGGCAAGGAGACCGCCTACATTCCCCACCCATCCCACTTTGAAGTTGTGGGGCTTTACCGGCAGGATGCACACGCTACGCTTTCTCTGTTAGTCGCAGAGAACGTTATCTATCATGACAAATTATCAGGGCACTTCGCTTTCAATAAGGACTTCGACCAATGGAAAGTCGGGCTCTATCAAGTCGCCGTCCTTCGCGGCGACCTACTCGGTGAGCTCATAAAAGCCAACCTCTCACAGTCCTGTCCTCTGGTAAGTGAATCACTTACCCAACAGTTAGTGAATCACTTACCGCCGAGTAAGTATATCACTTACCAGCCTAGCTTCAAAACCGAAGCTGGTAAAGAAAAGGAAAGAAAAGTAAAGAAAGATACTACAGCTGCTACTGCCCCGACCGAGCAATCAAAGAATCTCGCCGCGGTCGTTGAACTTTACGAGAAAAATATCGGCATGGTAGGACCCCTTATCAGAGACGACCTTATCCGTATATCGACAGACTACCGCCTCGATTGGATTCGTGAAGCGTTCAAGGAGGCCGTGTCGATGAACAAGCGCGCCTTGAAATACATCGAGGCCATCTTAGACCGGTGGGGACGCGAGGGCTTCAAGGCTCCCATCAGGAAGAACACCGGCATGCCCCCCGGCAGGCCTCCAAAGAGCCAGCTTCCAACCGGAGAGGAGTTAGAACAGGAATGGAGCGTGGGTTAGTTTTGTCCATAAAGGAGGAGCATGAATCTCACCACTCGCCAGCGTGAGGTACTATCCGAGTTATTGCAGGGCAAGAGCAATAAGCAGATTGCTCTTTCCCTGGGGCTCAGCTGCGCCAGCGTCTCTCTGCTCTGTGTTCAACTGTTCCGTCTGTTCGACGTTCAGAGCCGCCTGGAGTTGGTCCTTAAAGTCCTATTCGGCGGCATGCCGTCGCCGTATCGTGCTGACGATATGGTCGTTGAGTATTTATTCAGGGGGCGTGTATTTTAAATAAATGCTTCGTAAGGAGGTTCTAACTATGGTGAAAGCCGTCGAGATACCCGAAAACCTTATCTGCATAGGCGTCCCGCTTATCCGCGAGGAGGAGATAGAGCTCCGGATAAGGCTCAGCGGCCTACCGGTCTCCACCAGGCACACCCACCGCTTTTCCTCGTTCCGGCACAGGCCGGAGTTAGAGGACGCCTGGAATTTCTGTTACAGGTACACCAGGCTTATGGCCGACCACCCTTTTCTCACCCTGGTCGGAGTCCCCGGCACAGGTAAGACCCACCTTGCCCTGTCTATCGCCTGGAGTTGGCTGGAGGTCGGCTTCGGAAATGTGAGCTACTACCAGGTCGGGAAGCTGCTTAATGCCCTCCGCAGTGGCTATGACGACTCAAAAAAGGGCGGGCCCGAGGACACGGAGGTTATCAAGAACTACGTCTCCCGTTGCCCCCTAGCCGTCTTCGACGACCTGGGCGCCGAGAATGTCACCGCCTGGGCATGGACAATACTCGATGAGATCATCGATCAGCGGTACATTAACAGGCTTCACACGGTCGTAACAACAAATGAGAAGCCCGACCGCATCAGCGAGCGGATATCTGACCGCCTTGCGGAGGGGAAGGTGCTGGTGCTCAAGGCGGATTCATGGCGAAGGAGGCACAAGTAATGAGGCGCTTCGGTAGAATACTAGGCTTTAGTTTCCATTGGATCAAGTTAAGCGGGCTCACTTTCACCACGTACCGATTCAGAAATCAAATTTGGACACTAGGAGGTAAAAGCTATGACACTTACACCGGCTCAAATCGAGGAGCGTCAGAAGCAGAAGGAGGAGGAGCGGAAGCTGGAGCGAATCGCCGACTCCTGCGTCTGCGCCGTCTGCGGCGGGGGACTCACTACACCCTGGGACCCCGACCTGGGGAAAATCGTCCTCCGCTGCTGCCGCGACAGGGCCCACCGCGGCTACGTGAAGGACGACCCCGTGCTGCAGAGGCTGCTCGGCATGAGGGCGCTTGAAGCCCGCAATAACCGGGACACATCTCCCATCGACAGGGAGATTCAGCACCACCTGGCAAAAAAATATACGCAGAAAGGAGACAGGACAATGACAAACGAAACGGCGCTGTCCGAGTACAGGCAGACGGGTCTGATTACGGTGGAGTCGGCTATGGACGTGATTCGCACCACCCCGGGCTGGGGGAAGGCCCCGGCAAACGTTGTGAAGCGGGCAGCTATGGTGTGCCAGGACTACCGCCTCTACCCCGGTATCCACTTGTTTCTAATCGCCTTCAACGCAGGCAAGGCGAACGAGTCTTGGGCGGTTGTCCAGGGAATCAAGGCAACCAGACTCCAGGCTTCCCGTCGTAAGCCGTTCCGCTACACCGACGGCCCTCGCATCGCTGGAGAGGAAGAGGCGCGTTCTCACTTCCTCGACCAGTACGACCCTAAGATGCTGTATGCAGTCTGCCGTGTTAGCGGCACCGACGGTAGCAGCGCCGAGGGCTGGGGCACTTGGCCCAGGGCTCAAACCCCCTACGGCACCGACAAGGGCAACTCCGCCAGCAATATGGCGGAGATAAGGGCTGAGCGGCGCGCCCTTGATAGACTTTGCCCCGGAGAGCTTCCCACCGGCCTCGACGTGGTTGACGAGTCGTACATAGCGGCTGCCGAAGACCAGCCCGCCGGCCGAGTCGTTGACCAGGCGACCGGCGAGATAGTGGACGGCGAAGCCGCCGACGTCCCCGGGGAGGATGACGCCGTTAGCGTACAGTACGATGGACAAACGCCCGTTGACGTGCAGCCTCAAGCCGAAGCCGCCGCAAATGGAAATGACGCCGGACAATCCGGGAATCCCACGTCGAAGGGGCAGAAGAAGCCCGTACCCCCCAAGTCCAACCCTAAGGGCGCTGCTTCGTTCAAGCCCAAAACTCAGTCCGACCTGCTGGGGGCAGCCCTGCACTTCTACGGGCTCGACCTCCGTGGCGTCCTTGATACCCTCGATATAACAGACCTCTCCCAGGTTCGGTCCCTCCAGGAGGCATGGGAGGGCATAGTCCAGAAGAAAGGAGGGGAAAATGTCACCAGCAATTAGTTGCGCAAACTGTGGTTCTCAGAACGTCGAGCCCCGGGGCGGGCAGTTCTACTGCCACGACTGCGGTAAGCTGTTACCCATCGCGGCAGGGGAGGAGCCCCCGCAGGAGCCGGCGTCCGGCAAAAGCGAGTAACGGCTATGGGCAGGGAGGGATACGTGCATATCGTGGGAGTAGCTGTTACAGAGGAGGTACTTCAATGATAGTTTTAATAACAGGAGTTACTGGTTTCGTCGGGTCGCACCTGGTTGACTATATAAACACGCTGGGGGGCTGCCAGGTATTCGGCACTCAGCGCCGCCGCTCGCCCCTGGACAACCTGCACTCCCCGGTTGAACTTATAGACTGCGAGCTCACTGACTACCAGTCGGTGGAGAAGGCTGTAAGCGAAGCCATGCCCGATCGCATCTTCCACCTCGCCGCTCAGTCCTTCGTCCCCCTGTCCTGGGACGCCCCGGAGGCAACCTTCGATATCAACATAAACGGCACCCTTAACATACTGGAAGCCGTGCGCCACCTCGACCCGTCAATTATGCTCCACGTCGCCGGCTCCAGCGAGGAGTACGGGATAGTCCTTCCCCATGAGTGCCCCATCACCGAGGAGCAGCCGCTACGCCCGCTGAGCCCCTACGGAGTCAGCAAGGTTGCGACCGACCTACTCTGCCAGCAGTACGCCAAGAGCTACGACCTCCACGTTGTTGTAACCAGGGCGTTCAACCATACCGGCCCCCGGCGCGGCGAGGTCTTCGCTACGTCTAACTTTGCGAAGCAGATAGCCGAGATTGAGGCGGGCAAATGCAATCCGTATATCCAGGTGGGGAACCTGGAGGCGAAGCGAGACTGGACCGACGTGCGTGACGTAGTGAGAGCCTACTGGCTTGCCCTCGAGAACTGCAACCCGGGCGAGCCCTACAACATCTGCTCGGGCGTCTCCCACAGCATCCAGGACATGCTCGATGCCCTTATCGACATCTCCAACGCCGTCGTAAAAGTCGTCCATGACCCTTCCCGTATGCGCCCCAGCGACGTCCCCCTGCTCCAGGGCGACTGCACAAAGTTCAAATCCGCAACAGCCTGGGAGCCCGCCATCCCCTTCCACCAGACCCTCTCAGACCTGTTGAACTATTGGCGTTCTAGCGTCCTGTGTTGATTAATAATTTGAAGGAGGTCCCCATGTCAATCTATACGTTATACAACTTAGGTCTAAATAAGGTGTCCGTCAAAATCGACCACGACCCCGAGGGCACGTCTCCCCGGCGCACCTTGACGCTACAAGTCGAGGTAACTGAGTCAGATGTGGCCGATATTCTTTCTCTGACCCACCAGAAGGCGGACTGGTTCATAGACCTCCATGCCGAGTCCCTTCAGCTTCCTCTTGCTACCATAGAGCCCGTCGATAACCATTCCGGCGACGCAGGCGAGGCCTGGGAGGACAAAGCCGTAGAGAAGAAGCCGAAGGCCCGCAGGAGTCGGAAAGCGACCGGCGGGAATGGTGACAAAAACGACGGAAATGATTGAGGGTATTGTAGGAGTCTCACTAGGCGTAATCGTTGCCCTTGTCTACCTGCTATCCCCCCCGCAGGCAAAGGAGTATATGGGCAACGCTGCCCTCTTCCTATTTGGCGGCACTCTCACCGTCTTATTCGTAGCGCTTTGCTTCTTTGACCGGATATGGCTGGCCGAGCCGATAGTCGCCATCCGTGCCTTTGAACTCACCGCCTCGCTCGGACTCATGCTACTGGGAGCCGAGCGCTTTATCGACGACTGGAGGAGACACCACTAATGCCAGACAAATCCTGGAAACGAGCCGAAAGAGCAGTCGCGCGGAGACTGGGAGGAGCACGTAATCCCCTGTCCGGTCGCTCCGGCGGGCACAGTTCAGGGGACGTGCTCCACCCGGAGTTTTACGTCGAGGTCAAACAGCGGGCACACTTCGGCTTGTTCACTCTGTTCAAGGATACCGCGCTGAAGGCCCGCAAAGAGGGGAAGACACCTGTTGTCGTGCTACATGAGAGGGGAAGCAAGACCCGCCTTTATATTGTGTCCGAAAAAACCATGCTCGAGCTTCTGAAAAGCTCCCATTAGGGCGCAATCTTCCCCTAAAACTACTCGCCGCTCCCATTCCGATTCTTCTTAGCTCCCACTACCATCTGCCGTATCTCAATCCCCAGCCCCTTCGTAAAAATCGCTCCCGATATCGAACAGAAGGTTACAGTTAGCGCACTATCCCGCCCCATCAGTAGCAATACCCCCATCACCACCAGGCAGATTGTGGCGCATACTTCAAGAGGGCCCCAGCGCTTCATAAATCCTCCTCAGTTCGTTCTTTACTGCCAGGGCAGCAGCCGTCCCCGACCTCTTTTCATGCACCATCGCCGACCCCTCCATCGCGGCGTCCTTCCAGCTCAGATAGTTCTCGTACACTTCCCTCATGCCCGCTCGGATATCCGCCACGTCCGGCACCCACCACATGCCTCCATCGTAGTACTCGTGCTTTACCTGCGTCTCCTCCATATCCGCACGGATAAACCGTACCCCCGGGAACGGGTCGCCGTTATCGTCTCTCAATACCTCGCCCGGGCCCTGGCAGTCTGTTACTACGACCGGCAGTCCGCACGCCAGCGCCTGGACGGGCGGACACCCCCATCCCTCGCCCGCCGTAGGCAGCACGAACGCATGACACGCCCGCATCATGGACACGTATTCCCACCAGGGGTATGCCCCCTCGATAATCGCTATCTGGTCGTCGCACCTGGTCCCTATCCAGGCATGTATCTGATCAACGACTTCATCAGGCGATTGCTGGCTCATTGTCTTGCAGAGCAGCCCCACGTCTTTCTCATTCCCAAATTCCTCGGCGAAGGCTATCATCAGCAGGTCCCACCGCTTGCGCAGTTGCCACCATCCGGAGGCGTAGAAGCGAAACTGGTGCTCCCCATGATAGATGGCCGGAGTGAAATTCGGCGTGAAGCATTTGGTGTCAATCCCCAGGGGAACCACCTTGACAGGCACCGAGACCCCCGACGCCACGAACGCTTCCTTGTTCATCTGCGTGGGCACCCACACTTCGTCCATCTTATTGCAAGCCCTGACCCATCTGTCAGGTATCTTGTCCACCTCCATCATCGACCAGCCGACCTTATACTCGCCGGCGTTGTGCAGGAACATGGGAGCCGTAGAGTAAACCACCTGCACCGGCTCGTCCTCAGGCTCTATCTTCCGGTAGTCGTTCACCAAGAGGTCGTACGACGGCTGCTCGTAGATGTAATCATCGTGCAGGCAGAGATAATGCACTTCGACCCCTTGCTCCACAAGCGCCCTCATTATTACAACCGCGGTTTCCGCATACCCCGTCGGGCTGCCGGTATGTGTCTGGAACGTGAACGGTAATCTCTCCAAGAAAGCCATAATTCCCCCTTCTAAAGTAGCCCCAGTAGGTAATTTTTTATATACAGGTTGTACCCGCAGGTAGCCATCCCCTGAGCCTTCACTGTCCACCACGCCTTCGACGCCGACGGCAGACTTTGCCACGCCGATACCGCCGACGAGAAACTCGCCCTCTGCGCCAGCTGCGCCTCCGTCCTCGGCTGCCTGGGCACCTTGTGCCGCATCACACGTCCCCCCGTCCTTCCCCGCTGGTAGGTTATAGTCCCATCCAGCGTCCCGTACGCCTCCACGCTAAACAACGCCCCTCTTACGTTAGCCACCGTCCCTCTCCATATAGACCCAGGGAACTTCCCGGAGAATCGGGTTGTCGCTCCCTGGCGGATGCAGCCAGCCCTCTCCGCCGCCCAGGAGCTCGCCGTGATCCGCGGTAACCGCCATCCCCGGACGTAGTATTACTTTTACGGCTTCCAGCACTCGCCTCAGGTTATCCCTGTACGCCAGCCTGTGCTCCAGGAAGTTTGGAGGCGCGACACGGGAGACGTCCACTATCCCGTTGCCCCCGGCCATGACGCTCTCCCTGCTTTTCCGCGTCCCGCCTTCCCAGGCTACCCTCTTCGTCCCTATGTACGGATGGTGCGGCTGCAGGAAGTGTATCACTAATCGACTGTCGGGGCTCCGCTTCCTGAATACCCTGAACACCTCGCACATTACCTCCGGCAACACAGTACCCTCTCCCTCATGCCATGCCCCCCTCCACATTGGATGTACCAGCCCGAAGTGGTCGATGCCTCTCCACCCGCCTAAGTCCAGCTTGCCGATATAGGGTATGGTTGCCAGGTAAATTACATCCTCGTAGATCCCCGTCCAGGTCCGCTTCGCCCACTCGATGGTGCAGGAGCCTGCTGACTTTACCTTCTCTATAACTCCCCCATACAGCCACTCTTCGACGAAGTAGTCATATCGGCAGGCATCCAGTATTACGAGCTCACGCCAGCCGGTCGAATGTATTAGCTCAGTCTGGTTTTTCATCTGCCGGTCCCCTTGTCATTGTTACCACCAGCCTCGTCCCGTCGTTATACACCACGCTGCGCGCTATCCAGAAGTTCGTGAGTATTGCGTCCCATTCATCCGCTGTTAGCCACCGCTCGTCTCCGAAGGCTATGTCCCTGCACCCCAGTAGCGGCACGCCCATCACAACTACGGGCGATACCCGTAGTTGCTCTCTCAGTATCGCCCTCACTTCATCGTCCTCGTAATGCTCCACCAGTCCTTCGCTGTACGCCAGGTTGAAGCTGTCATTCTCGAAGGGCAGGTTGAAGGCATCCCCCTCTTTCAACTCGATGCCGGCGTCCAGCAGCCCGATGTTTATCCCTGCCATGTAGAGTATCTCCCTGTCGTTGTCCAGGGACACCACCGTACACCCTGCCTGCGCCAGCGGCCACCCCATGACTCCCGACCCGCTCCCGACCTCTAGCACCCTGTCGCCGACTTCTACCAGGCGCGCCAGTTCCTCGAGGAATGGTGTGTGGTTCAGTATGTTTCCTTCCAGGAGTCGCCGAGAACCGCATACGTTCTCGTACACCGTCCTCCATGTTCGCCCCATTTTTCTCCGTCCTTTCCACCGAGACTCTAAATGCCTCGATAATACGATGCAGAGCCCAGGCAGCCCTCGCTTCCTGAAAGTTGAGGTCGCACTGGACTCTATAATTTCCTTGCTTTTCGGCAAAGACTACCTTCCCACTCCTACCCGCGTCGTTGCCGTTCAAGTTCATCTTCTCACCCCCGTTGTCACTGCGGCGACGGATTTGTCCACGGCGCCACTTGCTGGGTATTCGTCTCGATGAACTTCTTGACATAGCGGTTGAACCCGCTCATGCCGGTTCCCGAGGCATGGTAATCCCAGGAAGCTTTAGAGGTTGCGGGTACCGACGCCGTGTCCTGCCACGCGCTCACCCCCGCCGTCATGGTGTTGCGGATGCTGGTCTGGCCTGCCGTCTGTGGGTTCTGCGGTATTACCCGCGACCGCACATAAGGCAGTCCCTTCCAGTTTGAGTAAGTGATTACATCCGCAATCGTTCCACTAGCGGTTAGCGAGAACAGGGGACCGGTTACTCTGGTCAAACTATTTCACCCCCTTTCTGTCGAGATTTTTAGAACTACTGTTTCAAACATTATACACCCTTTATCAACCCTGGTTTGGTATTTTCGGGTTCCCATTGGTCAGGAGGTATTTCGAAATGAACAGATTATACCCGCTCATTACCGGCCTGCGCCGGCGGTTATTCTGATAGTCATTCCACGACGCTTTTTCCGAGTCCGACATCGCCTGCCACAGCGACACGGCATCTCCGAACGAGCCGCGCCATTTTTGCTGAGATTGACTGTTCGGGTTTGTCGGGCTGTAATTTCGCATGATTATTGTTTTACCATTCCTCCGCTGGAATATGTTGCTGCCCTGCCACCCGAACATCGAGTACAGGGCTTCCGAGCCCATTTGCTGCCATGCCTTGAAGGAATATACCGGAGACGTTACATACATTGTGCTATAATTATTATAGCACGTACGTTCGGAACACATTTTGTTATGAGAAGTTTATCTGCTAACCTGCTTTCAGCACAGAGAATTGCTCCACTCATAAACTACGTCAACCATAAAGGCGACCCTGCTATCCGCTGCCGCCTTTTCCGCAAACGTGGCGGCGTCAATCTTTTCCAGTGGTCTCGCTACGCCCAGTTAGCCTTCGAGGAGTACGACGTTTCCACTTCCGACGCTTCACCCGTTTATGCCGTTAACTGGGTTGCCCAGACTTTTACCCCCAGGTATCCTCACTCCCTCGACCGTATTAAGCTCAAATTGCGGCGTACCGGCAGCCCCGGCACCGGCACCGTTTCCATAAAAGCTACCGACGGCAGCGGCCATCCCACCGGCGCCGACCTTACTTCCGCCTCTGTCGATGGTAATTCCCTCCCGACTACCGCTTTAGGCGAATGGTGTACTTTTAATCTGACCCCTTATTCCCTTACCAGGGGTACAAAGTACGCCATAGTTCTTAGCTTCCCATCCGGCGATGTATCTAATTACGTAGCCTGTTTCTGGGTCTCCCCATCTAGTACGTATGCCCGCGGTAATGCTGATCTTAGTTTTAATGGCGGCTCCTCGTGGAGTTCTGTGAGTACCTCCGATTTTCTTTTCTACGAGTGGGACTCTACATTCTCCGAGTACACCGAGCCGACCGGTACTGATAACCAACATGCCGCAGCTATGCCCTCCGACGGCAGCCTTATCCGCTTCATGATTGACCCTGCCGATAACAAGCTGTACTTCCAGCGTGTAACCTCCCCGGACGAAGACTCTGATTATCATTCGTGGACATACTGGGGAGAGCAGGCTCGCACTTGTGCCCTTGCCGCTTACGGCACCAGCGTCTGGGCTTTCAGGGCAAACGGCACCGACCCTATGATTTATTGTCGGGAAAGCCACGACTGCGGCGCTACATGGGGAAACTGGCAGAGTCTTCATGGTTTTCTCGGTAGCCCTCCCTATTACCTCGCTGCCTGTGCCCGCAATAATCAGCATCCCCTGGTTCTCTTTTCGATAGAGGATACGATTTACCGCAGCCGGGGAGAGATACCCTCCCTTGATTGGTCAAGCCCATCGGGTTTCAATGACCCTAGCGGAAACTGGCAAAATGAGTCTAATGCATACGACGGCGATACGGGCACTTACGCATACCAGTCCTCAGTCACCCGCGACTCTTGGTCTGATTTCATCGAGCTTACCTATACCGAGTGTGAGCTTGCAAAAATTCGTTATTATATCTCAGCCCCCTCCGCCGCCAGCGCCGATATCGACGTCGATTATTACAGGTCTTCTTCCTGGCATGACCTCTATTCCGGCTCAGCATCGCTTAATGCCTGGGCGGAGCTTACTCTTTCCGCTCCCGTCGATAGTACTGCTTTACGAATACGTATCAAGCCGGATAGCAACTCCGATGTCCGTTTGCATGAAGCTCAGATACTCACAGCTACCACATGGGGAGACTTTTCTGAATGGACTAACTCGCTGTCCACCATCACCGGTCTCGCTGTTACCTACTCCGGCGACTGGAACGTAGTCGTTACAGGTGTAGACGGCGACAGCCAGGACGGGGTATGGACTTGTCTTTTAGGCAACGGCTATTCTGCCGCCCCGGATACCTGGACGGCTCTAAAAGAACTCTTGGTCCGTGATTCCACCAGCGACTACCAGTACCAGTTTCCCGCCCTGGGCAAATCAGACGTCTTTCGCACATTCGTCGTCGAGAAGTACACCGCTACTACTACCCAGAAAAGGCTTAACTTCTCTTACTCCCCTGCGTCCGCCGACTTCATCTCTAACCATTGGCTGGAGCCTGTGCCCTTCCGCTATTCCTGCGACTACGGCCTGGCGTTTTGCTACTCCGCTTCCGGGGTCTGGCTCACCAGCCCGACCGGCGTTTGGTACTCCGATATTTCTGTCGCCGAGTACGATGTTTCAAGCGATGTTGTCGAGGTTAAATTCCGTGATAGAGCTGACCTCTACCGCTCTAAAATGACCATAGTCCTGGACAACACCGGCGGCAAATACAGCGGCTTTGATAAGCTCGGCTGGGAGGTTAAGCTCGGGCTGGGTTACAATATCGGCGGCAGCGCTGAGTACTCCGACCTGCCCTCCACTTGGATTACCGGCTGGAAGTTCGTATCGCCCCCCTGGTTTTGGCTCCATCACATTTACCCTCAAGGCGTCATGGGTACGCTCCAGATTGAGACGGAGGGTATGTGGGATTTGCTCAATCGCTGGAAAACGAGGCGCACCATATCCTGGGCGGAGGATGACAGCAATCTATACCAGATGCTCTCCTTTATTTTATCCAGGGTAGGGCTGGAGTTCGCTACGTGGAGTTCTTCGACCGCCATCACGTCTTTCAAGCCGGCTTTCGATATCCCCGAGGGCTATAACGGCAAGTGGGCTGTAAAGAAAATCCTGTCCTGGGTCGAGGATGTCCTTGTTCAGCGTGGGCACTACGCCTATCTGGTTCATCCGACCGGCTCGGAGACTTCCGGCGGCGCTTACCAGGAGGGGGAGGTATTTAATTCGAACGGCCTCGATGTCTGGCAGTCTCTCGATTACAATGCTATCGTTCCATCTTCGATTACTGTTAAATCGTATGGCGAACTCACGACTTACGAAGAGGGGGTCGATTACCAGATGGAGTACGATACCGGTCGTATAGTTTGTCTCTCCACCGGTTCCATCCCGGCCGCTACTAATCTCAAAGCGTGGTATTACTATTACTACAATTACAATACCACCTACGGCGCAGCCCATCTTCTCTATCACGGGGATTACGGCACGGCGCTTTTCGACCCCAACCGCGCCCAGGTCTGGGGAGACACCGTCATGGAGGAGGGCTACGACTTCGACCAGATAGAGCAGGTATTCGACCGGCTCTCCCGTGTAACCAAACCCGACTACCCAAACGCCGACCGTGCAGCCGAGCGTGTAGAGGCGGAGCTACGAAAAGGCGAGGTTCTCGACGGCGCTCCCGGCTGGATTATTGTAACCACCAACTGCGGCCAGGAGGTTTGGGACGTTGTGTCTGTTTCGGATACTATATCTGGTATCGTTGACCAGAAGTACCGCATACTCTGGATATATACGCACTACAACAAGCGCAACCGCACCTACACCCAGCGCATGGGACTCGGCAGGGTTTGATTACCCTGTTCACCGAATCCGCCTACCTCCGCCACGTTGTGGACTGCATCAAGTCCGCCGAGACCGAGATACTTGTCGCCTGCTACGAGTGGGCTTGGTACGACGGGCAGCGTACCGGCACCGCCCAGGACATAAACCGCGCCCTCTGCTCTGCATCCGCTAAGGGCTTAAAGGTCTCCGCCATGCTGCACCACGATACCCGCACCTCGCACCTGAGTCGTATCAACAGGAAGACTGCCTCCCGCCTCCGCCGGCATCACATCGCCGTCCGGCTCGGGTCCAGCCGGAAGCCCATTCATGCTAAGTTCTGGGTATTCGATGGACAGAAAGTGATAATCTGCACCCACAATGTATCTAATCGTGCGGTTACCACTAATGCGGAAATTGGTTTGCTTGTGGACGATCAGGATATCGCTCAGAAAGCTCGTGATTACTTTCTCAAGATATGGGGCGGGCTCCCCCAGTCTCAAGAGCCTTGACCGTGCCCTCCAGGGCTGCCACCTTCCCCTTCAGTTCGTCGACTTCGGCTCCAATGTTCCTGGCAACGCTCAGTATATCCATACCCGGCACTCCCGGCACAGCGCACTCAGGAGCCGGTTTAACCAGGCTGCGTACTTTCACACCATTTGCCGTGACCTTAACGTTCCACGTTCCCTTTTCGTCAACCTCTGTTTTGCACTCCATCTCATCACCCCATGTTTAGCTTATACAGCACGACGCGGCTCCCGACGTCTATTTTCGCCTCCGCCTGTTCGTCGATTATGGCTATCTTTGTTATATTGTCCGTTTCAAAGTAGGCGATTCCCGAGAAGAAAAGCAAAATTTCATCTGTTGAGAACAGGCTTGCCGCAGACTTCCCGACGCATAGGGTTTTCCCGTTCGCCGCCCTTGAAATTACAAACTCGTTCGACGATATTTCATCCATAGAGCAGAGAACCCCGCCGGGTGTACCCCCTGAACTCAAATTCCCCATAGAGTCCCCGTATATGAGGCCGGTACCGTAATGTGCGGCGTTGCTATCGTCGTTGAGCACCAGGTATATATACCTCCCTGCCGCGGCACTGACATTTTTCAGGAATACCTCCAGCATGTACGCCCCGTCCGCGTCAAGGTCCAGCCCCGATATTTCTATGGCAGCGACCGCTGACCCCTCTACAACCTCGTAGGCCACTTGCTCCCATCCCTTATCCGCCGCCACAATCGCCTCCTCAATCGTTGTAGTGTCGCCGCTTTCTTTCTCCAGCCCGCCCCAGTGCGGGTACTTGGCGTATTTCTCCGTCATGACA
>CAYVQT010000067.1:0-16068 GCA_964453665.1 uncultured Dehalococcoidia bacterium | reverse complement strand
ATTTACCATAATTATACCACAATTATACGAATACTTATATGTTACATGGTACTAGCTTGTGATGTGAAGGCTGATATCGAAGCTTCCACTATCGGCGCCGCACGGGCGCTTGTATATTAACCACCTCAGCAGTGGATACAGACGTCTTTAGACTCAGTTGTACCGTCCGGGCAGCCTGGGCCGGTGATGGTTAAGGTAACTGTGTAGGTGCCGGTATTCCTATATTCGCATTTAGGGTTTTGCTTAGTACTGTAAGTAATTTCGCCACCTTCAAATTCCCATTCCCATCCTGTGATATCGCCTGTTGATAGGTCGGTGAATTGTATCCAAAGGGGGCCGCGACACGAACTGGGGCATAGACAAGCAGAGGGTGTTGCGGTGAAATCAGCATGCAGGTTACATGGTACGGGTGCAGGCGTGGGAGTTGGATTTGGGGTTGCAGTAGGGGTAGGCGTAGGAGTGGGCAAAGGCGAAGGCGTCGGGCTAGATATAGGCGTAGGCGTAGGTACAGGTGTTACTGATGGCGTCGGTGTAGGTGCCGGTGTTGGTGTCGGCAATGGAGTTGCAGTTGGGGTGGGTGCAGGAGAAGGTGATGGTGCGGGTGTGGCAGTTGGTGTAGGTAATGGGGTAGGTGTAGGCGACGGCGTGGGAGTTATTGCGGGTGTAGGAGTAGGACACACAGTGCATGGAGTGGGAGTCGGTGTCGGGCAAACGGGACACTGCGTGGTAGTGGGTGCTGGTGGTGGTGCTGAGCCACCGCCTCCTGCGATGGTAGTTGGGGTTGGTGTAAGCGTGATCGTAGGCATAGGACTTGCAGAAGGCGTGTATGTTGATGTTGATGATGGCACGGGTGTTGGTGAGGGAACAGGTGTTGGCGTGGCAGGTGGTGAAATATTTGGCGATTGCGTTGGTGTGGGGGTAGAGGCAGGAAGATATACGGCAAAACTGGTGAAGTGAGATACCCAGGCCGAAACCGCATGCGTGTCGGAGTCGACGCTCGAGGCAAGAGCAACCCAATGCCCTGTGTATATATTATAGTAGGCCAAAAGCAGGCTGTCCTCGGAAAAACTAGGAGGGGCCAGTTCAGGGTTGTACTGAACACTCATTAAAATTGGAGGAGTGAAAGAAGCGCCGTCGGGGCTAAGATCATAAACTGAACCGATTATATGGGCTCCCTGTCCTGGCGAAGGTATATCCGAAACCTCTTGCACAGCCACGGATTGCACAGGCTCACCGGATTCAGTCTGAACTGTCGTACCGATAGCAATCTCCAGTAATATAACGCTATCGGGAGTACTGTACGTGACGCTTTCCTGGACTATGCCGCTTTCATCAATTATTCCGGACATATCGAAAGTTGCCGGGGAAGAAATAGAAGCGGGATCGGAACATGCGAAAAAGGCAGGCAACACCGCCAGTAGCAGCGCTATCGCTGAAAAGATAACGTAGCGGCTTGTCATTTGATGTACCCCACCTTTCTACTTTCGCCCTGAACAGCGTAGGTGGTGGTACAGTTGAAGGACTTCTCTTTTATTGTGTCTATTATGCCAGATCAAATGATATTCCACGGATATGCATAATGCAATCAATAGTATGGCTATTAAGGTTTAAAGCAGTCCGTTCTACCTTCAGGTTATCACAGGCTGAAGCATCCTGCAATAGAAGTGCCGGGGATCTCATACCAGCTCAAAAATGATATATTTACGCGATTGCTTTATATTTAGTATCCGAGCGTCTGGGTACTCCTGACGGCATCTTAAGACCGCAGGCATATTAGCCAGATTGCTGTCCTGGTGCTCTTTCTATAACGCCGCCGCCCACAACCACATCTTTATCATAGAATACAACAGCCTGTCCCGGAGTGATGGCCATCTGCGGTTCTCTAAACCTGACGTGTGTCCTGTCACCGGCGAGTGGGGTTACTATGGCGTCAGCCTCAGTGTGATTGTACCGTATCTTCGCCTTTACGCTGATAGGGCCTTCCAGCCCCTGTATTGCTATCCAGTTTAGACCTGAGCATGTAAGCTCGTTACCATATATATCCTCTTTGGGACCGACCTGGATGGCGTTTCTTTCGGGGACAATATCGGTAACGTAGAGGGCCTCTTTTGCTGACAGGCCCAGTCCCTTGCGCTGCCCGATGGTATAGAACGGAATCCCTCGATGTTCACCCAGGACGTTCCAATGTTTATCGAATATGGGACCCGGCTGAACTGCTTCACCCAGAAGCGAAGAGTAGCCTCCCTGGACGAAATCCTGACTCTCCGGTTTATCGTTGACAGCTATGCCGACACCGGAGGCTATTCTTCTTACTTCCGACTTTGTATGATTACCCAGTGGGAATAAGGTACGACCAATCTGCTCCTGGGATAAAGAGAAGAGGAAGTAAGACTGGTCTTTTTTCAGGTCCATTGCCCTTTTTAGTAGATGACGGTGTCTATTTTCGTCCCATCCTATCCTTACGTAGTGGCCGGTAGCTACATAATCGAAAGCAATACCGGATTCCCGGGCCTTTTCGACCAGACTGTCCAGCTTGACCCGACGGTTGCACCTGATGCAGGGATTGGGAGTTCTCCCTGACATGTATTCATGGCGTACATAATCGATAACTTCTGCTTTAAATTCCTGCCTCAGGTCGAAAACGTGGAAGGGCATATCCAGCGCCTGCGCAATGGTGCGAGCATCATCGATATCTTTTTCATCGGGCCCGTAGCACCCACGGCTAATTCCCTGTTCTGAGAGAAGTTCACCGTCCCATATCTTCATGGTAACCCCGATGACTTCATACCCTTCCTGCTTTAGAAGGGCTGCGGCTACGGATGAATCCAGACCGCCGCTCATCGCTACGATTACACGTGACATAGTCATCAACTTTCTCGGTAGTATATATTTGTAAATTGATAAGTTGCTTCGACCTGACTCAACATCGGATGAATTTAATACGAAGTGCTCTTTGTAGACAGCGGTTACCTTTTACTACGCAGATATTTCAGCGGCGTAATAGTGATGACAGGCTTTTCTATTTGCTCGTGTTCGTTAAATGATTAACGCTGTCTGGTCTGTTTGTGCTGAGAGAGGGGCTGACGAGATCTCCTGTTTCAATTCTTAATGTGTTTCCTCGTCTTGTGTCCCCTCGCCGTCGGTAAAGGCCTTCTCAATCTCACCTATCTTTTCGGCCAGTTCATCTACCGCGGCCGTTAGGCCGCAGGATTCCTCCAGTTTTTTTATGCGCTCTACCAGTCGTGTTTGTTCTTCCAGAATAAGCCGGACGGCTTCGCTAAACGGGTCAGGCAGATTCCCGTGTTCTAGGTCCATGACTGATTCCTGTCGGCCTCCTACTATGCGACCGGGAACACCGACTACGACAGACCCCGGGGGCACTGATCTTACTACGACGGAATTTGCGCCGATTCTTGACCCATCGCCCACTGTGATAGGCCCGAGCAATATCGCTGCCGAGCCGATAACAACATTATTACCGATGGTTGGATGGCGTTTCTTCTTCTCAAGGGTTGTCCCGCCAAGGACTACACCTTGATACATCAACACATCGTTGCCAATGTCAGCAGTTTCCCCGATCACCACCCCCGCGCCATGGTCGATGAAAAACCTTCTGCCGATAACAGCGCCGGGATGAATCTCGATTGCTGTCAGGAATCGAGCCGTGTGAGAAACGCAACGGGCGAGCAGGCGCAGTCCATGTCCCCAGAGATAATGAGCAAGTCTGTGAAACAGCAAGGCATGTACTCCAGGGTAGAAGAGAAGCACCTCAAATTTGTTCCTAGCCGCGGGGTCTCTAGCCAGAGCAGCCCCAATGTCCTCTCGGAAGGTATTGAACAATTCAACCTCCTCGTTTTTACCCTCAGGTTTGCTCTTGAAAGAGCCGGGTAGTTAGATAGCGCTCTCCTGTGTCGGGTAAAATCACAATAATGAGCTTGCCCCTGTTTATTGCTCTGGCGGCAACCTCCAGGGCCGCCCATATAGCCGCCCCAGACGATATACCTGCCAGTATTCCTTCCACTATGGCTAATCTGCGTGCCGTTTCCGCGGCATCCTCGCTGGTGACCTTGATTATTTCATCGATCAGGTCTAATCGCAATACATCGGGCACGAATCCGGCGCCGATGCCCTGGATCCTGTGAGGGCCGGGCTTGCCGCCTGAGAGAACCGGAGATTCAGCGGGCTCAACGGCGATTGCCTTGAATTCCGGCTTTCTTGACTTGATAACCTCAGCGACGCCGGTAATTGTCCCTCCAGTACCCACGCTGGAAACCAGAATATCTACTCGTCCTTCGGTGTCCCGCCATATTTCCTCCGCTGTAGTTTCTCTATGAGCCCGGGGATTAGCGGGATTTTTAAATTGTTGTGGCATGTAACTTTTATCGTTCTGCCCAGTTAAATCTTCAGCCTTGTCAATTGCACCTCGCATCCCTTCTGATCCGGGTGTCAATACCAATTCAGCGCCTAGAGCTGACAGTAGTTGCCTTCGCTCTATGGACGTCGTATCGGGCATTGTTAGAAGCAGTTTATAGCCTCTGGACGCACAGGCGAATGCCAGGCCGATTCCCGTGTTGCCGCTGGTGGGCTCAATTATAACCGTGTCATTTTGAATCAGACCTGCCTCCTCAGCGGCTTTGAGCATAGATACGCCTATCCTGTCCTTTACGCTGCCGCAGGGATTGAAGGATTCAAGCTTTGCCACGACGTGGGCGCCCAATCCCTGTGCCATTTTGTTTAACCTGATAAGAGGCGTATTTCCGATTAGCTGGGTGATGTCATCGGCTATTTTTAACATCCGATACACTCTCCTCAGTTTTTCATTTTCTTTCAAATAAATTTTACTCGGGTTGTCTGATGCATCCGCGAACTGCGCCTGACCCGGATGGGCTATTCGGTGCGATGCCGAGCTGGGTCGGGCAGTGCGTAAGTACCATATCACCCTCTAGCGGAGAGCTTCAAAGGTTACTTCGAGTGACGTGAGTTTGTTTTAACGGATTACTGACACGTATAATGTTCAATTGAAGGCTGTCAAGCTACTAAGATAGACGGGGGTGACGAAGATTTAGGAAATAGCGGCCCAATAGGGGGACGGGTTTTATCATAGGGCATATATCTCTTTTCCAAAGGTATGAACCCAGTTCTTTTTCAATACCTCCAGCGCCTTTTCGGTTTTATCCACACCTACGATGATTATAGGCTGTCCGCTCTCTCCCCTCCCCAGATAGGGATATAGATAGTGGACATTAATGTTGGCTGCCTTTAGCGGCTTGAGGACAGCCTGAAGACCGCCGGGATGATCGGGGACCTCTACTGCTAATACGTCGGTCTCTTTCACGCTGTAAGCATGGCTTCTCAGTACATTGGCAGTTTTTTCAGGGTTATCCGTTGCAAATCTTACGGTACTAACGTCGGATGTGTCGGCCACTGAAATGGCCCTGATATTTATCCCTTCAGCACCCAGACACTCGCTCACAGCCAGGAACTGACCTGGCGAATTGTCCAGACTAATGGAAATTTGTTTTAAGCACATAATTTGCTCCTATCCGGCATTCAGGCTTGAAATTCTACATGTGGTGGGATTGTACCATGGGATGACATAACACCGGAATTTCAAACTTGAACTATAGTAAGTCATATCCTGCCTGTAACGCCTTTTTATTGACAGCGATCAATTTTTGCTTATTCTTCAAGGTGTTTTTTAGCGCTTCAATAACACTGGAAAGAGAGACGAGATTGCTTCTCCTGGTGAATGCTCCCAGCATCACCATGTTGGCTGACCTCGGACTGCCCAGTTCTTCAGCGATACTGTTTGCCGGTATCTCTACAACGTCAATGTCACCCCTGGTGAATTCGGCTTCTATTAAAGAAGAGTTAACGAAGAACAGACCGCCAGACTCGATCTGATTCTGAAATCTGATCATGGATGGCTGATTCATGGCTACGATGAACTCAGGAGAAGAGGCGACCGGTGATGCTATCTCTTCATCCGATACCGCTACGGTACAGTTGGCGGTACCTCCGCGTACTTCGGCACCGTACGAAGGCAGATAGGTGACGTATTTCCCCTCAAGCATTGCCGCTTGAGCAAGGTTAAGTCCCATAGAGAGGACGCCCTGACCTCCGAATCCTGCGAAGATTGTTTTAATCAACATCGCCTGTCCCGGTTAAGTCCTTTATCACTCCCAGTGGAAACTCCTTGGTCATCACTTCATCGATCCACTGCCACGATTCCAGTGGACTCATCCTCCAGTTGGTAGAGCAGGGGGATAGTATTTCCACCAGTGAATAGCCAAGATCATCGATTTGAGCCTGGAAAGCCTTGCGGATAGCCTTTTTTGACTTCCTGATGTTGGCCGGTGAGTTCACCGCGGTGCGCTCTATATACACCGCGCCTCTGGTCAAGGCCAGCATTTCGCTCATTTTGATAGGATACCCCTCTATGCGCACATCGCGTCCGTAAGGTGTAGTCGTGGTTTTTTGGGCCAGGAGGGTGGTCGGGGCCATTTGGCCGCCGGTCATTCCATATACGGCATTGTTAATAAAGATAGAGGTTATTCTTTCCCCTCTGTTAGCGGCATGTATAGTCTCGGCGGTACCGATTGCGGCAAGGTCACCATCTCCTTGATAGGTAAAAACGATAACATCGGGAGCTGTCCTCTTTATGCCGGTTGCAACAGCCGCTTCTCTGCCATGGGCCGATTCCGCCATATCTATGTCGAAATAGTGGTGGGCGAAGACCGAACACCCGGGCGGTGGGATACCGACGACACTATCATGTATATGCATCTCATCGATCACCTCGGCTATAAGCCTGTGGATAACCGAATGTCCGCATCCCGGGCAGTAATGAAAGGGATTTCTCTTTAATGACTTGGGCCGGGAATATACTTTTCTCACTTTGCTACTTCAAACCTTTCTGGTAACAAAGGCGCGAGACCATTAGAAAAACCTCGCTGGGGGTTGGAATTACTCCTCCCGGCCTGCCGTGGAAAAATACCTCGCCTTTACCTTCCAGCGCTAATTGAACATCTTCTATCATCTGGCCCATATTCATTTCAAAGACAAGGAAGTATTTTGTCTTCTTGGCCAACTCCTGCACTTTATCTGAGGGAAATGGCCATAGAGTAATCGGCCTCAGCATTCCTACCTTCAGACCATTCGAACGCGCTGTCTTAATTGCTCCTTTGGCTATCCGTGCCGCAATCCCGAAAGCAACGATTATTAGCTCGGCGTCTTCAACCAGAAAGGTCTCGTAAGTTGTTTCTTGTCTCTTGATCAATTGATATCTGCGGAAAAGACTCCAGTTTATCTCCTCAAGCTCAGTTGGCTTTGAAGTGAATGTTTTAATTACTCTGCTCGGGCGATCTTTGGCTCCCCTTAATGCGTCGGCTCTGATTGGCAATTCCTCGGGGGCTTCATGTTTGAATTCCACCGGCTCCATCATCTGCCCGAGCATGGCATCTCCCAGGATGATAACGGGTATTAGATATTTGTCGGCGAGGTCAAACGCGCGGTGGGTGAGGTCCGCCAGTTCCTGTCCCGATGATGGCGCTAAAACTATTGTCCGATAGTCACCGTGGCCTCCACCACGGGTAGCCTGAAAGTAGTCTGACTGAGAAGCTGATATGCTTCCCAATCCCGGTCCGCCTCTGGACATGTTGACGATAACAGCGGGAAGTTCGCAGGCCGCCAGATAGGAGAGCCCTTCTTGCTTCAGACTGATTCCGGGACTCGAAGACGAAGTCATAGCCCTTACACCGGCCACACTTGCTCCATATACCATGTTTATAGCCGATATCTCGCTTTCCGCCTGAATAAAAGTGCACCCCCTTTTTCTGCTTAGATGTGTAGCCATGTGCTCGGTCAGTTCGTTTTGAGGTGTGATGGGATATCCAAAATAACACTGGCAGCCAGCCCTTATGGCTGCCTCACCAATGGTGCTATTACCATTCATGAGAACTTTAGCCACGATAAACCTCTATTGCCACTTCGGGACATACAATCGCACAGATGGCGCAGCCTGTACAATCGCCGCTATCATCGAAAAGGACTGTCAAATAGCCGCTGGCATTTAACTTATCTGATAGAGAGATAGCGCCCTTCGGGCAGAAGGAAATACAGATATGACAGCCCTTGCAAAGCTCCTGGTCGACTTCAATATATCCCTTTATACCCTTCTCTGTCTGCCTGGAACTCATGTTAGCGTTTTCCTCAATAGCTCTGTTACAGTGTACAATTCTAATTCTATAGTGCGCCAGAGTCAATCATGATAAAGGCATAGATGAAAATTAACAATATGATCTGCGGGGATTCGTAAAGGCGTGGAGAGCGAGAACCCGGCAGACCTGTTAAACGCAAAGTATGCCAAATTAATTTGAGCAGGTTCTAATCGGTATGCTAAATGCATGGGCTGCTGGGTCGAGTCAGTATACTCCTGAGCCAACTGCCTGATTCATAGATTTACGGAATTCTGCCTCGATATAAGCGGTATTTAGTAAGGAATGTAAGACAGGTAAATTGTGCCTGCTGGTAAAAAAAGCATTTCCTGCGAGGCTGTTGCGGGTGGTCTTCAGTTCGGTTAAAAGCGTTCAGGCAGTAATGAGTAAAGCGGCTTTTACTGAATTAACAATACGCCTTTTAGTGGTTCTTGTTGCATGGTGTCAGTATAGAAGTTGATCTGTTCAGGATATGCTGGTGTTGTATAGCGGGCGCACGCTGTACCGGTTTCAATCTTCAATGTATGTAGTTTGCTTCTCCAGGGTTACCAGGAGCCGTTTGACAGGCTGTTCATTTCCACTTCGCTGCCCGGGGCATAATCGCTGGCTATAGCATATCTTGTTAACTTTACTCGGCAGGTCTGAGACTTTCTCTACTTCAGGCAGGGATACAAGTATACTTGGGAGTCGGGCGAGATTTCGCGAGAAGAGCTTAATTGTGACACCTCTGCCTGCTGAACCATCCAGGTCCAGGATTTTGATATCTTGCAGCTTTGCCAGCCTATTCAGAGCTTTCTGCATTTTACCTACATCTACAGGAGGCGAGATCACCAGTACTGCTGTGCCCTCGTAAGGTACGGACCTCTCCTTGCGATCGCTCTCCTCACTACGGAGGGGCTGTACCTGCATCGGCTTGGCGAACTTCTCGAACGGAGACTTGACAACTGTTGCCCTTTCCTCTTCTGCTTTGAGGGGGTGCTGAGCCTGATTCTCTGCCGCCGATATGCTCTGGTGATAGATCTTTTCGGCCTGCGAGGCAATCCTCCCCAGTTGTATTCTGGCGTTCTCCTCCAGCGTAGCGAGAATATTCTCTGCCTGAGTCTCAGCTTTCTCTTCGGCCTGTGCAATAATCTTGTGAGCTAGCTCTCTGGCCTTATCCTCGGCCTTAGAGATGATAATCTCCGCTCTTACCTCAGTTTTTTCTTCGGCATGCGCAATAATCTTCTCAGCTAACTCTCTGGCCTTATCTTCAGCCTTAGAGATAATAATCTGGGCTTGTGCCTCAGCCTTCTCCTCCGTCTGAGTGATAATCTTCTCAGTCAGCTCTCTGGCCTTATCCTCCGTCGTAGAGACGATAATCTCTGCTCGTGCCCCGGCCTTCTCCTCCGTCTGCGCGATAATCTTCTCAGTTAGCTCTCTGGCCTTATCCACCGTCGTAGCGATAATGATTTCTGCTTGTGCCCCGGCTTTCTCTTCCGCCTGCGCGATAATACTCTTAGCTTCTTCATTGGCCTTATCTTTCGCCCGCGCGATAACGGCCTCAATACGAACCCTGGCCTTCTCTTCAAGTGTAGCGATAATGTTCTCTGCTCGAGCCTTGGAGTTCTCCTCAATTGCTGCGATAGCATCCTGACTTCGCCGCTCAGCGACTGCTATTTCATTAAGAAAATCCCTGTCGACTTCATGTTTAGCAACGAGCGCTTGTCTATCCAGCTTCTCCTTTATTTCCACCGCCTTATCACTAACCCGACCCAGGATGCTCTGTATTTGCTCTCCATCACTTCCTATTATCCGTATCGGAAATTCCTCGGATTCCACCTTCGTGTCATAAATAATTGAAGTCGCTTCATAATCAGCTGGTATTGGCATGGCAGCCTCGGCCCCATTTGGCTCTACTGCTTTGCTTTTCAAGGCCACTGAGTCGATCACATGTACTAAAGAGGCTTTTGTGGGGAGCAGCTTCCGTGCAGACTTCGGCCATCCAATCTTGTGATTACCTGAAGCTTGGGTAGCGGGTGGCTGGGGTGGTGTTTTAAGTTCAGTGGATGCAATGCTATTGGCGCTTAAGTGTTCTTCTATGACAGGCGCTTCATTTGTTTCTACCCAGGTCTGCTTATTGCGGTCCCAAATCCATGTAGTACTAGGCTGACTCTGTTTTGCTTCACCCTGTTCAAGTTCAAGCCCTGGCGTAGTTGATACCAGATCGCCTAGATTAGAGGCCCATTGGTCTTCTACCATCGTTTGATTTGCTCGCTTGGTAGACTTCCGCCATATAAGCGTCTGCATCAATTACTCCCGGAATGGACTAACAGAGCCGAACTGTCCTTATTAATTCGAAGACCGTGATCAGCATTTAAGCCCTTCCATGAGTTCTCATTTAGGCATGAAACGGGGACAATATAACAGGATCATCCATTAAATGTTTCCATGAGGTTTTCCTGTCGATTGCAGAGAAGAGCAGGGCCATGATTTGAATATAAAACAAACATAATACTCCCTTTCTCTCTCCATAGCAGCGAAAAGAGCAAGTATTACTGATTTAACGCCAGGAAATACCTAAAATGGACGTCCCTGTCGTCGTTTACATTTTGCTGCTATTCTATCCCGTGCCTTGTAATAGGTGTCAAGAGAGTTATCCACGAAGTTATCCACAAAAGTTATTTAGGGAAGACTCATTCTATTGCCCGTATCGTTCCTGTGGCTGTAACAGGTGTTCTTTAAGTTGCTGATATTATTAAGACGGGTGGGAAGCTGCCCGTAGCACGATTGCTTACTTAGATGAACTGGCTTTTTACAGCATATATAATGACAGGCTTTATATGCTGCGTAAGTATTGCTTTCAATACTGTGTCCTGCTGAATAATGCATGTTGTAATACTATGTGGCGATGTTTATACTACGATAAGGCTTTGGTGGTTACGGCTGAGGGAAGCTGCCGCACGTAGGCTGCATCAAAAAAGAGGGGGTGCATTATGACAATGATGCGTTGGGATCCGTTCAGGGAAATGATGAGCCTGAGACAAGCTATGGACAGACTATTCGAAGATAGCTTCGTCCGGCCATCACGTATGTGGCCTGAGTCTACAGTCGGGGATGTGCCAGTTGATATGTATCAGACAGCCAGCGATGTGGTGATCAGGGCTTCACTGCCCGGGATAAGCCCTGAGGAGATAGACATATCTATCACCGGAGACACTGTTACTATCAAAGGTGAACATAGAGAGAAGACGGAGGTCAAGGAGGAGAATTATATTCGCAAGGAACACAGGTATGGCGCCTTCAGTCGGGCAGTGACCGTTCCCGTGGCAGTTAAGATTGACAAAGCGGAAGCGGTCTTTGATAAGGGTATGCTAACTCTGACTTTACCCAAGTCGGAGAAAGAAAAACCAAAACAAATCAAGGTGAAGCCTAAAACTATGATTGAGGGTGCTAAAGCCAAAAAGGCCAAAGTCAAGAAAAGTACGACAACGAAGTGATAGAAAAGAGGCGCTTCCCTCAGCGATGAACCATGACCAGCTAAATTACGATGACAAGCTATTGCCCCAGGATGGGATATTGGCTTGATTTTTTCTGTCAGGGAAACCCCGCACCGGGCACTTCGACTCGGACGGTTTCAATACGGCCGCTGGCTCTAGCCCGGGCCTCATCAGGGTTCATGGTTTTTGCAGTGCACACGAAAAGTGTACGGCGGTCGTTGCCCCCAAGCATGCAGGCGAATGCTTGTGTTGACACCTTTATGCGGTGCGTCACTTCGCCGCCTTCACGAACACGCAATACATCCGCACTGATAGGCGACGCGACCCAGATTGCGCCCTCTGCATCGAGACAGATTCCATCCGGGGTTGCATCCTTAAGTTCTGCCCAGGTGCGGCGTCCTGTTAAGGAGCCGTCGTGTTCAATGTTGAAGGCTGTAAGGCGCTGGCCAATGGTCTCACCAACAATGAGTGTGCGTCCGTCAGGAGTGATGACGGTTCCGTTGGGGAAAGCCATCCCGTCGGCGACAACACGCGCATCGCCTTCTGGCGTCACCAGCACAATCTCGGCCGGCGCAAAAGGCTGCTTATCAATCAAGTCGAAACCGAAGTTGCCTACGTAGGCTCGCCCCTCCTGATCGACGACCATGTCATTGCAGTGAAATGACGCGAGTTTGCTCAGGTCGGCAACTTCCGAAAGCCCTGCCGGGTCAAGTCGTAGCAGGCGTCTGTCTGTCATTGAAGCGATCAGCAACCGGCCATTGGGAAGCCAGCCAAGGCCGGAGGGCTGTCCCGGCACCTCAACCACAGTCTCAGTGTTGCCGTTGAGGTCTACATTTATCACCCGGTATGCGTGCATATCGGAGAACCAGAGCTTTCCGTTGTGCCATCGCGGGCTCTCCGGGAACACCAGCCCGTCGATAAGAACCGTTGTCTCGAGTTCCATGAGATGATCCCTCTTTATTACCAAGATATTAGTAACGCGGTTGACGTACTGTGTCCTGATAGAAATCGGATTTAATACCGGATGCTCAAGGTAATAGCAACCCATTTACATGTTAGCCGCTATAACAACTGGTTTTGACTCTTCCTGCCGCTTAGATAGGAGATACCCCAAATACGTGCTAGGGGTCCCAGGTTGACGCCGGCCTCTTTCATAGATTTGTGTCTTACATCGTCTACGCCCAGTCCCTGTATTTTTTCAAGAAGTTCCGGAATATTCTTAACCACGTATCCCCGGGGAAAGAGATCGCATATCAAAAAGGTACCCGCAGGGGCCAGGACTCGAATGGCCTCATCAATTAGAGCGGTTTTATCCGGCGCTTTGATTTCATGGAAGGCGAATGCGCTGACAACCAGTGAGAATTCTCCATCCTTAAAGGGCAGAGACAGCGCATTTCCATACTGGAATGTGCATCTGTCGTCCACCCCGGCTATCATAGCGTTCTTTTCGGCACGTGCCTGTGTCTGTCCAAAGCTACCCCACGATTTCGTCCATATGTCCACGCCAATAACTTGAGCTTGAGGAAACTCTCTCGCTATTGGCACTGCCAGGCGGCCACTGCCTGTTGCAATGTCAAGCACCTTTCCCTTACCGTCCCAGTCTGACCTCAGTATATCAAGTAGACTCTCCTCAAGGGCTCTTGCTTTTTTAGGATAAGCAACGAAAGTCATGGAATGCCATAATACCGCAGCAATAAGCAGCATCACACCGAAGAACCAGCACAGAGCCAGTTGCCAGGTTGAATAGGCCAATACCGTGAATGCAATGGCCAGTGATGTAATTACGACACCACATAAAGTAAGTGAGATATCGATAGATATCATCTTTTTAAATCCGTAATAGGGCTTCTCGCTTTCTTTTCGCATCGGCTAGCTCCTCGGGTAAAATGTGTGCGATTCTTTATTCGTACATGCTAGGTGACAACAGCATCATTGTCAATGACTCATGTAGAGAAAATCGCCGCTGCGGTCAAGGCGATCTTGTTCGATTCAGGCAGCCGATCAGTCACACCGGGGATACTGATATGGGTGGGGTAGAGACATTCACTATATCACTGACGCGGTTTTGATATTATATGGTAGTATTCTTTATACGAATGTTTAAAAGGGGGCTTAGAAGATGAACGAACTCAATCTGAGAGAGGTGGATAAGCTGGAAGTCACAGTGTTGGTGGACAATTATACGGATGTGCTCTTACTTCAAGGTACGGACGTTATTCAGCGACCGCTTATTCCGCCCAGTTCTATGCCTGTGTTAGCGGAACACGGGTTATCCTGTCTTCTGAAGGTATGCGCAGGTTCACAGGAATATACGGTTTTTATGGATGCGGGTATGTCGGACATCTGTCTCATCCACAACGCGAATAAACTTGGGGTGGACTTCGGTAAGGTCGATGAAGCTGTTCTCAGCCACGGGCATTTCGACCATTTCGGAGGCCTTCTGGAGTTTCTAAACAAGGCCAACAGGGAAGTGAGGCTTACTGTCCATCCAGACGCATTTCTTCAGCGTCGTATAAATATACCGATAGGAATACAGGCGGAAATGCCTTTATTAAATGAAGACGCACTAAAGGGAACTAAGGTCATGCTTCAAAAAGTCGAAGGCCCTTCCCTACTGGCCTCGGGCCACGTTTTAGTATCGGGCGAGGTTGAACGGGTGACGGATTTTGAGAAAGGTTTTCCCTGGGCAGAGGCGAAAATCGGTGATAAGTGGGTTGTGGACCCTTTTCGCGACGATCAGGGGTTGGCGGTAAAGGTGAAGGGCAGTGGACTGGTGGTCATTAGTGGATGTTCTCACGCAGGTATTATCAATACCGTGAAATATGCGCAAAAACTCTCAAGAGAATCTAAAGTTCACGCAGTGCTGGGCGGGTTTCATCTTACCGGTTCGATTTTCGAGCCAATTGTCGGACCGACAATTGAAGAGATGAAGAGTATCGGGCCTGACTACATCGTGCCCATGCATTGCACCGGATGGAGTGCCATCAATAAATTTGCCACTGAGATGCCGGAGCAGTTCCTGCTCAACAGCGTAGGGACTACTTACGTCTTCCGGTAGATAAAATGGCAGGGTTATTCAACTGCCAGTGCCGGGTCGCTTAGCATTGAGCTTTCGGAGAGAATTTGTGATGTGTTTCTATATTGGTCAGGCGCAGGAGCGATAAAGGGAGGGATATTCAGTACATGCTCCATTTTATGAATTGCGTCTATTTTATACACCGGAGTTCATAGGTTCACTGCATATATAAAATGTGCCCGTTGAAGAGCATCTTGTTTGAAAGGGGTCGACATGGACGGTGACGCTGGCACCGGGAGATTGGGTAAAATCGAGTTTCTGGCGATGAATAATCCCGTCAGACGCCTGTTGATGAAATACGTTGAGTTCAGGATATTCGAAAAATTATTGGACAGCAATAACATCGACCTTGCGGGGAAGGTCGTTCTGGATGCGGCTTGCGGCTCCGGATATAGCACAGAATTGATAATGAACAGGTTTCGTCCGTCGAGGCTTATGGCGTTTGACCTGATGCCCGAGCAGATTCGTCTGGCCAGGCGGAGACGTATTAGCGCGGATTTCTTTGTGGGAGATATGACGAACCTTGATTTACAGGATGCGGATGTCGATGCCGTGTTCATATTTGGCGCACTTCATCACGTACCGAACTGGCTGGAAGCGGTTCAAGAGTTAACGAGAGTTCTGCGTAGAGATGGAGTGTTATTGGTCGAGGAACCACATTATAAATTAGGCTGGTCGGAGTTAGAAAGCGGTATTGAAAATTGCGGTTTGACGATTATCGGTAAACAGACCTTTTGCCTCGGATACTTCCACAGCTATCTGTGCAAGAAGGAACAATAAGAAAGCCATTAGAAGTTGCTATAGAGCAAACGCGACCCCCGATGGGGCTCCGGTTCTAATCTTATACTTGACATAAATATCTTACCTGCGGATGCTCCAATAGCTTTACGGATAAATCATGAGTTGCCGCAAGAATTCTGACCTGAAGAAGTAGAGCGAAGCAAGGTCAGGACATACAGTGAACCAGCCGATGAATATGAAGTATCCTATGAGGCGATCAGAATGGGGTTGAATAATGCGTCAATGAAATAAGCTGACAGTAATAAAAGGGCGCTACACGGATTAATCTGGTTCACTGGTCAAAGCTAAAGACCGCACGTAGCTTTATGCGGGATTTTTTAAGCAGATGAAAATAATTGCGTGACTTAACAAATCATTTTTAATCTGCGATAGAAGTCATTTTACCGGAATTACATCATTCGCAATATGTTGCCAGATGGCTGCGGTATTAATTATAATACGCCTCAGTTTAATGTACAAAACTTAAATCCCCGACCGTAAGGTCGAGGGATGAAGTTTT
>CAYVQT010000066.1:0-16187 GCA_964453665.1 uncultured Dehalococcoidia bacterium | reverse complement strand
ACCCACGACCAACGGTTTTGGAGACCGCCGCTCTACCTGACTGAGCTACACCCCTCTTCAATCTGAATTTTTCTATTTCCTGTAACCGTACTCCGTATTCTACCCGGAACTGGTACCCCTGGGGTGACTCGAACACCCGACACGCTGTTCAGGAATGCGTTCAGGCATCTGTTGCCCCATGTTTCCGCATTATAACATATCCTTTTTTGAAGTTAAAACAGTATATTGTTTGTCCACCGACTACCGCCAAAATCTTGCCGGAAGTTATGTAATGGATTAGCAAATAAAAGTTATCGATAAGGCCCCTGAAGCCTGCTGCTGGGGTGGGTGGCAAGCAGTGTCTCCGGGCGATGCCAGGGGAATTCGAGCGATGAAATTTGCGAGAACTTGCGATATGGATACCCCGCAGCAAGCCGGGGTAAGATTCACTTCACCGCTTCTACATATAAGGAGGCTTTTGGATGTGTGTTATCGAATATATGGGTATCGCGAAGCACGGGGCAAGCACTTTGGCCATACCCCGACTCGTACACACGACTAAATCCTGCTTCACGCAGCATTCCAACAAGTTTCTTCGCATTCCACCAGTTGATGTGATTGCCGGGGTATTTCTTCTGGATTTCAATAGGACATCGTGAGATGCAATAGTCTAATGCGTCCTCGTATTCAAGATCAGAGAACAATTGGGAAAGTTGTATGTCATCTATCTTATCCTTCGCGCCATCCGGGTGAAGTGAAGACACTGCTTCTGCGAATTGATGCAGAAATATCTGGCCTGTGGGTGCTTTATTCATCGGCATTGCCAGATGGGCACGCCTCATTACATCGGTTTTACTATAGTGCTCAATCCAGTGAAAGAAATGCCTGTCGTTGTTTTGATAGGCTCGAAAAGCCAGGTCAATGTTAGGTGTCACAATCCGAATCAATCCGTCCCGTCTTAAGATTCTATGCATTTCTTGAAATAAATAGGTTGCAGCTTCATTTGGGATATGCTCGATTGTATGGGAAGAGTAAACGATAACAGCCTTCTCATTTCCGACATGAATTGGCGTCAGTGACAACAAATCCCAATCGATAACTGAATCTCCTTGAATTTCCCCATACCAGTCATTACTATGATCAACATTAGTCCATGCCGGATGGCGAAAGTCGCCGGCTCCTATGTTGTAGAAACGTCTTTCTCTGACTGCATCCGGTCCATACAATTCTGCGTATAGCTTCAGATCAATGCTGGAGATCCTTGTAATATCATAGCCAAGCTTCAAAGCTGACCTTTGTATAGCCGCTTTACATATATCCGTAAATCTCATAGTGTATACATCGGGTATAAAATTCGTTCAGTGAGTTACTACCATATTCGATTATCATTGTCAATCCGGCGGGATCTGACGAGTAATTTTGAGAGTAATCCCCGGGCTACAGGATGCAGCTGCGAAAGCTTTTGATAAATGCCTGATGACAACTGCTCCCGTCACTAGACCCGGTGCAATTGCCTGAGCGGATTAGCAAAAGATTAACAAAAACGAAAAAGCCCTTAAGCCTCAGATGCTTAAAGGGCTTTTTTACGTTCAGAAAATGGTACCCCTGGGGTGACTCGAACACCCGACACGTGGTTTAGGAAACCACTGCTCTATCCTCTGAGCTACAGGGGCCCGCTGGCAATTGTAGAATAGTGCCCCTGACTGCAATCTTTGGTGGAGATAGGGGGATTCGAACCCCCGACCTCTGCGATGCGAACGCAGCGCTCTCCCTGTTGAGCTATATCCCCCTTTACCTTCTGAGAGGATAGCAAAAGCCAGCATCACTGTCAAGCAAAGCTGGAATGAGGCTGCGCCTCAGTGTGGTATTTCCTCACAAATAGCTTTGCTCTGGGGCATCGATGGTTTGGAAGCGCGGGTTGGAAAGGTGGATCAGGTCGGACGTTCTCTCTTATACCTTTTGCCTTCAATTATCCTCAACGTGGGTTCATCGGTGCCGAAATGGTGCGCTATCTCGTGACGCACAACCCGTCCGATTTCCTCCTCAACCTCGCTCCACGAACGGCACCTGGATTCTATGGGTTTGCGGAAGATTGTTATCTTGTCAGGGAGCACCATGCCGTATCCTCTGCCCCGCCTGGTATGAGGCACGCCCTCGTAGAGGCCCAATAGCCCATACCTGCTTCTGACGTTTGAATTAGCCAGTTGAGTTGCGCTTGGCCAGTCTGTCACAACTACATCCAGGTTCTCAAGATTGCCCTGAAACTCCAGTGGCAGTTCATCGATGGCCTTCATTACAAGGTCATAGAAACGCTCTCTTCGCATTTGAGCACGCGCCTGAGCGTCTTGATGCCTGAAGCCAGGGGGTCTTTCGACAGGTCTGTGTTCCTCTGACATGGTGCTTGACTTATGCCTTCAGATTTCCCGGAGATTAACGATATTTGCCTCAGCTTTGCCCGAGCTAATAGTGATAAGGGCTACGGTCCCCAGTCTCTGTTGATAGTAGGGAAAGGTTGCACTGCCCGGGTTCACCAGAAGAGAGTCCCCCACAGTCTGTACGATGTCTCTATGTGTATGCCCAAAGACGACGATGTCAGGTGCCTTCTGGAGATTATGCTTTTCGGGGTGTAATATCAGGTCGCGGGCCCAGTACTGAGACGAGTGTATGAGGTACAGGTTGAGGCCCTCGACTATCAGATTCTGCACCTCATTTATCCGGTTGTCCTCTATCTTATAGTCGTCATCTCCTCTGGCCGCCAGCACCGGAGCTATGCCTTCAAGCTCGTCCAGCACGGAAGCAACGGCGATATCCCCGGCATGAAGAATAAGGTCGACGCTACTGAATGCCTTAGCTACGCTAAACGGTATTGCCCCGGCTACATCAGGAATATGCGTATCCGAAATAAGACCAATGCGCATAAATAATATTCTGCTTTCGTGAGGACAGCCTGAATTTCTCAGTGTGTTTCCCGATTGGTCTTGAGCTTTGAAAGGAGCCTGCTGGCCTGCTTAGTCTATTCTCTTACCGAACCCTGGCGCTCCGCAGTCGTATATCTCTTCTACCTTGACCTTTATAACGGCCTGCGGAGCCGGCATGCCCATTTTCTTCATCGTTTCGGTGCTTTCCTCGTAAAGTGGCCCCGTGGTGATAATTTCAGCAGTGCCGGAAAAGCGCAGGCATTGCATCTTGGAAACGTCGCCAATTATTATGGCTACCTTGGGGTTCATCTTGATATTATCGAACGTGCGCTTCCCTGCCGACTCAGTGAAAATGATGTGCTCGTCATCCAGAACCCTCGTTGTCCCTTTCGGAGCGACGCTGGGTATACCGTCGGGGGTGGCGGTGGCAACGAATGCCTGCTGCCCCTTAATCATCGCTTTCAGTTCTTCAGTTATTTTTGCCATTCTGTTCCTCCGTGTTTCAAATTGTCTATCTTTTTGGAGCACTAGTCAATACCTGCATTACCCTGTGCAGGTTTGCGACCGGCGTCGCCGGTGGGACCTCCCACTCACTTGTTATGAAGAGACTGCTGCCGCCGCCTGTCTCCAATAGCTCCAGCGTTGCCTTTTCGATATCGACAGTGGCTCCGAGCAGGCTCGACGTAGGTATGCATCCTCCGACAAGCTTTTTTGAGGGCAATTCAAGCTTTGTTATATCTGAGATATGGTTTCCCGGGGAGAAGCCGTCGGCTTCTAGCTGGAAAAATTCCTGAAGTCGGTCCGCGTGGACTTTATCGGTACTGATTATAAGAGGTGCGTCGTAAAAATTCAGCACATTACGCAGGGTTTTCAACATTGGCTGAATCTTGGAGTAGTGGTCGGTATCGAGTGATGCCAGGTTCCTGTCTGCCAGGATGATGGCATCTAATTTAAGCTCGCCGTAAGCCCTCGCCATCGTCAGAGCGATCTCCCCGGAAAGGTCGATTAGCTTCTGGAATGCCCGGGTGTTCGTTTCTGCTGCTGGGATAAGCGCATCGCCTATCAGATGCCTGCCTAGAGTTATCGGCCCGGTGATTACTCCCAGCATTGCCACTTCTCTCCCTACGGTCTGAATAAGCCGCTTCGCTGCTTCAAGCACCACGGGGATTCTTCCCTTGTTCTCGATCCCGGCGGCGCTTAAATCCCCCAAATCATCGGCGCTAGTCAGGAGAGGGGAGATAACTTCGGGTGGCAGGCCTTCCTGCCAGGAGAGCTGACAGCCGCAGGCCTCGGCCTCTAACGTCGTGTCGAAAAGCGTGACCACTCCATCGTATTTGAATAGCCTCTGGCAGGATTGCAGTGAATTGGCAAGGATGGTGGGGTCTGAGTACATCTGCCTGACTGGCACCTGCATATAATTGGCCGCCGCCGCCGCCATGCAGGGGATAAAGGGCGGGCGACTCACTGGCTTAGACGCAGAAAGCGCCCGCACTAGTTCTTTGGAGCTTGACGGCATGGCTTACTTGATCCCATCAGGCCAGGGCCCGTAAGAGCGGATTATCTCTTCCTTTGGCTTTTTTTCAAGCCAGTCTTTCACGAATTCGTGGTACGGCTTCCCCTGTTTTTTTCGGCGCTCACGTTCCCGGTTACGAAGAATCTCGGTTTGGGGATAATCGACCTCCAGGGTTTCTTCATCGAAGGCGATGTGGTAGACACTTCTCGCAGCCCACGGCGATGTTATTTGCTTAACTACATCGTCCATTACCAGCGAGGGGTCTCGTTCCAGCACGTCCCCGTAGCCACCGGAAGAGCCCGAGCCATTGGCTACGCCGTCTCCGTTCATGAAAAAATCCTCGGAAACGAATTGAGTTGCTTTGTACGTGATTCGTTTGCTGGCTGCCATCTCATGGTAACTCGATGGTATTTCTTCGCTGGCATTTTCGAAAAGCGGCTGCCAGTCGGTATTCCTGATTTCGAGGAACGGATTTATCCCTCCGGCATAGCCTCCGAAAAGCCCCGGGGTGTGGGGCATTCTCGAAGTAGCGGTATTGAATATCAGCCTCAAGGGGCCTTTGGCGTTGTGAAAGGTGTAGCCCTGGCAGAGGGTGGAGCCGCCGCGGAATTTCCCCGGTCCGCCCTGGTCCATCATGATATTATGGAACAGGTGCAGCACCGGTGTCTGAACCTCTCCATGTTCCACATCCAGGCAGTCGGCGAACCCGGAGAACCAGAACTGGCCCGCGTCCATGCCGTCCCTGAGTGGAGTTGCGGGGCCGCCGCAGGCATTTATGATGATGGTGCCGATAACGCCGATTACTATCCCTCCGTACTGGTCGATGCCGCCACCGGCTGCGATGCCGACCCCGCTCATAGATGGCGGCGAAGTAACCCGTTCCCGGAGGTCACTGTCGAACAGGAGCTTGGCAAGGCATACCATGATGCCATTGACCACCGGCGCGGTGATTCTCATTGAACCGGACATAGCCCGGTCGTCGGGTGCGTTGACTATGGTCCCGGGAGGCACGTTGAAGCTAAATGGAGCCAGGAGGCCGGTGCTAACGGGGAAATCGGCGAACAGATACTGCATCAGCACGCCGGCGAGCAGGCCCCTGACCACATGTGGCTTACTGTTAAGAAAGGACATAGTCGGCGGAGAGCTGCCGGAGAGGTCAACGGTCAACTGGTCGCCTTTTTTAATCAGGGCTATATGGACACAGCCCAGAGCTTCCTCCTTGCCCTGAAGGTCGAAGAAGATGACGTGCCGGTAGGTCCCGTCGTTGAGACTGGCAATACGCTGCTTTCCCGCGTCGTAGACAACTGCCAGTGACTTGCGCATCAATCCGACGAAGAACCCTACTCCCTTCTGCTCCACTATTTCCTGAAGACGCTCTGCCATCTTAAAGCAGCAGGATGCCTTGGCTTTAAGGTCATGAGGGGTTATCTTGTCACGCAGCATGTTGCAGAAAAAGTCGAAGAAGTCAGCCTCTATCTTGAAGTTGGAGCCCACTCTTACAGGTGGCGCCTTCACACCCTCCTCATAACGACTCCGGGCGTACGGCACATATCCGGCAGGCTCCGTGGCCCCGGTTTCGGGCTCATGGGCTGCTGCGACAGCCCAGGCGATAAGCTCTCCCTCCCAGAAGACGGGCACGATGTTCAGCATGTCCTGATTATGGAAACCGCCGTAGAGCACGTCATTGCAGAAGAAGACGTCCCCTTCGTGTATGCCTACAGAGGGGTCATCCTTGTAGTATTTCAGTATGTATTTGATCGGGACCTGCCCGCTACAGATGTGGAGGTAGGTCCCAACTGACGCTGCCACGAGGTCACCGGCAGCGGTGTATACCCCGACGCCGCAATCCATGCCCTGTATTGCCGGTGAGAGGCCGGTCATTATCATGTTCTGTTTGGCTTCCTCGCAGATAAGCTCGAGCTTCATCAAGTAGACGGAGAACTCGTCGACACCTATCCTGTCCATCCACTCCCGCTCAAGCTCTGTAGGTTCTTCGGGGTGCACACGGTTGAGAACCTCCTCGTCAATGGGCATGACCGTCTCCTTTAAACACTTTCGATAATACCGCTCAGGTAGCGGTCAACGCTATATTTAAACCCCGGTGGGAGCACCACTGTGGTATCCCTGGCTTCGATAATAGCAGGCCCCAGAACGATATTTCCCGGGCGGAGAAGTTCTGCGTCGTATATATCGGTATCCTTGAAATCATTGAACTGCTTCCAGAAGACCGGCCGTCCGTCTTTAATGGCATTTTGAGCGTTTTCATCATCCAGCGGGAAAACGGGCAGGTCGGGCTTGGGTAGCGGAACGGAAGCAACGAGGTAGAAATTCTCCACGTTAATGCCTGTTACGGGGATAGCCGCAAGCTCTCCGTAACGGGCGAGGTGGATGGCTGTGAATGCTTCACATATCGCTTTTACGTCATCCTCACTATTCAGATGGAGTCTGGGGGAGCCGACCCGGGTAAGCATCAGATGGTCGCCATATCGCATATCCAGTTCGAGAGCCAGTGTTACGTCCTCCGGGCGAAATCCCTCGCTTTTAATGTCTCGCAAAGCGATCTCTTTAATGCTATCGACCACTTGATTGAATTCGCCGTATTCCGCTAAGTACTGGGGCATTCGCATGGGCGAATAAAGGCTGACGTGCTTGGATGCTTCGTAGCATTGTTTGAGGTCCAGGGTGGCACCACCCAGGGCGCAGAAAACGCTGGCGAAGGGGAAAGTGACTATCTTTGGGGCCTTGAGGTGGCCGTTGTAATCGACGCAGTGGGTAGCTCCGGCGCCGCCGTAGGCAAAGACGACGAACTGGTCGGGGGTAAAGCCTCTCAGGACGACTTCTTTAAGGATGGTATTCCCCATATTTGCGTCGACGATCGTGCGGATATGTGATGCGGCTTCAACAGGAGTCAGTCCCAGAGGCACGGCTATGGACTCCATAGACTTAATGGCTTTTTCTCTGGACAGCCGCATCTTGCCACCGAGAAAGTAATCGGGGTTAATGTAGCCGAGCACCACGTCAGCGTCTGTTACCGTGGGCTCACTGCCCCCCAGGTCGTAGCATGCGGGGCCCGGGTTGGAGCCTGCGCTTTTCGGTCCAACCTCCAGTTTATTGCCTATTAACTCGTTTAGCCACGCGATTGAACCGCCGCCGGCGCCGATGGTGTTCACTTCCACCATCGAGGTCTCGGTAGCCCAGCGGTCTATCACAGGCCAGTCCTGATAGAAGCGGCAACTGCCATCGAGGAGCACACCATAATCGAAGCTGGTTCCTCCCATATCGGTGACCAGCACGTTGGGGAACCCGTAGAGCCTGCTTATCCAGCTTGCTCCCAGGAGCCCCGCTATAGGGCCGGCACCGAAGGTGTCAACAGCCCTGGTCCGCGAGATCTTGGCAACACCTCCCACGTTGTTGATGATGCTCAGCGGCTTCTTATAGCCATAGTCGCGGAGCTCCTCGCCCAGGGCTGAGAGCTGCTCGGTCATCTCGGTGTGGAGGTATGCCGACAGGATCACTACATTGGTCCTGGGGTACTCATGCCACTTTGGCTGCACTTCACTGGAGAGCAGGACGGGCATATTCCCCAGGTAACGATCGGGATACTCTTCCTGGATAACCTCCCTGACCATCTGTTCGTGGGTGGGGTTGATAAACGACCATAGCAGTGATACTACGAAACCCCGCGCCCCCTTATCCACCAGGGCCTGGACCTTCTGGCGGACCTCTTCCTTTTGCAGCGGTATTGCCGCGTTCCCGAAGCAGTCGATTCTCTCTCTGACGCCAACGGTCATATCATACGGGATTAACGGCTCCGGTTTCTGGGCAAGGTACATGTAACGCCGTTCTCTCGGGTGCAGTCCATCGGCCCAGGCTCTCGATCTGCCGATAAGCATCATGTGCTCCTGCCCTGCGGTTGTGATGAGACCCAGTTTGGGCCCTGTACGCTGGATGAGGGTGTTCATGGCCAGGGTCGTTGAGTATCGAACCACGGTGGTCTGCTGTAGCAGGTCGGACAGGGACATATCGAGCTGCTGTGCGGCATCCTCAACTGCTCTGCGGAAGCCTACACTGAGGTTGTATCCGGTGGTCGGCGACTTAGCCCTTGCGATGCGCTCGCCGAAGACTACCAGGCAGTCAGTAAAAGTGCCGCCGACATCTATATCTATTGTTGATTCCATGAAGTCCCTCTGGGCAAATTCAAATATCAAAACGCAAAATGAGAAGTTGCAGAGCGAAATTCAAAATGGGTGGAGTAGCGTCGTGACTCCTGTCACGACGAAGAATTCGTTGCCACAGGCGTTTCGCCCTGAGGCTCTCTACGAGCCTGAGCCTCAGAGCCGAGGGCAAGCCCGAAGGGAGTGGCAGCGCTACGCTTGAACTTCGAATTATCATGTTGCCCTTCTAGCTTTGAGGTTGGATATTGTTCCCGGTTTTCGTACTTCGCGTTTGGTGCTTTGCTTTCAAAGCGTCTATATCCAGTTCGATATCATGTGTCGGCGGATGACCGGGAGGCAGGTATTCCACCTCGAACATAGTGGCGCAGTTAGGACAGTAGAACTCAAGGACCCTGCACCACTCGGGGTCCGGGCTGCACATATGCCCTACGGGGCTTGATTCGGGATCGATGTAGGGCTTGTGAATCTCATGGGGGTCCCTATCGTAGACCAGCGTGAAATGCTTGTAGTTCTCCCTCGCAGGGCCAAGAACCTTACCGCAGCTATGACAGCACCATTGTTCTTCGTCGAGGTCGATATCCAGGTATTCTGTGATCCTAACCTTCACTGCGGCTGCCCTCCATTATGCCATTGAGGTATTTATCCGCGGTGTAGCTCCAGTTCGGATGGACAACATATGTAGTGTCGGGGGACTCGATTATAGCGGGGCCATCTATCCGGTTACCGCATTGAAGAAGACCGCGTTCGTATATACCAGTGCTGACATAACCGTTGCCCCAGTATACATCTCTGACACCCTTCTGCGCCTTCCGGGGGTCAGGTCCCTGGTCGGCAAATACAGGCAGCCGGTAGTGCGGGGTGACACATTCGGCTTTCAATGTGACTCTCTCTATTATCAGTTCCCCGGAATTCGTGCCGGAAATTGAGGCGTAGAGTTCACAAAGCCTTCCTGCATTATCCTCTTGTTCAAGGTGAATCAAAGGCGATTCCACCCAGTGGAAACCTCCGATGCCGCGCAGCCCGAGTTCCAGAGCGAATGAAAGGTCATCGGGGGCAAAACCTTCACCCCTCATGTCTCTCCTGGCGCTGTTTACCATGTCCGTTACGGCTTCATTAAACGGTAGCCATTCCGCGGACGGGAACGCCCCGGAATCAGACCTCAGGGCAACGCATATCGGGCGCTCGTATGTATGTAGAATGTCAATGGTTGATGTCCCGAAGGCGCTTGCTACGGCGTTGAAGGAAAATACTATTATCCTGGAGATACCCAGGCGGGAGGCATATCCGCAGCAGCGGGTGCCGCCGCCGCCGCCGAAGGCAAAAAGGGTCAGGTCTCTGGCTTCAAGGCCTTTTCCCTCGATGTTCTCCCTTATTCGCCGTGCGACATCGTCCTCGCTAGTCTGGACTATCTTCCAGGCTGTTTCTTCTACGGAGACACCAGGGCCATTGGCGATCAGTTTATCTATGACAGCGACCGCTTTATCCTTGACAAGCTTCTTTCTACCGCCTAAAAAGTAGTCCGGGTCAAGGAAACCCAGCACCAGGTCGGCGTCGGTTATCGTTGGCTCAATTCCACCCAGGTCGTAAGCAACCGGCCCCGGTAAAGCCCCCGCGCTCTCGGGTCCTACACGCATGCTGTTGGAGGCAGGGTCTATTCTCGCTATGGAACCGCCGCCACCTGCCGCTGTTCCCAGGGTCACCATAGGCAGTCCGATTCGAATACCCTCGATTGCAGGCTCTCTGTCAGGAACGATTTTTCCGCCGGCTCCGATACCGATGTCGACGCTGGTGCCCCCGACGTCTACGGAGACAAAGTCATTTACTCCATAGATATCTCTTGCTATCTTACTACAGCCTATTAGTCCCGCCACGGGCCCTGAGTTGTAGGTATTAAGCGCTGTTGTCTTGGCCACTCTGGCTGCGCCTCCGCTGGAGTGGGTTACCAGAAGTGGTTTGCGGTATCCATGCTGTCGTAAAATTTCATCAGCGCGGTAGAGGTACCGTACCATATCTCGATGAATATAGGCGTTCAATGCTGCGGTATTGGTGCGAACGTGATTATCATGGTGCGCAGTAATAGCGCTGGCAGTGAGGACGGGGACTGAACCCAGATAGTGGCGGGGGTATTCGCTGTCGATAATGGCCTTTGCCTTCTGTTCGTGGCTGGAATTGAAGGCGGAGTTGCTCAGGCTGATCACTATGGCCAGCGCCCCCGAGTCTAACAGGTACTCCACAGCCTGGCGCACGCCCTCCTCATTAAGCGGCTGAATGATTTCTCCTGACTCATCAATGCCCTCAATAATCTCCGCTCTCATGGCGGGTGAGACCATTTCAGCCAATACATTTGCCGCTTCGGGGGCTTCGCCGTCGTTACGTGGGGTATAGAGCGTAGCGGCGTAGCCTCTGGTAACCATGAGACCGAGTTTGGGGCCGTTTCTTTGCAGCAGGCAGTTTGTGCCGATAGTGGTGGAGTATCTTATGACCGCTGTCCGGGAGAGGAGTTCTTCCAGGCTGATGCCGAGCCTGTTCGCTCCCTCCTTGATGCAGTCGAGGAAACAGACCGTCAGGTCGTGGGGAGTAGTATCTACTTTAACCTGTTCTACATCATCTCCCGCTGTGATAAAGCCGTCGGTAAATGAGCCGCCGGTGTCAATGTCAATGGTGAAGCGCATGCAGAACCCTTTTTATCGTTTACATACTCCAATCAGCCGAAAAGCATTCTAGCTCCGATCTCGATGGGTTGTCAACTATCTATTTGAACAGGATCGCTTTTACTCGATTGGCACCAGTTCTTCATCAGAGGGAGGAGGTAGCACCTCGAGCAGACGTGGCTCCCCATTGTGTATATCCATCATGTGAATAGGCGTGACCAGTTGGTGTTTTAGGCCACCATATCTCTGCGCTCCAGCCCAATAGCAATCCCCTATAGGCAGATGTATCGGCTCACCTGCCTTGGCCATAGCATCAAGTGCCTCCATGACATCAGTGGGGTCGATGCTTTGGGCCTTTTCGATGCCCTGCAAGATAACCTCAATCAGCCCCATATAAGTTAACGATTGATTATCATACTCGCCATACTTTGCCACAAATTTGTCGTGGAACTCTACGGTTTCAGCGTTAATCCTCCAGTCGAGATTTAGAGCCGTCAAATACCCCTCGGCGCTATCTATCCCTGCTGTACTGACAATGGCGCTGACATCGGCTGTAGCGAATAACCCGGTCGCCAGCCCGGTATAGCCGAGTTCGCGAGCTTGTTTCAGTGCACTCGGGCCGACGAAGAGCAGGTCCGGGTCATTCTCCAGAAGGTTGGTTAGCATGGGGTAGAAGTCTGTGGTAGTTAGCGGATAATAGACGATAAAGGACTCCACGCCAAGGTCTTCGCACACACTCCTGTAGAACTCGGTCATATCTATTGCGCTCTTAATCTCCAGTTGCAGGATAGCGAACCTCTCTATGCCGTAGTTTTCGATTAGCCACCTCATGATGCTGTACGCCCCTTCTGTTGACCCGGCGAAGGGTTTGAAGACGTATGCTCTCTCTGGGCTTATAATTTCCTCGCCACCGGTGGAGGTGGTCGTCACCAGTATCTCGTTTTCAATGGCAATCTGTGATGACGTAGCGTAGGTTGAGCCAAACAACCCTACCAGGTAGTCCACCTTATCCTGATAAACGAGCTTCTCGACATTGGTTTTTCCCCTTACGGGATCATAGGCATCATCGTACCAAATCATATCGACTAGGTAACTTACTCCATCTATGGAGATGCCGCCGGCTTCGTTGAACTCATCGATCACGAAATCAACCGCCTTTTGCACACTTACTCCCAGATAGGCCCCGACGCCTGTAAGGGGAAGCGTCCCCCCCATCTTGATGTATTGCACCTGTGGGGTGGGGGTTCCTCCCGGGGTGGGGGTCGCCTCTTCTCCTCCTCCCCCGCAGCCAATCCCCCCCAGGACAAGGCTCAGCACCAGGAAGCCAGCTATTACCTTTCCCAGCAATATTCCCATTCTAGCTCCTCCTTCGGTGTGTTCCTGCCTCCGAAAGTTTTGCTCCATCACATATGCTTGAAGCCCAGCTAGTCGAGGCCGAAGTTCTTGCGTATCCCCTGCATTAAGAACTCCGGCAGGGGTTGGTAAGATAGGACCTTGCTCTTCGAGAGACCTGTAGCGCTACGGAGGTCGACCAGAAGCTCTGCCATTTTTACGGCAACTGTGACCGGGTCGATAACCGGGCATCCCGTATCGCCTACGGTTACGTAATCAGCCATCGTGAGCGCTGGCCCTATCGCTCCGCATCCCGCGATTACCACTTCGGCTCCATCTTCCACGCAACTCCTGGCCACGGATTCGAAGCGGGGGATCAACTCGCTGTGAGGGTCCTCAAAAAAACGCAGGTATTGCTCAAATCTGCTTGCAGTCGTTTGCAGGTCGAGTGGGCGTATCGGCTGCTGGCGGATGGCTCTACTCTCAAAGCCATATAGCCGCAGATTTTGCTCATATATAGGGATAAACTCCTTAACAGGAGATATGATGGCGAAGCTCCGTCCAAGCATAGTCGCGAGAGCCATTGAGGGTTCGGCTAGGCCCACCACCGGGATTTCCAGGACCTCACGGAGTTCCTGAAGCCCCGGATCGGTATAACAGCAAATGAGCACAGCGTCATAGCCCTCTTTCTCCGCTTGAATGGCTTTCTCAATTACCGCTGTGTTGTTCAGGAAGGCTCCGTAATAGGAATGCAAGACATACGAGCTTCTTTCGGGGTATGAGATGGTTATCCTCGTATCCTGGCGGGCTGCGCGAGCTATTTTCTGGAGGCACTTTTCGTAAGCTTCACCGGCCACATCCGTACCGGGCACTCCTGGAATCTCTTTGGTGACCACAGCTTGCATCAGGATATCCATGACTTCCACTCCTTTAGACGCAATATATTTACCTGCATAGTTCGTTCTGTTCCCGGCGATGAGGCTGTGATTTTTGGGCAGACCAACCTGTGAAGAACCGGGGCTTAATGGCTGCCATCGCGTTGGCTGTGGCTGCTTTCATGTGGGGTTCTTTGTAGCGAGCCCTTGAGAAGTTACGCCTTCTCCTTATGAAATAGCGTAGGATGCTATCGCTGGCCAATTCTACATTAATAGCTGTGAGTTGTCAATTTGTCGAATTGCCTCACGACAAAGTTACCGGAAGCAGCGAATTGCACCATAATTATTGTTACCGAAGGTATGGCATGGTGGGCGAAGTTAAACGCAACCTACCTTCGGGGGTGGTGGGTTGGCGGATCCGCCTTGCGCACCCACGCTACGAATACCGCGATTAACATCGGGCTTTATCAGTGCCTGGAGATATGGTAGGAAAAGTAAAGAAAAGAAAAGTTAAAGAGGTATGTCAGATAAATAAGTGGCGTATAGGTGGGTGTTGAAAAGAGCTGGTAGCTGTGTAAAAATGTTTACCAACGGAGGTTCTTACGCCGGGAGATTTTATAGGGGAACCAGGGTATAAAAAAAGATAACGGATGAGTCGGAAAAGTTACTATTGCGGGATATTGAGATTGTGCTTTACCAACTCTTAATCTTCACCTGCTACGGCGGATGCGCAACGGGCGTTGCGGCGGCCAAAGCTTGTATCAGGATATGGGAAGAAAACCCGGATGTTGTGAAGATCGGATGTCTTCCGGCTGTAATAGTGCCGTGGAAGTTTAGGGAAATCGTGAAAAGCTCAGAGAAGCGAATCTTGATCGATGCCTGTGGTGTGCAATGTGGTAAGAAGCTCTTTGAAAGGGAGGGAATGTTCGTAGACAGTTACATTGAGCTCAGCTCGGCACTTGGCATCCGAAAGGCGAAGAGGTTACCCTCAAAGGATTTAGAGGGGGAGGTCTATAAAATTATTGAGAAAGAAGTGGATACTCTTTTAGGGCGTGGTTTATCAGGAGAAAGAGAAGATGAAAAATGAACTTTTAGTAGCTTTCGGCACGGATGATGGTGAGAATTTGAACAATGACCACGTAGGTATGGCGAAATATTACCATGTTTACAAGTTCTTCAATGGCAAAGAAGAGCTTGTCGAGCGAAGGAAGAATGTGGAGTTCAAAGGGGATGAAACCATGAAACACGGGGATCCAGAGAAGGCGAAGGCTACCTCTTCCGTTTTAGAGAACGTGGATGTTCTAGTGGGTAAAAAGTTTGGCCCTAATCTTCCCAGATTGCTTAAAAAAGTTGTCTGCATAGTAGTGAGAGCCCATGATATAGGCAATGCAATTGAACTCATACATAACAACATGGACAAAGTAGTGGAGGAAAAGAATAAAGGGGAAGATAGAAAGCACATCGTGCTGAGGCCATAGACTGTCATTCATAGCTTGGCGATATAGGGGCGACCCGATGTGGTCGCCCCTAATGATAATGATGAACCTTTCGACTCAGCTCAAGACATTTTTCTATTAACCGTTCGTGGTGAGCCTTTCGACTTAGCTTAGTACAGGCCTTTCGACTTAGCTCAAGACAGGCCTGTCGAACCATGAACGGCCCTTCGACAGGCTCAGGGTGAACGAAGAATAGCTTATCGCAGGATTGGGGGTCAAATCCCAATCCCAGCTAACTCGACGGGAGATGGCTGGAATTATAATTGACATTTAATTTCCTTCCACTGGATGGCGGAGGGTTAAATGGAGATTGAATTTGGTAATCCCCTCTCCCTCGACGGGAGAGGGTTAGGGTGAGGGTGATATAGTAGGGGCAGAGCAATGCCTCTGCCCCCTCTGTTACCCGCTCGTGATGTGCACTTCGCCCTGGCTTAGTACAGGCTTTTTTTTAACCGTTCGTGGTGAGCACTTCTACATGGCTCAGTGCAGGCCCCTACAAAACGTTCGTGGTGAGCACTTCGGCTCCGCTCAGCACAGGCCTGTCGAACCATGAACGGCTCTTAGACGATTTATTGTGATCCTGGCCCCTTGATAATCTATGCCTATCCTTTTCCGATCCTGAATACCTTGGTCCCACAGCCAGGGCATACACCACGTGTAGCCGGCTTCTTGTTCTTCATTGTGATCTGCTGTGGGTTCTTGATTTCGACTTTCTTACGGCACTTCATGCAGTAGGCTTGCATAGTTTCACCTCCCATTTTATTTCATGGAGAGTACAACATTTGCTGGCTGAATGTCAATGGGGGCCCGGTGGAAAATGTTGGCAATGGACATGAGTGGTGAAGATTGAGGGGATTTGTTAAGAAAAGTGATGTTGACATTTCGGTATCGGGTGTTACTATTATAGCGATTCCGATATACTGAATCTCTTTGACGAACTCATACAGCGAGGACGCCGAGCGCCGCAGCGGGTTGGGCGTTTTTTACATATAGTCATATCATCGATTGCATTATATTCAAATTAAATATGTTATTTAGCTAGGATGCAGAATAAAACTCTTGATCACATAGTGGGTTGCCCAAGTTACAAAGAGTGTGGAAGGGAGAAGAAAATGATTGTAAATATATTTCGAATTATTATTTGCATGGCGCTCTTAATGGGTCTTTCCGCCATTTTTGGCCAAGGTGAAGCCTATGTGCGTATTTCGGACCAAATCGGCCGCCTTCACGGAGCAAACCGGCCACCCT
>CAYVQT010000065.1:0-16294 GCA_964453665.1 uncultured Dehalococcoidia bacterium | reverse complement strand
CTACTCCTATCTGGATAGCGAACTAATATATTGCCTGCCTCTTTTTAAATTAGGTTGCGCTAAGTTGAATTAATAGTAAAGCATTGATGCAAACTGTCAAGCGTTTTTCGAATATATACCTATTGTGTCAGGTATTGAACCGTAGTGTCTTTCCTGCTACAGGCAAATAATATTATAATCCTCCTGTATGGTAACTGTGATAAGTTAGTAACATTATATGACTTTCTTATCAAGTTCAATTGCTATTTATGATTAAAGAATTATTGACATTGTTTTTATAATAGAAGGTCAGTGACAGGAGTTCACGAGTTTATAGACGTTGTGGGTCTATACCCTTCGCATATCTGATTAAGTTTGCAGTGAGTGTTCTTAATACAATGGTTGAAAGTCTGGAGACCCAGGATTCTAATAACTGGTACCAACTGCCAGTAAACAAAGTTATCGAGATCTTGCTTGTTGACACCAGTCGTGGTCTTAGCTCAAGTGAAGCGAAGGAGCGGTTAGAGAAGTATGGTTACAACGAGCTGAAGTTTAAAAAGCAGAGCGCTTTCGTTCGTTTCCTGTTGCAGTTCCGTAGCGCTCTTGTTTACGTACTATTAATTGCTGCCGTAGTCACCGCTGTTCTGGAGATGTGGGTAGACTCGGCAGTTATTTTTGTCGTCGTCATAGCTAACGCAATAATTGGCTTTATTCAGGAAGGAAAAGCGGAAGCCTCAATGGAAGTTCTTTCCAAGATGATGGTGCTTGAGTGTACGGTACGGCGGGACGGCGAACATAAAGACATACCAGCACGTGAGCTAGTACCTGGTGATGTCGTGCTGTTAGAGGAAGGCGACCGTGTGCCAGCTGACCTGCGCTTGTTCTATGTGAGAGACCTCGCTGTCGATGAGGCACCGCTTACAGGCGAGTCAGTTCCAGTGGACAAAACAACGGAACCTTTTATAAATCCGGATCTGCCTCTGGGAGATCAGCGCTGTATGGCTTTTAGCGGTACTTTCATCTCACGTGGCGCTGGGCATGGAATTGTTGTAGCTACTGCAAACCAGACCGAGATTGGCAAGATCGCAGAATTGATGAAAGAAACCAGGGCTGAAGCAGCACCACTAATGAAGAAAATGGCCCAGTTCACCAGGGTTTTAATCATTGCGATTTTAATTTTAGCTGCGATTAACCTAATAATAGGGGCTACCCTTGGTGGCTATGACTTCGTTTACTCCTTCCTGACTTCGGTATCCTTAGCCGTCGCTGCAATACCTGAAGGACTGCCCGCTATTTTAACGGTAGCTCTGGCTGCCGGCGCCAGGGCTATGGCGAAAAGGAATGCACTGATCAGGAGACTGCCAGCCGTAGAGACACTGGGTTCGGCTACCGTTATCTGTTCAGATAAAACAGGAACTCTCACCAAAAACGAGATGACCGTGGTCAGTATCTACTGCGGGAAGAAAATATTCAGTGTAACCGGTTCGGGGTATGAACCAACCGGTGAATTCTTTTTGGATAATAAAAGAGTTGACCCTCTAAGTGAAGTTGATCTGTCTGCGACTTTATCAGCAGGTCTATTGTGCAATAGCGCATTTCTAAGACAAACCGATGGTAAATATGAGATATCAGGCGATCCGACTGAAGGCGCACTGGTTGTATCCGGTACCAAGGCAGGTATAACCGAAGCATTTTTAAGACTGGACCAAATACCGTTCGGTTCAGAACACAGGTACATGGCCACCCTTCACCAGCACGAAGAGGGAAATATCATATATGTCAAAGGTTCACCGGAACGGGTGCTATCGATGTGCAAGATGCAGCTGGTAAATGGCAACGTAGAACCGGTTGAACCTGGCTTAATAACTGATATGGTTGAGGAAATGGCGGGGGATGCTCTCAGGGTGCTTGGCCTTGCGTATAAACGTGTTCCTATGGATAAAATGGCGCTTACTTCCGCTGATCTGGAGGATATGGTTTTTACTGGTCTCCAGGGGATGATAGACCCTCCACGAGAAGAGGCTATTGATGCAGTCCGCAAGTGTAAGAGAGCCGGTATAAGAGTGATTATGATAACTGGTGACCATGCTAAAACAGCACAAGCCATTGCTACTCAGTTGGGTATAGGTGACGGCAGCGCAGTACTTACAGGTGAGGACCTGTCTAGGATGAGTGATGATGAATTGTATCAGGTTGTCGAGCAGGTCTCGGTGTACGCGCGTGTTGCTCCCGTAGACAAATTCCGTGTTACAACTCAATTGCAGAAGAGGGGGCATATTGTTGCTATGACGGGTGATGGGGTTAATGACGCCCCCGCATTAAAAGCTGCTGATATCGGCGTTGCTATGGGGCTCAAGGGTACTGATGTCAGCAGAGAAGCAGCAGACATGGTGCTTGTTGATGATAACTTCGCCAGCATCCTAGCGGCTGTTGAGGAAGGCAGACATGTCTTTGAAAACATACGTAAGGTGATCCTGTATACACTCCCGACTAATGGCGGACAGGCTCTTCTGGTTATAGGTGCGATAATCATGATTCCTTTCATTCCACTCTTCGCGGAACGACTGCCACTGGAGCCGATACAGATCCTATGGATAAATCTGTACGACGCGGTTGCACTTGCCTTACCACTTCTGTGGGAGCCGCGAGAGGGGGGCCTTCTCGACCGCCGACCACGCGACCCCAGGGAACCGATAGCAAACCGCCTTTTCTTTAGAAAGGTCATACTGGTGTCACTTATAATGGCCGGAGCAGCATTCGCTGTTTATTATGGCTTTGGCAATGTCGCAGTCTCAGGTACGGAGATCGATGAAACGCGTTTAACCCAGGCGCAAACCGTTGCCTTTCTTACCGTTATGATGGTGCATATATTTTATCTATTAACATCACGGTCATTGACCAGATCTACGTTTAAGACGAATCCGTTTTCCAATAGATTGATTGTAGTTGGCATAAGCGCCTCAATATTGCTGCATCTGATAATCGTCTATGCCCTACCTCGCGTGGGATTCAACCCCTTAAGGGTAGAGCCGTTTCCAGCAGAGTGGTGGGGAATCATAGTAGCACTTGGTTTTCTGGGGTTGCTGCTGGTTGAGCTCGAAGAATTTGCTGTTGGGAAAATAAATAAGTTATTTCCCAAAACTCCGAAATGAAAAGAATGAAGATACTGATAATAAATTGTGGCAGTTCCAGTTTAAAATTCCGTCTTTTCTATGTAAATGGGAACGAAAAGGATCAAACTGATTTCGAAATCCTGGCAGATGGTATTTTCGACAAAATTGGCATGCGAGGGAATATAAAATTTAGAACCAGCAACGGACAAGCCAACAGTGAAACCGTTGAGGTAAAGGATCACGGTGAAGCTGTTATTAAGGCGTTGAAATTAATTGAGTCCTCCGGTCTATTAAAACGTGAAAAGATTGACGCGGTAGGGCACAGGGTCGTTCACGGCGGTAATACCTTTGTAGAACCGACCTTGATTAACGATTCAGTAATAGAAGAACTTGATGACATCAGTCGTTTAGCACCCTTACACAATTTACCGGCTGTAGATGCTATTAAGACCATCAGAAAATCGCTCGGTTCCGATGTCCCGATGGTGGCAGTGTTCGATACCGCATTCCATAGCAGTATGCCCGAGAAAGCATTTACTTATGCCATACCCCGGGATCTGGCCGATAAACACAGTATCCGCCGTTATGGTTTTCACGGAATAGCCCACCGATATATGGCTGAACGTTGTGCCGCAATACTAGGTAAGGCTCTAAATGAATTGAAGCTTATTACGCTTCAGCTTGGCAATGGTTGCTCGGCGACCGCTATCGCCGAGGGACGCTCCGTAGACACATCGATGGGATTTACTCCCTTGGAAGGCTTGATAATGGGCACGAGATGCGGGAATATAGATCCCTCCTTAATCGGTTTTTTAACCCGGCGTGAGAATGTTAATGTTGAACGGGTGGAGCACTGGCTTAATACACAATCAGGTCTGCTGGGAGTATCGGGTATTAGGGACATGCAGAAATTGCTGGAGGCGGAAAGAGGTGGTGATTTGAGAGCCGCTTTAGCCCTGGATATGTTTTGCTACAGTGTGCGCAAATACATCGGTGCATATATTGCTGCGCTCAACGGTGCTGATGCCATCGTATTCGGTGGTGGGATAGGGGAAAATTCACCTGACGTACGTGCTCGTATCTGTTGCGGGCTCGAGTGGTTCGGCATAGTAATAGAACATGGTCGAAACAATACGGCAGTAGGAACAGAGGCGTTGATCACTGAAGATACCGCTACTGCACAAGTCTATGTAATACCTGTAGATGAAGAAGTAGTAATAGCTCAAGATTCAATACGATGCCTGAAACCCAACTAATCATTAAACATATACAGTCAGCCATACTATGAGAAAACTGTATGGCCGGTGGAAAGGAGGAGGGTGTGAACAAGCAGGAGAGAAACGAGTCTATTCGTAGGGAGGAACGTGTCGCTCTGTATCGAAGGAGGAATCCCGATGCAGACCGCTGGGCAACAGGATATGGGGTAATCCAGCATACAGTGGAAACTCAGGACCGCATTTTCGCTATGGCCGATGTACTATCCGGTTGGGAGGTCAAAGGTGACGGTATCTCTTTCTTCGAACTGCTGCATGCAGCGGATCGTGTTGCCAGTGTAGCTATGTGGATAGTCACCCTTGAGACGTATGCGGGAAACGTTTACCTCGATGGCAGGGAGTTAGCACCGGAAGATTTCAAACCACGCCCTGAAGGTCATACAGGTGGTTCACTGAATATGGTACCTGCATATGTAGGCTACATGACTGTGAACGCTGTTACAGGGGACACACGCTCATGGTTAATGGGGCAAGGACACTGTGTCGCTGCCGTAGACACGGTTAATTTGCTTCTCGATAATATGACGCCCGGTCACGCCGAGCGCTATTCCGTTACAGATGAAGGCCTCACGCGATACGTCAGGGATTTTTATTCCTACAAGATCAGTGATAACGGGAAACAGGACTCACCTCTTGGCAGTCACGTTAATGCTCATACCGCTGGAGGGATGGCCGAAGGAGGCTATCTCGGTTTCATTGAGCTCCAGTATGGGCACATGCCTCTCCCCGGTGAGAAGCTGGTCGTTTTCCTCAGTGACGGGGCTTTTGAAGAGCAACGGGGCAGCGACTGGGTTCCGCGATGGTGGCGTTTGGACGATTGCGGCCTGATAACACCGATAATGATAAGCAATGGACGTCGTATTGATCAGAGGTCGACGATGTCTCAGTCGGGCGGAACCGATTGGTTCGTCGAGCATTTGAAACTCAACAGCTTCGATCCCATCGTTTTTGACGGTAGAGACCCTGCTGCTTTCATCTGGGCTATATTTGAGATGGAATACAGGCTGAAGGTTGCAGCAGAGTCGATTAAGGTATTTGGCGAAAACTACCCCGTGCTTCTGCCATATGGCATAGCGGTTGCCCCCAAAGGAGCTGGCTTCTATGGTGAAGGAACAAACCTCGCTCACAATCTTCCGTTGATGTCGAATCCCTACAGCGACCCTGTAGCTACAGAACAGTTCAATGAAAGCGCCAGGAAGCTGTGGGTTCCCCTGAGCGAGCTTAAGGATGCTATAGATAAATTCCAGCATCATAAGACTTCTGGACGACCGAAAGAACGAGAGCATCTACTGGCGAATCGCTCTGTCAGTTTGCAGGAGATTCCTCAACCTGTATCGCGGCCAGTACCGGAAGACCGCTGTGATATATCCAGTTGGACAAGGACATCGCCGATGTTTGCCGTTGATTCGATGTATCTTGCCGTAGTACAGGCGAATCCACATCTGAGACCAAGAGTGGGTAATCCGGACGAAATGCGTTCTAACCGTTTAATCAAAACGCTGGAGGTTCTAAACTTCCGTGTAACTGAGCCCGAGCCGACTATTCCTGAAGATATTCACGGTTCCGTAATCACAGCCCTTAATGAAGAGGCGGTTGCCGCAGCAGCACTGGCCAATAAGGCAGGAATAAATTTAATAGCGACTTATGAAGCATTTGGCGCGAAGATGCACGGCGTGGTGAGGCAGGAAATCATTTTCGCAAATCACTGTGAGGAAAAAGTGAGCAAGCAGGGCTGGCTTTCCATACCCCTGATTCTGACTTCTCATACCTGGGAGAACGCCAAGAACGAGCAATCCCACCAGGACCCTGCTATGGCGGAAGCTATGCTTGGTGAGGTCTCAAATGTGTCGCGGGTTATGTTTGTTCCTGATTACAACACTGCTGCGGTCGTCATTAACGGTGTTTACCAGACTAATGCTCAGATCTGGACGCTGGTGATACCAAAAGTCGACCAGATTCCCGATCTGTTTACTTTGGATGAATCCCGGAGGCTGCTGGATCAGGGGGCATTGCGTTTGGACTGGGCTGGATTTAATGACACAAAGCCCCGTTTAATACTTACTGCAATAGGAGCTTATCAACTTGAACAGGTAATTAAGGCCTCACTTCGTCTGAAAGAACGAAGTGTAGCTCACTCGGTAGTATATATGCTGGAACCGGGTAGATTCAGGTCACCACGCAGTGAGGGTGAGAACGCACATTTAGCAACCCGGGAATTGCGCTCAGATCTCTATCCTGAGTCGGTTCCGGAACGCGTGTTCGTAACGCATACTAGGCCGGAACCTATGCTGGGAGTTCTCCAGCCTTTAAATACAGGGTACGGCCATACAATCGGACTCGGGTTTGCAGTACAGGGGGGTACCCTCACTATTCCTGGAATGCTATTTGTTAACCGCTGCACATGGGCGCACATACTGCAGGAATCTGCCGAATTGATCGATATAAAACGTAATGAGCTACTTATAGACGAGGAACTGGCTGCAATTGACGGGAAAGCTACTCCGGAGGGAGTAATTATTTAACCAGCGTTAAATAGCCAGCATTTGATACAGTACATAACCTGTACCGACACTGCGGTAGGGGGGTTAGTAATGTCACTTATAACCAGGTTAACCATTCAACCGGCTCCGGTAGCTTATTTCTCGATGGAGGTCGGCATTGAACCTGCTATGCCGACATATAGTGGGGGGCTTGGAGTCCTCGCTGGAGACACATTACATGCTGCTGCTGATCTGGGCATAAATATGGTCGGCATGACACTTCTCTATCGCAAGGGCTATTTCCAGCAGGTGCTGGATAAAGACGGGGGTCAGTTTGAGAACCCGGTCGAGTGGTCTCCACGGGATTACCTGGAGCCGTTACCCCAACGCACAGTTATCGAAATAGAGAATCGACATGTCCAGCTACGGCCCTGGCTATATGTTATACGTGGAATTAAAGGCCATGACGTACCTGTTTATTTTCTGGACAGCGATCTGCCTGACAACGATCCCATAGACCAGACATTAACCGATTATCTCTACGGTGGAGACAGTCGTTACCGTTTATGTCAGGAAGCGGTTTTAGGTTTGGGGGGGATGTCGATGCTTCGAGCGCTGGGACACACTGATATTCAGACTTATCACATGAACGAAGGGCATTCTTCCCTTCTGGTATTAGCTCTTCTTGGAGAACGAACGGAACGGCGGAGTGTTTGGGCTGTAACCAAAGAAGATCTGGAAGCAGTACGGTGTAAATGCGTATTCACAACGCATACTCCGGTACCGGCAGGACATGATAAATTCCCGAAAGAATTAGTACAACAGGTCCTGGGCCCGGAACGCAGGCAGGGGCTTGAGTCTGCAGGATGCTACCTTGATGGTGTCTTGAATATGACTAATCTGGCCCTGATTTCATCCCACTATATTAACGGCGTTTCGATGCGTCATGAGGAAATCTCTCGCGACATGTTCCCTGAATATCCTATTAACTCGATTACAAATGGTGTACACGCTGTTACCTGGGTATCACAAGCATTCAGCAGTCTTTATGATCACTATATACCGGAATGGAGACGGGACAATCTATATTTACGTTACGCAATTAGTATTCCCAAGGAAGATATACAAAGTGCACATAAAGAGGCTAAAAAAGCCCTGATTGAAGTTATCGAAAGGAGAGCGGGAATAAGGCTGGATAGCGATATAATGACTTTAGGTTTTGCACGTCGTGCTACGGCATATAAAAGGGCCGCTCTGCTTTTTTCAGATTTGGAACGTTTACGAAAAATAGTAAAAAAATCCGGCCCCCTACAGGTGGTCTATGCCGGCAAGGCACATCCTCGTGATGAGTCGGGAAAAGCTCTGATACGTTCCATATTTGATTTCGCTGCTTCTTTAAAAGATGTACTCAAAGTCATATATCTTGAGGACTATGATATGGAAATTGCGAAATATATATGTGCGGGTGTTGATTTGTGGTTGAATACTCCTCAAAAGCCTCATGAGGCATCCGGAACAAGTGGAATGAAGGCTGCGTTGAATGGAGTGCCCAGTCTGAGCGTTTTGGATGGCTGGTGGGTCGAGGGACATATTGAAGGTATTACAGGTTGGTCCATTTGTGAAGAATGGGAAGGGGAAAGCGACAGTGCAAAGGAGGCTGTGTCGCTTTATGAAAAGCTGGAAAATGTTATTATGCCTATGTATTATGAAAGGCCGATGGATTACGCAAAGGTCATGCGTTCAACAATCGCGATCAATGGTTCCTATTACAATGCTGGGCGAATGGTATTCCAATATCTGGCTAACGCTTATTCTTAATAATAATTAGTATTTATTTTGAAAATGTACTGATTAAAAAACACCCGCTGATGGTTATACGGAGTTCAGGAGGAATTTACATAGCTGATTTACTATACTATCGGACAATGAGCACTGAATATCTGGAAAAACGGGCAACTCGTTGAGCTACACTGCCTAATAGGAAGTTCTCGATTGCTCCCAATCCCTTGGCCCCGATCGCAATGAGTTCCGGATTGACGGTTTTCGAAGCCTGTATTATTTCTCTGGCAGGGGAGCCTTCCAGAAGCAGAGATTCGGTGTTATAACCTTTTTTATGAAATAGCTCTTTGGTTCCGGCTATCAGTTCTACAGCAGCTTCCTTTTCAGTTTCTTGAATTGTCGCAATAATCTGTCTATTAGTATTCATATCCAGTGTTGGCATTCTGACCAACGCCTGAATATGAGACTCTAAGCAGGTTATTACAAATATTTTGGTTTGCTGTGGAAGTGGTATATTTAGTAAGAATCGTGCTGTCCTCTCCGAGTGTTTTGATCCATCGGTAGCTAAGAGAACACGCCTGATCCTTTTGATATCCTCTCTAATTAGCAAAACGTTAGTATTAGCGTATTTCATAATCTTTTGAGCCGTACTACCCAGTGGAAATCCAGCATTTCCTGACCCTTTTGCGCCAATCACTATGAGGTCCACCTCGTTAATACGTGCGTAGTCTAATATCTGCTCGGGAGGGTGTCCCCATGCAACAACGGGTTCTACCGAGACGCCGGTGGCTTCCATCGATTGTATGTGATCGTGTAGGAGCTTATTAGCCAATTCCTCATGAGCCTTCTTAGTCTGGACTTCTGAAAACTGGCCCAATAGACGCCTTAATGTATGGCCTCCAATAAAAGTATGTTCAGGTATTATAGTAATCAGTTTGACTTCGGTGTGTGATGGAAGTTCAAGCATCTTCAGCATATTGACTGCCATCGCCGAGTATTTGGATTCGTCTATAGCCAACAGTATTCTCATTTTCTGAGACTCCTTTATAACCTAAAAAGGGGCATATCTTCGTACGGGAAGTAATGCTTATCTCTCATAGCTGACAAGGTTGCCCCTGTTAAAGCCGCAAGATTTAAAAAATTTTACGAGGCGCTCGTCATCTCCTACAACAAAGATTCTTACTTTGACCCCCTGGCTATGACAGGCTTTATAAAATGCTTCTACTAATTCGCTGCCTATTCCCATGCTCTGACATTCAGGTGCAACGCCCATCATATCTATCCATGCACATGCCTCTTCAGTCCCGTATTGGGTTCCTCCCCTTATATCCCCCAGGATGAAGCCAACTATCTCATCTCCTATTTCTGCAACAAAGTTAGGCATTCCACGGTACACCCACCAGTGAGCATCGACCCTCAGGGGCCAGGAGACGGAGCGATAGGGGCCGACCACTTTGCGATCCACTTCTCTCACTCTCTGAAGATCTGCCTCGGTCATCTTGCGTATTCTGACCTTAGTAGCGCTTCTATTCATGCTACCTCCTTTGCTCAGCTCATTCCATATATCATGTCAGCTGACTTCTGGATTGTGCAGAAAGTGCTGCTGGTATATACATGTGTTCGGTATACTGCTTCATCATGCGACGTGCACAATACCGGGGTACAACAGAACGAATTGTCTCCTTGATTATTTTGACCCAGCCGTGTGGCACACCTTTGTAATCAAGGTCATAGTAAAGTGGGATAATCTCCTTTTCCAGTAGATCGTATAACGCTTCGGAGTCCATTTTATCTTCTTCGCCCGGTTCATATATCGCAGTACCGTCACCTATAGCCCAGCCATTGATTCCACTGTAGGCTTCGTGCCACCACCCGTCGCGCACACTCAAATGAAGAACGCCATTCAACGCAGCTTTCATACCGCTTGTGCCACAGGCTTCCTGGAAACGCCGGGGGGTATTGAGCCAGACATCTACTCCCTGTACCAGATAGCGGGCCATATGAATGTCATAATCCTCTACGAATGCTATCCTTCCCTTGAACGTGCGGTCTTTGGCTGCGGAGTAAACCTGATGAAGTAAGAGTTTGGAGGGGAAATCCGCCGGGTGTGATTTACCGGCAAAGATGATTTGAACTGGCTTGTGCGGGTTAGTGATTATTTTTTTAAAACGCTCTATATCCTCGAAGGTAAGTGATGGCCGTTTATATTCAGCGAAACGACGTACAAATCCTATAGTCAGGACTCCAGGGTGTAGCAGTGTTCCCATTGCAAGCAGCTGTTCGGCAGAAAGACGGTCCTCCGCCCAGCCGATCTGAGCATGCTCGACTATTGTATATAAGAGCTTACGCTTCAATATCTGTCGTACAGCCCATAGTTCTTCATCTGGAGTCTCCAGAATGTTATCCCAGAGATGAGTATCATCGTGTATCTCCAGCCAGTTTTCCCCCAGATATTTATCATATAATCTTGCCATTTCTGGCGCAATCCAGGTAGGCAAATGAACACCATTGGTTATCTGAGAAATAGGTACTGCATCCTCTTCAGTTTGTGGCCACAGGGAATGCCACATTTTCCTCGTAACAGCACCGTGCAGGTTGCTTACAGCATTACGCAATCCAGCGAGCCTCATTCCAAGTACCGTCATGTTTAGATGCTCATCGGCACGACCATTTGCCTGTCCCAGTCGTAATAAAGCGTCAATGTTTACATTTAACGAATCCCCATATCCTTGAAAATAATCCTTAACCAGTATTGGTGAGAAGGTATCGTGGCCGGACGGAACAGGTGTATGTGTTGTAAAAATAGTAGTTGCCTGTACTTTTTCTAGAGCTCCTTCGAAAGAGTCCCCTTCTTCAATATACTTTCTAATTCTTTCAAGCATCATGAAGGCTGTATGTCCTTCATTCGCATGCCACACAACAGGCTCTATTCCCAGTGTTCTTAGAACACGCACTCCCCCGATGCCCAACAGCATTTCCTGCTGCAAACGCAGTACCTGGTCAGCAATATATAGTCGATATGCTAGTTGGCGGTCATTTGATGAGTTGCCTTTTACTTCTGTATCCAGTAAGAAGAGTACTGTGCGGCCGACTCGCACCTCCCAGATTTGTATCAATACTGACCGATTTTCTAATTTAACCTCAATTATCAGCCTCTGGCCGTCGGAGGCATATACCGGCCTTACAGGTATCTCATTGAAATCTACGTGACAGCGCTCCTCTTCCTGCCAGCCATCCGCAGTTATCCGTTGTTGGAAATACCCCTGGGGATACATGAAGCCAATGCCAACCAAAGGGATCCCGAGATCGCTTGCTTCTTTACAAATGTCGCCAGCCAGTATGCCCAGACCCCCTGCATAAATTGGCAGCGATTTATGAATGGCGAACTCCATTGAGAAGAAAGCAATGGGCCCGGATCGCCAGTCCGGATAAGTATTATTGAACCATTTGTTACCCGAGTTGAGGTCTTTATCAAAATCCGAAAGCACGGAATCATATTTATTGAGAAAGGCGGGATCTTCTGCACATGTTCTTAAATTTTCAATACTTGTTCCCTTTAACTGTTTAACTGGGTTATGAACTGTTGATTTCCATAACGGATAGTTTAAAGCCCGGAAAACATCACGGGCCTCCGGGTGCCAGCTCCACCACATATTATGCGCCAGCTCATCGAGCCTCGATATTCGCTCTGGCAGTACTATTGACACAACTTACTAACCCTCACGTATATACACTAATATAGTAGAAAGAGATCAGTTAAAGATATTATTCGATTTGGCACGCACTCGTATTTTTCATACCATGTTCTAACCTCTTTATCAATTCGACCGGCCTGATATTATCGATCATGCTGATTAAACATTTACAGGGTAAGCCGCCGGGTCCCTCAAACCCCAACCCTCTATGTCCCCAACGCCTTACCCGATTATTTATTATTTTAACATTAAGTTATATGAAATTGGACTTCCTTAGGTAATTACACGTAATTCGGTCTGTTAAGTAGAATGAACCGATTCGAGCTCTCTTTTTTATTCTTCTCAACGCCCCTGGAGCTGTTCATACTTGAGTATGCCCCTGACAGTTTCCAGATCCTCTCGGGTAAAGAATCCATGTTGTCCTATTAGGCCACAATGGGACATGTACCGAATGTCTTCGGCCGATACTAATCGATATGCTCCAGGCACCGTCGTTTTGAATTTAGTGGCGAATCTCACGGGATCTGCCATAACTTCCGAGAGAGCTACCCAATCAACTTTGCTCTTTGGAGATTCCCTATCTGGGGTACTACCAGTAGTCATTAAATAAATTTCCTAGCTATCTATAATTGATCTCAACCTCATTTCGACTCTCTTCAGAGCAGTGGCCTGTGAGGCAACTCTCTCCAACTGCCCGGCCAGCGTCGTATCACCTATTACATCTCGGACCCAGGTGCTGAAATCGTTCCTCTCGCTGTTAAGGTGATACTCGAAGGTGTCGTTAGTCATTTCCTTTAGGGCATTGCCCAGTTCAGCCATGTTCTTTACCACTCTGCCATCGTGACACCAGAACACTTTGTCCCCGGGCACATCGTCCAGCCACGCTTTATCCAGCTTTACCTTGGTTACTTTTGCCATGTTACGCCTCCCCTACTATTGTCCCCGGCCATTTATCTACTTGACTCAACGCTTCATGAAGTGATGTTGTTCATTCTCTACACAGGGGGCGAAGTTGTGTTACCTCGCCCCCTGTCAGCGGTGTTTACTTTTCTACTTCTTAGGGCCAGGTTTTCCGGGCTTCTTAATCACTTTGATATCACCCCCCTTCTACATCATTAACGCCATCAACGTGTATTCTCTTAATATATGATCCACACAAATCCTTCATATTTGTTATCGTTCTTTTGCCCCAGGGACAACACTGTAATTTAACGCCATATCCTGACTTTATTCTCGACACCTGATTAAACTCATCAAGTATCACGCAGCGATGCCGTATGCCGCAACAGGTTTTTCCTCTCTCGGCCGTTGCTCATGTCCCAGTAATAGGTGCTGGAGTACAGGTACATCCGCCTCCAAAGCCAGCGTTCTACTCGGCATGGTGAGAAGTCCCTGAATCCTAGCCCGATACTCAAGCTTCTGAATGAGGTTCTTTATTACTTCTTCCCATGTGAACAGGCTCGCTGTCTCTCTTGCTGCTTTGCGTATCTTTTCCTTCAAGTAAGGGTGCGCTTCCAGGTACATGGCGTATCCTTCGATTTCTACGGGGTCCGATGTTTCCAGAACAATCGCGTTGTGAAGAGGAACAACATAGTCCTCGCCTGTGCTGCCGGTGAAGGCAATCCCTCCGGCAGCCATAGTCTCCAGCCCAACCAGGCCAAAAGGCTCGTGCCCGCTGTTGGCTAGCACAGCGCTTGACGCACGGTAGACTATTCGCAGGAACTCCTGAGTGCAATGAGACCTTATGCTAATGATGTCTGCCCCGTTGCCCTCTCCGATCATGCTCAGGTAATCATTTAGATTGTTGCCCGGGGTTCTGACCTCGTTTACGGTGAGACCCAGGTGGCGAGCTTTTTCAAGCACCTCTCCACCGTGTGGCTCTATCCCTCCCCGGGCCAGCAGCACAGTCTTCAAACCGCTGGCCTTAAGCCGGGCTGTCGCTTCCACTGCCATGTGCCACCGCTTGTCAGGGTCCCAGCGAGCAACTTTGGACAGGATTAAATCAGCATCAAGACTTCCCCTGAGTCTCGATACCAGGCCTTCGTCGACGACTTCCAGTAGCGACCCGGGGATTCCGTTGGGAATTACAAATGTTCTCAACCCCATCCCCAGTATTATCTGTTTCATATACCTGCTCACCGTAGTAACGGTGGCGGCATTAGCAAGGCGCGTCCAGTCTATCTGTTGGAAGCCGAAGGTATTATTTGTATTCCAGAACAGTACAGCTTTCTCTCGGAGCCCCGCAATATAAAGCAGCTCGTTTATACGACACATTGCCTCCGCAGTGTGCCATTCTTCACCCATGATAACGACAGCTTTACCCTGAGCCACCGCCGGTTTCACTATCCGGTTCACTATAAACCTGGGCACCGAATCATTGAAGTCCCGGTACTTCTCGTACTCTCCTTGATAAACGCCGGCGGGATGATACTCGCTTATCCACTGACACCACCGGTGTAGTATGAGTTTGTCAGCGCACCTGAACTCTTCTCCCTGGAACTTCGGATCGCCTATAAAAAAAAGGTGAACGAAAAAGCCCTGATTAGCCAATGCCTGCGATAGATTAGTGACCCTCACTCCCAGGCCGCCTGCCAGCGCATACAGGTCGGGCCCTTCAAAAGAAAGGATAACGAATTCTGTATTATCGGGATTGATCTCTCTCATGATATTTGGATGTACCTTTCTATAGCAAAAAGTCTATTTGCGAAACGCCTTATTACAAACAGGCATAAATGCCTGAAAATCGAATTAAATAGCTCATTTAATAAACAGCTACATGTATGTATAAAATTACTAATACTTCATATTCAGGAATGCACAAACGTATGCACTGGTTTATCTTGTCTTTCTACAGACAACAATGCGTTGCCGGGCACAACATTTAAGGTTACCCTCAACATGCACACCCCACCATGGTGATGGAAAGGTATAGGTTCCCAGTATTCACAGTTGCCGCAATTTTTAACATTTTTTATACAGCGTTCTAATTTCTCAGGCATTTCAACACCCCGCCGGCTAGTTATCTAAAATCAAACTTCTTTAAGGCTCGGCATGTACAAAAGATAAATTACACCGAACTAACCAATTCAAGTTCACTCTCTTGTTCTGCTGCCTTCTCTCGCAGATGCTCATATTGCAGCAGACCCCTAACCGTCTCAAGGTCTGATCGATCGAAGAATCCGCAGCGCCCGATTAAGCCGCACCTTGCCATCGAGCGTATATCATCACCGGTAACAAGACGATGAGCTCCAGGTACGGTCGCGTTAAACCTCGTCGCAAACCTGACAGGATTCGCCATAATTGCCCACCCGTCTGCCCATTCGTTTTCCTCCCGGCGATATTCGCCGATTTTGAATTCAGTGTCGTTCATCGTGGTCTCCTCGAAATTTCAAATGACTTGACATACATCATTATTTATGAGACAATCATTAATCATAAATAATGTTACATCTTATAAATTACATCCTAACATAAACATGATATATACTTCATCTAATATTAAACATGGTATTTTTCGATTTGTCAATAGGCAAATTTAACAATTATTAAGAAGCTCTGAGCTAAATGATCTCTTAGATATAAAGCGAAGTCTAAAATTAGGAGGAATTTAAAATGGCTGATTGGGGTTTCATTACAAACCACGGACTTGTTTTAGCCGCTATAGCCCGGCACCCAAGCAGCACAGCGAGGGACATAGGAGATGCGGTAGGAATAACAGAAAGGGCGACTCTAAAGATAATCAACGACCTGGATAGAGAGGGCTTTATTAGTAAAAACAAGGTTGGGCGGCAAAACCATTATCGCATACACACAAGTGTGACTATAAAAGAAGACGGTTCGGAAGCTGATATCGGGGAACTCTTACTCGTGCTTGGAGTAAAACGTAAGGGAGGGCGGAACAAATCCAACAAGCCGAATAAAAATGATGGACTTCGCTAACTTGTCGTTTAATAAAGTATATGATTCACACGGTT
>CAYVQT010000064.1:0-16338 GCA_964453665.1 uncultured Dehalococcoidia bacterium | reverse complement strand
TCTTTATGACGCAACTATAATGCATTCAGTAACTTTTATTATGAGTCAATTCGTCGCCTTGACACTTTTCCATAACCGTTTAAAATGGTTGAGCGAGTTCTTATTTCATCTGGGATGCGACTTTGGGCTAGCGTATTGACGTGATTTGTTGTATTATTACATTACTCTCGTTAATATCCTAGGAGTTTCTTTGGTTAAGGTCGAAACGCTCAGCGGATATGACCCGGCAAGGATACTAGGCCCGTTCTTAAGGTAGTAATATACTCGAAGAACGGGCTTTGCTATATCTAAGGTGAGAGGAGGAAAGCCAGAGGGGAATATTTACAGTAAATGCTGGCACCTAGAATAAGAAGCCATCTTATTTAAAACAAAAAAGGGGGTAAATAAGAAAAGATGGGAATGCTAGACGGTAAGGTCGCAATCATCACAGGGTCCGGACGAGGTCTCGGAAGAAGCCACGCTTTGCTAATGGCCCAAGAAGGTGCAAAGATTGTTGTCAATGACATAGGATCTGAATGGGACGGTACGGGAAAGGCTACCGGTCCTGCTGACGATGTGGTTAAGGAAATCAAGGATGCTGGCGGAGAGGCGGTATCCAGCTTCGAGAGCGTCATGGACTTCGACGCAGCAAAGAAGATTATCGATTGTGCTATCGATAACTTTGGCAAGCTCGATATTCTGGTCAATAATGCTGGCTTCCTGCGCGACAAAATGACCTTTAATATGACTAAAGATGAGTGGGATGCTGTTATCCAGGTCCACCTCACCGGCACTTTCAATTGCGGCAGATGGGCCTGTTCGTACTGGAGAGAGCAAAGCAAGGCAGGGAATCCGGTCAGCGGGCGAATAATAAGCACTATGTCACATGCCGGTCTCCTCGGCAACGCCGGCCAACCCAACTACGCCTCTGCCAAGTTAGGCATCGGTGCCTTGACCATGGTATGGGCTAGAGAGATGGCTAAGTATAACGTCACCGCCAACGCCATTGTACCGATGGCCAGGACCAGAATGACAACCCAGACTGCAGCCTTGGGTGGGATGTTCGGTGAAAGGCCAGAGGGCCAGTTCGATGACATGGCACCTGAGAACGTATCGCCCCTCGTCGCTTACCTAGGCACCGACCATGCTAAAAATATAACTGGGCGCTGGTTGTCTATCAGAGGCGGTAAACTTGAGTTGTGGCTGCCGCCACAGCTTGCAAAGTCTATTGACATTGAGAGAAGATGGACTGTCAAGGAGGTTAGTGAGAGAATAAACGAGCTCGGCAACCTTGGTATGCCCGGGGCAGACCTCTAGTAAAAACCGTTTCAGCACAGATAATTACCAGATCGCGATTCTAGTAGCATAGTCAATTATTAACAGGTATGTTTCCGTAGTGTATTATGTCTAGTGCTCAATGCGGTTTCGAGACGTCCCATTGATATTCCTCCCTAACCAGTTCGGTCTCGATTAGTCAAAGCTAATACTGTCATCAATCCACTGCAAATCAGTGAGATGGAGATATGGTGCCATTCGGGCAGCCGATTTATATAAATGCTGCCGAGTTCAATATTCCATCCAGCAGCCGAAATGATAGAGAGGAACCAGCAAATGGAATACAAATGTCTCATCGTGGAAAAAGAAGGCCACATCGCGACGGTTACCTTAAATCGTCCCGATTCAGGCAACTCATTCGACTTCCGTCTAATGGAGGAGATAGACCACGTCTTTAGAGACAACCTCGATAATGACGATGATGTAAGAGCAATCATTTTAACTGGTGCAGGGAAGTATTTCTGCACCGGCGTAGACCTTACAATGTTCGCCTCTGCGGAGCCAGAGGTAGACAAGGAAGAACTGGAAAAAGGAGTCGCTTCATCACGAGTGCAAGAAGCAGAAGAGGATGTGCCGTGGGGCAAAGGAACTGTTGTAGGTGCCGTAGCTGTTATGACAACAATGCGCAAACCGATAATCGCCGCAGTGAATGGCGCTGCGGTTGGCCTGGGTTTCTCAGTAGCGCTGGCATGCGATATCAGGATTGCTTCTGACAGGTCAAGATTCAGTATGATATTTGTTAAACGTGGGCTTGGCCCCGACACCGCCGCCTCCTTTACACTTCCTCGCGTTGTTGGTTTACCCAAGGCCAAGGAGTTGCTTCTAACGGGAGATATGATAGATGCTGCGGAGGCCGAACGAATAGGTATTGTGAGCAGGGTCGTTCCTCACGATGAACTAATGACCGCAGCAAAAGAATTGGCTACTAAAATAGCTAAGAATCCTCCGCTGGCAGTGGCCGTTCACAAGGAAGCTCTCAACAAATCCATGATTGAGACTGACATTATTAAGCAAATGGAGCACGAAATTGCATATACGGACCAGATGTTGAACACGGAGGACTTTCAAGAGGCTGCGGCCGCGTTTCTTGAGAAACGGGACCCTGTTTTCAAGGGCAGGTAGTCTTTGAAAGCCAACTTACGCCATCCTCTATAATAAAATCTACCGACAGGATTAAAAGTGATAAAACAACATACATGAGCACCACGTTATTGTTAGCGCATACAAATGCAAAACCAGCCTTTGTTATACAACTCTTAACGCATATAAACACTCAAGAGCAATCATAGTCAGAAAGGAGACTAGCTTTGGATTTTAGCTACACACCTGAACAAGAAGCGTTGAGAAAGGAATTCGATGATTTTTTCAGGGAGGAGATGAAGAACTGTCCGGTCGAATTTGATGCCTCTATGGAGGCGCTATTCGAATTTGACCACTGCTGGGAGTTCCACAAGCAGATGGGGAGGAAGCTCGCAGCAAAGGGCTGGATAGCTATGGCCTGGCCTAAGGAATACGGCGGGCGCGACGCCCCTCTGATCGAGCAGTTTATTTTCAATGAGGTCAGGGGTTACCACAGGGCGCAGGGAGTGGACCCCATCGGCGTAGGCATGCTTGCTCCAACCCTGCTCGTAACGGCAAACGAAGAACAGAAGATGGAACACCTGCCTCCTATGGGCAGGGCCGAGCGAGACTGGTGTCAACTGTGGAGCGAACCGAATGCCGGCTCTGACCTGGCATGTCTCACGACCCGTGCCGTCAGGAACGGCGACGATTACATCGTCAACGGGCAGAAGATGTGGACCAGCGGAGCCCACCGCGCTGGCTGGGGTATGATGGTCGCAAGAACCAATCCCGAGGAGAAGAGAAGCCGCGGTATTTCTTTCTTCCTGGTGGATATGAAATCACCGGGCATAACCATACGCCCTCTCTACAGCATGGTCGGCGGGCATATGTTCAACGAGGTCTTCCTAGATGACGTCCGTGTGCCGGTGCGCAACAGAGTTGGCGAGGAGAACCAGGGCTGGATTGCCTCCCAGATGACGTCGAACTTCGAGCGCTCTATGATTGACCTGTTTTCAAAAGCCAAGAGAGACCTCGAGGACCTGGTTCAATTCTGCAACGAAACGAAATGGGGCAGCGAACCCTTAGCAAAGAACCCGTTGGTGCGAAACAAACTGGCCCAGATGGAAGTTGAGGTCGAAGCCGGTCTGGCATATTCACACTCAGTGGTGTGGAACCAGATAACCGGAGGTTTGATGACAGCCGCTCCACTCGCCGCGGGCGCAAAGTTCCTCGTCACCGAGTTAACACAGCGCCTGACCTACACCGCTTGCGAGATCTTGGGGCTCTACGGGCAAGTGGAGACCTCCAGATGGGCTCCTCTCTACGGCAAATACGTTAATTACTATCAGGTCGTTATGGGACTGAACATGGGAGGCGGCACATCCGAAATCATGAGAAACCTGGTCTGCACAATGGCCTTGGGCCTACCCAGAAGCTGGTAATTGTATTATATCAAGGAGGAACATTAGATGACTGAAGTACGAGAAGTAGTAATGGTAGACTATGCTCGGTCTCCGTTCGGAAGGGGTAGCCAGAAAAGACCCGGATTCTTCTCGCACATGCGTGGTGATGACCTGGCAACGCAGGTAATCGAGGAGTTGCTCAAGCGTACAAAGCTGGACAGGTCAATGATCGACGAGGTCACAATGGGCTCGCCAAACATGTCAGGTGAGCAGGCAAATCCCGGCAGAAGCGTAGGCCTGATGACATGCCCCTTCGAGACCCGGGGGCTGAGTGTGGACCGCGCCTGTACCTCCAGCATGGCAGGAGCTCAATTTGGTATCATGGCTATCCAATTGGGTATTGAGGATATAGTTATCTCTGGCGGCTTCGAAAGCTGCTCCCACTTCCCCATTCCACTCTGGACCTTCGACACGGACATGGAGAAGATGATGGAGGAAGCGATAGCCACCGGCGCAACTTCACGGGGGCTACCGAACCCAAAGCTGTGGGAAGTAGTTGACCAGGGAGCTATGATAGGCATGGGGATAACAGCCGAGAACCTGGCTGAGAAGTTCGATATCACCAGGGAAGACCAGGACCAATGGGCGTTGAGAAGCAACCTGAGGGCAGCAGCAGCTTACAGGGAAGGCAAGTTTAAACACGAGATAATACCGATGGAAGGCAAGTTAGCCGATGGCACTTCTAAAATCGTTGACTATGACGAGGATGTCAGGCCGGACACGACCATAGAGAGATTGCGCGAGCTTCCCACATTGTACAAGGAAAATGGAAGGGTCACGGCCGCCAGCTCATCTAAACAGAGCGACGGAGCCGCGGTAGGTGTGTTTATGCCCAAGGAGAAAGCCAGGGAGTTGGGCCTTGTGCCAATGATAACCGTACGGTCCATCGCCTGGGCTGCGTGTGACCCCGCTATAATGGGATACAGCGCTACTATGGCATCGAGGCAGGCGCTGTCGAGAGCAGGTCTCGACCCTGCCGATATAGACCTCTGGGAAACAAACGAAGCCTTTGCCGCAGTGCCCCTCACGTTGATTAAGGAACTCAATATAGACCCCGAGAAGATGAACGTTAACGGGGATTCTCTGTGTATCGGCCATGCCATAGGCGCGAGCGGCATGAGAGTCATGGGCACTCTGGCTCATGAGATGAACCGGCAGGGCTCCAGATATGGCTGCGCATCCATATGTGGTGGCTTCGGCCAGGGAACTGCAGTTATCATGGAGAGAGAAGAGTACTGGGATGGCCACTGCGCCTGGCTCAGTTGAAATCTGAACAAGGAGTTTGAAATGAATCTCGACCTGACAGAAGAACAGGAAATGCTGAAAACGATGGCCAAGGACTTTCTTATCAAGGAATGCCCGAAGACCCTTGTCCGAGAGCTGGAAGAGAACGAAAAAGGCTACTCCCCCGAGTTATGGGGCAAGATGGCGGATCTGGGCTGGATGGGACTGGTACTACCAGAGGAATATGGCGGCCAGGAAATGGGCTATATGGACCTTATAATTCTGCTTCAGGAGATGGGACGCAATATCCTTCCTGGACCTTTTTTCTGCACTGTCGTCCTAGGCAGCCTGCCTATATTGTCAGCGGGCACGGATGAGCAGAAAAAGGAGTTCCTGCCCAAGATAGCAAAGGGCGATATGATCGCCACCATGGCCCTGTATGAGCCTAATGTTAGGTACGACTCGGCCTGCGTTGAAACCAAGGCTGTCGCTCAGGGAGACAACTTTATTATCAATGGGACCAAGCTGTTTGTAGAGAATGCCCATATCGCAGACTACATAATCGTCGCTACCAGAACCAAAGAAGCCGCTAACCCCGAAGAGGGCATTACCTTGTTCATAGTGGATGCCAAGAGCCCCGGCATCAAGTATGAAGTCATCCCCACTATTGGCATGGACAAGCTCTGCGAAGTTGTCTTTGAGAATGTCACCGTGTCCAAGTCAAACATGCTGGGCGAACTCGATAAAGGGTGGCCTATCGTTGCCAAGACCCTTGACCAAGCTATCATGGCTAAATGCGCTGAGTCAGTTGGTGGACTGGAAGCAAGCCTTGATATGACCCTTGATTACGTTAAGGAACGCGTTCAGTACAAGCGACCAATAGGGACCTTCCAGGTGATTCAGCACTATTGCGCTAATATGTGGACCAGCGCTGCTACAAGCAGAAACCTTATGTACAAGGTCTCCTGGATGCTCTCTGAGGGCATGGCGACCCCAGGAGACATCGCAGCCGCTAAAGCGTGGATCAATCAGGCTTATAAATTCGTAACGGAGCGGGCAGTTCAGTGTCACGGCGCGATCGGCCTCAGCAGGGACCATGACATAGGACTTTACTACCGCAGGGCCAAGGCGGCAGATGTTGTTTTCGGCGATAGCGACTACCACAAGGAGATAGTCGCCCAGCAAATGGGACTCTAAGCCACTATCGAACCGAACGTTGGCAAAAGGGAGGCGCAATGGACTTCGGGTTCACACCAGAGGAAGAAGCCTTCAGGCAGGAGATTCGAGACTTTCTTCGCAAGGAGCTGGGTCCCGAGCACAAGGGACGGACGCCGTATGAGCTGTTCAGCCGCGATTTCACCCGCAAGCTAGCGGAAAAGGGCTGGCTGGGCGTGGGATGGCCAAAAGAGTACGGCGGCCTCGGACGCCCCTACACACAGCAGCTTGTTTACAGCGAAGAGATGATGCGCTCCAGAGCGCCCGCAGGGGCCCATATCCTGGCGCAAAACATGGTGGGTCCCTCCCTCATCCGCGTCGGAACCGAGGAGCAAAAGAAGGAGTTCCTGACTAAAATTCTCAAAGGCGAGGTCGTCTTTTGCCTCGGCTATACCGAACCAAACGCCGGTTCCGACCTTGCCAGCTGCCAGACTACAGCTTTACTCGATGGCGATGAATACGTCATCAACGGGCAGAAGATGTTCACCAGCTTCGCAGGGCAGGCAGACTATGCCTGGATGACGGTCAGGACCGATCCCGATGCCCCCAAGAAGCACCGGGGCATCAGCATGTTCATCGTCGATATGAAGACCCCGGGCATTACGGTGAGTGAACTCGACACCATGTGGGACTATTACAATTATGAGGTCTTCTTTGACAATGTACGCGTTCCCAAAAGCGCTGTCGTCGGCGAGCTCAACCAGGGCTGGCATTATCTCACCGTTGCCCTTGACCACGAAAGGGTCTTCATGGGTGGTTGTGTCGCTCAGCATCAGCGATTATTCGAAGAAATCGTACAGTATGCCAGGGAAACACACCGCAATGGGAAACCCCTTAGTGAGGACCCTGTAATACGGCAGAGGCTGGCCCAACTGGCAATCGACCTGGAGATCGGGCGTTTATTCGCTTATCGCGTAGCCTGGCTGCTGGGCAAGGGGACCATCCCCTTCGCCGAGGCTTCTATGACCAAGATTTTCACCAGTGAACTTGAGCGACGCCTGGCCAATACCGCAATGCAGATACTGGGCCTCTACGGGCCACTGGATAGAGGGGATCGAGCTCCGTACGACGGATACATCGGGTGGGAGTATAAGTTCTCCCTGATGCAGGCTGTCGGCGGCGGTAGCAACGAGATCGAGAGGATCCTAATTGCAATCGCCGGCCTGGGTCTGCCCAGACCCTAAGTCGTTGATAAGATATAAGAGGCTGTGATCGTAGAAAGGAGGGGTAATGCTTATCGATGCTCATTATCACCTGGTAGCTGAGGAATGGTACCCTGAGGGCTGGTGGCAAGCCGTAACTAATATGTATCTAAACGGCATGAAGCAGCTAGGTATGGAAATGCCATTGGAAGTTATAAGAGAAACCATGATCCCCACCCTGTGGGACGCAGAGGGCGAAGCCCTTATACGCGATATGGATGCCGGCGGGATTGATAAAACGGTTCTTCTGCCCATGGACTACTGGATTCTCTTCGGAGAACCGAAGATGTCCCTCGAAGGTCAACTCAAGGCATATGCAGACCTCCAGAGCCGGCACCCCGACAGGATAATTGCATTTGCCACGGTTGATCCCCGCAGACCGGACGCAGTTGAACTGCTTGAACGCGCCATCAATGAATGGGGTCTTAAGGGGCTGAACCTCTATCCCCAGACGGGTTATTTTATGAACGAACCCAATACTTACCGCGTCCTCGAAAAGGCTTCCGAACTCCAGTTGCCGGTAACATGTCACACCGGCCAGCTTGGTGCGGCACCCCTACGCGCTAAGTATGGTGATCCTATATATCTCGACGACGTCGTGCAGGACTTCCCCAATCTGACAGTTACCGCCGGTCACATGGCTTTTGGATGGCACGAGCAGCTATTTTATCTGGCTGGCCTTAGATACAATATTTTAACCGACGTATCTGCATGGCAGGACGTAGCCAGGGGCAACTACTTCAAGTTCTGTCAGGTCTTGAGGCACGCTTTCGACCGCCTCGGTCCTAATAGGGTCCTCTTCGGCACCGACAATCCTTTTGTAGCCGCTCTCATGTCTACCAAAGACTACGCAGACTTGATCAGGGAGCTGCCGCAAAACGCCCCTGAAGGGATAAACTTCACAGAGGCCGAGGTCACCGCAATCCTGAGCGATAACGCCGCCCGAATCCTGTCTTTAGGCGGCTAACATCCTAAACCTCCCGCGACTCAAATAAGGGGGTGATACATTGAACCTCAAAGATAAGTGTGCTATTGTCGGCGTCGGTCTTACCAGGCTCGGCAAAAAGATGGCCGGGATAAGCACCATGGACTTCGCTCTGGAAGGCTGTAAAAGAGCCATTGAAGATGCCGGCCTTAGGAAAGATGATGTCGATGGTCTCTTGTTTGTGCACCCGTCACAGCAAGGCGAGCGACATGGTTTTGCCGGGAGAGTCGCTGACCTTTTAGGTATTTCATCAAACTTCACTGCTACTGTAGACTGCGGTGGTTCTACCCCGATCGCCATAACGCAGATAGCTGCTATGGCCGTTAATTCCGGGATGTGCCACACCGTGGTCTGCTGCTATGGATGGCAAAACAACCCCGCGGACGTCCCACTCGGATTGCCGCCCGGATTTGAGTTTACTCTACCCTACGGAGAAATTTCAGCGGTACCATTTCTGGCCCAGGTGGCCCGCAGGCATATACACGATTTCGGAACGACCTACAAGCAACTGGGATCTATAGCCGTCACGTGCAGGAAGCATGCCTGCCTCAACCCGAATGCCCAGATGTACGGTAAGCCGATTACACTTGAGGATTATGAAAATTCACGCTGGATATCAGAGCCACTGCGCGCTTTGGACTGCTGCCCCTGGACAGACGGCGGCGGCGCCGTTGTAGTGACTACTGCCGAGAGAGCAAGGGACCTGAGGAACCGTCCCGTCTACATCAGCGGCTGGGGGCAGGCGCACGGAGCGCCTCTCCTACGCCCGTGGCGTAATCCCGAAATCTCTGATTGGGCTTCTTGGGCAAGAGCAGGTGAAACTGCATTCAAGATGGCAGGTATGACACCAAAGGACATCGATGTCTGCCAGTTTTACGATGCTTTCACTATCGTTTTTCTTACACAAGTGGAAGCTACAGGCTTCTGTAAAATAGGAGAGAGCGGCCCTTTCGTTGAGAGCGGCAAGATAGAGCTTGGCGGTGAGATACCCTGCAACACAGCCGGTGGTCTGCTTTCAGAAGGCCATACTATGGGCATGGGCCACATAATCGAGGGGGTTCGCCAGCTAAGAGGAGAATGTGGGGAACGACAGGTAAAGGATGCAGAGACTACCCTGATAACCGGATTCGGCGGTGTGGTTAATGAGTATCCTCCGACCTTCAGCTTCTCTTCTTTAATCTTGAGGAGGTGAGCATATGGCAGAGTTTAAGCTGCCCAAACCGCTCCCGACGCCCAGCGAAGAATCCAAGCCCTTCTGGGATGGATGCCAGAGACAGGAGCTTCTGCTCCAGAAATGCAATGACTGTGGTTTTTTCCGCTTTCCTCCAAGCAACCTCTGCCCAAGGTGCATGAGCGTGAACCATGAGTGGACTAAATCCAGCGGTAAAGCCAATATTTTTTCCTGGCAGGTCACCTACCAGGCATTCTATCCGGCCTGGGACACGCCCTATAACGTGGCAATTGTTGAGCTGGAGGAAGGCCCACGTATACACACCAACATAATTGGCTGTAAGAACGAGGATATCTACATCGACATGCCCGTCGAGCTTGTATTCGAAAAGGTGGAAGACCAGGACTGGCTCCTGCCCAAATTTAAGCCAGCGCCCAAATAAATTAACGGTGAGTAAAATCTAGAGAAGGAGAAAAAATGCCAGCAGTCATCTATGAAAAGAAAGAGCACATAGCTATCGTCACCATGAACCGCCGCGATGCGCTTAACGCCATGGACGACGAGATGATGGAACAGCTTTCCGATGCCTGGATGGATATCAGAGACGACCGAGATATATGGGCAGCTATCATCACCGGCGCAGGCAAGACAGCATTTTCCGTAGGCGGTGATCTCAAAACCTTCCTTCCTAAAATCACCGAGGCCGACCTCAGAGACCTACAGTCAGATACCAGACCCCTCAACGCCGTTCTCCGCGGCTTCGACCTCTGGAAGCCCATCATTGCCGCTGTCAACGGTTTCTGCTTCGGCGGTGGTCTGGAGATGCTCCTGGGCACTGACATCAGGGTCGCCTCCGAAAAAGCCGTCTTCGCCGTAATGGAGCCCACATGGGCCCTCTTTCCCGGCGGCGGTACTACTGTCAGACTTCCACGCCAGATACCATATGCACGCGCTATGGAGATGCTGCTCACTGCCAACCAGGTCACCGCCCAGGAGGCCTATGAGATCGGCCTTATTAATAAGGTTGTTCCCATAGAGGAACTCATGCCTACTGCTATGGCCTACGCCGAGAAACTCTGCTCAAACGGCCCCCTCGCTGTCCAGGCAATCAAGGAATCCGTCATCAGAGGGCTGGCTCTCGACGCCGCCTACTCAATAGAGCGCCTGCAGTCATGGATTATCTTCGACACCGAGGACGCCAAGGAAGGCCCCAGGGCCTTCATGGAAGGACGCAAGGCCGTCTGGAAGGGGAAATAGCATAAAAAGCAGGAACGTTAGGGTTGGTGAAGTGATAACGTAACCCACCAATCCTTAGATTTCCCCACGATAAACGGATCGTTTTCCTGCTAAAGCAGGTATTGGGGAGCCAGATGTTTCACCGGTAGGGGCGTTTCGCGAAACGCCCCTACGCACGACGGGCTTGTCGAACCACGAACTTCCCTCGAGGAGCATTCACTGAGTTTATCGAAGGGTTCCTTTCTACAGGCTCAGGGCGAACGGTGATGCGAGCCACATTTTTTGTTAAACGTGTTTCTTACATGTAGGGGCTTGGTAACCAAGCCCCACTTACGTGCACCGCAGAGACAATGAAAAGGGTAGGTTGGCCGACGTCGGCCAACCTACCCTTTAACAATTATATTCTTCGTGTCATTCCCGCGGAAGCAGGAATCCAAAACGCAAACTTACGATAGCCTCTGCTTTGTCCTGGCGATAATCTGGTCCTGCACCTCCTTGTGCATATCCGTGAAATAGGCGCTGAACCCTGCAACCCTCACCACCAGACTCTCATAGTTCTCAGGATGTACCTGTGCCTCCCTCAATACCGCATCATCTATCACGTTCCCCTGTACATGGTGTATGCCCAGGTTCACAAATGTCCTCAGGTATGCCACGAACTTGGCCCTGTTGTCTCCCTCCAGGAAGTCCGGTACCCACCTCTGATTGAACAGATGGTTGAACGTCAGCTGCGGATCTATCTTGGCCACAGATTTCAATACCGCCGTCGGCCCCTTCTTATCCGTGCCCGGAGCAGGAGATACAGTTCCGTCCGAGAATACCTCACGGTCTCTCCTGCCATCAGGGGTAGCTCCCGTCAACCCGCTGAAGCTGAAGTAGCTCGCGCTGCCGCTTCCGTCAGACTGCACATTGAAACCGAATATCGTCTTGAACTTGTGTATCGTCTGGCATGTCTTTATATGCACATCCCTGGCGAAAAGGTCTACGTAGTCATCGTCGTTGCCAAACTTGGGCGCATCAAGGAACTTCTGCCTCAGCTCTTCATGTCCCTCCCAGTTGTCCTTGAGCGCCTGCAACAGCTCCGCCATAGTGACTGTCTTATCCTCAAAGATAAGCTTCTTCATCGCCACCAGCGCATTAACCACCGTCGTCTGCCCTACTGGCTGCATGTTCGTCTTATGCCAGTAGTGAAGATCCCTCACACCCATAGCATTCTCGATGCAACCATCCAGCAACGCCGAGTTAAACGGCTGCGGCAGCCAGATATCTTCAACAGCATCCGTTATGTTGCTGAATGTCACTATCTTCTCGGTGAAGAACTTCGTCTGCTCCAGGTAAGCCTGTATAACATCCTCAATCGAGGTGAAGGTCAAAGGGTCAGGGGTCTCAGGCCCTATCTGCTTCCCGTCGAAGAATTTATAATCCCTGCCCTGGTTTAAGGCGTACTCCAGGCACTTGGGCAGAGCAAACCCTACACCGGCTATCCCCCTGTGCCCCATGGGCTTGCCCACTACCGCCCACCTCATGCATCCCTCTACACACCAGTTCCTCGCGTCCTCAACGGGCAACCCCTTGCTCACCAGCCACGGTACCATGAACTCATCGTTGAAGATGCCATAGTGCCCCGCATCCTCCCTCATGATATCCGTGAACCGATATAGAAATTCGTCCGGAGTGTTCTTATGTAGCCTGACTACCATCATTGGCTCCACTAAACCCAGAGCCTTTACACTGTCCATGATGATATACGTCAACTCGTTGGTCGCGTCCCGTCCCATACGGTCCTGGCCGCCAATGGTTATATACCTCGGCGTAGTGTGGGCTCCGCTCCCCATTATGGGAGCATTGAAGTCAGCCAGCTCGGTGAACTTCAGCCAGATGTACTCCATAAGCTCCTGCGCTTCCTCCGGGGTTATCTTCCCTTCCTCCTTGTCCTTCTTATAGAACGGATACCAAAGGTAGTCCACCCTGTCACCAATGCCGCTCGTCTGGATGTCCAGCACCCTTACCAGGAGGAACAGCAGGAACCACGCCTGCAGCACTTCGTGGAACGACCGCGGCGGATTCTCAGGCACCCAGGAACAGCTCTCAGCTATCAGCCCCAGCTCTTTCTTCCTTTTCCCATCCGTCTCTGCCTCCGCCATGCCCCTGGCAAGCTCAGCATACCTGTGCGCCCACCTGATCGCCGCCTCTATGCTTATGATTACAGCCTCCAGGAATGCCTTCTTCTTTAAAAATGCCTGTGGGTCATCGCGTATCAGGTCCTTGTCCCGGGTTATCTCCGCGAGCTTGTCCTGCGCCTCCTTCAGTATTCCCTTCAACCCTACCTTGAATACTTTCTCGTAATTCGGCACCTGGCCAGAGTGAGCCCCGTGAACCCAGACAAATACGCCCTGGTTCATGTATGACCAGTATGGTTTATCCTCCTCGGCCAGATACTGCCGCTCAGCACCCTGGACCGACTTGTTAAACCAGTACTTCAAAATCTCATGCATTTCATCCCGCTCTTCATCGCTAAGCATGTCCTTGTAGCCCATATCAATGGCCTTATCCACCCAGCGTGAGTACAGCTCAGGATAGCTTATTACATGATCGGGAGACCTCGAAGAATTGCCCGCAATCCGGTCGTAATCATTAATGTATATAGTCATGTTATCCAGGTGATGCGCTATCGCCTTGGCCCTTCTGATAGCGATTGGTTCGCCCTCTGTCGCTTTATATATTTGCGTTACATGCCGCGCCCGCTCGGGATCAAGCCTCAGCGTCGGTCTGATCTCGCTTATCTTACCCAGCTTCTCCTGCTCCTCAACACGGCCCGTCCGCTGGCCCATCATCGTTCTGTATCGCACCTTGTCAGCTATTATCTGAGTCAGACGCTTTTCCTGGATGTTCTCCGCTAAGTCAACCATCACAAGCCTCCCTTTATTATCGAGTAACTCTCACTTTATAATTGTGCCTAATTCTATACGCTACGGCCGCGATTGTCTGCGACTTTTATCTCACTTCAAACGTACGCAACTTATATACGTGATTACTTCCACTATATATAAAATTGTATCAATCCAGTATTCTTAAGTCAACAATCGTACACTAACACAGGAACGATTTCCAAAGGATTAGCAGTCCATAAAGGAAGCGTTTGCAGGACAAACGCTACGAATCATATTTGAACCATCCGATTGAGCTTGACACCAAAGGCTTAAAACCAGTAAACTAAATAGTCGTCTTTTTCGATTGATTTCACAATTTTACGGGTTTGGCCTTATCGGCTTGTATAGTAACAACAGGGATTGAATCCTCGGGAAAGATGGCTCAAGAATCATCGGCACTCCGGTGAAATAAACCTGAAGGTGCGCTAAGGAGGCATAACTACATGGAGAAGGACTTATTCAAGATCAATACTTATGACCCGTATGACCATCCCGAAGAGTGGACTCCCGAGATGTACAAGTATCTGGAAAAGGCACGGGACATAATCGAGGAGTGGTGGCTACCTAACCGCCGGGGACTGGACCGCCTGGGCGGTTCATTAGCGATGACTGAGATGTCGGAGGTCTACTATGGCCTGATGAAATCGATCATAAACGCCGGTTTCTATGGAAGGACTATCCCCAAGGAATGGGGAGGGCCAGGTTGGAATCTTTTAGACTGCAGCCTGCTTTCGGCTGAGATAACCAAAATGGCTTACACTCCCAGGCTCGATGACGCCTTTGCCTACGGCGAGCCCTGGGTGCACGTTCTCGAGCACTGGACTCCTGATGTGGACGTTAAGAAAGAATATTTTAAGCGGACGCTCGATGGCGGTTTCTGCACTGCAATGGCCACTGACCCTGAGTCAGGTGTAGACATGGGCGGAATGCGCGGCACTGCCACCCTCGAAGGCGATTACTACGTCCTCAACGGGCCAAAATGGTTTATGACTATGACTACCCCGGGGCCCGTCGGACTTCAGTGGCATCTTGTTCTGATGAAGACCGACCCTACCAAGCGCACCAGCGGTCTCTCAATGTTCATCCTTAACGACGACGCTCCTGGAATCACACGTGGACGTGAGGGTGACCTAATGGGAGCGAGGTGGGGCTGCGCTCGCTATGAGGTCATTTTCAAGGACTGCAAGATCCATAAGAAATACCTGGCGGCTCCTGAAGGTAAAGGTATCCATGCACTGGTCGACGGGATGAATAAGCACATGGCCAATCAGGCATTCCAGGCGGTTGGAGTAGCCGAGGCCGCCATCGAAATCGCGGTGGAGTATACCAAGACCAACATACGCTGGGAGCACCCGCTCATAGAGTACCAGGGCATCCATTTTCCCATAGCTGATATGTGGGTCGCCGCCGAGGCAGGTCGCGCCCTGTGCACCAAAGCCTGCAAACTCTGGGACACCAATGATGATGAGGCCAAGCAGGGCAAGTGGGGCGTCCTCGCTGCCCGCCATTGTTTCCCAACCGCTATCGATTCATGCATGAAGGCAATCGAGTTCCTCGGCTCCCGCGGTATTGAGCGTGAAGAGGGCTGGCCACTGGAGCTAATGTTCCGCGATTCGTTGATATTCCAGTTGTACCGCACACCTAATGTAGACAGGAAGTTCCTCGCCTCGTACCTGGTGCGCAGGAGACTTTAAGCTAGCTTCATACAACATATGAAACGAGTTAGACATGAAGCTCGCTTGTGTGCAAGCGAGCTTCATGTTTTCGCATTCAATACCGCCTCATCTCGTTGAGTCAAACCTGAAATGATGCTACAATTGAAGCACAAAGTAAGTCTGATTTATTCGCTATTTACTTGATGATCGGAGCATTCGAATTATGGATGACAAGCCGAGGAAGCTGAATATTGAGGTTACTACAAGGTGCAACCTCAACTGCATCATGTGCATGAGGAAGGTCTGGAAAGAAGACAGCGGCGATATGACCATGGAAACCTACAGAGCCTTAATACCCACATTTCGCGAAATCGAATCCGTCAACATCATAGGCATCGGTGAGCCCCTTCTCAATGAGAACATCATCGAGATGATACGTCTGGGTAAGGAACATCTTCCACCGGACGGCACCTTCAGTCTCACCACGAACGCAACCCTCATCGATGATGAAATAGCCGGGCATCTGGTATCCTCTGGACTGGACGACCTCGTAGTTTCCATCGACGGCGCTACGTCCTCAACTTTCAATGAAATCAGGAGAGATGCCAGTTTTGACCAGGTAATCACAAACATAGAGCGGTTGAACACGTCAAAGAAGAAAAGCAACAGCCGGACTCCGCGTATCGGATTTGAATTTGTCGCTATGAAAAGAAACATCGATGAACTGCCGCAGCTTGTCGACCTGGCCAGTCAGCACGGCGTAAGCTTCATCATAGTTACCAACCTGCTGCCTCATACCGAGGATATGAACCAGCAGATTCTCTACGACTTCAACTCCGACCAGGCCATCGGAATCTTCGATGAGGCCAAAGTCGAAGCCC
>CAYVQT010000063.1:0-16641 GCA_964453665.1 uncultured Dehalococcoidia bacterium | reverse complement strand
GGAGAAGACCTCTGTTCAGGGGGTCTTTTTTGCTTTCAGGGAGACCTTCGGCCTGGAGTTCTTTTAGGGAGACCTCCAGATCAGGGGGTCTCTTTTGCTTATAGCCACCTGGTTGATGAGCGCAACCCGGATATTTCTTAAGAAATATCCGGCCGGGAGGGGTGTTATGACCCTGGAAGAAACAAAGGAGCTGCTCAAGGAGTGGGCAGCGGCTAGAGGCGGCACTTTCACGCAGGAGGATCTCGACAACCTGACCGCCGTCCTGGAAGAGCGCTTCCTCAGTCCGGAAACGACGACACTTGAGCAGGCGAGGCAAGCGATAGGGCTGGCGTAGAACGACGATCCCGCAGAGCCTAGAGGAGGAGAACAGTGTTTACCAATAGGACTATACGGCGCAAAACCAACCTTACGCAAACGCGAAAGTTAATGAGGTCGCTCAACGCTATCGAGCAGGAACTGAGGAGACTGAAGAAGCTGGTCCCTGAGGTTGAGAGCCTCGAACTTGCTTCAAACGCCGCGTTGAGGGCCAGTGAGTCGAAGAAGGGAATGCTGAAGGAACCGGACGTCATCCGGCAGGCCGTCAGGGACAGAGAGGAACTATTGAATAGTCCGAATTAAGGGGGTGAAAAGGATGAGTTGGCGCAAGAAACTGGACCGGTGGCTCACCAGGCTCTTCTGGCTGCTGGCGATCGGCGTGGTTATCCTGCTTTTGCTGCAGCAGCTCGGGTTTGTGAGCTGACCAGGTCGGATTACAACAGAGGCGTCCTGCTCCGCGGAGATCGCCAGGTATTATCCGAAGGTATCCGAAGTATTCCAACTCATATCTACACTCAGGATAAGAAGGGAAGCGAGCGGTTGGCCACCGCCCCAGGGCAGGGCGCCCCAAATGTAGGGGCACGGCATGCCGTGCCCCTTATAGAAGGGGGGTGAGCTGACTATGGTCAAAGCAGCCATAGATCCCCAGGCGATAGAGGCCATCACCCGGCCGCTGGGTCTGAAGAAGTGCATCGAGCAGCTGCAGGAGCTCCACGAGTGGCTCGGTAACCTGTCGCTCGATGACAAGAACGACCTCTGTGCGCTCAACGCAGCGATCGAAGCGCTCAAACTGCTTCGAGGGTAGGGGGGCCGCTCCATAAGTTTCTGCCTCCTTCCGAACGGTGACAAAAACCCGAAATCGTCACCGTTCGCACTGGTGCCAGAAGCTAATAGAGAGGGGGTGATAACGTGAAGATTACCCGATACCGAGTGGTGGCAGAGGAAGCCGACATCCCTCAAACCCTAAACGGCTTCAAAGACTGGGAGTTCTCCAGTGGGCCTACCACCGGGGAAGACTTCAAGGTTTTCTCCGGGATGTTTAAAGCCTGTATCAAGAAGTCTCTGCCCGAAAGGGCACGTCTGGTTAAAGTCAGCGATGGCCACTATTACCTGTCGGGCTTCGTCCAAAGGGGGAAGAAGTTTGTCTATTTCTCCATATCCGATGTGAGACACTTCCCGGGCGATTGGCACGAGCACATTCTGGTAAGGACTGCTCAGTCTGACACAGACTATACAGGCGGCCCAAATGGATATACCACACTGGCAGAATTCTCCGATGCCGCGGACAGGTTGCTCGGGGGAACCGAACGGCTAAAGCCACGCCTGCCTTTGTAGTAGGAGCCAACGCTAGCACCGTTGGGAGTGTTGGCATAGTTAGCGCCTACTAGGAAGGGGGTGATTCAATATGGTAACCGAACATTGCAAACGCAACAATATGATCAGGCAATCATGCGAGAAGGAGTTTAAAGCTATATTTGGGAGGTCCTTGTATCCGTTTTTCGATTCGCTATTTGGCTTTGACGTTATTGCCTTCGACAAATGGTTGCAGACTCCTGAGGGGATGTCTACTGCTGACTATGTAACCGAGAAGTAAGGAGCTGTGCTTAAGGCTTATAGGCTGATCTCTAACGCTATGGAGAGGGGGTGAAGATGGACCTGTATTATCCGAGATGCGGTGAGCCGTGGGACATGGATTACGTTCTTCATGAGATGGACGTAATAGAGCGAGCCGATTTCAAAGCTGGCCGGGGATGCCCGAGCTGCAAAGGCAAGGAGGTCAAGAAGAGGCCTTTCCGCGCAGAGATCGCTGCTGCCCTAAGTGATGCCCTGGGTGACGATATCGACGGCCTGGCTACCGAGATGGAAGACGCCGAAGCTATGCTTGGCAGTAAGTTCTGGGAGTGAGAAGCCTGAATCTCTTTTGACACACCCCCCAGGAGACGCAAGTTTCCTGGGGACATGGTCAGGAGAGATTTTCATATCAGAAAGAACGGGGGTGATTTGATGGAGTATGAGATTAAATTTACCCGGGTTAAGAAGAAATCTCCTGATAAGGAAGTTGTCAAGGTGGAATTAGCCGATTCCACGGAGCAGGCGATATCCAAGGCTCTGATAGATGATGAACGCAGTTATCTGGAGAATCCAGGAGATGCATTAGTCCTGCATATCAACAGGACTCTCTAGCAGAAAGGGGGTGATTTGGATGGAGCTTTCGATAACAGTCAATCTTGATAATGCCGCCTTCGAGGACAATGAAACCGAATTGCAGGATGTTCTAAGGCAAATCGTCATTTATGATGATGGGCTGGTGCGCAACCTGCGAGACACCAACGGCAACACCGTAGGGCACTACGTTGTCACTAAGTAATCCACTCTAGAAAGGAGTAGTTCTATGCGTATCTTCATGTATGACGGGAGGGAATTCCCGGATCCCGACCCTTCAAAAACACCCGATGAAGTCAGGGCAACGTTCACTGACTTCTTCCCCGAGCTCGCCACCGCCGATATCCGGACGGCGGAGAGGGGCGAGGACACACTCTATATCCTCGAACGGAAGGTAGGTACAAAAGGGGATGGAGCAGCTCACACAGGACCTTAAACAGCTGCCGCCGGTCCATCTCCGCCTCATCAACCTGTCCTGGTTACTGGTCAATGAAAATGGCGGTATCGATTCCGATAAGGTGCTCTCGATGAGCAAGGAAATCGATGAGGCCGTGAGTGAGGCTAAAGCCTATGCTGAGGGAGCGAGGGTTGCCGTCTCATGTCTGACGAGCCTGGGCCGCTCCTGACGCTTGGGGAAAAGCTCCGCTCGTATTTCCCCCCGTCTTTAATGAAGCTAATCGCCAGGCTCACGGACAGGGATGCCTACATGACCTTCTTATTGCTGGTCAAGGATCTCTTCCCCGAGCGCGAGGCGGAAATACTGGCGAATCTGGATGAAGACGACAGGTTGGCGGCCTTCTACAATGCTTTTAGCCAGAAATACTTCCCGCTCGAGGAAGCATACTTTCTCGATGGGGAAGGGTACGAGGTATTTGACTGCCAGATGCCCGTCACCCTCATGGGTATCGGGTTTGATTCATATCACGATATCCCCAGCGACGATTGGAGGCTCGGCCCCCAGATAATGACCTATGTTGTTCAGAGCCCGTGGGAAGCAAACGATTCCGCCCGCATCCCTCTCGGCGAGGTGTTGTTAAAAGTTCATGGAATACCGCTCAGTCAGCTCGAGAGGATTCCGGAGGGCGGCGTATCCCTGGATGAAGTCCATCGAATGTTCGACGGAACTGAATACGAAGGGGTGGCGAGATGGGCGGATGTACTTCATAAAAATACCGATAATTCTTTCCTCGATATCGACGATGAGGATGGATATGTGGAGTATCCGGCGTGGAACAAGGAAGAGGTTGAATACCTCACCGGTGAATGGCAGAGAGCCGAGTCCATCAACGAGATAATCCACAGCTGCGCGGGGAAAATAGAAAATACACCGCTCAAGTGTTTCCGGGAGATTGCAAATATCATCGATCCTAATTCCATAGAAGCAGAGGTCGATAAAAGACAGCTGAGGTTATTCTAATTTTCAAGAAAGGAGGGGTATGCCGGAGCCAGAATCTGAAGTGAGATGGGTGCTGCCCGAATCGCTGGAGGTTCCGCCAGATAAACTGAAGGTGCGGCTGGACTTCTATGGTGAGTTGATCATCCTCTCGATATTCGAAAACGGCACCACCACCACTCGCATGGTGAGCGCCCATGATATTGCCATGACTATGCTGCGCAATATCCCGCTTTCATCCGGGCTCCTGCCTCCAAGTGCCTTATGGTGGGGTAGAAGCTCGGGCGGACCCGAGGTGGCATTATGGAGACCTGGCCGGGTGTGGCCTGTGGCAATCATAGGGGAATTAGACAGGCCTCCTGTAAGGATGAAGCTCCCCATGCCTGGGCTGATATTCATCTGCCAGCCGGCCAGTGCGCCCAGGGTGTTCGCAGCGAAGGACAGGCCCAAAACATTAAACGATCCAATATACCATGCCCCGCTGTACAACCTCTTCAATGACGGGCGGAACTGCCAGGGGAGCCATCGGTTCCCGAGCAATATCGAGGAGATCCCTGAGTCATTCTTCACCAGCTTCTTTACCACAACCGCCGACTCCAACGGGCGGTCGAAATCTCACCCGAGGAATCTTATGGACCTGTGGAAAGAGCTGGACGGCAGGCGCAAATACCCCGTTAGTGACCTGGTGCGCTGCGGGAGTGTGAGGGACATTATCTCATGAATCAGGTCGGATATTTGATAAATACCAGAGAGGGTCTCCAGGGCGAAGAGGGGTTCTTTTACAACTATATTCTGGCCGGCAACGGCCTCTTCATCCGTGCTGACGGACCCCTTTTGAGCGCCACGGTATGCGTGGCACTTGCCGAGGTCAGGGGGCTTGCGCCGGTGAGCGAATCGGTGCAGCTCACACATGGGAAGATTCCGATGCATATCTACGAGGTTGCATTATCAACGCTTTATTCCGAGTCATGGAGGGAGCAGTACCTCGCTGTTGTGTGGGATCACAGGTACCGGCTTATGAAACCCTCACAGGAGGGGAGCGTGGCCAGCGTCAAGTACAGAAGGCTGCCCCACACGGTGCTCGATATCCACAGCCACAGCGGTATGGCGGCATGGTTCAGCTCAACAGATAACAAGGACGAGCAGGGCCTCCAGCTCTATATGGTGGTCGGAGAGATGGGTAAGTTAATCCCCAAAGTGGAGCTGCGTGTCGGCGTGTATGGGTACTTTGCTACGCTCGATAAGGCGGAGGTTTTCATTGTATAGGCTGGATAACAGGTTCGCCTCTCATGATTTCAGAGTAGTGGTGGTGGGATGTGGGGGCACCGGCGGGTACTTAGCGGAGGGCCTGTGCCGTATATTGCCGCCTAACGCCCAGCTCGTGCTTCTCGACCATGACCGTGTTGAGGAGAGAAACCTGATCAGGCAAAACTTCACCCGGGAGGATCTCGGGGGTTTTAAAAGCGAGGTCCTTGCCCGGAAGCTATCGAAAAAGGCCGACCGCCCGGTGGGGTACTGCACGCTTCCCGTGGGGATGGTTGAATTCAGGTTCAGCGGCCTGGTGCTGGGATGCGTGGACAACGGGCCCGCCCGCCGTGATATCGAAGAGAAAATGGAAATGACGCAGTGGGCATGGTGGGTGGATTCCGGGAATGGCGAGAACTATGGCCAGATATTGATAGGCAATTCCCCGGAGATGGATTATCCGTTTCGATTGTCCACCATGACGTGCTACTATCTGCCGCTGCCGACGATACAGGTACCGAACCTGCTCCTGCAGGCCCCCAGGGTGAGGAGCTGCGCGGAGGCGGTAGAGGCGGGGGAACAGGGGCCGACCATTAACCAGGTCATGGCCTCCCTCATGCTGGAGGTTGCGCGGAGAATCATCGGGGGTACCTGTTCCTGGATGCAGCTCTTTGTCGATATGGATACCGGCTCCGTCGTGCCCGTGATGGCGACGCCTGATACCGTCTCGAGCATAACGGGGGTTAAGAAGCGGAAGCTGGAATTTAAAGATTAGAGAGGGGAATTCTGAGTGCCCCAGAGGATTCAATAAATAAATTGTGAGGAGGTGCACTATGGCGAACGAGCTCAAGATAGTCATCACCCTCAAGGAAGGCAGGGGAACGATAGGGGTTAAATCCCCGGATTGTGATCCCGTGTTGGTCAACTTCGAGGGGGAGCTGGATGAGGCTCTCAAAGGTGTGCCGGAGCTGGTGAAGAAGGCCGAGGAGCAGTGGGCGCAAAGCCCTCAGTATCCGAAAGGCGAGGTGCCCGCGCCGCCAGCTCCGAAAACCGTGGAGAGGCAGCCAGTGAGAGCGGCTTCGGCGCCGAAATCGTCGGAAAAACCACTCATGTTCTAACCGTGCCGGCAGCCCGCCGGCGCTGTAAATACAGCTAGGAAGGAGGTGATTAAGCATGGCGAAAGAGAAAAGCAAGTCCACCAAGAAGCGGAAGCCCAAAAACCAGGAGAACGAGACCCCTGAAACCGTAGCTACCGAGGTGCCCGAGAAGGTAGGGGATGTGGGAGAAGAAGTTGTGTCCGCCGAAGAGATATCTACAATTGAGAGCCAGGTGGAGGAAGTCCTGAGTAATATACCCACCACCTCAACTGTAAAGGTAGGTGCTCTGAGGAACGCGATGCAGCTGCTGGCTCCCGTCGTGCCGAAAAAACCAGCGATCAAGGCAGTCTCCAATGTCCTTTTCCAGGATGGGAGGCTTATGGCCACCAATATGGAGGTGGCGGTAGCGATCGACATTCCGGAAGCCGATGGTGTGTGTCTATTACCATTCCGCTCAGTTCTCGAGCTGATCAAGTACGTACCCGGCCAGGAGACGATTACCATTGAGCAGAGCGGGACCGACCTGAAGCTTTCCTGGGATGGAGGGAGCGCATCTTACACCACGGACAAGATAGAGGATTACCCCCGATTGCCCGAGGTGAAGAAAGATGTGGTCCAGACGGTAGAAGGGGACATCTTGGTAACTGCCCTGAGTGAGATGACTACGTATTGCGCAACTGACAATAAAAGACCGGTTCTCTCCGGGGTAGCGTTAACTATGGGCGATACCGTAGATTTAGCTGCAGGCGATGGTTACCGGGCGGCGTGTAAGACATTGCCTATTGCCATTCCGCCAGGCGACGACCTTAAGGTCGTCATAATTCCCGCAGCCACAATCGACATCCTTCAGTACCTCTGGGCGAAAGGCCCGAGGTCGGTAGGGAATGCGGACTCCCTAGTTGAAATGCTTACCTCAAAAGGGAAACTTGACCTGGCTTTCGGGAAGAACCACTTCAGCGTCAGGTTCGGATCAGTAGTCATGGTCTCCCAGCTTATTGGTGGCAAACCCCCAGACTTCAAACAACTCATTCCCCTGGATCCCCCGGTGGAGCTCCGCATCTTTGCTCCGGACCTCGAGCTGGCCATAAATCGAGTTAAACGGGCAGCCGGTAGTAATATCGTCCGCTTTGTCTGGCAAGAGGGCAGCATGGAGGTTAGTGCCATGAATTCGGATAGTGACAGGATAAATGCGACCATGCCGGTGCACGCCAATGGAGGTTCCGGCAGGGTGGCGATCGACCTTAACTACATGCTTGCCTATTTGAAAGGCAAGACGGGACTGGTAACTATGGGAGTAAAAGATGAAAGCTCCATCGTGACCTTCCGCTACTCATCATCCCCGATTGTAGCCATGATGCCGATGAAACCAACAAAATGGTAATTGGGCCGGAGTAGAACTGAGGCGCCCTGGGTTCCATCTCGCCAGTATGGTCCGGGGCGCCCGTTCTTACCTGATCCTGGTCTAGGAGGAGGTGCTGTTTGGGGAAGAAATCTAAAAGCGGCGATTACGCGGCGGAAATGTTCCCTGGCATGGAGGAAATTCCGGTCCGAAACGATAAACCCGACAAGAATTTGCCCAGGGATGGCGATGAGAGGGCATTTGAGGAGCAGATCGACGAGCTAGTGGGATGCTTTAGCGATCCCATCATCGTTTATCCAAGCGGCTGGGAAGACACCGTCCCGGAAAGCTTGAAGCAGGATATAACTATCCATCGCATGCTCCAGATGATGAAGCCTAGCGAGCAGGGTATGGCGAGCTCCCCCGAGGTGTGCGCTTATATGTACACGGTGACCATGGCCCACCCCGTCGCCTCCGAGTGGGTAAACATCTATATGTATGCCATGACACAGTATAAGGGCGATATGATGCCAGCGGATATCCGCCAAGACAATCTCAGTAAATACGAGATGGACCATCTGAATAACTTCAGGCGCTGGATATTTGAGAGGCGCAGGCGGGCCTCCCGCGAGAAGCTGCGGGCAGAGAGGAGAAGGGAGCGGGAGGCGAAGAATTGAGCGGGAAGCTAGGTGCACTAACATCGTCCAAGTTCCCCCTGGGAGTGATGCTGTTCACCAGGGGGGTAAACGACAGGGCGGCCGAGGACGAAGCCTTTGCCGCCTTCGTCATTGAAAGCCTCAATCGACATGGCCAGGAGGACTGGGGAGATATCTGCGAGGAGGACAGAAAGGAGAATGAGCTTTCCCTTAAAGAGGGCTACCGCCTGCTCTCAGCATACGAGAAAGACGGCCTCCCCAAAATCTGGAACAGCACCGAGGCCGACCGCAGCGCGACCACGGTGCTGTTCCCTGATGAATACTAACGAGAGGTAATGTATGAAACGTATAAAACGGGTAAACATTGTGACCAGGCCAGAAGATGAGAAGAGGGAGATATACCAGAGAATCCATATGCAATGGCTTAAGGGCGTTCCTGTCACTTTTGAGCAGCACTGGAGCGGCTTCCCCGCCGTTACGGTGGATTGTGGAGAAGACCATATCCTCACCGATATCCTCAGCCTTGAGGAATGGTGGAAGACCCTGTCTCCTGAAATGAGGCACAGTCGAGGATAGTTGGTAGGTGGCAACGTTAACCCCATCTTTGGGCTCCGAATGGAGGTGATCAACCTGGAAAACCAAATAGAGAAGCAGATCGACGAAATGGTGGGCGCCCTAACGGACCCCATCGTTGTCTACCCGGGTGGATGGATGGATGTGGTCCCGGAGAATCTCAAGTCCGACATCACCATCCACCGCCTGGCCCAGCTTATGAAGGGAGAGGAGGGGCTGGCCACATGGCCGGAGGTGTGCGCCTACCTCATGACCGTGACCCTTGAGTTCCCCGTAGCCTCCGAGTGGGTGAATATCTACATGTACGCCCTGACCCAGTACAAGGGTGATATGGTGCCGAAGGATATCCGCCAGGATAGGCTCGGTGACTATGAGATGGGGCTGCTGAACGATTTCCGCCGGTGGATCTATGAGCGACGGCTCAAGGAGAGGAAGAGGAGACAGCATACCGAGAGGCTGAAGGAGACGGCTTGTAAGCGACAAGAGAAGGCCAAAAAGGTAGCGCATGAACCGGGCCAGATGGCCCTTCCCTTCGTATTTGAAGCTGAGTACGAGGCTATGGGGGTAATAACCCAGAAACCGAAGCCCTGAGATCGAAATTCAGGTGTTTTTTCATGGAGATACGGCGAGATATGCCGTCCATCGCTAGGCGCTAAACAAAATGCAAGATTGTTAGCTCTATTGTGGTTATGTCATCCTCATGGCATGGATACATTGTTAGATTGTAAGGAGTCAGCATTCACAATGGAGAGCCTCTTCATGACTAACGTAGCTGCTCCAAAATGTGGATAGCTGCGTGGATCTTTGGTAAAACATAAATAACAGCTATGTTTAAGAGGCAATCGACTGCACTAGGATGGTGCTGATCGAGAGAACAGAAATGCCTCAGGGGTTGATCAGCTTCTGTAGGACCCGCTATCGCAGGCTTAGCGTTAATTCCCTACTCGCGGAGTGGCCTCATTCAGCTGGTTCGCCCCTGAGGCAGGTCGTCAATTTATCACTTCACAATACTGCCGTCAAGTTATATGGCTTGCTCAATTACTGTAAATATGATATCGCAACCTCTCTGGCTTTAGAGAGAATGCCTTGAAAGTTCGATTTAGAATTTTGTAAGCACGATAAATACTATTATTGACATATGCACTGGATGTGCTCCTGCGTGTTTTACATATTGGATATCTCAGCTAGATTCATCGATAGCAATTTTGAGCTTTACCCTAATATCTGTCGCCTCAAGAACGTCTTCTGGTCTAAGGAAAAGATCAGGAGCAGGCGCCTTGCGGCGAACCATAAATTTGCTGATCTCCCCACTCCAGGTATTGCGCATCAAGTGGTCAACCAAACCCAGGATTCTCTCGTTCTTGTCGACCACCTGAGCTCCATATCTAATTTCCATCTTCACCTCTGTTTACGTCGGATCGATGTCCACGATACTTAGTTCAAATCCTTTACTGCCTGCTGTACAATCCCATCAGCGATGTCTGAGCCAGTATTTGTCCGCCCATAGCCTGGACTATTGCTTCATTACCCGCACCGGGGGGCAGTTCAAGCGCTGTGTCAAGAGCGTATAGTTTGAAGAAATAGCGATGTGTACCGCTTGGCGGACACGGGCCACCATAACCTGGACGCCCCCAACTGTTCTTGCCGTGCTTGCTGCCGTCTGGCAGCTCGGCATCGGGAGGAATGCCCTGAGGCAAGGCAGTCATTTCGCCTGGCACGTTGTACAGCAACCAGTGTACCCATATACCGACAGGTGCGTCAGGGTCCTCAGCTATAATGGTAAAACTCTGTGTGCCCTGGGGAGCATTCTCCCACTGCAGCGGCGGTGATATGTCATCGCCATCGCAGGTGTATTTGCGTGGAATTGGTTCACCGTTGACAAAGGCACTCGTCAGTTTAAAAGCCATCCCCTACCCTCCTTTCTCGTGGTGCAAGCGGTTTGCTTGTCCTCCTCCAAGTATGTACACTTCCTAGCATGTGGCCGTCGTCGTTCTTCTGGCAGTCACTACTCGCTGGATATGAACAAGCGCGGCTCTCTAGCGGTCTCATCGATATCTATGGTTCTTCCGTCAAGGGCTCCAGAGATCTGCTCATCTATTAGCAGAACCTTACGCCCCCCATGCTCGACCACCTGGTCGCCTATCCTTTCCCCGTCCGGCACCAAGTTATACTCCCCGGGTGCGATGGGCTTCAGTCTGAGTCCGATCTCCGGGTCCTTAACACCGGTCGACGCTAGCGCTCTCCCCAGTGTCTGCTTTGCGCTCTCGGTTATAGCTATCATCCCTTACCCCCTGCGTTTTATACGCTAATGAATGCACCTTGTTCTCTGTATTTAGGGCTGGCTCTCAGCCTACCTTGCATTACCGCCATTAGTTTGATTCATACACGCCGCTCTTGCCAATATCGGAGGATCAGCAACGTAGTACATTTGGAATTTTTATCTACATTTGCCTAGCTCCTCTTGGATTTTTTTGAGCCTTTCTTGAGATAGGCGGAACTATTTTTATACTCTTTTTGACCTGCTTTTTTCTGCTTTCCCTTCTTGCCCATGTCTCCAATCTCCATCGTATTATCTTGCTGCGGAGGCTAAAAACTGATTTCTTACTACTGTTCGGACACGACTAAGCAAGGCCCGCTAGCAGTTTCACGGTAATCGACTGTCACTCCTTCAAGAATCCTAGTCAGTTTTTCATCTACCAAAAGGACCTTCGCTCCCTCGTGCTCAACTACGTGGTCGCCTTCCTTTTCCCTATCCGGCACCAAATTATACTGGCCGATTTCTACAGGCGTTAGCCTAAAGCCCACCTCGGGGTCACTAACATTAGCTGACCAGACCCTTTTAAGCTCTTCCTTAGCACGTTCAGTGACGGTTATCACTCCTTACCTCCTTCTTCTGGTCTGTCATTCATCATTTAAATACAATCCCCTCTTTTTGAACCGCCGTCCCCCGCTTCAACTATTCAACGTAATCCCTCAACATCAGGCTGCAATTTGGACAGCGCAGCTTCTTAAGCGCGCTAGCTTCAATCTGGCGTGCGCGCTCCCGGGTAACACCGAAATGCCTTCCCACTTCCTCCAGAGTACGATTGCGACCATCTTTGAGACCGAACCTGAGCTCGATGACACGACGTTCCTGCGGTCGCAGCTTGGCCAGAGCACCTTTGACATGCTTCTTGAGCATGGTTTCGGTTACCTGAGCTTCCGGCGATGGCGTCACCTTATCCTGGAAAAAGTCGCTGAGCTTGGCCCCTTCTTCGTCTTTCCCCACTGGCATGTCCAGCGAGATGGGCTCCCAAGATGCTACTCTCAGCAGCGTGTCCACCTTCTCAGGTGTAACTCCCATGTGCGAGGCTAATTCCTCCTTGGTTGGGTCGTGTCCGCATTCTTGGATCAACCAGCGCCTTATCCTATATAGCTTCCTCACCATCCCCACCACATGTGCTGGGAGTCGCAAGGCGCGTGATTGTTGCGCTATGGCCCGGGTAATCGCCTGCCGGACCCACCAGGTAGCATAGGTACTGAACCTAAGTCCCCTTCGGTGGTCGTACTTATGCGCTGCCCTAATCAACCCGATATTACCTTCCTGAATCAGGTCGAGGGAAGACATACCTGGCGCTTTGTATTTCTTAGCCATGCTGATTACCAAGCGCAGGTTGGCCTGGACCAGGTGCTCAGTTGCTTGGCGCGCCCGCTCTCTTATTTGGTCGAAGTGCGCGGCGATTTCGGAATGTGACTTCTTCAGGTGAGCGCGGAATTCTGGTGAGTTCAGCTCCCTCTCAAACTCGACCACGGAGCTTGTCTGGCCTGCTTTCCCCAGCATATGCCAGGGGATTAAACGAATGTCGAGAGACAATTGAGTCATGGCCCACGCTGTTTGACCTTGACTCGAACCTGTAACCCTGGCTACCGCGCTCACTAATTCTGGGCCGATACGGCCGTATGTCGCCTCGAGTAGTGCTTCATGCCGTGCCTTACGCTCTAGACTATCTTCGGGCGCTAGTTTGAGGTAATTGCAGAGTGCTTCAAACACCAAACGGACACTGCAGAATTGTTCAGTCAGGATTATCAATAAGTCACTAGCTGAGGCCTCACTATCAAATTTGTTAATCCATTCTCGGTCTAGCTCAGTGATGTGTTTCCCTTGTGCTATCCGGCTACCAAGCAGCCTTTCCTCATCAGCAGTCAACAATCTGGTTTCTCCGGATTCACGGAGGTATAGCCATAATGTATCTCCGACGAGATCACTCTTCTGACGCGTATTCTCAACCTCATCAGACTGTCCCTTCACCTCAGTCTCACCGCTATTGCATTGGCTGAATGTCGGGTCTAATCCCGCATCCTCAAGGAGTCCTTGCCCGATTTCCCGGGCGTTGGCAATACTACCCATATTTCACGATCCTTGCCGCTCATCGTACTAATTAAACCACGCTCACACAACAGGACCTACGGGGCTGGGATAACCTGTGCTTTCGATAGCGAGGCTGAGCCGATTTGTGGCAATGACGTTTATTCAAGGCCTGCATAGAAGTCCGTAGGTGGACGTTCAAACTCACTCTTTGTGTACGACCAGACACTGGCCCTCAGGGCGAACCTCACAGTCGATCGTCATTGACTGAAGGACTACGGACATGTCCTCACCTACTAATAGAACTTTGGCCCCCTGGTGTTCCACCACCTGATCGCCTTGCTTCTCTTTGTCCAGCACCAGCTCAATACGGCCCGGGGGCCCGGGCGTTACTCTCAAGCCCATCTCGGGATCAGCGACATTGGCTGACGATAGTACCTTTCGTAGCTCCTCCTTGGCCTCTTCTGTCACAGTCACCACATTGCACCTCCTAACCTTTTCCCCACGATAAATAGCCTCAAATTACCTTGCGAACGGGAGAGGCTTCTCTCCCATTATTTCGGTAACCCATCGTATCCAGCTAGGGAAATCAGGCCACTCGTCCCTAACCGAAAATTCCTTTGAACAGCAACTAGCCTGCACTTGGTATGGAACCACTTGCTCCGCTTGCTATCCATCTCACCTGAGAAGAAAACTACTCCGGGAATCATCCACACAATCAAGATCGCAATCTGCGGCCTGAGCAGCGCTGGCACTATCGATAAATATTCTGACTCCATCTAGCTCCATGATTTCGTCTCCTTCATGGGCCCTATCAGGTTTAATGACAAGGGTTTTTTCTCCGTACTCGTTCTTCTCTATAAGCATCCTGAAACCTATCCCTGCCTCGAAGCAACTCTCTAATAGCTTCCTCTTCAACACCGCTGTTGCCTTTGAAGTGATACCCATCATGTCTGTTCCCCCGCTGCCTATGAACTTGTGTCACCATTTCGGATTGCAGCCAATTTGCCATCCAAGCAATGCCCGCCATAGTGATGACTGACCTATCAGCCTGTACACTTTGTCTTTTTGCACTATTCTCTACCTCAACAAGCAGATCAGTGATGCTCGTTCTTCCCTTTAACTCCTCTAGTCCTGGCTGCGCCGGAAATCAAGGACCGCCCTCCAGAACTCCTGTTCATCGTGGCTCGGCTCTCTGCCTAACACTTGCGGCAGATTGTTGGCAATATACTCGATGTCCTCCAGGGGCTGGCTGAGCACACGGTCCAACCTCGCAGCCTCAGGCAGAACAGCTACACAACGCCCATCTCTGATAGCAGCAACGCCGTCCTTATTTTGTTTTGGTGTATCACCTTTAATTGTGACTCTTTCAAAACGGACTTTCCCGCTCATGACCTCCCTGCCTCCTTCTGCGTGTCTGCTGGTGAAAATTTAGGGCAGGCGCAAACGATAACTTTCGAACTCTGCTTGCAGCTTCGAACACACCTGGAACAGAGCAGGTTGATGTTCCGGGGTCTTCCCTCTTTATCACACCTTCCCCGTAATGCGAGTGATTCCATTACCACTCCCTCGCTCATTTGAGATTTGATTACGCTAAAAGGCCAACGATTTGTCTCTATAACACTGTCCAAGGTCGATCCCGCGCTATGATGTTGCGCTTCCTTCCGATTTCCCCCTCTTGGTTCGAGGATGTTTGGACATACCAATACGCACTTTACCAGCAGGCCAAGGTTACTTTGATTTTCTGCTGCCGGTTTTCTTCTTGGACTTATCAGACTTTCTATTTGGCTTGAACTCCTTGTGGTACTGAGACCTGCGCTCTTTCTTTGCCTGATTCTTCCCCATTTGCAACCCCAATGTTCGATCATGCTACCTTTCACCACCCCAGAAGTGAATACCATAAAGTGCGTATTACAGCAAAGAAAAAGGGTTATCGCGCGATAACCCTTTTGGCATTTACGCTGAGGTATTATATTTAGTTTGGTCTAGCCTGACTTCTCCTCCACGTCTTCCGTTTCGGGCACCAATCCCTTCTTAACTGCATAGGCCGCTGCCTGTTGCTTATTGCGAAGCTGCAATTTTTCCAGGATGTTTTTCATGTGGACTTTCACAGTATTCTGGGCAATAATCAGATTCTGTGCAATCTCTTTGTTGGTGGCCCCCCCAGCCACAAGCCTCAAAATCTCGATCTCCCTCATGGAGAGATCGGTCTCGTTTTCAGCTCCCCTTGCCTCTTTTTCCTCCTTCATCGTCGCGAACTCATTGAGTAGCTTCCCAGCTAAAGGAGGGGAAACTATAACCTCACCTTCTGCGACCAGGTCAATAGATTTCACAAGGACGTTGACACCTATATTCTTAAGGAGGTACCCTCTAGCTCCTGCCTTTATGGCCGAGAAAAGCTTCTCTTCATCCTCTGAATCGGTGAGCATAGCGACCTTTGTGCTCGGTAGTGACTCGTTAATAAATTGAAGCGCCTCGATACTATCGCGATCTGGCATGTCGATATCCATTAGTACCACGTCAGGCTTGATCTCTTTGGCCTTCTCTATCGCCTTTGACCCATTATCACATTGACAAACAACCTCGATATGAGATTGGCTCTCCAAAAGCTTGACTAGCCCCTCACGGAAAAGCTCTTTGTTGTCTGCAAGGAGCACCTTTATTTGCTCCATCCCCACCTCCGCTTGTAATGCCCTGTTTCATATACCTGCGCACGCTGTCCAGCTACACCTTGAGATAACGCAAGATAGTCAGAGTCTAACATCCTGATATCAGTTAGTCAAAACCGCCTGTCTTTAGTGGATTATAAAGTCTGTGTGGCAGTAAACGAAGCACCATTTTGTTCAATGGAATAGTAGATGAGGTTTACGAATAGTGTTAATATTAATCAAGTAACAGAAGCTGTTTGGGTTCAATGATGTTGAATTGGCAGGAATTCACCACATGGCACTGGGTAATTACAGGGGTAATAGGCTTCCATTTGGCTGTTACCGTTCTTTGGATTGCTTCTAAAATTATTTGGGGGAAACGGGTAGCTCCTTGGTGGCTATTTATTGGATATAGTGGCTTCTTTCTCATTTTCTGGCCATTTTCAGAGATCTCTAGGAATTTTAGATGGCGAAGAAAATGGTTGCATAGGGCTGGTGTTAAAGAAGGAGATGTGGTGTTGGACGAAGGATTTGGGATGGGGACTTCCGCAATTGCCGCCGCCCGTTTAGTGGGGCCAAGAGGAAAAGTCCATGCACTGGACAATGAGCCAGTCCATGTAGTAATCCTCTGGCTGAGAGCCAAAATGAGGCGCTTGAAAAACTTACGAGCTTTCTTATCCGCCGCCGATTCTACTGGTCTACCTAATGGCAGCGTTGATGTTGTTTACATCTCTGATGCCTTTCATGAGTTTCCCATGGAACGTACTCTACATGAGTTACACCGTGTTATGAAACCGGGTGGCATCTTAGCTATATGCGTATTTCGGACCAAATCGGCCGCCTTCACGGAGCAAACCGGCCACCCTG
>CAYVQT010000062.1:0-17024 GCA_964453665.1 uncultured Dehalococcoidia bacterium | reverse complement strand
AGTTTATCGCCTGATAAGGGTAAATTCTTAAAAGTCGTCTTTTTCAGCGATCTCTAAATAATTGACTATCCTCACAGGATGCCATACTGCCTGTACGTGTCTTCTCTGCCGGAATCATGTTGTGGGGTATCAGCGTTGTGAGTTATGATTATTCCTGTTACAAAGTTTGCCGCAGGGCGATAAATGGTGATACATACGCGAACATGGAGCGCAAGCAGATGGGAGTGATAGGCAGGCCAAGGCTGGGCTGGATAGAAGAGGCCTGCATGCGGCTGCTTAACAACGCGGGCGGGGCAATAGAAGACTGGCCGGGGTTGAGACTGAAGCTATCCGAGGAGCAGCAGAAACGGGAAGCCCGGAAGTCGGGCGATGGTTTCGTGGAGGAGGGGAGGGTGCCTTTAGTCTCAGAACTGGAGGAGGCCTGGTTAAGTCTGGAGAGTAAGGGATATGTGAAGCTTGAATATGATAGACTGAACCTCAAGCGGATAGCGGAACAGGAGGTTGTTCCTGAGTATCAAGAAGATGAAGAGGTCGATGAGAGTGGCGGGAATACGCTTAATCTCGCATGCGATATAATATCCTGCGTCCTTATCCTGCCAGGGGCCTTTGTGAACGACATATTCGGGCCGTTCCCCCTGGCTTTCGCGCTGGCCATAACCGGTTCCAGGAGGAGATGGGGAGTGCTGCGGGTAATCGGTACGGTATTTGGCTCGATTCTGGCTTTTGCCTTTATCTACAACGCAGTGCGCTGACCGGGGTGAGCCGCAGAAACAGATAACCGGGATACATATATCAAATAAAAGGGCACTTTTCCGGCAGAGTGGCCCGGCATGTTGACAAAGGCCCATTGCGGTGATATAAGGAAAATACGGGAGTTTCCGCTTGATTTATACCTCTTATAGTCTAATTTCCGTCCATATCAAACGCTCCCTGGTAATAGGGACCTCAGTCATGGGCCTTTGTCCTGTCCTCTTTGATCAACGGGGCGCCTGATGCGCCTTTTTATTACGGGAGATCAAGTGGTGCCGTATGCACTTTTCAGTAGAAACATACTGAACTGTTGCTGGTCTAGTATGTGCTCAATTTAACACTGGCGTTTTAAGTTTAGAGGAGGTAATAAGCATGGCGACAAAGGACCCATTCGTAGACCTTGATGCTACCGCTCAAGCTGAGCTTGTGCGCCGGAAGGAAGTCAAGCCGATCGAGCTGGTGGACGCGGCCATGGAGCGGATTGAACGCCTGAATCCTGCCATAAACGCGGTTGTCACGCCGATGTATGAAGAGGCGCAGACAGTGGCCAGGGGAGAACTGCCTGATGGGCCTTTTACCGGCGTGCCATTTCTGCTCAAGGACATATTTGCTTCCTATGGGGGAGTGCGGATGACGTCGGGCTCGGTCTTCCTGCGTGACCATGTGCCTGATCACGATAGTGAGCTGGTGAAACGGTATAAGAGGGCTGGACTTATTATCCTGGGGAAGACTAATACGCCGGAGTTTGGCCTTGTCCCTACCACGGAGCCACAATTGTTCGGACCTACTCGCAACCCCTGGGATACGGGCCGAACTGCCGGGGGCTCCAGCGGGGGCTCGGCTGCTGCTGTGGCTTCTGGAATGGTGGCTGCGGCACACGGCAATGACGGCGGAGGCTCAATCCGTATTCCTTCTTCGTGCTGTGGACTATTTGGCCTGAAGCCAACCAGAGCCCGCACCCCTGCCGGCCCGGATTATGGCGATATTATAGGAGGGCTCGCAATCGATCATGCGCTCACGCGCTCGGTGCGTGACAGCGCGGCCCTGCTGGATGCCACGGCCGGCCCTGATATAGGCGACCCGTACTGGGCGCCGCCGCCGGCACGCCCGTTCCTTAGAGAGGTCGGAGCCGATACCGGGCGGCTGCGCATCGCCTTTAGTGTGGAGGCACCCACCGGTGCGGCGGTGCACGCTGACTGCGTCAGGGCGGTGCGCGACGCGGCTGCTCTGTGTTCCGATATTGGTCACGAAGTGGAGGAAGCGGCTCCGGATGTTTCTGCGGAGATGGTGTTGCAGCCATTCATGACCGTGTGGGAGTCGGGTTGTGCCATGGGTGTAGATGGCATGGCTTTGCTGTCGGGCCGTAACGCCACACCCGACCAGTTTGAAATTCTTACCTGGGCGCTGTATGAAAATGGCTGCCGGCACAGCGCATCCGACTACCTGATCGCGGTTGCTTTGTTGCAGAGGGTAGCACGTGACATAGGGCGTTTCTTGGTTGACTACGATTTATGGCTGACTCCAACGCTGACCGAGCCGCCTGTGCCGCTGGGCAGCTTCGACTCCCCGCCTGATAACCCTTTGCAGGGGTTCGTTCGCTCTGCGGAGTTCTGTCCTTTTACGCCTATAGCCAATTTCACTGGACAGCCCGCTATGTCGGTACCTCTTTTCTGGAATAATGACGGCCTTCCCATAGGCACACACTTCATGGGGCGTTTTGGAGACGAGGCAACCCTGTTTCGTCTCGCGGCGCAGTTGGAGGAAGCACGACCCTGGGCTAAGCTGCGGCCACCGGTTTCGGCATAGCGCTTTTTTGAAGCTAAGAGATATATTCAAAACCGGGGACAATCATCAGTGGTGGCGCACTGGTCTTATACATTAAGGGAGGTGGAGCTATGCAGACCTATATTATACTGATAAACCTGACAGAGCAGGGGATCAAGAACATTAAAGAGGCCCCGGCGCGTGTCGAAATGATGGCCAAGTCTCTTGAAGCCGCGGGTGGTAGGCTGGTGGAATTCTATGCAGTAATGGGGCAGTACGACTACGTGGCCATCGCAGAAGGGCCCAATGACGAGACAGCCTTCGTTCAGTTGATGACACTGGGCATGCTCGGCAACGTGAGGACGTTGACGCTAAAGGCATTCAAAAGAGGTGAGTTCGCGGATATTGTGAAGAAACTGCCCTAGCCCGGTAGAAGCATGATACCGAATGGTGTGCTTGAGGGGCAGAGGAAGCTCGAAGCCAGTGCGCCACCAATTGATTGGATAGGCATCCCGCCACTTCAAGCCGATAGCAGGCCTCACAGGGGGAATAAATCCTCGCATTATTAAGTTGCGGCTATATATTCTGCAACATCCGCTGATTAAGGCTGTTCGATATCGTTGCGAGGACGAGGTTCTAAGCAGGGGCACGGCATGCCGTGCCCCTGCTTTTATTATGGATTCCTGCTTCCGCAGGAATGACATTGAGGGGACGCTCGTTTATTGACGTAGGGGCGTTCAATTGAACGCCCCTACTAATGGCGCGCCTCGATAGACGCGGAAAGCGGCGAAGGACTCAAAACAGTTACAAGAATTTTGAGGCCCAAGAACATCTCCGGGAGCGGGAAGGGTTATCGGGAATGGACCCGGCGGGCCGGTTGACAAAAGAGGCGTGGCCCTGCCATCATTTACAGTAGAGAATGTTTTAAGACGTATTGCCTGAACTATGTAGTAGGAGGTGAAGTTGACTGCCCAAAACCTTAAAGGTAGTCCGGAGAATCCTGTATACAAGCGACTGGCTCAGCGTTTAGATACTATACCCAATGGCTTCCCTGCTACTGAAAGCGGCGTAGAGCTGAAAATACTGGCCAAGCTGTTCGCGCCTGAAGAAGCCGCCGTGGCACTGCGGTTAAAGCTGACCCCTGAACTACCGGAGGAGATTGCCGAACGCACGGGCGATAGTACTCAAGAACTGGAGGTTGTTCTCAGTGGCATGGCCGGGCGGGGACTCATACGAGAGAAGCACAGCAGGGAAAAAACGTCCTACGGCCTGATGCCGTTCGTGGTCGGTATCTACGAGCTGCAACTGGAGCATATGGATGAGGAGTTCGCCCGGCTTTTCGAGGACTACTACAAGGAGGCGTTCCATAGACTGTTAACCGTGCAGCCGTCTGTTCAACGGGTTATCCCGGTTGAACAGAATGTGCCGGCAGACATCGAAGTAATGCCCTATGAGCTTGCCTCGAAGCTTCTGGGTGAGGCAAAGTCGTGGGGCGTGATGGACTGCATATGCCGGAAGCAGAAGAAGCTTATCGGGGAGGGGTGCGACCATCCCCTGGACGTATGCATGATTTTCAGCAAGCGGCCGGGCACTTTCGACGAGAGCGAGGTCGTCCGCGCACTGACAGAGGATGAGGCGCTGGGTGTGCTGCGCCGTGCCGAAGAGGCCGGGCTGGTTCACACCGTGGGCAATACCCAGCGGGGGGTTTTCTACGTCTGCAACTGCTGTACGTGCAGCTGTGCAATCCTGCGCGGCGTGGCTGAGTACGGCATTATGGGGGCTGTGGCACCTTCGGGGTTTCAAGCCCATGTAGACGAGGCCCTGTGCACAGGCTGCGAGCTGTGCCTCGATCGCTGCCAGTTCGATGCGCTGTCTGTAGTAGACGGCTGTTGCAAGGTGGATGAGCAGCGCTGTTTCGGGTGCGGCCTCTGTATCACGGCCTGTGCGGATGAGGCCCTGAGCCTGGTGCCCAGGCCAGCCGACCGGGTAACGCCGCCACCGCAGTCAATGCCTGACTGGATGAAGGAGCGGGCTGAGGTGCGGGAACTGGACATGGGGCAGCTCGAAGATGTGATAGGAAAACTCATTAGTAAGAAGATTAGCTAGCAGGCTTTAATGAAATAGGGTAAAGTTCGGTTTTAGCCAAAACTGAATCAATGACGGCCGGTGATCTTAACGAGAAGCTTGCTTCATTGCGCGGCGGCGGTCAGCTTCCTTGAGAAAACGCTTGCGTAAGCGTATCGACCGAGGGGTCAGTTCCACTAATTCATCACTCTCAATATACTCCAGCGCTGTCTCAAGTTCCGGTCGCCAGGCGGCTTTCAATACAATTGTAGTGTCTTTTGTTGAAGCGCGTACGTTCGTGAGCTTTTTCTGCCGAATTACGTTCACTCCCAGATCGGTGTCCTTGCAATGTTCCCCAACGATCTGTCCTTCATATACCGCGTCCCCAGGCTCAACAAATGGGGTACCCCGGTCGGCAAGCTGGTCAAGGGCATACGCGGCAACCTGGCCCGTACCAGCAGCAACCATCACACCGCTGGTTCTGCCGGGAATCTCTCCCCGGAAGTCCCCGTATTCGAAGAAACGATGGTGCATAATCGCTTCTCCTTGAGTAGCAGTCAGTAGCTTTGACCGCAAACCAATTAGTCCGCGGGCAGGCACTTTGAATTCGATATGAGTATGGGTATCTGACGTCTCCATGGTTGCCATCTCGGCTCGCCGGTTTCCCAAAAGCTGCATGACGGCTCCGGTGCTTTCGTTAGGCACATCAACTACCAGGAACTCCAGCGGTTCCTGCAGCTTACCATCCTTTTCTCGATAAATGACTTCCGGCTTGCCCACAGTCAGTTCGTAGCCCTCTCGGCGCATGTTCTCCAGGAGAATACCCAAATGAAGAATCCCCCGGCCCGAGACAATGAATTCATCGCCTCTCTCTTCCAAACGAAGAGCCACATTGGACTTCAATTCCTTTCGTAGCCGCTCAAGTATCTGCCGACTGGTGACGTATTTGCCTTCACGCCCGCTGAACGGACCATCGTTGATGCGAAAAGTCATGTGGATGGTGGGCTTGTCCATGTCCACAGTTGACAGCGGGATCGGGTGATCGATATCGGCGATGGTATCCCCTATATCGAACTTATCAAGACCCACTACTGCAAATAAATCCCCGACATCGATACGGTCTACTTCCCTGCGGCCCAGACCGTCAAATCGAAAGAGTTGGTTGATTTTCTGCTTCGAATGGTTACCTTCACAGTCGATTACGATAATGTCTCTCCCGGAATACAATGTCCCAGCGAACACCCGACCGATGCCGATCCGCCCAACGTAATCGTTATAATCAAGTGTAGTTATAAGTGCCTGTAGAGGCGCATCAGCATCAAGCTGTGGAGCAGGGATATATTCGATGATCGCATCGAATATATCATGAATATCCGAAGAATTATGCTCGTCCGGATTCACTACTGCCCATCCATCGCGTGCGGATGTATAGATGGTGGGAAAATCAAGGGCATGATCATCAGCTCCCAGGTCTACCAACAAATCAAAAACCTCGTTGAGCACATCGTTTGGCTGGGCATCCGGACGATCCATCTTGCTGATCACCACGATCGGTCTCAGGCCCAGCGAGAGCGCCTTGGAGAGGACATAACGTGTCTGTGGCATGACGCCTTCAAAAGCGTCAACCAGAAGAAGAACGCCATCAGCCATCATGAGTACCCGCTCGACCTCACCACTGAAATCCGCGTGGCCCGGAGTATCAATGATGTTTATGTGCAGTTCCCGTCCTTTGCGATCGGTATAGTCGATAGCACAGTTTTTAGCCAGAATTGTGATTCCGCGCTCACGTTCGAGCGGGTTAGAATCAAGGATCAGGTCACCGGCTAGCTCCCCCATACGAAACTGGCCACTCTGGCGTAAAAGCTGATCGACCAGCGTAGTCTTGCCATGATCAACGTGCGCTATGATGGCTACATTGCGGATGTTTTCACTGCTCATGGATTTTCCACATAACATACGGAGCCCGCTGTTCATGCAAGCTATAAAGTAACAGCGATTTTCCGAATTTGATATTTAACGATGGTATGATGTGCAACTGGATTACTTGCCTCTTCTCAATATGGTTAGACTTGTGAGAACTGCCAGACCAAGAATCGAGCCTCTCTTCAATGACGAGGCATTCATGGCGGCTGAACTGAAGCCCGGGGCATTGCAGGGATGCGGCGGGCTGGTCAAGTACCGCCCCGAGTTCGCCGACGCCGTGGGGCTGGTGGGCGTGGCTGTGACGGAACGCTCGCGGTGGGAGGCGGCACCGGGGTGAGCAATGCGTCATCTGGATACACACAGCGCGGTGATTCTCCCAGGTATTTCTCGATAGCCGGGATCTGGAAAGACTCGTCCTCTGTGGCAAAGCCGACTGATGCTCCGGCAGCGCCGGCCCGGCCGGTGCGGCCGATGCGGTGGACGTAGTCCTCCGCATCCAGCGGCAGGTTGTAGTTCACCACATGGCTGATGTTATCAATGTGAATACCGCGCCCGGCTACGTCTGTGGCTACCAGCACCCTGATGTTGCCCGAACGGAAGTCCTCGAGCGTACTTATTCGCTTCTTCTGAGCGACGTCGCCGGAGAGAACGGCGCAACTGATGTCATGAGCCTTGAGCCGGTCCGCCAGTCTGCGAGTCTGATCCCGGCGGTTGCAGAAAACGAGGACCCGCTTAAGGTTCTGCTGGGTGATCAAGTTGTACAGGACGGTGAACCTTTCCCTGGTCCTAACGAGGTACAGCACCTGGTCAATCGTATCGACGGCCACCTGCTCGGGGTCGATCTCAACTGTAACGGGATTGTGCGTCCACTGCGAGGCAAGTCGGGTCACCTGGGACGTGAGCGTGGCACCGAAGAGCATGGTCTGCCGCTTAGACTTGGGCGGGGTACTATGTACAATCTGCCGTATATCGGGTATGAAGCCCATATTGAGCATCTCGTCAGCTTCATCGATTACAAGTATCTCGACTTTGCCCAGGTTTACGTCACCCTGTCGCTGATAGTCCAGCAGCCGTCCCGGTGTGGCCACAACAATATCAACCACCTTCTCCTCAAGCATCCGCTTCTGTTTCTGGTAGTCCATCCCGCCGAACACGGCAACGGCCTTGTAATGACAGTATTTCCCCAGCAGACTCGCATCCTTATTGACCTGCAGCGCCAGTTCGCGTGTGGGGACCATGATCAGAGCGCGTGGCGTACCGGGACGGTATTTCTCGCCCGGGGGACGGCGTTTCAAGTGTGTGAGGATGGTGATCAGGAAGGCAGCGGTCTTACCGGTACCGGTCTGTGCCTTGCCGGTTACATCTATGCCCGCAAGGGCATCCGGCAGTATCGCAGCCTGGATAGGCGTACAGTATTCAAACCTGAGATCATGGATCGCATGCATGATCTCGATTGGCAGGTTCAGATCATGGAAGCGTATCTTCCCTTCGGCCTGTGCTACCTGAAACTCCGATAGATTCCATGTTGTTCTGGGGGTAGTCCTGAGGGTGGTCTTCGCCCTATCCCTGGAGGCTGATGTGGGAGGTCTGTTTTCGCGGGCAGGCCGTCTGTGGCTTTGACGCCATTGGGGACCAACGGGTTTGGAGGATAGGCGTTCAGCCTGTGCTTTGGGCTCTTCCGACCTCTCCGGGTCCGCCGTGTTGTCGGGCTGTTTTGGAGGGGGTGATGAATCCTGATCACCGCTGCTGTCGGACCGCTTATCGCGGACTGTCCTGACGAATTTGCGCAGCAATGTCTTATGTCCCTTTCAATTATACATCGATGCCTATGTGAGTATTATACACGAATTATCGGATTTAGGAACCTCCCACAAATTTCTATCCGGGATTTCCCATTTCAATTTGCGGTGAGGCTATTCTTATCCGTCATCGCTCCTGGCGCTAATGATTTCCAATACCACGTTCAAGATTGGTAACCTTGTCTGTTACTTTGTAGTCAACGTAAGTCCTCTCATGACTGACATTTTCCCTGACCACTTAACTACTGACCAAATCGTAGACCATTAACACCATCGACACTCTGTTGTTCCAAAAATACTTGGTTTCGGAGATGGCTAATTGAGTTCGTTTTTCGATGTTAGCCACCGCTATTTTTAAACGGGGCATGATTAACGCATGCTAAGGCAACACAGGAAGACCGATTCGAACAAGGTCTTTATCCAAGTAAAGCACTTTTGCTCCAGGGCGTAGGGCAACAACCCATGTGATCCAATCCACCAAACTTAAATCCTTTTCCGTTCTACGGCTCATAGCCTTCCATGCTTCATGATGGGTAGCCCTGTCGATCCATATGACGTCTATGCTCTCGTCAATAGATTCCATGAACGTCTTGAATGTTTCCGAGCCGAACCTTCTATGAATCAGCGCTGCCATTTCAACCAAAATATAAGAAGTGGTGTACAATGTTATTTTTTTAATAACCGGTATTCAGGACTCTAGATTTTTCACCGGTAGGGGCGTTTCGCGAAACGCCCCTACGTGTAGAACCATGAACAGCCCTTCGACAGACATGTCCTGAGTTAATCGAGGGGCTCCCTTCGACAAGCTCAGGGCGAACGGTTTAGATGCTATGTTCGGAGCGATGATTAAAGGGCTTTTCAAATGGTCTCATCTCCAAATGTTAGGTATGATCGATTAGCTTGAATGATGGGTTTGCGTCAGTTAACCTGTCGCTATGAGGATTGGCATTTATAATTAGCAGGGAGCCGATCAAGCCTGGCAGCTTTTACAGGTCCCGAAGATCGCGATATGCTCGAACTCGGCGTCGAAGCTGTACTTTGACTTTAGTTCGTCCTGCAACTGCTGGAATACGGAGGCATCGATATCCCTGACCTTGCCGCATTTGCGGCACACCAGGTGATGGTGCTGCGCCTTCCCTGCCGGATGATACAGGAACCTTCCCCCGCCTAAATATGTCTCGGTAACTAAACCCTGTTCTTTCAGTAGCTCCAGAGTCCGGTACACGGTGGAGATGTTTATATAGGGATACTTGGCGCGGGCCTTGCCGTGTATTTCCTCCGCGCTGATGTGATCACGGCTGGCTTCGATGGCTTCCAGCACCATCATTCGCTGGGGAGTAAGGCGGTAGCCTTTTCCCCGGAGTATTTCAAGAAGACTTTTCTCTTTTTCCATCTTTTGTTTCCCCGGTTTTGTGTCTATTTAGGTATATCACGGCTCAGCGTTTATTGCAACAGGTGCGAGTGTTATCTCTGTAATTCACCCCACTGCGGTAGGGCCTATTGAGCGTGTTGTGTGAGAGGGTGAATCTGGCTTATAATATAGTAGCTAACGTAGGGTGGGTAAAGTGATAACGTAACCCACCAATTTCGAACAAATCAGTGGAATGATAAAATCAACCGCGCGCGGGGGAAGCACGGGGTAGCCTAGAGCATCCGCTCTAGGCCTGGTTGGAGCATCTGCTCCAACCTACCCGTAGCTAAAATGGTGGGTTTCACTACGTTTCACACACCCTACGACTTTTGGATCAGGAGAAGGCAAAATCGAAATAGGGATTAACCCGGAAGCGTTAAGCCTGGGCCCCGTAACCTTACGTTGGTATGGAATAATGGTTGCTTTAGCGGTGGCGTTTCTGGTGGTATGGGTATGGTATTTCACTACCAGGAAGGGTGGGGTAAAAACTGAAAACGTTATGGCTGCTGCCCTCTGGGGAATACCGCTGGGTTTAATCGTCTCAAGGCTTATCCACGTTATTGATAAATATGATTACTATATCGACAACCCGCGGGAGATATTTGGGTTCGAAGGGTTGACGATCTTTGGGGCGATACTGGGAGGGTTGTTGGGGACATGGATATACTGCAGGATAAGAAAAATATCGTTTGCGCCGCTGGCTGACCTCGCGGCACCCGGTATTATCCTGGCACAGGCCATCGGCAGGGTGGGATGCACAATAAACGGCTGTTGCTGTGGAGAACAGACATCCCTGCCCTGGGCCGTTTTCTACTCTTATCCGGGCAGCCATGCCAGCGGCTGTGCCCCGCTGGGTACTTTGATCCATCCTACGCAGCTGTATGAACTGCTGGGGGACCTTGTCATTTTCGCGCTTCTATTCTGGGTGTTCAGGGGCCGCCTCAGGCCGAGCGGTTCTCTGCTCGCAATGTATCTGGTCCTGTACTCCAGCCTGACCTTCACTGTGCGGTTCTGGCGCGGGGATACGGAGACATTCGCCGGCCCTATACAGGAAGGTCAGCTGATAGCTGTTATCATGTTCGTTGCCGCAACCGTATGGCTGGTGGTCAAGAAGGTCCACTGGGGCAGGAAACAGGTGGAAGAAGATGCCAGTGATGCCTTGATATCAGCGGTTGATGACTCCGAATAGACTGCTCCTGAGTTATGCCCCTCTTCTTATTCAATCTCCGATGAAGCGGCTTCCCATACCTTGTGTTTTCTGTTGCGCAGTCGGGAAAGCCCCAGGGTTAGAAGTAGTACCGTTCCACTGAAGAGTATGATTGTAGCCCCGGAAGCCAGGTCGAATTCGTACGACAGCCACAGGCCTCCGAAAGTAAAGACCGCACCGAAAAGGATAGCTAGCAGCATCATCTTGCGCAGATCGTGAGTTAACTGTCTTGCCATAGTCGCTGGTATGGTAAGCAGGGCTATCACAAGGATGATGCCGACGACTCTTATCAGCACAACCACTGTCAGGGCGATCATGCACAGCAGGAGAAAATATAATCGCTCGACCGGTATTCCAATAACTGTGCCGAACTCTTCGTCAAACGAAAGGGCCAGGAACTCCTTATAGAGGGCGACGACTATTGCGACTATGACAAAATCCAGGATAATCATGAGGATCAGGTCGGAAAAGGGCACTGTCAGAATGTTGCCGAAGAGGTAGCTGAAAAGGTCGGGGGCATAGCCCGGCGACAGGCCGATGAAGATTATACCAAGCGCCATACCCATTGCCCAGAGTATTCCGATAGCAGTGTCTTCGGGCAACCTGGTTTTTCTGGTAATTAGCCCCATTCCCAGAGCGGAGGCAAGGGTGAATATCATCGCTCCCAGGACGGGGCTGAATCCCGCGAGATACCCCAGCCCTATGCCGCCGAATGAGGCGTGGGCAATTCCGCCGCTGATGAATACGATCCTGTTGACCACTATGTAAACGCCGATAATGCCGCAGACTACAGACGCAAGCAGTCCGGCGTAAAGAGCGTTTCTCATGAATTCATATTGAAGAGCCTCGATCATGAATTCAATGCTCCTTCAATACCCTGTGCGGGATGGTGCCGTGGGCTATCAACTGCACCGGACATTTGTAAGTGGCTTCCAGCACTTCAGCTTCGATTTCCGGGGAACCGTGGTGAAAGAGCTGCCGGTTGAGGCAGGCTATCTTGTCAACATAAACGGAGACTGCGCTGATATCATGCGACACGAGCACTATTGCCATCTGCTGCTTTAGTCTATCAAGGATCTCATAGAATTCAGTCTGCATCGTGGAATCGACGCTGGCTGTAGGCTCGTCGAGGAGCAAAAGCCTGGGCTCGGATACGAGAGCACGCGCAATCAGTACCCTCTGCTGCTCTCCTCCGGACAGCTTCCCCATCTGTTGTCCCTTATGATCCAGCATGCCCACTGTCCGCAGGGCCTGTTGGACTGTTGTTCTGTCGTCATTGTTATACCTTCGGAAAATCCCTGTCTGGCCATAGCGTCCCATCAGTGCCACATCCCAGACGGTTATAGGGAAGTCCCGGTCGAACAGGCTGTGTTGGGGGACGTAACCTATGCTGCTGCGGCTTCTCTGTGGCGGTTTCCCCAGTACCGAAATCCTGCCGTGGCTGGGCGTGATCAACCCCAGGATGACCTTGAGAAGCGTAGTCTTACCGCCGCCGTTTGGCCCGATAATGCCAAGGAAATCATTCTGCTCTATGGACAGGTTGATACCCTCCAGTATGGGCGTACTGTTGAAGTAAACCCATATGTCATCCATCGTTACTACTTCGTTAAGTGGCATGGCTACTCCATCGCTTCGATCAGTTCGTGCAGGAGTGTGCGCAAGTTCGTAATATAGTCACTGGCAAGCGCGTCGATAAGTACAACGCTTCCCCCTATCTCATCCGCGATAACCTCGGCGCTCTGCGGATTAAACTGAGGCGAAGCAAATATTACCTGTATGTTATGCTCTTTTGCCTGGTCAATCAAGTTGGCCAGTCCTGCCGCTGTTGGCTCTTTCCCCTCCTCTTCAATGGGCAGCATAGTCAGGTTATATGCTTCGGCAAAATACCCGAAAGCGGGATGATAGACCATAAATGTACGGTTTGTTATCCCGGAAAGGCCATCTCTTATGTCCTGATCAAGTTGAGACAGGCTCTGTAGATAATCGTCCCTGTTCGCTTCGTAGTAAGCCCTGTTGGATGGGTCAAGCTGTGCCAGACCTTCATAGATGTTCTGCACCATTATCATGGCATTCGGAGGAGACATCCAAATATGCGGGTCCGGGGTATCATGCGAATGGTCTTCGCCTTCGTCCTCGTGTGTAGCCGCCATCTCAATTAGCTGGATACCCTGGGAACAATCGATGATCAGCATATCATCATTCTGTGCCGTGAGCCTGTCCATCCAGACAAGCTCGAAGTCTATACCCGATCCAACCTCGGCATACATCTCAGCCCTGGCTACATCCGCTATCTGGCTCGGGGTCGGCTCGTAAGTATGTGGACTTGCACCGGGGGGCACCATTATGGTTACGTCCACGTTTTCGCCACCGACCTTACCTGCGAATTCGGCCTGCGGCGGTATGGTGACGATGATCCCTATCTTGTCGCTTGCTGCTTCTTCCTGCACACAGGCCACAACAAATGCCGCTAGAAATATGATGGGCAGCAATATGAGGGCAGTTAAAGCCCTTATGGTAAGTCTATTCGCGCTCATTAAGCAATACCTTCCCCGATGAGGCCTTGGTTTGACAATTCTGGCAACGACCGGAGAACTCAAGGAGATGCTCCTCTATTTCGAAACCGGTCTCCTGTGACAATCTGTGCGCCAGCTCACTTAGGTCACAATCGGTAAAGTCGGCCACTGTGCCGCACTCGGAGCAGATGAGGTGATGGTGGTGTTCTTGAGGTCTTCTCATCAGATAGCTTCGACAATTGCCTCCAGAATGTACCTCGCAGGTAAGACCGAGGTCGGCGAGTATGTCAAGTGTACGATAGACAGTAACCAGTCCGATGCCGGGATGTTCCCGGCGAACCCTATCGTAAATGGCTGCGGGGGTTAGGTGGTCATGACTGGCAGCGATTGCATTTAGCACGGAGCGTCGCTGCGCGGTGAGCTTGTATCCGTGCTGCTTCAGGATAGCTGTTATCCTTTTCTCTGTAAGTTCCATTGCAGTGTATAAATGAAAATCGTTTTCAATTACACTTTTAGCATTTTTACTGTTTGTTGTCAAGAGAGATGTATGACACCCTCACCCTGCCCTCTCCCGTCAAGGGAGAGGGCATAATCAGTACTACCGCGGGAATGATATACTGGTGTCACTCATGCGAAAGCAGGAGTCCGTGAGTAGCAGGTAGCGTAATGACTGCTGTCACGGCGGAGGGTTTTGGGGGATGGGAGGGAGGTATGACACCCTCATCCTGCCCTCTCCCGTTCGGCTGAGCTCACGGCCGAAGCCGTCAAGGGAGAGGGAAATAATCGTTACTCGAATATCTACCGTCGAGGGAGAGGTATATATAATCCTCCCTCCCCCTTCGGGCTGCCATCGGCTCTGAGGCTCAGGCTTGTAGAGAGCCTCAGGAAGAAGCCTGGCGGGGGGGTTAGAGGGAGGGGGATTAATGGCAGGGTCGAAAGATGGAGAATGATTTAAACGTGTTTATTTGGACTAGTCCCTGTCCAGCTTATCCCCGAAGGCTTCCAGCTTCTGCTCCAGTTGGCTTTGTCTCAGGGCGACGGTGAAGTCACCTCGTGTTCTTCCCAGGACTCCGCGCACCATGTCTGTGGTCCGTCTAAGACCTGCGGTCAGCGCGTCGTGGAAATCGATTGTTACCAGTAGGCTGTAGATATCGTCCATAGCCCCGAGTATTTCTTCACAACGGTCGATGTAGCCATCCCTCAAGGTATCCAGCAGGTGTCTCCTGAGTTCGCCTGCTGCCTCTCCGAGGCCGTTGAGGTAGGCGGCATAGCTGATGGCGAGATTATCGGGATCGGGAAGGTCATCTCCTGAAACCAGCGCCAGGGTGATACAGGCCTCGGCATATTCCTTCTGGGCGTTATGGACGAAGCCGCCGTGCGATAACTCACCGTGATCGGCCAGAGTGCGGCTCATCTCCTCTACATTGGCCTGTGATGACTTGATGAGGTCTCTGGCTTGATCGAATTCCCCGCGATGAACGGCGCGGATGGCATTGGCGCTGAAACGAATTGAATCACGCGAAAGACGCAGCCCCTTTTCCCGGGCGCTGTCCTCGACTGAGAAGTATGAGCATACCTTTTCCCCGATTGAGTCAAGTTTTGAAGTAGTCCTGGCCATTTATTCGTTACCCCCTATTCTTGCAGTGAGCCGCTGGCAGGCTTCACTGACATTATCGACTCCAAGTGCGGCGCTGATTACAGCCACAGCATCGGCCCCGGCTTCCTTAACCTCAGTGACATTATCATCGTTTATCCCGCCGATGGCAACCACGGGGACAGACGCCTCGTTTTTTACCTGGCGAAGTGTATCAAGACCGGCGGGCCTTGTCTGCGATTTCGATGGCGAGTTATAGATCGAGCCCACGGCGATATAGTCGGCGCCTTGCTCCTGAGCTCTAAGCGCCTCTTCCACGGTAGCGGTGGAGATACCGATAATCTTATCGGCGGGCAACAAACCGCGGGCAATTTGAAGCGGTAAGTCCTCCTGACCTATGTGAAGACCGTCGGCATCTGAGGCCAGGGCAATGTCCAGGTAATCGTTCACTATAAACAGAACGCCTGACTCCGCGCAGACCATTTTCAGCTCTTGAGCTAAGGGTACAAGTTCTGCCTTTGGTCGCATTTTGTCCCGGAGCTGGATTACGCTGGCTCCCCCTTGAATTGCCTGGCGTACGACCTCGCTCTCATTTCGTTCCCCCAGCGCCCCGGTATCCAGGACCAGATATAGCCCTGAAATCCTTTCAGTCTTGTCATGGCGGCTCAGCTTCAAGAGTATACTCTGCTCCAGCTCGTATACGGTGAACCGGGCACTTTTAACTGTCTCCCAATTGAGTCCGAAGTCCTGTCCGGGGATTTTGGTGATCTCCTCGATAACACGCAGCGATTGCTGGACTCGACGGGAGTTGGCTCTGACGAGACTTGTGAGATCCGTCCGCTCTCCTTCGCCGGCTACCTCTAGTGAAGCGCCCACATCTTCCCCGGCCTGTCGGGCGGTAAGAAGCCGCTCATTAAGCTGTCGCTCCCTGGGCAGCAGCTCGTGACGCATGGTTTTAATCTGCTCGCTGAGGCCGGCGTCATTCAGGGTAAAACGGCTTATGTCCTCGAGGAGGCGCAATCCCTCACCAATGCGGTTGAGATTGGCGTCCAGGATGCGCAGCATGTTAGGGCAATTCTCTAGAGTTGGTCTTTGAGAGTCTTGGGCATCTCGCCTTCTCTGGCAGCGGCGATCGTCTCCTTAACCCCGGCGAAGGTATCCCTATATTCCTCGCTATCCATGTCTATTCCCAAGTCCTTGAGCCTTTTTTCTGTCGATCTCCCGATGTTGCGCGGGTCCTTATAGTAGTTGGGGTTCTTTGGAAACATGGTGGGTTCCCCTGATTCTTCGTGGATTGCCTTCGTTGTCTTGTGGACAGCGAACCTGGAGATGCAACGCTCCACGTTGTCGCTGCCACAGGCAGGACAGGTTGGGTTCAGAGGGTCATTAACCGTCCTGACGAAGAAACTTGTAATCTGTTGGCATTTATTGCAGCGGAACTCATATATAGGCATGATTGCTCACTCCAGTCAGTCATCACCTCTTAGCTCTGGCGGTTTCATCTCTTCAATAACCTCTGAGACGTCTTCGCCTGCCTCAAGCCTGTCCATAAGCTCCTCCGTTTCCGGAGTGCTGTCTTCATCTGCGGCGCGGCTCATCTTGCGGCTCCACTCGGCGAGGGCGCGAGGGTCGTTGCGCATCAGTCCTTTAGTAAGCTTGGAGTCTGAGAGGATGTCATCGTACACGCTTTTATCCGATTTGGACCTGCGGACAGCGAATTTGGAAAAGACCCTCGAGAGGTCATTGCTGCCGCAGTGGGCACAGGTCGGGTTTGAAGGTGGGGAGAAGCCTTGGATAAAGACCTCTGCCTTGCGGCGGCAGTTATTGCAACGATATTCGTAGATTGGCATCTATGGACACCTCGCTAAAGTTCCTTCTCACTTCAATTACAGATTGAATTTTATCACAATGGGGCTGATGAGTAAACTCGTGTGCCGGTCGTCTTAAGTAGCAACTGTGTTAAAAGTCAAGAGCATGGGCCAATGACGTAAGAATCGAC
>CAYVQT010000061.1:0-17782 GCA_964453665.1 uncultured Dehalococcoidia bacterium | reverse complement strand
GTGATAACGTAGGCGACTGCGCCGGCCGCGGCGCAGACCTCTTCGAGTCCACCGCCGCTGAGAATATCGGCGCCATGATCCTCGGCATTGTGCTCTACTTAGCCTACGACAATGCCGTATGGGTGCTGTTCCCGCTGGTCGTCCGCTCCTTCGGCATCTTCGCCAGCATGATAGGAGTCCTTCTGGTGAGAGGCAAAGAGGACGAGAACCCGATGAACGCCCTCAACCGGGGTTACTTCATAGCCATCGGTCTTTCCCTGATAGGCATGGTTGTGACAGTTGTTGTTATGCTGGGGACAGAATACGCCTGGCTCATCGGTGCCGGAGCGGTGGGTATCGCTGCCAGCGTGGTGATAGTTTTCATCACCCAGTACTACACCGAGCCCGGGCACCGTCCTGTGGACGATATCGCCGAGGCCTCCCGTACAGGCCCGGCGACAAACGTCGTCTCAGGAACCGCGGTAGGCCTCGAGACCACCCTCGCTACAGCTTTCGCCATCGGCCTGGCCCTTCTGCTCGCCTACTGGATGGGGACCCAGATAGGGGAAGCGGGCGGCGGTGTCTTCGGCACTGCGGTGGCAACCATGGGCATGCTTATGACCTGCCCCTTTATCCTGACAATGGATACATTCGGCCCCATCACCGACAACGCCAATGGCGTCATCGAGATGGCAGGGGTAGGAGGTGAAGCACGCTCCATTACCGACCGGCTAGACGCCGTGGGCAACACCACCAAAGCCCTGACCAAGGGCTTCGCTATGGTCTCCGCGGGTCTGGCCGCCTTCCTGCTCTTCCAGGCCTACCTGGAGAGGGTGGCACTGCTCCGGGGAGAGCCCTTCCATATAGTAGACATTGCCAGGGTAGAGGTATTTGTCGGCGCTCTAGCTGCTGTTATGATTGTCTTCCTCTTCAGCTCAATGGCTATCAAGGCCGTGGGAAAGACAGCCAGCAAGGTTATCGAAGAGGTGAGGCGTCAGTTCCGTTCCGACCCCGGTATCATGGAGGGCACTTCGAGGCCGGACTATGCCGGATGCGTTGACATTACAGCGAAGGCCGGGCTGAGGCAAATGATTGCACCTTCAGTGTTGGTAGTAGCCTCTCCGGTAATACTGGGCGTCGTCTTCGCTCAGATACCTGGCTACGATGCCGCCATGGCGGTGGCCGCGTTCCTCATGGTGGGAACCATTGGCGGTATTATGATGGCCAGTTTCTTCAATAACGGCGGCGGCGCATGGGATAACGCTAAGAAGCTCATCGAGAGTGGAGAGTTCAAGGACGAGGAGGGCAACGTCATCGGCAAGGGGACGCCCGCCCACGCCGCCGCAGTGGTCGGCGATACGGTAGGCGATCCATTCAAGGATACGGCCGGTCCGTCACTGCACGTTCTGGTGAAGCTCCTGAGCACTATTACCCTGGTGCTTTGTCCGCTGTGGGTCGGGCTGGCTTAGCAACCTGGCTATATATATCGGACCGCTGTTGGAACCCCTTCTTCATACGAGGAAGGGGTTCCGTTTGCGTTCATCGCCGACAGTCGTTGAGGGCCCATGCCCGGGGTACACTATAGTATCGTCAGGAAGCGCCATAAGCTTTGTCATTATGCTATTCATCAGCGTAGCGTAGTCACCCCCAGACATATCGGTCCGGCCGATTCCATAATTGAACAGTGTATCACCGGAGAAAACGACCCCGTTTCCCAGGAGCGAGATGCCTCCCGGAGTATGGCCTGGTGTATGCAGCACGGTAAATTTCAAGTCGCCTACCTCGATTACATCGCCGTCTCGAAGCACTCTGTCGGGCTTGGGCGGAGACTTAAAAGAACCACCCATCACCACACCCAGCATGCGGCCGAATACCGCAGGGGTCATCCCTTCCACATCCGCCTCATGGACAGCGTAGTCCGCTCCGGTAGCCTCTTTTACCTGGCGTAACGCGCCAACGTGATCGACATGGCTGTGCGTAGCCACAATCAGCACAATCGATAAACCCAGGTCATTTACAGCATTCAATATGGCATTGGCATCAGCACCCGGGTCGATAATAATCCCATCCATAGTATTCTCCGACCCCACTATAAAGCAGTTCGAAGCAAACATACCAACAACAAGCTCTTTTAAAATCATTCTATCCTCCGCTAAACATTGTCCCCATTTGCGCCGGATTGTCAAGGCTTTACACTCACAGGTAAAACTGCTAACCTTAAGTAGCGTCCCGATTCCTGTAGGGACGTAGAATTCGTTGCCACAGGAGCGGCAACGCTACCCGCTTTGGATAGACTGGTCTGGAGAAATATAGTGGCAGAACAAGCACCCGGTAAGGTAAATATGGATAAACTGGTATCGCTTTGCAAGCGGCGGGGATATATCTTTCCATCGAGCGAGATTTACGGCGGGTTAGGCGCGTGTTACGACTACGGGCCGCTCGGCGTAGAGCTAAAGAACAATGTCAAGTCCTGCTGGTGGAAAGCGGTAGTCCAGGAGCGCGGCGACATGGTCGGGCTGGATGCCTCCATCCTTATGCACCCGCAGACCTGGGTCGCCAGCGGTCACGTGGAGGGCTTCGCCGACCCTCTGGTTGACTGCAAGCAGTGCCGCAGACGCTGGCGGTCAGATGACATCGAAGACGGAAAATGCCCCGACTGCGGCGGCGAATTGACCGAGCCCAGAATGTTCAACCTGATGTTCAAGACATCCGTCGGCGCTGTTGAGGACGAAGCAGGCACAGTTTACCTCCGCCCGGAGACAGCGCAGGGAATTTTCGTCAACTTCCAGAACGTGCTCAACTCCACTCGAAGAAAGCTGCCATTCGGCATCGCACAAATCGGAAAAGCCTTCAGAAACGAGATCACCACGGGCAACTTCATCTTCCGCACACGTGAGTTCGAGCAGATGGAGATCGAATATTTCGTCAAGCCCGGCAGTGACGAGGAGCTGTTCCGGTACTGGGTTGACGAGAGGTTTAACTGGTATATCGGCCTGGGCATCAGAAAGGAAAATCTCCGGCTGCACCAGCATGACAGTGACGAGCTTGCCCATTACGCCAAGGGATGCTTCGATATAGAATACCTGTTCCCGATGGGCTGGGCCGAGCTGGAGGGCATCGCCAATCGAACTGACTTCGACCTGAGACAGCATACCAGCTCCAGCGGCAAGGATTTGAGCTATTACGATGAGGAGATCAAGGAGCATATAATACCGTACGTCATCGAGCCCTCGGCGGGAGTCGACCGCTCTGTTCTGGCCTTCCTTTCAGATGCATATTACGAAGAGCATGTCAACGACGAGTTGAGAGTCGTCTTAAGGCTGCACCCGGCGTTAGCACCGATAAAGGTCGCAGTCCTACCTCTGAGCCGGAATGAGAAACTGCTGCCGCTTTCCGAGGAAGTCTACGCCGAATTACGGCGCTGCTGGATGGTGCAGTACGATAACGCCCAGGCTATCGGCAGGCGTTACCGCAGGCAGGACGAGATAGGCACCCCCTTCTGCGTCACCATAGATTTTGATTCGCTCGAGGACAATGCCGTCACTATACGCGAGCGCGACAGCATGCGGCAGATACGGGTGCCCGTCAAGGAGCTGAAATCGACACTTGACGCCAAGCTGAACGGCGAATCACTAGATGTCCTTCCTCCCGGCGGCAAGAAATGGCTGGGTTTCGAGGAGTGAGAAAACAATGAAAGCGATGATTTTGAAGGGGACAAGTCCCATCGAAAAAGAACCACTGGAGATGGTCGAGATCGCCGACCCGGTGCCGGGGCCCGGTGAGATACGTATCAAAATTTCTGCCTGCGGCATATGCCATACCGACCTCCACGTAGTCGAGGGAGAGCTCCCCTCGAAGAAGCTGCCGCTGATCCCCGGACACGAAATCGTGGGCGTGGTAGACGCAACCGGAGAAGGTGTCACACGTTTTCAGGATGGAGACCGTGCGGGGGTTGCCTGGCTTAACTCGGCCTGCGGGACATGCGACTTCTGCTTAAGAGGCAATGAGAACCTCTGCGAGAAGGCCCGCTTCACAGGTTACGACGTAGACGGAGGTTATGCCCAATACGTTGTTGTCCCCGGGGATTTCGCTTACCCGATTCCGGAAGGATTTCCCGACCTGCAGGCAGCCCCATTGCTCTGCGCCGGTATTGTCGGATTTCGTTCCCTGCGGCTCTCAGATATAGAAAAGGGCGGTCGTCTCGGTCTCTACGGATTCGGCGCTTCCGCTCACATTATCATTCAGGTAGCGAAGTACTGGGGCTGCGAGGTATTCGTATTCACCAGGAGTGAGGAACACCGCAAGCTCGCCCGGCAGCTGGGGGCAACCTGGACGGGCAGGGCAGAAGAGGACCCCCGGCCAGGCTCCAGAGCGCCATTATCTTCGCTCCCGCAGGCAAACTGGTCCTTGATGCTCTGCGGGTGCTGGATAAAGGCGGAACGCTTGCACTTGCGGGAATCTATATGACCCCCATACCGGAACTGGACTATCAGCAGCACCTCTACCACGAGAAAACAGTCAGGAGCGTGGCTAACAGCACCAGAAAGGATGCCGAGGATATATTATCTCTCGCAGCAGAGATCCCTATTCATACAGAGGTCCAGTCATTCGAACTGGAGGATGTCAACCGCTCCCTGCTGCTTCTCAAACAGGGTAAAATTCAGGGTGCCGGGGTACTGAGGATTCCCGAGTAAACCCTCTGAGTGGCTGCTCATCAACGGATGACATAAAAAACGGGTGACCTGGAGCGGATGCTCCAATGTACCCCGAAGAATGCTTGCCAGATGTCGGGAAACCTGCCCCTGCCAGATGCCGTTCGTGGTTCGACAAGCTCACCATGAACGGCAATTCGACAGGCCTGTCCCGAGTTAATCGAGGGGCTCCCTTCGACAGGCTCAGGGCGAACGGAAGAAAGCCTATTTTTGGAACAAAGGTTGCCAGGGCCATTCGGGCAAGCATGTACAGATTGTAGCTCTGGGGAAAGCAGGATGATGCGCATACTGCACTTCGCTGACCTTCATCTCGGCGTAGAGACATATGGCCGCATTGATCCCTCAACCGGCCTTTCCTCGCGACTCAGTGACTTCCTCGCCGCTCTGGATCAACTGGTGGACTATGCCCTGAACAACGACGTAGATTTAGTCCTTTTTTGCGGCGATGCCTATAAGAACCGCGACCCCAGTCAGACCTACCAGCGCGAGTTCGCCAAACGCATTAGAAAGCTCAGCGCCAGCGATATCCGCGTCTTTCTCCTCGCAGGTAATCACGACCTTCCGCACGCAGCAGGTAGAGCTACCGCAGTAGAGATATTCGACACACTGGCAATCGAGAATATAACCGTCGCCAATCAGCCGCTGAGTCATCGCATAGAGACAAATAAAGGCCCACTCCAGATCGTGGCCCTGCCTTGGGCGATACGCAGTAAATTGCTCAGTCGAGAGGATACGAAGAACCTGTCACTGGAGCAGATCAACGATAGGATTCAGGATATATTGACACATTGGCTTCATGCTGAGGTAGAGAACCTGAACCCGGGCATACCTGCTATACTCGCCGGACATCTGGCACACTCCGGCGCTACGCCGGGCTCTGAGAAGACTATGCTTGTGGGAAGGGACTATGTGCTGCAGTTAAGCGTCATCGCTAACCCTGCCTTCGATTACGTGGCCCTCGGTCACATGCATAACCAGCAGAAGAGTGACCATCCGGTACCCGTTGTCTACCCGGGGAGCCTGCAGGCTATCGACTTCGGCGATGAAGGGCAGGAGAAGGGATTCTACGTCTTAGAGCTGGATGAAACGGCAGAAAGGGGCAGGCGGTTGCGCTCCTATGAATTTCATCCGGTAGAAGCACGGCGCTTCCTGACAATCAGGGTTAACGCTGATACCGACGACCCTATGGGAACAATTCTGCACGCCCTGGCCAGCAATAATGTTGAGGATGCCATCGTCCGCCTGCAGATAAAGGTCCCGGCAGAAAAAGAGGGACTGGTTAAGGAAAACGAGATAAGAAAAGCGCTCAAGGAAGCATACTTCATCGCCGCTATTAACAAGGAAATCGATCGAGAGCACCGCAGCAGACTCGGAACTCATTCGGCAGAAGGAATAACTCCACTGGAGGCATTACAGTTATACCTTGAATCGAAGAAAATTTCTAAAGATCGAGCCCGTCTCCTTCAGGAATACGGGGAGAAACTGATTCAAGAGGTGTAGACCGGTGTTTAGAGCTTCCTCCTATAGATTAAGTATGTTTGAGCAGTGCCCCAGGCAGTACAAGTTCCATTACATAGATGCCCTGGCGATAATCTATGCCAGGCCGCGGCCTTACTTCACCATGGGTGACCACATCCACGCCGCGCTCAAGGATTTCATGTCTATCGTTCCAATTGAGGAGCGAACTGTGTCCAGACTTGAGGATTTGTTGCGCGAGAAATGGCGGCGCAACCGCAAGGGGTTCAAGGATCTGGATAACGAAAAACAGTGGGGCGAAAAGGCGCTCAGTCAAATACGCTGGTTTGCCCAGAATCAAGACTTATCCATTACGCCAATTATGGTCGAGGACTTCCATAAGACAGAGCTATCCCCAAAGATAACCCTGGTTGGTAAAATAGATAGGGTTGACCAGGAACCCGGAGAAGGTTTACACATCATCGATTACAAGACCGGTAAAATTCCGGGGGAGATAGACCGCACCCAGCTTTATATCTACGCCCTGATTCTTTCCCGGGAGCAGGAGCTACCGGTTGCCAAGGCTTCCTATCTCTACCTGGACGCCGGTGAATTACAAACCCTTGAGCCAACTGCTGCAGACCTGGAAGAAGCTTCTGACTATGTAATCAGTACGGTTGACAGGATTCTAACCGAGAAAAAGTATCCAGCCATTATAAATAATTACTGCGGGACTTGCGATTTCCTCGAAATCTGCCCCAGAAAGGAAGAAATCCTTGGCCTGGCTCTGGAAGAAGAAGAGCCGGATTTCTAATAAGAAGGAGCCACCGATGGCATCACTTACCTTCTACGGCGGGACTGGCGAGATCGGCGGGAACAAGGTCCTGCTGGAAGACGAAGGCGCCAGATTGTTCCTGGACTTTGGTATGTCCTTCGATAGAAAGGGCGACTTCTACGAGGAATATCTCCAGCCGAGGACTAATAACGGCCTTAGAGACTTGATAGAGCTCGGTATAACACCGAAAATCGACGGTATTTATAGAGGTGACCTGCTGAAAATAGACGGTATCGAAAAGGTGATAAATGAAACAGCATGTGACGACAAGTCTCTCTGGATAAGCAGCTTAAAAAGTTACGATGAAGTCGCCCGAGAGAACGGAAGTCCCTTCATTCAGGGAGTGCTGATATCCCACGGGCATCTGGATCATTTCCAGTACGTCTCACTGCTGGATGAAAAGATACCTGTATACTGTTCTGAGATCACCAGAATTATTATCGAGACGGCTGAAGCCATAGGGACAGGAGGATTTGAGTACGAATTCACCGCAGCCAAGAAGAGAGCGCTCTCTGAAATTGGGCCAAGGGCCTTTTTCCCGGGCGCATACACGATTTCAACTGAACCCGCGCCGAGAAAATACATAACCATCGCCGGGCATGACGACATCGGAAACATTGAGGTGCAGTCATTTCCCGTGGACCATTCCGTTCCAGGAGCAATGGGATTTCTTATAACAACGTCAGATGGCAAATCCATCGTTTACACGGGCGACCTTCGTTTCCACGGCACCAGAAGCGATCTGACCGAGAACTTCCGGAACGCACTGAGAGGTTCGAGGCCGGATGCTCTAATAATCGAGGGCACCAGGATAACTGAGGACGCACCTGATACCGAAAGCAGCGTAGAGGCCCGTTGCCTGGAACTGGTATCTCAAACAAAAGGGTTGGCCATGGTCGGGTTTGCATGGAAGGATATAACCAGGTATCAAACCATGAAAAAAGTGGCCGAACGCACAGGCAGGGTGCTCGTAATATCGCCAAAGCTCGCCTTTCTACTTAACAGGTTGAAGCACATGGAAGAACTTGACATAAATGATGTTTCACACGATGAGATAGTGAAAGTTTATCTCAAGAGAAAGCAGAATATGATATATAGCAAGGGCGATTACGTCAACTCTAAATACGATGCTGGCTACAACGCGAACTGGGATAAGGCAGACCCTTCAACTATCAACCTGGAACATTTCACCAACGGCATCAGAGCGTACCAGATAAAACGGAATCCATCCAAATATCTGGTCCACTTGGACTACTACGATTTCAACGAACTGATAGATTTGAGCCCCGCACCGGGAAGCACGTATATACGGGCATCAAGTGAGCCTTTCAACATGGAGATGAAACTGGATGAGGAAAGACTGAAAAAATGGCTCCGTCACTTCGATATCAATTCACCGACAAATGAGCCCGTCTATGTTCACGCCTCTGGTCACGCCTCAGGCCCTGAGCTTCGGCAGTTTATATGCGATATTAACCCCAAAGTAGTATTTCCTGTTCATACGAAACATCCGGAGGCTTTCGACGAAATAGTTCCCGATGGCACAAAAGTAGTAAGCCCCGTAGAGACAAGGGAATACAAGATATGAGTGATGAGCGATGATCCCAATCAAGCTTGCGCTGCGTAATTTCATGTGTTACCACAATACCGTACCACCGCTTAACTTCGAAAGCTTCCACGTAGCCTGCCTTTGCGGCGACAATGGCAACGGTAAGTCAGCGCTCCTCGATGCTATCACCTGGGCACTGTGGGGAAAGGCCAGAGCGAAAAGCGACGACGACCTGATTCATCTGGGAGAAGGTGAGATGCAGGTTGAGTTCGAGTTCGCCGTGGGTCGGAACCACTACCGCGTTCTGCGTAACCGCGCCAAGGGTAAGCTTACCAGGAGCGGACTCAGAGGTGCGGGTCAAAGCCTTCTTGAGTTGCAGATAGCAACCCCCGATGGTTTCTCGCCGATCACAGGCAACACCATTGGTGAGACACAGCAAAAGATAATCGAGATACTTCGTATGGACTACCAGACATTCATCAACAGTGCTTTACTGCTTCAAGGTCGTGCCGACGAGTTCAGCATGAAAAGGCCCGGAGAGCGGAAAGAGGTCCTCGCCAATATCCTTGGTCTATCGTTATACGATGAACTTGAGAGACTTGCAAAAGACCACAGCAAAGAGAAAGAAATCGAACAGCGTAATCGCAGCGACAACCTTCTCCGGATCGAGCAGCAACTGGAGCAAAAAGGGAAATATGAGGCTGATTTACAGGAAACACAGGCAGCCATCTCCGTTATTAGCACTGACGTAGAGAAACAGGAATCAGCCCTAACACAGTTGAGACAGTCAAGGGAAGCCATGAAATTCAAGGAGCAACAGCACAGGGAAATAGATAAACAAATAGAACAGGCGAATCAACAACTTCAGTACCTGAGTGTTCGCGATAAAGAACACAGCATACGAATTGAGAAATTCGAGAGGGTTCTATCAAGTTACGATGAGGAATCCGCCAGCATAAAAACACGCCTGGATAACTTGACCACACAAGAGAAGGATTTAAATACGTCGAGACTGCAAGCCGAACAGTTCTCCAATCGAATCCACTTTCTCCAGTCAACCAACCACCAGTTGAAGAATGAGATGGCGGAGCTTAAAGGCAAGCTTGATTTGCTTGAGCAGGAAGAAGCCAGGTGCCCCCTGTGCGGCACGGAGTTGGGTGTGGAAGGGCGAGAGCGAATCGTGACGAACTATGAACTCCAAGGGCGAGAGAAGGGGGACGCCTACCGAATTAACCTCACCGAGATGCAGCAACAAGAAGGAGAGTTAAAAAGGCTACGGCAAGAGATTAACAGACTGGAGACTACGATAACCTCGGAGCGCAGTCAGTTCGAACGTCGTGCGGAGGTTTTGGATAAGGAACGAATCGAAGCAGAAACATCGCTACCACAGGAAAGAGAAGCTTTGTCTCAAGCGCAGAAGGCAATAGAGGACTTACACACATCGCTTCAAGAGTTCATCCGGAATCGAGGAGTAATTCTGGCGGAGATCGAAGCACTGCCCCGTCTCGAGGAGGAATTCAATGAGGCGGAAAAGCTCTACCGGCAGCTACGGAATCAGGAACGAATCTACCAGGACAAGCTGGTTGAGATACAGACCAGCCTTCATCGCTGTGCTCAACTGGAGATGGAAAAAGAGGATAACTTAAAGGCACTGCATTCGGCAGCACTGGAGAAAAGTATCTATGATGATCTAGCTACTGCATTTAGCAAGAGAGGCATACAGGCCATGATCATCGAGTCGGCTCTCCCTGAGATTGAAGAGGAGGCCAACCGCCTGCTGGGCCGAATGACAGACAACCGAATGCACATGAGGGTCGAGAGCCAGCGCGATACCAAGAAAGGCGATATTACCGAGACCCTGGAGATAAAGATATCAGACGAACTGGGCACACGTAACTACGAGATGTTTAGCGGGGGGGAAACCTTCAGGGTTAATTTCGCCTTGCGGATTGCTCTATCCAAACTCCTGGCAAAACGGGCAGGAGCGCCAATGCCGACTCTTATTATCGATGAAGGATTTGGCACTCAGGACAGCGCCGGCATGGAAAAATTGGTTGAGGCTATTAACTCGATTCAAGACGACTTCGAAAAAATACTGGTCATAACCCATATAGAAGAGTTAAAAGATGCTTTCCCGGTGCGCATTGAAGTAACCAAGTCTGAAGACGGCTCAATGTTTTCGCTAAACTAGGAGGATTTAGCAAACGAGCCGTATATTTGAAAGCAGAGACCTACAGTAAGGGAATACTATATTCTAAAACCCGTCTATTGGCTGCTCAGATGTAACCAGAAACAACAAACCGCACCAAAGAGTAATTTACATAAGCTCTGTCACTGTGTTATAATATTTCCTCGTTGGTCAAAGTGGAGTAAATATAAATGATAGAAAAAGAGAAAAAAGGTACCATCATTAACCAATTCCAACTTCGAGAGGGCGATAGCGGTTCTACGGAAGTACAGGTAGCGCTACTAACCGAGAGAATAAATTCGTTGACTGAACACCTCAAGGTGCACAGCCATGACCACCATTCCCGTAGAGGTCTACTGCAACTCGTAGGACAGCGACGCCGCCTACTACAGTACCTCAGCAAGGAAGATGTTAATCGCTATCGGCAACTGATAGCAAGGCTTGGTCTCCGAAAGTAGGAAAGAGGATCGGTGGTGGAAAAGGAGAGAGGATAAAACCAGATGACAAAACGTTTTCAGTGTGATATTGCAGGAAGAACCCTAGCTATTGAAACCGGGAAGTTCGCCGAGCAGGCTAACGGCGCAGTAACCGTCAGTTACGGTGAGACCTTAGTTCTGGTTACCGCATGCGCCAGTGCGGAACCCAGAGAAGGGGTAGATTTCATGCCGCTTACCGTAGACTATGAAGAAAGGCTATATGCCGCAGGGAAAATACCGGGTAGTTTTTTCAGGAGAGAAGGACGACCCAGCACCGAGGCAGTGCTGACTTGCAGGCTTACGGACCGGCCTTTACGTCCACTTTTTCCTAAGGATTTTCGCCACGATATCCAAGTGGTTGTAACCGTCCTTTCAGCAGATCAGGAGAACGACCCCGATATCCTGGCTATTATCGGTGCTTCGTCAGCCCTCGGCATCTCCGATATACCCTTTGGCGGGCCGGTAGCTGCCTCTCGGGTTGGTTATATAGATGGCGAATACGTGCTCAATCCAACCTTCACACAGCTAACTCAAAGCAAGCTTGACCTCGTCATCGTCGGGACGAAAGATGGAGCGGTCATGGTAGAGGCCGAGACAAAGGAGCTTGCAGAGGATATCGTACTTCAAGGAATTAAATTCGGGCAAGAAGCAAACCAGGACGTAATCAAGCTACAGGAACAACTCATCGATGCCTGCGGCAGGCGCAAAATGGATATTAAATCCAAAGAGCTTAGTCCTGAACTTCAGACAGAGGTTGCTTCAATCATTCATGACAGAATTGGCGAAGGACTCGGGGAGAAAGACCGGGCAGAACGCGAGGCACTTTTAGCGCAGCCCAAGGAAAAGATAATGTCGAAATGGGGAAATACCCATTCATCACAGGAGGTAAATTCAGCATTTGACCTCGCGCTAAAGGAAACTATCAGAGCGCGTATACTAGATGAAGGGTACAGGCCCGATGGCCGAGGACTAACCGATATTCGCCCGATAAGCTGCGAGGTGAGTATTTTCCCCAGAACTCATGGTTCGGGATTGTTCACTAGAGGACAAACCCAGGTGCTTACTATTGCAACGCTCGGCTCACCGGGGGAAGAACAGCAGATCGATGGCATCGGACAGGAAGAGACCAAGCGATTCATGCACCACTACAACTTTCCACCTTTCAGTACCGGCGAGGTAAAGCGCATGGGTTCCCCGGGTCGCCGCGAGATCGGACACGGGTCGCTGGCAGAGCGGGCCTTAGTCCCAGTTCTCCCCAGTGAAACGGATTTCCCATACACCATCCGCCTCGTCTCAGAGGTATTGAGTTCAAACGGCAGTACCTCTATGGCAAGTGTCTGCGGTAGCAGCCTATCCCTTATGGACGCCGGTGTACCTATCAGGACCCCCGTGGCCGGAGTCGCCATGGGCCTGGTAACAGGAGCGGATGAAAGGTTCGCTGTGCTTACGGACATACAGGGACTGGAAGACGCTCTGGGCGACATGGACTTCAAAGTGGCAGGAACCTCTGACGGGATAACAGCACTCCAAATGGACATTAAGATAAAGAGCATAAAATACGATATTATCGAAACAGGACTGAGCCGGGCAAAGGATGCTCGCCTGTTCATTCTGGAGCGCATGAAAGAAACCATTAGCTCCAGTAGACCAGAATTGAGCAAATATGCACCCAGGCTAACCAAAATAACGGTTGATCCCGAGAAAATTCGCCACGTTATTGGCCCCGGGGGCAGGACCATTAGGTCGATTACGACCGAGACCAAGGCTACTATAGACATAGAGAACGACGGCACTATAATTATTGGATCGCCGAGCGAGGAGGCAACTCAGAAGGCCATCAAGATCATTGAGGAGTTGACCAGAGATGTTGAGGTAGGTGGTATATACAACGGTAGGGTTACACGGGCAACTAACTTCGGAGCTTTCGTTGAAATACTCCCCGGCAAAGAAGGCCTGGTGCATATAAGCGAGTTGGCCGATTACCGTGCACCCAGTGTTGAGGATGTAGTTAAGGTCGGCGATGAGATCATGGTTATGGTCACCGAAATCGATCGCATGGGCAGGATAAATCTCTCCCGCCGTGCAGTGCTCGAAAAGCTATCTCAAGTACCGGGCGCCCGTGTAGGAGCTGAACACAAGGAGCCATCAGAGTATCCCTTTAAAAAAGCTGCCCCACCTCAACATAAGCGACCATATCGCGATGAGGACAGCGGTTACGGCAACATAAGGCCATCAGGAGATCGACCAAGAAGTCCTCATCACAGAAGGCAGCCCCCCCGATAATTCAGGGGCAAGGAGTTAGGCGCTTATGGGTAGTAGGGTAAAGGTACTGGTGCATGGTGCGTTGGGTAAGATGGGGCAAGAGATTCTCAGAGCTCTCTGTCGTGACACAGAACTCGAAGCAGTGGCGGGGGTAGACTTAAAGGCCGATAGCAAAGAGCTGCTCTTACCCGATAGTTCTCGCTCCATCTCTCTGTCCACGGACCTGGTATCAACGCTTGAACACTGTCGCCCAGATGTTCTGGTAGATTTCACGACCGCCAATGCTACGATGGCTGCCGTACGTACTGCGGTAGAACATAATGTCAGGTTGGTAATCGGCACAACCGGCCTGTCTACTACCGACCTAGACGAGATTAAAAGGCTCTGCCATAGCCAGGGGGTAGGGGCAATAGTTGCACCTAACTTTTCACTGGCGGCTGTAGTAATGATTTATCTTGCCAAAATAGCAGCCAGATTCTTTGACTATGCTGAGATTATCGAGATGCACCACGAACAGAAGTCCGATGCACCATCAGGAACCGCCGTAGCAACAGCCAGGGAGATGGTTAAATCGAGAGGCAAGGCATTTTTACACACCATCACTACGCATGAGAGCATAGTCAGCAGCCGCGGTGGGGAGCTTGATGGCATAGCACTACACAGCGTACGACTTCCAGGTATGCTTGCTCATCAGGAGGTGATTCTAGGCGCACCGGGGCAAACACTCAGGATACGACTTGACCAGATAAATAGAGAAGCGTTTATGCCTTGCGTCACCTTGGCAATTAAAAAAGTCGTCGAACTCAACGAAGCAGTTTTCGGTCTGAACCAGCTTCTTGGCCTCGAGGAGGAAAATTGCTAGGATCATTGCTAGAAAGAAAATATCACACAGCTATTGTCGGAGCTACCGGGCTGGTGGGGCAAGAGTTTATCAAGGTCCTGGAGCAAAGAGAGTTCCCTATGGCCTCTGTTCATCTTCTCGCCTCTGATAGGTCGGCAGGCAAGAAGATGTACGTAAATCATCAGGAAATCGAAGTGAAAGAGTTATCACCCCACTCATTCGACCCGGTAGATATTGCGCTGTTCTCAGCAGGGAGTGAGATCAGCAGGCAATTCGCACCGATAGCAGCGAAGAGAGGTGCGGTCGTCGTCGATAATAGTGCCGCCTTTAGAATGGAGTCGGACATTCCCCTTGTGGTGCCCGAGGTCAACCCGGAAGATCTGGAAAATCATCAAGGAATAATCGCCAATCCTAACTGCTCCACCATTCAAATGGTGGTCGCACTGTATCCGCTACACAGGCTAAATCCTATTAAACGAATTGTTGTAGATACGTATCAGGCGGTATCCGGTACAGGAACGGCTGCTGTAGATGAGCTTAACAATCAAACCAAGCAGATCCTTGAGGGAAAGAGCACTTTGCCTCACGTTTACCCTCATCAGATAGCGTTTAACATTCTCCCCGAGATCGATGTATTCTTAGATGACGGTTACACAAAAGAAGAGTGGAAAATGATTCACGAGACAAGGAAGATACTTCATGACGAAAACATCGCTATCTCTGCTACCTGCGTGCGCGTGCCAGTTGTTGCCAGCCACAGTGAGGCAGTACACATCGAGTTCAGCAATCCTATGAGCCCTGAGGAGGCCCGTAACATCCTGGCCAGCGCCCCCGGGGTCAAGGTATTAGATGATCCTTCAATCAGTCTTTACCCTAACCCCTGGTCGGTGGCCGGCACCGATGAGGTCTTCGTAGGACGCATCCGCCGTGACGCCTCGCACCCAAACGGGCTGGTGATATGGGTTGTAGCCGATAATCTACGCAAAGGTGCAGCACTCAATACAGTTCAGATTGCAGAGCAACTAATCTCAAATGGATGGCTCTAAACCTGCCACAAGGAGATAGAATGCCAATTCCAGGTCGTTTGCTTACGGCGATGGTAACACCTTTCGATGACAAGGGGGAAGTTGACTACGGGCAGGCTAAAAGGCTGGCATCGGCATTGCTTGCCTCGGGGAGCGACGGAGTAGTGGTAGTAGGTACGACCGGCGAATCCCCCACCCTTATTCGTGATGAGGAGATCCGGCTTTTTACCGAGGTGAAATCAGCAATAGGCCAGCGAGGAACAATCGTAGCCGGCACAGGCAGCAACAACACGGCGGAAGCCCTGGCAACAACCAGAGAGGCGGAGCGAATCGGTGTCGATGCCTGTTTGCTCGTGGTCCCCTATTACAACAAACCCTCTCAGGAAGGTTTATACCAGCATTTCAAAACCATTGCCGAGAGTACCAGTTTACCCTGCATTCTCTACAATGTGCCTTCTCGCACTGTTACCAGTATATCGGTGGATACGGTCGTCAAGCTGAGTAAGATTGACAACATCATCGGAATAAAGGAAGCCAGCGGCAATCTGGATCAAGTATCCAGGATCATTGCTAATGCCAGGGAGGGCTTTTTAGTGTATAGCGGCAATGACAATGACACCCTGCCTATTCTGACCCTTGGGGGTTACGGAGTCATAAGTGTCGCCTCGCACCTGGTCGGCAATCAAATAAAGGAAATGATAAGCAACGTCATTGAAGGCAGAACCGCTGAGGCAGCACAGATACACCGCTACTTATTGCCGCTATTCAATGTGCTGTTCGTCGTCTCTAACCCGATACCCATTAAATACGCTTTGAACCACCTCGGATTTCACGTGGGCGGTCCCCGCCTGCCCCTCACGCCACCTGATGAAAAGTCAGCAGCAGCAATAGAAGAGGTACTCAAGGACTACCGCATCGACCTGCCCCTGGGCTGAAGCCTTCTGACATGCCCCGCTAACCATACCCTATATGACACGTCGGAGCAGCCCCTGCAAAGACCAAGGGCTGGTTTTTTCGATTTCAACCTCAACTAGCTGCCCCGGGAGATCAGCATCACTGTCGAAGAATACCAGCTTCCCTGTACGCGTCCGACCCCACCACCTGCCCTTCTTTTCACCCTCCACCAATATCTCCACGGTTTGGCCCGTCAGACGAGCATTGATCTCTGCGGCTATGCCACTCTGCAATTCCTCAACCTCCCGTAACCGCCTCTTTTTCTCAAATAGCGGAATATTATCCTCGAATTTCCTCGACGCGAGTGTGCCCGGCCGCGGTGAGTATGCAGCCACATGAACCGTGTCAAATCTGATATCAGATAGTAGATCCAGTGTCCCCTGGAACTGCTCCTCGGTCTCTCCCGGAAAACCCACGATGACGTCCGTTGAAAGGGCTGCACCTGGAATGCCAATTCGTATTCGCTCAATCAGAGCACAGTAATTCTCTATGGTATAGCCCCGACCCATCGCCCGCAAAATCCCGTTATCTCCAGCCTGCGCAGGGAGGCTTATAGATTCACATACCTTATCCAGTGAGGCCATTGCCTTTATAAGCTTCTCGTCCATATCCTTGGGATGAGAAGTAAGATAACGAATCCGCTCAAGGCCCTTTATAGGGTTCAACTCATAAAGCAGGTCCGCAAGATCAGGTCTGCCTGAAAGATCGTGTCCATAGGAATTAACGTTCTGCCCCAGCAGGGTAACTTCTTTAACGCCGCATTCAACAAGACCTCTTACCTGAGAATTAATCTCAGTGGGATGGCGGCTTCTCTCCCTCCCACGACGATACGGCACAATACAATAAGAGCAGAAGTTGTCACAGCCCTCTATAATGGTAACGAAAGCGGTTGGTGAAAAGGTACGAAGGCCAATGTCCTGAACGGCTTCAACAGCCCGTATACCGGCCAACTCCAACAGCTCAGTCGATTCTCCTGGCTTGAGGAAAAGGTTAACGTGCGGGAAACGTTCTTTCAGCCTGTCTAACTCCGAATCAACCATACAGCCGGCAAGAGCCACTACCATGTCAGGATTAACCCTCTTGAGAGGTATCAGCGAGCCCAGCCTGGAGATGACGCGGTCCTCTGCGCTCTGCCGTACAACACAGCTGTTAATCACCACAATGTCGGCTTCCTCTACAATCGTGGTGGCCCGATAGCCCGATTGCTCCAAGTCAATCGCAAGCTGCTCCGAGTACGCCTTGTTCATCTGACAGCCAATGGACCAGATATAATAGAACGGCATCCGATACCTTCTAACCCCCGTGTATTTATAAAGGCGCTCTATTTATGATTATACTAAAAGGCGCCTTTGTCAAAGATATTTCGTGTAAAGGCATAAAAAAAGCCCCTTTGGGGCGAAGTATATTCAATCTTAATGGCGGAGGGAATGGGATTCGAACCCATGAGAGGAGTTTCCCCCCCTAACCGCTTAGCAGGCGGCCGCACTAAACCACTATGCGATCCCT
>CAYVQT010000060.1:0-17824 GCA_964453665.1 uncultured Dehalococcoidia bacterium | reverse complement strand
TTCTTTATGACGCAACTATAATGCATTCAGTAACTTTTATTATGAGTCAATTCGGTCTATTGACAGACTACTATCCCTGGTTTAGGATTTGTCTGACATCCGGCTGCGCCAGGGCGACAACTGGAATTTGCAGCCGCATATAGAATTAGAGGAGACCGGATGCGAAAACTGGGCGCAGTCCTCCTGACAGGTGGTATCTGTGTAGCGGCAGGCTATCTGCTCTACTGGTTTTTCAGCGCCGTTGCGGAATCCATTCCCGTGCCGCTCAGGGTGGCTATTGTTGCGGCGGCAATAGGACTGCTACTGTTAGTCCTGTCTATAATCAGGGATAGATTGAAAGCCTCAAAAGAGGAGGAGGCTTTCAGGGAGGTACAGAGATGATCGTTACGACAACGGACGTGGTAGAAGGAAAAAAGATAGTTAAAACGCTGGGACTGGTAAGGGGAAGTACCATCAGAGCCCGGCATATCGGGCATGACTTTATGGCCGGGCTGAGGAATATCGTCGGCGGCGAGATAACGGACTACACCAAGATGCTTGCCGAATCCAGGGAGCAGGCCATCCAGCGGATGGTACAGGAAGCCGAGAGCATGGGAGCCAACGCCATAGTGGGCACCAGGTTCGTGACGTCGATGGTGATGTCAGGCGCCTCGGAGCTGCTCGCCTACGGGACAGCGGTGATGGTTGAGTAATCGGTCGCCTCTAGCAGAACGCCAGATAGCTCTATGCCCTCAATTAATGTATTTGAATATATAATACCAGGGTGTAGCTCTAGGTAAGGGATGCATGTGAAGGAAATCGTTTCAAATCCGGAGCTGGTTGCCTATTGTGGTCTCTACTGTGGAGCATGCGGCAAGTTCTTAAAGGACAGGTGCCCGGGTTGCCATGAGAATCAGAAGGCGAGGTGGTGTAAAGTACGAATATGTTGCATCGACAATCAATACGCATCATGTGCTGACTGTAGGCAATTCGACGACCCTAAAGACTGCAAGGCATTCAACAACATGATATCCAGGATCTTTGGCCTCATTTTCAGGTCAGATCGCGCAGCATGCATCGAGCAGATTCGGGAACTTGGAATTCAAGGGCATGCCGATAACATGACCGAACGTAAACGACAGACAATCAAGAGGTGAAAAGCTCCTTTCCCCCTAACCACAGTCTCAATTCCATGAATATCAATCCAGTTTGTTATGTTGATCCAAACACTGTAATATCTTTGGATCGGATCTCGGATCCTCCCCCATGAAAAATTCTCTCCCAGGGTATCCGAGTTCAATTCCAATAGTTCTACCATTGTTGTTCATCAACGGCCACATTATTACAACGCCATCGAACGTTCTTGAGGAATATGCTGACACAAATACACCTGAATAGACCGGTTGTTGATCAAAGCAAACCACGAAAGCCTTCCCTGAAAGATTAATTTGCCGGATTCTGTCAGCCGCAGATGTTGTTAATTCAATCTCATGTGTTTCGCTCGAATACGAGTTAATATCGCTTGATGATATAAGGGGTTCATCTGCAAGCTCCATATAGGGGAGCATCCCCAATCTGTCAATTGACACCTCTTCTGCAGTTAGCCAGTTAATTGAGACATCGGCTGCAGTCAAATAAATCCCAAAGCAATCCTCTGCAGATGTCTGAGATTCTTCCTCTCCATCGCATGAAATGCAGCAAATGACTGTAAATATCACGACAACTATAGCCAAACAAGTGCTAATACTTCTCATAGCTCATCTCACAAAATATCAACTCAGTGTACTCTATCTTACCCCTAACTAAAACTACACTCTCAATTCCAACTTTGTAATTACACTCTGCACGGACAGGCAATATGTGAATTTATACGAGAAGGCATCCTGCCCTTTAGTGAAGGCCCCGCCTTATTTCGAAAAAGCCCGAGGCAGGATAAACGGTCACCGCAGCGATTACTGCGTTACCGCTGCTGCTTTATCAATAGTGTCAATCAATCCGGCTTTAGCCTCAAGAAACGACGCCTCGTCATTTTGGCTCGCCGCATCGATCATCGAGTCCATATTATCCAGAGCCTCCCGGTACAGGGGTACTAGCTGAGTATGATATCCAGCCAGACTCGATGGTACAGACGCCTGCTCGAGGTCCAGTAACGCCGCTTCAAAATCATCGCGCCTGTCCTGATACGTGCCCGCAATTTCAGTTAGAGCGGGCTCTTCATCCGGCTCCGCTGTAAGAGCGTCAAGCTCAACCATGCTGAAATCGATCAGAGCGACTGCTGCCTCCTGCCACAGTTCCAGATACGCGCTCTCCTCGGAGGAAAGAGCCTCTCCGCTTGCGGCTGGCGTGGTATCGCCGCCACCGCAGGAAACGGCAACAGCCATGATTAAGAGTATGCACCCGACCAGAAGGCAGCAGGATATTCTACATCGAAATGGCATGTTCCACCTCTTTTTCTCGCACAGTCCCTTATTCTCAATTATCAGCATGTCATTGCCCCTCATATAAAGGCACAAAATAAACAGGGAGGTACTCCAGTTCAACCGGAATCTCCTCCAGCTCAACGGAAATTTCCTCTAGTTCAACCGGGAGATACTCCAGCTCGACAGGCACATATTCCAGCTCAACAGGTTCATATCGCAACGTGCTCTCTCCGCAGTATAGCTCCATCTCTCCGGTGTAAAGCTCGATCTCTCCAGTATAAAGCTCAATCTCTTCCGTATATAGCTCAAACTCGGGGAAGACAAGTTCAAGCATCAGCGGCTCAGCCTGGTCACAGTCATTCCGGGCATATTCCGCCCTCCTGTCACTCAGTTTAGACATGATATCCACGGGGGCGTCCTCTAGCCTGGTCATCTCCTGCTGAGTCTCGGTCATCAGCCTGTTCAGTATATTCAAATACTGATGTTGAGTGTTGACCACTCGAGTGTCCGTCGAAAGATTGACCAGAACCAGGCCGGTTTCAATCATGCTCTGTATATGTCCGGCATAACCCAGCGGCCCCCCGATTTCCCCCAGTTCCATACCCAGGAGCTCATATCTCTCCAGGTTGGCCTTCTCTATCGCGTGTCCCGCCAGGGTGAGGAATTTCGATACTACTCCGCCGAGATTACCTTCCCTTATATCGTCGTATGCCTCAAGTGCCGTAATAGCTTCTTCATTGGCGAGATCCATCGTTTCTTTGACACCACTGACGATATTCGACAATATCACACTTTGCAGCTGCTCAATGGCCTCATCGAGGTGGGCCTGAATCTCCGTTTTGGCATAATCGGCCATGTGCAGGGAGAGTCGTTGAAAGTCGTCACGCAGTACTTCGAGCTTCTCTACGCATACAGGATAGTACTTTTCCTTCTGCCGCAGGGCTTCTTTGTATTCTCGTTCCAGTCTCTGTATCTCAGATGCCAGCATGGAGCAGGAAGTAGCAAGTTCAACCTGGATTACACCGGGTTGAGACGGCAGGGCATACTGCGAAGGGACGGATTCTATCAGGCTCGAAACTTCACTTATACTGGCGCTCTGTTCAGCGGTAATCTCAACCCCGAGGCTTTGTGCCGCAGTCTCGGTGCTCTGCCAGCCCTCCAGATAGCCCTGGAGAGCCAGCGTGTCCCTTTGAAGCTCTGTCGTAAGCAGAAGCGAACCCAGATACTGGTACCCCGGGGATAGCTGGTCAAGCCCTTCGTAGTATTCCAGCTCTTGCAGGGCCTGTTCCATGCCCGCCACGCTGTCATCTGTCAGCCCGACGAGTGAGTCGATGCTGATAGACGTTAAATCACAGCCAATAGAAGTAATTAACTCCACTTCCTGCTCAATTATGTCCGCGAACGGCGTTCCCTCCGGTGTTGCGGCAGGTGTTACAGCGGGTGTTGTCTGAGTTGCCGGGCCGGTCGGGGCCGACCAGTTGCTGATCATCATGCCGGACAGTAAATCCTTAAGGTACTGTCTGTGCTGTTCGAGCTGAGGCTTCCCGTTAAGGGTATAGGTATGCGTCCAACCATGCTCGTCAACCCGGTCGGGCAGCCCCCATGTGTGAGCCCATAGAGTAACCGTATACAGCGGACTGCCCTGGCTTAACGCTATTCTGACATTCAGATCGTGGTGTACGGATTCCCACTCGTACACTATCTCCTCACCATCTATATAGTATGTCGATATATTCTCTTTGGTATAGGTCGAGAGGTAGTAATACCCCTGATAGCTGGAGCCATCGCCGGGAACGGAGAAATAACCCTCTTCATAGACGGGCCCTTCCACGTAAGGCCTGAGGTACTGCTGAGCGTCGGCCTTAATGTCCACGAGCCCCCTAATAAACAGTACGCCGCCGCCTAAGCCCATGCCGTGAGCCTGATCTCCCAGGCTGGTATAGTGGCTCCCATCAGGGCCAGTCTGGGTATCAAGAAGCTGTGTGCCGTGATACTCGTAGTCCTCACAGTAAACCGTTTCACCAGCCCATGAGATTTCATCGACATCAACTTCATACAGTTCGAAGCCCGGCGGGAGCTGAAGCGTAATCGTCCCGCTGACCGCCCCCGTGATGCCTGCGGGAACCATATCCAGGGTCACCGCCTGGCCTGCCTCCTGGGCTATGAGAGGGCCCGGGCTAATTGCGGTAATAGCCGCAACCAGCAATATAACCAGCAGATATCCGCCTGCTCTTCTCACGTGCCTTCTCATTAGCGACGCCTCGTTAGACGTTCCTTAAAAAGACTATTACCTTGTTGCGGAAACGAGCGTTACTTTTTCCCGTATGTGTAGACCCTTCACTTCGTTCAGGGTGACACATGATATTACTGTCATTCTGAGCATAGCGAAGAATCTCGATTATAACGCTGATTTACATAGCTAAGTACTAGTACCTGTTCGTCAGGGCACCGTAAAACACTTTGAAGTCAGCGGCCTCTTCAGCGAGGCTGAAGCGCAGCTCGACGTCCTCTGTCTCGCCGGGCCCGACAAACATAAGTCCATAAGCGTAGGCGACATCAACAACTTTCCCTTCAGCATCGTAGATAGCTCCAATGATGCCTATGTCGGCCTCAGCCTGGCCGGTGTTGGTCACCTGGCCCTCGGACGCAAAGCCCGGAAGCGTCGTATAAGGCTTATACAGGCTGTCCATTCCCTCCACCTCAATGTCAGAATATACCGCAACATGGGTATTGCTCATGCTGTCCTCGGTGAAGCCCTGCACCATGAAAACAGGTTCATCCCACATTTCCTGACGAGCGGGACAGGGAGTAGAGGTGAGCATGAAGGGGAGACTGTCACCGGGATTCAGCGAAATGGAGGAGCTGTGGACGTAATCGATATCGACCACGACCTCCTGCTCGCTCACAAGCGCCATTATTATCTCCGTCTCAACGGCAAGCTCTGAGCCCTGATTCACAACCTCTCCCAGGAAATGCGTCCGGCCATATTTATCGGGACCAACCATGGAGTAGTACGCCACCTCCAGTTCCACCAGGTCCCTGGACTCAACAACCTCTCCCTCGGCGAAGACCTCGTAGTTGGTAATAGTCTCCACCATGGAGAGCGAGGACGTAAAGGGCATGTTCATACCCGGGTCTAAATAATCAGGAGCAGGATAAGAGCTATCCACATCGATCAGCTTGCCCTGGGCATCATATCCAGCGACGAAAACGGTTGGCCTTGCGATCGGATAGTCTCCATTGTTGATAATCCATCCTGACACACCGAAGAGATCGGGCTGGCCTTCAGTATCGGATTCGAATGCCTCGCTGGCCAATCCTTCCGGGTCTAAAGTTATATACACGTCAAAGATTAAGTCTGCGGGGTAGCCTTCTTCCTGCAATATAACATCCAGTTCCTGCCAGTTCTGTGGGACACCTTCGTGCTCATATATCTCGGCAATAAGGGGTGATTTCTGTCCGGGGGCAATCAACTCCAGGGTCGTGGGGTATGGCGTCGCCACCACCTCGCCGCCGGCATCCACTAACTGCAAAGCGTCGTAGTCGGGACGACTGGCTGCATCTCCGGTATTCTCGATAATGCCAGCTATTATGAGGTCACCACTCTCGTCGATGTACACATTGTAGTCAAGGAGTTCGAAGCTGGCCTCGCCCGTGGTCTGTGCTGTGGTTGGTATTGTCCCCGTTGGAGCCGCTCCTGTTAGTGTGGGTGCAGGTGTCGCTTCCTCACCTCCTCCACAGGCCGCTGCAATCACTAACAGCGACACCAGTATTACCAGGAAAGCTGTCCTCCTCACGTCTTTGCCCTCCTTTCACAGCGCTGCATTCCGGCATCGCGGCATATCGAGGTAATAGTGGCTTCGATCTGTCTGGGGCGTGTCATCTCAGTTACGGTCACAGTCATGTGGAAAATACGGGGGGATGAGGCAGATACATGCAAACTCATCATAACCAACTATCGAAACCAATCGCTTTATAGCACTCACTGCCAGCTTTGTCAACGATTTCGCAAGCTACAATATTCCCGGTCAAAGGTTTGACTGGGAGGGAGGGCCAGCATTCCTTTATTTCAGGATACGCAAAGAACTCAGATGAGGAAGTTGACTTGCCGTTAACCCCAGCTCTGAAGGATGTAGAAGTAAGTGGTATACTTCTGGTCCTGCGTTAGATTCATCTCACCATACCAGGGAGAGATCGATGTATCGCTGACCCTGGCGACAATCCGGTACTGGCCGGGCTGTAGCTGGATGGTGCCCACCTTATACTTCGAGGGGTTTCCGAAGGGCGTTATGACGTATGCGAAGGCTTCAGGGTGACATTCAATGAAGAGGGCTTTCGTCTCCGGGCCGGAAAAGGAGACCGATATAACATAGGGGCAGGCGTTGCGAATCTCGACAGTGGCGCTGCCTCCCGCGGGATCACTGGCCGTAGTAAAAGAGGGCAGCTCGCCGTGCTGGCCGCTGGCGATACTGGAAACATAGGCGTCTATGGCATCGGCAAGAATTTGCTGCGCGGAGGAGGCCTGCGGGCTGGTTGGATACAGGTCGAGGATCGCCGCATACACCCATGCAGCGCCTTCTATTCTTTCTTCGTCAAGCAACTGCTGCATTGACTGCAGCAATTCGGAGGCGGGCATACCCTGGAGCAGCTTGTCTCCGTTCTCACTACTTGCCCAGGCCGTGGTTGGATATTGCTCCAACACCAAGACGTATTCCTCGACAGCTTGCTGGTATTGTCCTTGAGATTTAAGCTGTGTTACCCAGGAATAGCAGCAATCAGGCAGGGCTGCCTGTGCATCTTCGTAGTAGTCACTGCTGTAGGTGACCATCGAAAACTGCGCTATGGCCGCTTCATAATCGCCTTCTGACTCAAGTTCCTGAGCCCAGAAATAGCGGTAGTCCTCTATAAGCTTTTCCGCGTAATAGCTGGAAAAGTACCCGCCATCCTCTGAGAGGAAATAGTCCCCATCGATAAACGCCTGATACTTCTCTATGGCTTCGCCGTACTTGCCCTGGCTTACCAGTTCCTCAGCCCAGGCTTTGTAGATGGAGCCGATTGCATCCCCCGCATCATAGCTGGAGAAGTACTCGCCATCCTCGGAGACCAAATATTCTCCGTCGATGAACGCCTGGTAGTATGCTATAGCTTCTCCATATTGTCCCTGACTCTCCAATTCCTCTGCCCAGGCCTTATAGATAGCGCCAATCGCATTCCCGGCGTCATGGCTGGAGAAGTACTCGCCATCCTCGGAGACCAAATATTCTCCGTCGATGAACGCCTGGTAGTATGCTATAGCTTCTCCATATTGTCCCTGACTCTCCAATTCCTCTGCCCAGGCCTTATAGATAGCGCCAATCGCATTCCCGGCGTCATGGCTTGAGTAGTACTCACCGTCCTCGGAGAGAAAATAGTCCCCGTCGATAAACGCCTGGTACTTCTCAATCGCTTCGCTGTACCGGCCCTGACTCGCCAGCTCCTCCGCCCAGGCTCTGTAGATAGCGCCGATTGCCTTCTCAGCCTCGTAGCTGGAGAAGTACTCGCCATCCTGGAAGAGGTAATATTCTCCATCGACAAACGCCTGGTAGTTCTCTATGGCTCCTTCATAGTCACCACGGCTCTGCAAATCTTGTGCCTGATTCAACAACTCCTCACCTGTTCCTGCGAGCGTACTACCGGGTGATGAGGCCGGCGTCCAAGCGGTAACGGGCGTAAATGTTGCGGTTGAAGGTGTAGTTTCTTCGCTATTACCACAGCCAAATACCATTGACCCAACTATCAGAACCAAAATTGCGATGAGAATAACCTTTTTCATCTTTTCCTTCTCCCTGTTTTACCACTTAAACGAATGGAAGTGCTTACGGAGAACATGGCTTAGTCGAGGGAGCATACGCCCCTCCAGATACCGCGTCCTCACAATTTCCAGCTACTATTTAATTTGCCGTCCATTCTATATGGCGTTTGCGGAGTTGCCTTTTTGTTCACGCGGTCGATGAGAATTAGGCTCTTGCGTCAGCTATCAGGTGTTCCCATCGTAATCGACACAGATAATGCTGTCAATGGCAGCTAAGGAACGGCGCATTTGATTCACCCTCCTATTCCTCATTTAAGGTTTCCCACCATATAACCAGAGCCAACCGTATGCCCTCCCGGGTTGGCGAACACCGAATTGTGAAGACCATGGGACAACGGCGAAATATGTCTAAATATATGACAATTAAGCCGACAGTCCTGCAATTCGCTCAAACCTACTGTTTTTAATCTTTTTCTAGCAGAGTTAGATGGAGTCTTGTGCAATCGAGAGCACTGCGGGTAAGAGTACTTTGGTTAAGAGCACTGTTATTGATATTAGTGAGGTCAGATTGCCGTTACATGATGTATTTCAGTAATGTTTGGTTAACGCAAAAGTAATATCATCTGAAAAGACTATCGTAATCTTGACTATATCCCAATTCGGTGCATAATAGTCATACCACAACGTACCACCTCGCAATCTACGGGGAGGTTTATTTAAACTCATGACTGGCTATTCTGCTATTCCATTAGTAGCACTAATTAGCTACTTACTCCTCATTACGATAGTTCTTCGCGCTCCGCAAACAAGAACGCGCCAACTTCTCCTGGTATACCTGGGGGCGTCTTCGGCATGGGGCTTCTGCAGCCTAATGCTATACGCTAACTACTTCCCGGGTCTAACTTCACTGTGGGAAAAACTCCTGCCAGTAATAATACTATGGGCAGTGGTCAGCTATTGTCACGTAATCTGCGCGCTTACCAGGAGATATGTAGGCATCTGGTTGATGCTGGGATATGCTTTCATCGCAGCCTTAGCAGCCCTTGCTGCCCTGGGCTATACTCCCCTGAATTTCCAGCCCACGGGGGGTGCGGAGGCCAGTTCCTACTACGGGCTGTGGCTTTGCCTGACGTTTGTTGGCGGAACGTTTTTTACAGGGATGTCAATATTCTACCTAATACGAAGCTGCCGCACTTCGAGAGATCCCCAAAGCCGCAACAAAATTTTCTACCTATTAATTGGTGTTTCTTTACTGGTGGTGTCCTGTCTCAGAATTGCTTTTTCCCCCATCATGGAATACCAGGTAGAGCATGTTGTTCTTCTGTTCAATGCCCTGCTGATAACCTACGCCACCTTAAGACATAAGATGCCGGATATCAAACTGGCGGTAAGGAATGGCCTTGTTTACTCGTCCATAGGTGTTCTTATCACTACTTTATATGTGCTCGTACTATGGGGGCTGCAGAGCTTCTTCCATGATTGGACGTCCCCTGCAAGTATAACTTCCATACTGGTGATGACATTTGTCGTTGCGTGGCTTTTTAATACGCTGCGCCTTCCTTTTCAGAGAACGATAGACGGTATTTTTTACGGTAAGAGGTTCCATTACAGGCAAACAGTTCTCATTTCGGCACCAAGGCTGAGCAGTATTCTTGACCTGGGAAAGCTAACAGAGGTAATGATAAAACCGATACCACGAGCGGTAGATGCTACCCAGGCAAGCCTTCTGCTCTCCAGCAATGGCGATTTCACCTCGCAATACACCAAACGACTCGTCGAAGGACAGTTGATTAAGCCAATAAATTTGAGCAAAGATAGTCAGATTGTGAGCTGGCTCGCCAAGAGCGACAGGCCTCTCTCTCGAGAGCTTATGGATTTGGCGCCGGAGTTTGAGGGACTGTCAAAGGAAGAAAGGGATATTATCCAAGAGGCGGAGATAGAGCTGCTCTTCCCGATTAAGTCCAATGGCAAGCTGGTCGGAGTCCTGGCGCTCAGCAAAAAGCTGTCAGGTGGTTTGTATCCCAGCGACGACATCGACTTGCTCACCGGACTGGTAAATGAGGCGGCGATAGCTATCGAAAACGCATCGCTCTACAGTCGAGCCCAGGATAGCGCTCAGATCGACGAGCTCACGGGTCTGCTTAACCACCGCTGCTTTCATGAACGAGTCGATCAGGAGATCTCCAGATGTTCTCGCTTCGGTGACATATTCTCATTAATATTTGTAGACTTAGACCTTTTTAAGACATATAACGATGTCTATGGGCATCTGGCGGGTGATGAAATACTCAGGCAAACCGGACAATGCATATCAAGTTCCATAAGAGCGATTGACATGGCCTTTCGCTACGGTGGAGACGAATTTACTATCATTTTGCCACAAGCGCCCCTCGATGACGCCCACAGCGTGGCAGATAGGATACGCAAACGGATAGAAAGTGAAATGAACGCTAACGGGATCTCTCTGACTTGCAGCCTGGGTATAGCTTCCTGGCCAACCGATGGGGTTATGAGGGAGGAGATTGTCCAGTCAGCGGATGCCGCACTGTATTGCAGTAAGCAAGCGGGAAGAAATCGAATATGGACAGCCTCTGAAACCAATAGCCTGCACGCGTCTGGAATAAACTGGGAGGGACGAGGCGAGCAGGATGTGCTGAGCACAGTACACGCGTTGGCGGCAACGGTTGATGCCAAAGACCCCAACACATATGGGCACTCGAAGAAAACTGCCCAGTATGCAGTTGATATCGCGGAGGCGCTCGGTTACTCCGAAGACAGGGTGGCTACGATAAAAGCAGCCGCGCTGCTGCATGACATTGGCAAGATTCGAGTCTCCGACAGGTTGCTTGCGAAGCGCGGGGCTCTCACTGAGGATGACTGGGACCCGATACGCGCACACCCCGAACTGGGTGTCGCCATACTGAAACATGTCAAGCCCCTGCATGGGTGCATAGCCGCTATTCAATACCATCATGAACACTACGACGGCAGCGGCTATCCCTCAGGGCTGGCAGGGCAAAATATCCCTATTGACGCACGTATATTGGCAGTAGCCGATGCCTACGATGCCATGACATCGTCGCGGCCCTATCGGGAGAAGCTCTCCCATCAGAAGGCTATAGCCGAGTTAAAGCGTTGCGCTGGCACCCAGTTCGACCCCGAAATCGTCGGGGTATTCGCTGCTTTATGGGAGCCACTCGACTCCGAAGAGACACCGGCGGGAGGGCTGGGACGCCTAACCCGTGCAAGGCGGCGGCGAGATAAGATAGGCCGCCCGCATCCTATTGAGTCAGGAGACCTGCTTGGAGTCAGCTGAAATGCCTGTAGCCAGCGTATGAGAATAAGGAGTTGGTTATACCACAGATATATTATGGCTCTCACATAAGGCGATGCGGCATGCCTCAACTAACGATTATGCCGACTGCCATCAGCAAAGGCAGCAGCAGCGTGAGCAACACGTTGCGTCCCATTACTGGTATCAGGTTCTCTATCTGATCGTAGTACTTGCGAGCCCCCCTCAAAGCCATAAAGCCGAGCGGCAGCGTTAACAATCCAAACAGCGCCATGTACGGCAGTACTTCTACTGCTACTGAGATAACCAGCGCCAAATAGGCAGCCACAAGCAGCCCGGCATAGACCTCAGAGCTTCCCTTTTTTCCTATGGCTATCGGCAGATGACGCCTGGCTGCATGGGAATCAGCCTCCACATCAGGGAACTGGTTCAGCAGGAGCAGGTTACTAACCAGGAAAAACGGCACAATCGAAGCCAATCCCGCCGCCAGACTATACGTGCCCGTCAGGGCAAAATAGGTGCCCATGACCATCAAAGGGCCAAATCCAAGCCCCGGAGCTATAGCACACAGAAGTGGCGACCTCGTAATGTGGGTTGTATAGAAATAGACAGTAACTAGTCCCAGGGCTCCCAACGGCAGGATAGCAGGTCCGTGCACGTACCAGAAGTATCCGCCAATCGCAGTGATTGCGGCAACGCATGCAAGACCAAGGATATATACACTCCTCGGGCTGAGCAGCCCCTCCACCAGCACCCCGCTCCCTCCACTAAAGGGTGTCCTCACTGTCTTAAAGTCTACGCCGCTCCTGTAGTCAAAGTACTCATTAAGAACGTTGACCGCTATATGGGCCAGTAGAGCGCCAATGAATGCCAGAGCCAGGTAAAGCGCGTTAATAGAATACGATTCATAAACGGCTACGGATACTCCGACCAGCACTGATATCGGCGTCAGGGTTAAAAAAGGTGCGCGTATCTGTTTAAGCCAGACCTTTATACTCGTCACTGCAGTCCATCTCCCAGCGAAGGAGTCCGATATGTAAGCCCCCGCCTACGTAAATCTGACGCTGAGTATCGAGAGAACAATGAAAACTACGGCAAGGACTACGGTGAAGCGAAACAGTGTCCGCTCAATGCCCCGCCTGCTTCTGAAAGCCGATTCCCCCGATCCGCCAAAAATACCACCCAGCCCACCTCCCCTCACCTGAGCCAAGATGATAACTATTACTATCAGCGCGATGATAATCTGAGCTATATGAAGCAGTGTCATATCAGTGTCCTGCCAGCTGGCCCTCCCCTAGCTTATTCGTGAGTACTTCGTTCACCACCTTTGGATTAGCCTGCCCTTTGGTTGCCCTCATCACCTGCCCTACCAAAAATTTCAGTGCCTGTTCTTTGCCTTGCTTGTAATCAGCTACCGCTTCCGCATTTTCCGCCAGCACTCTGCTCACGATCCCATCAAGCTCATCAGCAGCGCTGATCTGGGTCAACCCCCTATCCTCCACGATCTCGGGAGCCCGCCTGCCGCTGTTAAACATCTCCTCGAAGACCGTCTTGGCCATTGTAGTACTTAGCGTCCCTTTGTCAATAAGGTCCAGCATCTCGACCAGGTGTTGCGGCTCGATCCTGCACTCGCTGACCTCGCTGTCCGTGATGTTGAACAGCCGGGCAAATTCCCCCAGCAACCAGTTAGCGACTATTTTAGCATCTTTCTTTGTGTCTGTATCCTCGGGGAAAAGCTTGAGGCAGTTTTCAAAATAGTCAGCTTGCGCTCTGGAGGCTGTGAGCAGGTTAGCATCGTACCGCGAGAGAGCGTATTCTGCCATAAACCTGTCCCGCCGGGCGTCGGGCAGCTCAGGAAGGCGCGACTTTATCTCCTCTACCAGTTCCCGGCTTACGATTAGAGGAGGCAGGTCAGGCTCGGGGAAATAGCGGTAGTCGTGGGCATACTCCTTGCTCCTCTGAGACACGGTGACACCCCTGTCCTCCACCCAGCCGCGGGTCTCCTGCACCAGTTGCCCGCCTTCTTCGATCACCCTGTGCTGCCGCTCCACCTCGTACTCAAGAGCACGATAAACCGCCTTGAAGCTGTTCATATTTTTAACCTCGACTTTGGCCAGTAACTCGCTGCTGCCAGCGGGTCGAATGCTGATGTTGGCGTCACAGCGAAAGCTCCCCTCCTCCATGTTACCCGTGGATACCCCGAGGTACTGGAGAATGCTGCGCAGCTTTATCAGGTACTGCCTTGCCTCCTCCGGGGAACGCATGTCGGGCTCGCTAACTATCTCCATCAGGGGCACTCCGGCACGGTTGACGTCTACCAGGCTGTAGGTCTCACCGCTGGCATCCGAACGATGCCAGAGCTTGGCCACATCCTCTTCCTGGTGAACCCTGGTAATCCCGATGCGCCTGCTCTCCCCATCCACCTCGATACTGAGCCAGCCGTCATGTGACAGGGGGTTATCGTACTGGGATATCTGATAGCCCTTCATCAGGTCCGGGTAGGGGTAGTTCTTGCGGTCGAACCTGGTAGACTCAGCGATGGTGCAGTTCAGCGCCACCGCGGTCATGATAGCATACTCGATTGCCTGGCGGTTGATAACGGGCAGTACTCCAGGCATACCCAGGCAGACGGGGCAGACGTGTGTGTTGGGAGGAGCACTTGCATAATCGGTGCTGCAGCTACAGAACATCTTGCTCTTGGTCAAGAGCTGAGCATGTACCTCCAGCCCGATGACAGTCTCGTACTCCACCCGTTGTTTACCAACAGCGCACACCTCGCTAGTATATCAGCGACAGGTGTGAGTCGCAAGTGGACTGGATGTCACCCACATGTCGTTGTTATCCACTAACAGAGAGAATATAATGGTACAGGTAAGTTGCAGCCATGCAGGGTGGGAATTTGCTAATAGGAGGGCATCATGGCAGTAGTAACGATAAAGCATCATCCGGAGTTGACAGCGGAAGCAGCGATGACCGTATTCCAAAAGGGCTTCGCGGGCAAGTACGAGGTATATAAATGGAACCGCCCCGGTGGTGCCAAGGACTTCGTCGTTAAGAAGAGCAACCTCATAGGAGTTGCTGTCAAATTAAAGCATGAAAAGGATAAGACCGGTTTTACCTTTGTTGATTTCATACCTTCGATGCTCATGACATTATTAATCGCCGGCGTGTTATACTCGCTGTTCAGCCGTTCCAGCTACCAGGCAATGATGAACGAGGTGAAGACGTTCATTGAGAACGCACCCGAGTTCAATTAAGCAGGCTACAGGTGGGGCACCGCCTGTTTTGCCTCGCAATTGACATATATACATTCATTTCCGTTGCGAGCGATTTTCCCTCTCCCTCTAACTCCCTCCCGCCAGGGGAGGGAGGATAAAAATTCCCCTCTCCCTCGACGGGATAGGTTAGGTGAGGGTGAATTATCGACACCTTTCCCTCGAAGGTAGAGGCTAGAGCCTGTCCTGAGCTCGCCGAAGTATGAGGGAGGATTATCGATTCCTCCCCCTCGACGGGAGAGGTTAGGTGAGGGTGAACTTATAGACACCTCTCCCTCGACGGGAGAGGTTAGGCCCGTCCTGAGCCCGCCGAAGGATGAGGGTGAATTAAAACCGCAGGGACATGGTCACCGTGCCCCCTGCGTTGTGCATGTAGAAATTAGTGGGGTGAGTTCAGCTTCGCTGCGTCCAGCCTACTAATTTCTACAAATTTTTATAAGTCTCTACAGCAAGCAGGAAGTAGTCAACGATACGTCTCCCGCCTGCTTCCACTTACCTAGACTGTTCAGTCGGTCTATGGTATATTCAGAGAAGAGCGCCAATAATCTCTGGAACCATACCGAGAGTTTACGTCAACGGTTGTTAACTTGAACCTGGAATCAGCCCGAGCGAAGCTAATGCGACAACTGGCCCATGAGATAAGGGACCGGAAGGTGCTGGATGTGATGGGCCGGGTACCCAGGGAGATGTTCGTGCCCGCCTCAAGCCGGGACGCGGCCTATGAGAATGTGCCCCTGCCCATCGAGATGGGGCAGACTATATCCCAGCCATTGATCGTCGGTGTTATGACCGAGGCGCTGGCGCTGAAAGGCAGCGAGAAGGTGCTCGAAATTGGAACGGGCAGCGGCTACCAGGCTGCTATCCTCGCCGAACTGGCTCATCATGTGTTCTCCGTGGAGCGCCATCAGAAGCTGGTCGATGGAGCAAAGAAGGTGCTGGCGTTGCTTGGCTACAAGAATGTTGAGGTCCACCTCGCCGGGGAAACTCTGGGGTGGCCGAGTGGAGCCCCGTATGATGCCATAATGGTCACTGCGGGCGCGCCCAGCGTCGCTCATGAACTCATCGACCAGCTCGCTATCGGGGGGAGACTGGTGATACCCGTTGGCACTCCTTTTGAGCAGGACCTGATAAAGGTGGTCAAGCACAAGGGGAAAGTGGCAAGCACCAACCTGGGCCCCTGCCGTTTCGTTCCCCTGATAGGAGAAGGTGGCTGGCAGACGGATTAGATACGACCTGCGTCAGTATAAATTCCAAACACTAATTACTAAGCATTAAACAAGTACAAAATCAGAATAACCCAAATTTCCTCCCATCCTTCAAATGGCATCATCTGCTCGTTTTCGCGGCCAGTTTTGTCTTAAGTCCCATGTTGTCTTCATATCTTAGCCGATTCACGAATCTCAATACGATTGCATGTCTTACATTTCGTTGACCGAAATGATACAATATTTGTGCAAAGCTGAGGATTAGAGGAACAGGCTCCTTCACCTTGAACACGACATCGATTGTCCTTGCCGGTGGCCGTGGCTCCCGTCTGGGCAAAGAGAAACACGCAGAGGAAGTTGCCGGAGAGAGCCTAATCGAGCGCACCATCGGTAGTCTGAGCCTACTCAGTACTGAAATTCTGATCGTGATTTCAAACAGACAATCGAAGTCAACCTTCTCCTCGTACGCCGAAGCTAAAACAGTGGTGGACCTGTACCCGGGAAAGGGGCCCCTGGTAGGTATCTATACCGGTCTGGTGCATTCGTCTAACTTCTATAACCTGGCGGTAGCCTGCGACATGCCCTTTCTTAACCTGGATCTGCTGAGATACATGATCGATCTATCCTCCGGTTTCGATGTCGTCATGCCCAGGACAGGCAACTATAAGGAGCCACTACACGCGGTCTATACCAAGAACTGCCTGCCATCAATGAAAAATCTAATTGAGCGCGGCAGTCTCAAGATAAGTGAACTGCTCGATTCGGTTAGTGTAAGGTATGTGGAAATAAGCGAGATAGATAGATTCGACCCCGAGCACCTGAGCTTCTTCAATGTAAACACGACAGCCGATCTGGAAAAAGCGCGGCTGCTGGCATCAAGAGAAATTGCCCGTGGAAACCGTTTAAGTCACAGGCATCGGAAATTACCGGAGAGCAGCACAAATGAGCCGTTGGACTAAAATAGCCTGCCACCAACTGGTACCGGGGAACCCTTAGACATGATATCTGTTGAGGAAGCACTGGCGAAAGTCCTGGGCTACTTCGATATCCTCGAATCCGAGGATGAAGAGATCCTGAACTGCCTGGGACAGGTCATAGCTGAAGACATATACTCAACCATCAACATACCCGGTATGGATAACTCAGCTATGGATGGCTATGCGGTGCAGGCGCAGAGCACAATAGGGGCCACGCGTTCCTCCCCCAATATTCTGCGTGTCACCGGTGAGGTTGCCGCGGGCTATTTGACAAAAGAGAAGGTTATGTCCGGCACCGCTATCCGAATTATGACTGGCGCTCCCGTACCAAAAGGCGCAGATAGTGTGGTTCAGTTCGAGGATACCGACGAGGAGACAAGAAAGTCACAGAATAAGCCCCTGACGGAGATCGGGATTCAATGTGAGGTTGAAAAGGGGCTTAACATCAGACTGGCGGGGGAGGACATCTCCAGCGGCAGCCTGGTCCTGAATAAAGGAACGGTGATTCGCCCCCAGGAGATTGGCGTCCTGGCGTCTCTGGGGCGAAAGGTAGCCCCTGTCATCCGGCGCCCCGTAGTAGCAATACTGGCCACAGGCGATGAACTCGTGGACGTAGGCAATCACCTGCCTCAGGGTAAGATATACACCAGCAATACCTACAGCCTCGCCGCCCAGGTCATTCGATACGGTGGCGTCCCCGAGATACTGGGTATAGCACTCGATAACGTCAAGGCGCTGGAGGAAAAGTTCAGAGAAGCCCGTGACGCTGACCTGCTCATCACCTCGGCAGGTGTATCGATGGGAGACTACGACGTGGTCAAAGATGTGCTCGCCAAGCACGGAGAGGTGACCTTCTGGACAGTACGCATGAAGCCGGGCAAGCCG
>CAYVQT010000059.1:0-18045 GCA_964453665.1 uncultured Dehalococcoidia bacterium | reverse complement strand
AAACGAAGTTTGAAATAGGCTAAAACCCCGACCGTAAGGTCGTGGGAAGTTTATCTGAGGGGGGCTATTTTTATGATGACGCGGAACAGAGCCATAACCCTACTAATTGTTTTACTTACTATAACTATGGCTTTGATTACAATGACTACCTCCTGCGGTTCATCCAGCCAAGAAGAAAAGATAACTATACGTATTGCCGAGAAAAGCCCTTCAATTGGAGTTAGAGCCGAGGGTATTGAATTTTTCATTGAAGCAGTCGAAGAAAGATGTGGCGAAAGTATAGAAATCGAGGTGTATTACGGCAGCTCTTTATTGGAAGAAACTGAATTTATAACCGGTACTCAGGCGGGCACAGCCGACATCTGCTTTATCGATCCTAAAAAGTTTCCCCAGCAGCTTCCTGTATGGCAAGCACTTACTACCATAATGATAGGCCCTCGGGATAAGGAAGTGAACACTCAGTTGTACTTTGACATTATTGATGAGATACCTGAATTCGGTGAGGACTTCGCCAACTGGAATCTAAAAGTGATAGGGCTCCACCAGCAACGGGGACTCACCTTATTCCTTACTCAGCCTATTGATAGTATAGAAGAAATAGGAGGAATGAAAATTCGCACCGTCGGCAGTTCCCTGATGACCTACCTTGAGGCGATGGGGGCAACCTCGCTTTACCTGCCGATAAACGATTGCTATATGGCTATACAGAGAGGCACTATTGACGGTGTCTTTACCTATATAGAGCCAGGATTCAGGTTCGATTTCCAGGAAGTGTCCAAATATATATACCCGTGCCTTGAAGCCTGGACGGGGACACCGGACATGATGGTGATTAATATCGACACCTGGAACAAACTGGACAGCACATGTCAGGAAGCAATTACCGATGCGGCTATGGAGATGAGCCTTTATTTTGCCGAACTGGTCGAAACTGGAATCGACGATATGATTAGCAGCGGCAGGGAGGCTGGATGCCTTGTTGAGCTAATAACCGCTGAAGATTTTGCCACCTGGAGCCAGAAAGCTGAGATACAGAATCTGCCGGAAGAATGGGTCGCTACATCTGGAGTAGATAACGCTGGAGAGATCATGGACAAGCTCATGGAAATGATAGCTGAGGCGATGCAGTAGTTTATTCAGTTCATTAAATTGGGAAGAAATAGAACAATCTGGGGAAAAGCAACCAGCAAGGCAAGGACTGCTAAATCGCATACAACAAACGGCCAGATACCACTAAATACATCCTTTAGTGTCGCCTGCTCTCCGACTACTCCCTTGACAACATAAACGTTTAGCCCTATTGGAGGGGTTATAACAGCGATTTCGCACATTTTAATGGCGACAATACCAAACCATACAAGGTCGTAACCAAGAGACATGAGTACCGGGGTAACCAGCGGTAATGTTATAACCAGCATTGCCAGGGCATTTATTATCATACCCAGGACAAAATACATTGCCAGGAAACCGACAAGGATCAACAGGGGCGATACACTTAAATTGCCTATGAAAGAGGCTATTTCGTTAGGGATTTGGCTGAGTGCGAGAAAACGGCTGAAAAGAATCGAGCCAACAAGAATAATAAATATCATAGCGCTGTCATAAGCTGTCTCACGCAGAGCTACGGGTAAATTAGCTCCCTTAATGCCCTTCTGCTTCGCCGCAATAAGTAGGGCCGCTAATGCAGCGGCTGCTGCTGACTCGGTAGCTGTAAACCAGCCCAGATATATACCTCCGAGAACGATAATAGCTATGACAGCTATGGGCCATGCCTTAAGGGAGGAATATAGCCTCTCTCGCATAGTGAAAGTATTCTCTGCGACTATGGGAGCGATCTCAGGATGGCGCTTTACGCGGTATATTATGAGAAGTACATAGGCAATTACGGTACACAAGCCAGGGATGATACCTGCCATAAACAGCCTGGCTATAGAGGTATCAGTAAAGAAACCGTAAACAATAATAATAATGCTTGGTGGAATAAGCATAGCAAAGGTACCGGCAGATGCAACGCATCCTAAAGTAAACTTAATATCATATTTATACTTCACCATCTCGGGAATGCTTACCCTGCCGAAGGTAGCGGCAGTTGCTACTGATGAGCCTGATACGGCTCCAAAGGCACCACAGGCCAGTGTAGTCGCAATCGCTAGACCCCCGGGCAATTTGTGGGACCACTTATAAGCGGCTTCGTAGGCAGCTTGGGCAAAACCGCCATATAATGCCAGGCTACCCACCAGCAGAAAAAGCGGAATGGTTATATATTCATAAGTGGCAGTTGCCGCATACGGTGTAGACGCTAACAGGCTCAGACCACCGTCAAATCCTAAGATAGAAATGCTCCCGAAAAGCCCCACAGCCAGCATGGAAACAGCTACAGGAACTCCTAATGCCAGCAGGCCGAGGAATGAAACAATGCCAATGATACCTATTAAGGTGGCGTCCATAATATAAACCTGTATCTGACGTCAGCGGCTGATATACGGATTTATGGCCTTATTCTGATCCATTTAAAAGCGTTGATAATTATTTGGATATCAATTAGAGCGCAGCCAATAGGAACAATAGTTTTTGCTGGATAAACCGGTATTTGAAGCAGGGTTGGTATGGTCTCATTGGTATCCCATGAGATAGCCGCCTCCACTCCCGTTTGCCATGTGAGCAGGCTGAAAACAACAAATGCCATAAGATAACCAAACAGCTCTACCACTCTGCGCGACCTTGGCGAAAGGCGAGAGATGAGAAATTCGACGCGTATATGGCCTCTCAACTCCTCACAGTGAGACAGCCCCAGAAAAACAACCGCTACCAGAGCCATCCCTGCAATTTCTGTAGCCCCGGGTATGGGGTGATTCAGCCTGCGGCCAATTATCTCGAAAACTAGCAGCAGCATTAGCCCGCAGACTAAAAATCCACTGGCTGACGCTGAAATAGCATTAATTTTCCTCATTTAGCGTTCCTCCTTAGCTATACACAGGTTGACTTTAAGAGTACAAGCCGGAATATTTCTAATTACGGCTAAGCACGAAGAGCATCTACTTGAACAATGTGGTATGGTTTTACTTAAAAAGGCTGAACAGGATACATGCCACTTGTGTTAAGCAAAGTGCGACTTCTATAAATACGGCTGATTATTAGATGGGAACGCAGTCGAGTAGTATAGTTTCTTAGAGCGGCCGCATTAACCTGCACTGACAGAAGTTTATTTAACCCTATTAATATTCCGTATATGTAGAGGTAACAGCTTCCCTCTGGCGGTAACATACGGTTGTGTCCTCTTTACCTTAATCGTATTTGCCTGAGACAACCCTTCCACCATCATCTGGTACCATTCTTCCCCTTTTCCTATCTCCGAAAGGACGGTTTGGACAAGATCAACCTCATTTATCTCTCCAACATCATCGCTTACTATAACATTTATTTGAGTATGACCCGACTCGTCTTCCTCCTCTAAGATTTGGTAATCCGTTGAAGTACCTCCGAATTTTGAGGGCAGCACCTCCTCGATAAGCCTGAGTAAATCAGTACCTACGAAGGTAACTCCCTCCCCTGTTACTTTATCAAAACTTCTTATATTATGGATATGGTCAGTAAAGCCAAGCTCTTCAAATACGCATCCACAGCTTCTCGTTTCGATTGTACCGTAATCACCGCTTTCTACGTTAAGCAACACCTTTGGAGCTAAAGATGTCAGAGTGGTAAAGAGAAAGGCATCAACTGACGCCTCAGCGTGGTGTGCATCACGTCTATGTTGAATTAAAGAAACAGAGTCCTTAAAGAAATGACAATCATCGGTAACAGATGGATTAAAGCAGCCCGCAGCGGTAAGCCCACACTCCAGGAAACCATAAAGCGGGTGGAGAGTGGCTCCTGTCGATTCTATCTCTCTTCGCTTCGCTTGAGTGATAGGCTCTCCACCTATTATAAATTTTGCCCCGGCGATGTCCAAACCTTTTTGCTTGGCTGCCTGGCAAATCCTTACTGCAGCGCTGGTATAAGTACGTATGCAACACCCTGCCGAGTCTTCTATCCTATCGGCAACCCAATCAGCGATCTTCCAGGCGTCATTTATTGGTATGTACTCAGGTGAAGGAAATCTCGCTCCGAAAAGTCTTCCCATGTAGACTATGTAATTAGTCCCAATCCTGTTTGTGAGTGAATATTCAGAACTTTTATGATCAATAAAGGAACCCCACTTCAGTGGAAAGTTACCACTCTTAGCCAATATAAGCAGCATAAGGGGGCCAATCCCGGGTAATACCGGGAACCAGACGATTATGGGGATGTTGGAAACGCCAAATGCCTCAAGCATGGGAACGAAGTATGCCGTCCAGGTTTCACTCACAAAATCAAAATCATATATTGACCTTGTCCCACTGCTGCGGCTGGCGCCACTCCTGATTTCAATATGCGGAGATATGAAGGGATTATTGAAGTCGGATTCACTAAAGTTGAAAGTCTTGCCGAAGCGGGCAAGTTCCTTTTTACCTTTAAATTCCTCAATACTTAAATAAATCCCCTCTTCATAGAGCCTTTTTAAAGCTGACTCAATTCCATCTGATAATACCAACCGTTCAAAATCTCCATACTCACAGCCGGATAGTCTAAGCAGCTCTAAATAAGGGCTAGATGCATTTTCGTAGATAGCGTTTTTCACTATATACAGCAGGTTACGCTCTCTATTCTCCATCCTTTGTTTAATAATTTGACGGCTTTGCTCTAAGGTCATTGGCTCCCTGAGAAATTCCCTCAAACCCCAGGCAAGACGCCAGTACTTCCTTGTTTGACCGAGCACAGTTATCAATTGCGCTTCAACTCCATAAATGGCATTCTAACTATTCCCTGAAAGAGCCGTCAAGGATGTTATTGCTGGGCTTGTTATAAATTCATTAACGATAAGTATGTAAAAAAATGTATTCGGTCGCTTATTTGACAGGTTAAGGAAGCCGGAAAGTGGGTTTTTCGTCATCTATGCCGATTTCCCCGAATAATCAGTGTTTGAAATCTCGGGATGATTTCCCTTTATCAGTCCTTCGTAGATTTCTATGTGCCTTTTTGCCACTTCCTGCCATGAGTGTGTTTGAGCGTAATTAGCCAGATTTTTCTTAATCACACCTTTATCCTCTTCACTAAGAGCATGAAAAGATAAAATAGCTTCGCGTAAACTTAAGGGATCTTCGGCTTTGAAAGTCAAGCCAAGTTTGTAAGCTTCTACCGTCCCCCCCACATCCTCCAGGTTAGAGGCAATAATTGGAATGCCATATTTTGCTGCGTCCGTGAGAACTCCACTGCCGGCTTTGAAATCTTTTCGGTAAGATAGAATTATCGCATCTGAGGCATAAAAAAAGTATCCTACTTCCTCGTAATGAATGTACCTGTCGTCTATAATTACACTTTTTAGCAAGTTATATTTTTCTGCCAGCTTCCAGGGAAGGTTTGCTTTGCTATCAAGCTCCATCCGTCCGGCGAACACGAGCTTATAATTAAAAGGAATGTCGCACATTGCTTCAAAAATGGTCTCGAAATTCTTATATATATGGTTGCATCCAAAATTTAGTAGAACAATTTCACCTGGGGACAGCCCCAGGTGCTCTCTTGCCTCGCCTTTTTCTAGAGGATGTTCATCTGGTAAGTGTGCTCCCAGAAACATTTTTGTTATCCCACTATAAAAGCGGATGTCAGGATAAGAATTTTTCGCCGTACTTGTGTAACAGATAAAGGCCAGGCGATTTCTTTTAGCACCCCTTCGGCGCAGAAAGCTCTTCAATGTTGTAGCGGGTCTTCTCCCTAGCAATAAACTCAGCCATAGTTGAATAAATACTGCAATCTGTAGTTTGGAGAAAGCATCGCTGAAGCTTGCCCTCAGATCTTGAAGCTTTGCCTCTCGATAGATACGGAAGAGGGTAAATACCAGGCGAGAATTATGAGAAACCGAGGCGAACCAGGGAAAAGTATAATCAGGCATACAGGCATCGAGTATATGAACTACATGATATTTTGCTTTACGATGCTGCCAATAAGCCAATAAGAAAGTGCAAATTGTACTGAAGATAGCATCAAATTGGCTTCGCACAAATTTTGAGGGTACAAGGTTGGATGATAATCTAATTACAGGGGCTAGAGCACCGATTTTTGACATAAAGGAAATATGTTTTAATTTACCATCGAGCCCAATTGGGCTGCCAAGAAGGCCATCAAAGGTTAAGAGGGTAATATCTACGCCTGCGTCAACAAGGGATAGTGCCAGATATTTCGTATGTGCTGCAAAATGTCCACCCATATGCCCCAACGGCTCAACAAGCAGTACTCTCATATCACTGATTATAATCTGTGATCTTAAGTTTCATATCTATTCATCCTGGGCCAAGTAGATCAGCTCGATTTGACGAGCAACATCATCCCAATCCCATATCTTAACGTCTTGCACTTTCTGGCTCATGACCCTGGCTATCAGTCCTGCAAGCAGGGCAATATCTATGGGGTAATCTATGCCGAAGCAATTTTTATTGTCCACCCATTGTTTCAGTGCGGGTATATTCGTGACAATGGAAGGGGTCTTTGATGCTAGAGCCTCAGCGACGGTAATTCCGTATGATTCATGGCGTGACAGGAGCATAAACAGGTCGGAATTAGCATACCTGTCTACCATATCTTGCCCCTGTAGATCCTGGTAGAAAGCAATTCTGTGGGCAACTCCCAACTTCTTAGCTTCTGTAATCAACTTCTCCTTGTAGGGCCCTTTTCCAACTATTTCCAGGTGGATGCTGTTATCCAGCAGGGGCAAAACCCTGATAGCATACTGTATACCTTTGAATTCCTCCAGCCTGGCAACAACTAGAATAGTCTTATCCTTCCGTTCGGTCTTTTCAAGGCCCTTAAAATGCTTTAAATTAACCCCACCCGGGATAACAGCGATTTTTCGGTCATCTATTAGAAAATCTTCCATTAGAAGGCACTTTTCGCGATTAGAGAGGGCTACTACTTTACTAGCCTCCCGAAATATTTTTTGGCCAAACGGTTTGTACATTCCAATGAGAACATTGCGCAACCTTGTAACACCGTACCTATTATAGTGAGGAGTTACTACAAATCTCTTTTTCCTGGCATATCTGGAAAGAAATAGAGGTAGGGCATGATAATTGTGCCCGTGAACAATGTCAAATTCTGATTTCTTGAGCTCGCTCAGCATATCAAAGGACATATAGTATGCGTTATTAGGGGAAAAGCACCTGAATCGCTTTATAGACACTCCATTTATTTCGTCGCTCTCAGGCATGCCATAATTTTCAGTGGTGAAGACGTACAACTCGTGTCTTGCAGCTAATCGCTCGCTTATGTTCTTTATATACTCGGTAATTCCACCCGGTTCAGGGAGATATTGATTGCTTACATGTAAAATTCTCATTTTGCGCAGGCTTTTGATCCCCGGTCAATAACAGCCGTATTAGCTGACTATTATTAACCTTTTCTGTATAGATTAACAACGTCTTCAGTCTGTGTAATACTGTTTCCAGCCTTGCCCAATCACTATTATAATCGATATCCCAGGAATGGCCACACAAATGCCAGATACCCCCGTTTCCGATAATAAAATCGAAGGTTTTAATTGCTATCTGGGCCCACTGCCTGGGGAATAATGCATTCTTCTACATTAAACGAAACTGTTTAAATTTCCTGAAGCTATAGCGTGTTTTGAGTATGGAACCTGCATATTTGACAATATTATTGGCATTACTGTCAAAGTTGTCCCATAGAGCTGTTTAAAAGCAAGCGAAACAGGAGCAGCGTAACGCAATGGGTGGACAGTTGTTTGAAGAGATATGGATAGAAGATAAGCGAGTGGTATATGAGGCTATTAGAAGGGTGTTGAACGCTGCGTCACGGGAATGAGTTGATAGTAATAAAAGATCGATACAACGAGTAATCTTGTTTACTTGTTAAAGCTAAGGCTCACAGGTAATTTTGTGCGGGACTTATTATGTGTGAAACTTGAAGTAAATTGAGGGGTAAACTCAATAGAGGAATATTTAACTGGGCTCTGATTTTCCTGAGAAGAAATTAACTTGAATCTCGTTATACACGGTCAAAGCTCATCAAGATAACTTTAAGAGGAAAACACTATATTGCTTACTATCAAAGTCGTAAAAATCCCCCACGATTACTAATCCTCCGTCGTGTGTTTGCTCAACCGCGTGACCACTATAGTCTCCGCTAATTCTAAATGTACTATCTCCAAACTTGGCATTCCACAACAATCCCCCTGAATCATCAGTTTTTAATACGAATACTTCACCAGTAAACAATTGATGGGGTCGTGTAGTTCCAGCAATTACGAAGCAACCGTCTTTTATCTCTTGAATTTCACCGCAAACTTCCGGACCGGCTGTCCCGAATGTTGTGTTCCATTGCTCATCCCCTGATGAACCTACTTTTATCATCCAGACATCGCTAGAGCCAGCTCCGAAAGATGATGTCCATCCAGCAACGACAAAACCACCGTCCGATGTCTCCTGCACCGAGCTGCCCCCATCGTCCTCGGTCCCTCCGAACGTCGCACTCCACTCCTCGTTTCCTGATTTATCTGTCTTTATCAGCCAGACATCCCGTTCGCCCGAGCCATAGGAGTATGTAGCTCCGACTACAATGAAACCACCATCCGATGTCTCCTGCACCGAGCTGCCCCAATCATCCTCAAGCCCTCCGAATGTCGCACTCCACTCCTCGTTTCCTGATTTATCTATCTTTATCAGCCAGACATCTGCGGATTCGATGCCGTAGGAGTGCGTTATACCAACGATAATAAAGCCTTGGTCGGACGTCTGTTGAAAGTCGTAGCCCCTATCATCGTCTGGCCCTCCTAGCGTAATGCTCCACTCCTCGTTGCCCAATGCATCTGTTTTTATTAAATAAACGTCATCTTCTCCAGCACCAAAAGAATCAGTGTAGCCTACAATTGCGAACCCCCCGTCAGCAATCTGTTGTACACTACGACCCCAATCACGCTTCGGGCCGCCTAATGTTGTGCTCCACTGCTCGTTACCTGAGGTATCTACCTTTACCAATAGTACCTGAACGGAACCAGGGCCGAACGAAGAAGCATATCCGGTGATGATGAAACCGCCATCCGTTGTCTGATGCACATCGTAACCTATATCTTCTTCAGATCCTCGGAACGAATTAACCCACGCCACTTGCGGAGAGCTAGAAATCGCTATAGGCGTTAGAGTGGGCTTTTGTGTAGTTGTCAGCTGCGGCGTAACACTAGCTTTGAGAGTTGGAGTTGGCGCAGACGATGTTGGTATTAGACCTAAGTCTCCGTTTCCATTTCCATCGCCGCTTCCTGTGATAATCACTATTAGCAGAATAATTACTGTCAACGACGCAGTTATCAATGAAGCTACTCCTAGTAGCCTGGGACGCCGAATCATTGACTGGACTAACGCGAACGTTGAATTGATCAGCCACTTAACCCAAGTCTCTTTAGGTGGCGGTGGAGGAGTTGGGAGTGATTCCTCCCCGCTAAGAATCCGTTGCACAAGGCTGACTAATAGTGCTATGTGTTTCTCAACTGGGGGAGTATAGGCGTCCAGCCAGTTCTTAGTGCTGAGATAATAATCCAGGGTGCCCGATGGTATTACATTTTGAATCCGGAACGGTATGATGATAAGACCCTTGGTTACTCCCTGCGCCACCTCGCTCTTCACATTCTCTGATTCATTTGCGTTAGCGGAAAATACTACTACCATAACCTTGGCAGTGCCGATTGCTTTAACGATGGCATCACCGAAGTCTCCAGCAGGTGTGTCACGCGGGGCAATCCAGCAGCGTATGCGGTGTTCTTCGAGTATTGCACACACGGCGTTGGCGATGCTTCTATCCTTGGATGAATAGCTAATGAAGACATCATGAGCCATAGCTGAACACCTCCGACATCTAGATATATCCAGTACAGAGTCTTAAAAATGTCCTTCGCTTCCCGTACAATTGACCAGGCTCCTAAAAAATGTACCGGATATGTGGATAGAGGCTAATCAGGAGCAAAGAAATAAACTGGCATTTACTGTTATTGATGATGTTATCTTAGTAAATAACAGGGTTGTAGCGGTAAAGCCGAAGGCCGAACTGCTCTCCTTTTTCAAGCTATCCTACGAAGACCACCGGCTCACTTATGGTAAGTATCAGAAGCGACCCCGATGGGATTCGAACCCACGATCTTCGGCGTGACAGGCCGATATGTTAGACCACTACACTACGGGGCCGCGAAATCAACTGAATCTCTCGCAGATTGTATCAAGTTGCCGTTCGTTTTGTCAAGCTACGTAGCTGAGTGCATAACACATCGTTGACATCAGGGACTGCTGATGCTAGAATCCCTACCGGATTACTAGGAATTATTCCTGAATATGAATCTGTCATGAGCGCTGCGTCTCCGCTCAGTACAGGCTTGTCGAACAATGAATAGCCCTTCGGCAGGCTCCCTTCGACAGGCTCAGGGCGAACGGTTAAGATATTGTTTTCGGAGGAATTACCGGTTTGAAGTTCTCAAGCAGGGCGCATTACGGTCTGCGGGCAATGGTGAGCCTGGCACGTAGTTATCCCGGCGGGCCGGTGCCACTGGCGGATATTGCCAGGACGGAGAACATCTCGTTCAGCTATTTGGAGCAGCTTATGGCCGCTCTGCGCAAGGCGGGACTGGTGGAGAGCACGCGCGGGGTATATGGAGGTTATCAGTTGGCCGCTGACCCGGCTTCGATAACCGCGGGCCAGGTGTATCGTGCTTTGGAGGGGCCCATTGCACTTGCCGAATGCGCATCGGAGGCTGGGAAGCCAGGCTCATGCAAGAGGGAAATGGAATGCCCCTCAAAGACCTTCTGGGAAACTATGCGAGATAACATTACTCATGTACTCGATGCAACCACCCTTGCGGATATTTCTCATAGCGGAGAGCTGAGCGTTCGCTAACCGCTTGTTTGGAGATGGGAAAAGTGGAACGTAGAACAATATATATGGACCATGCGGCAACAACACCCGTGCATCCCACTGTTTTGGAGATGATGCTGCCCTATTTTAGCCATAAGTATGGCAATCCATCCGGCATTTATAGCATAGGACAGGAAGCGCGCAGGGCGGTTGACGAGGCGAGGACGACCGTATCTTCGGTATTGGGATGCAGGACGGACGAAATAATTTTCACCAGCGGAGGCACTGAGTCTGACAATGCCGCGCTGAAAGGGACTGCGTTTGCGCTAAAAGAGGAAGGCAATCATATTATAACCTCGGTTATTGAGCATCATGCTGTGCTCAACACCTGTAAATACCTGGAGAAATGTGGCTTTGAGGTCACTTACCTGCCGGTAGATAAATTTGGAATGATTAGTATGGAGGACCTGGAAAGGGCAATAACCGACAAGACTGTGTTAATAAGCATTATGCTGGCCAATAACGAGATCGGGACAGTTGAGCCTGTGGCTGAGCTTGCAAGGCTGGTTAAAGCAAATGCTAAGCGGAACAGAGTTCTGTTCCATACCGATGCTGTCCAGAGTGCCGGGGCGCTTGATCTTGATGTGGGAAAACTTGGTATTGATATGCTTAGTCTTTCAGCTCACAAGTTCTATGGCCCCAAGGGAATGGGCATCCTTTACTTGAAAGAGGGGACTCCGTTTATTTCGCAGCAGATCGGCGGCGCTCAGGAGGGAAGCCGCAGGGCGGGGACGGAGAACGTCGCCGGAATCGTTGGAACGGCAACAGCCCTCAGACTGGCTGCTGAGAACAGGGAAAATAGCAGCAGACATTGCCAGAGACTGCGGGACAGGCTTATCGAGGGAATACTTACCCGGATAGAGGACACCTATTTAAACGGGCACCCGACATTGCGGCTGCCCAACAATGCAAATATATCTTTCCAGTATATTGAAGGGGAATCGATATTACTCAATCTGGAGCTGCAGGGTGTGGCTGCGTCGAGCGGCTCCGCCTGCACGGCGGGCGCCGAGGAGCCTTCCCATGTCCTCCTCGCTACAGGGCTATCTGCTGAACTGGCTCATGGCAGCTTGCGGTTTTCATTAGGTCCTGCCAATACCGATGATGAGATCGATTATGTGATTAATATACTGCCGGGTATAGCGGAGAGGTTGAGGGCGATGTCGCCACTGGTGGCGGTAAAAGAACGGAATGGGGGGAACGATGTATAGCGAAACTGTTTTGGAGCATTTTTCGAATCCCCGCAATGTTGGATCAATACCCGACGCTGACGGTGTGGGTTTGATCGGCAGCTCCATTTGCGGGGATGTTATCAAGATATTCATAAAAGTAAAGGATAAACGCATCGATGATATCAAATTCCAAACCTTCGGCTGCGGTGCGGCCATCGCCACCTCAAGCATGATCACCGAGATGGTGAAGGGCAGGTCTATAGTGGAGGCCCGCGAAGTGACCAATGAAGCAGTTGCCGAGGCGTTGGGAGGACTTCCGCTGGGAAAGATGCACTGCTCCAATCTTGCCGCTGACGCCATGCACAAGGCGCTGGATGATTATGAGGGCAAGGGCCCGCATAAGAGCAGGGACCCTTTGATTGAGAAGGGTTTTGGGGTACGGGGTGGACGTGAGATTCCCGAAGAGCAAATGGAACTGCCACCAGGCGATGAATCTCGTTGAATCACGGCTACGGGACTCCTCATAGTGGCGTAGCGCGTCTCGCTTCTCAGTATCGCTGTCCTGTAGGAGTAGGAGATAGCCAACGGACCGGTTACTTCCGTTAGATAAAATCCTCAATTGATAGCGATTTCATCTTGTTCCAGGGTTGCTCAGGCGGTGGGATTCGGTCATAATAGCGAAGTTGCCGCACGATGAATTAAAGCTCAAGAAATTAGTTTCATCCGGATACGAACGCTGTGTTTTTAAAAGGAAAGTCAGGTGCATAGTTGGAGGTTCGACAGGTGACAGAGCAGGCGCTTACTGGGCTAAAGGTAGTGGAATATGGCAGCTTCATTTCGGCACCCTATTGTACCAAGCTGATGGCTGATCTCGGTGCCGAAGTGATAAAGGTCGAGGAGCCGGGTATCGGTGACGAATCAAGGCGCTACGGGCCTTTTCCCGATGATATTCCTCATCCCGAGCGAAGCGGACTTTTCCTATATCTTAACGGCAACAAGCTGGGCACTACGCTGAACGTAAGGAAGCGGACAGGACAGAAAGTACTGAAAGAGCTTCTTAAGGATGCAGATGTTTTTGTTGAGAGTAATCCGCCTAAGCAGATGGCAGACTTGAAGCTTGACTACGCTGCATTGAGGGAGTTAAACCCCCGTCTTATAGTAACCTCGATCACACCATTCGGGCAGACCGGGCCCTACAGAGATTATAAAGGCTACGCAATCAATACGGCTGCGCTCGGCGGACAGACTATGCGTACCGGAGAACATGGCCGGGAGCCTTTAGCCCCGGCACTTTCGCAGAGTCATTACCAGAGCGGCTCCATGGGCGCCGCATCGACATTTGGCGCTTTGTTTTCACGGATGTCGACGGGGTTGGGGCAGCATGTGGATGTATCGGAAGCTGAAGTGTGGGCCACTATTCATCTTGGCCACGGTGTACATCTGGGTGTCTTTGAGGGACGAAAGAGTATCAGGGCGGGGCACCGTACGATCAGCGTGTATCCCTGGTGCATCCTGCCCTGTAAAGATGGCTATATGTGTTTGATTGCTATTCAAGGTTATCAGTGGAAGAGATTCCTGGAGGCTATGGGAAGCCTGGAATGGATGAGTGATCCAAGGTTCAGAGACAGAATCATGATGGCATTCGAACATGCGGACGAGGTCGATTCTTTAGTGGAAGCCTGGCTGATAGAACACACGAAAGAAGAGGTATTCGAAATATGTCGGCAAGGGCAGATAACATTTGCACCGGTGAGAAGTGTGGACGAGGTTGCGAATGACGCCCATTTCGAGGAACGGGACTATTTTGAGGAGATGGACCGGCGCTATACGGGTACGCTGAAATATCCGGGAGCGCCCTATAAATTTTCGGAGACCCCTTGGAAGCTGGAGCGACCGGCACCTTTACTGGGGGAGCATAATGAAGAGATTTACTGTGGTCGGTTGGGGTACTCCAATGAGGATCTGGTGAGGATGCGAAGAGGCGGGATTATCTGATATAGACGAGGGAGAAGCATTGAGATGGCAGTTTATCCTCTACAGGGTTACCGCGTAGTTGATTTCTCATGGGTATGGGCCGGCCCTTTACTGGGAATGCTCCTGGCAGATATGGGAGCTGAAGTAATCAAGGTGGAGACGAACAAGAGGCTTGACAGCGCCAGGCTGACGCCGGGCCGTTCGACAGTGGGCCCGGAGACGGACTTTGTATTTCACAGCATGAATCGTAATAAGCTGGGTATCACCGTGGACATGTCCGATCCCAGGGGGGCGGATCTGATAAAAGAACTGATTAGCATAAGCGACGTGGCGGTGGAGAACTTTTCGCCCAAGGGGTTGAGGAACCTGGGCCTTGAATACGGGGTTCTGAGTAAGGTCAATCCAAAGCTTGTCATGATATCCCTGCCGGCCGCCGGGCAGTACGGGCCTCTTTCGGATATTGTCACGTATGCTCCATCGTTGGGCGCGCTCTGCGGATACTCGAGCCTGATTGGATATCCCGGTGAAAGGGTGCTGGGGGAGCAGACACCGTATCTCGATGTTAACTCGGCAATACATGGCGCTTTCGCGGTACTCTCCGCGCTTTACTATCGTGAAAGGACGGGGAAGGGGCAGTATATAGACATGGCCCAGATAGAGGTCGGTGCTTCTACCATCGGTGAAGCGTTCATGGAGTACTTTATGAATGGCAGGGTGATGGGGACAACCGGGAACCGAAGTCCGGTAATGGCTCCTCATAACAATTACCCGTGTTCGGGGGAGGGAAGGTGGGTCTCTATCGCAGTTAAGACCGACGATGAGTGGCTGGGCTTCTGCAAGGCTATTGGAAATCCACCCTGGACCGAGGATGTAAGGTTCAGTGATAAGTTCAACAGGATGAAAAACCAGGATGAACTGGACAGGCTTGTGTCCGGCTGGACTGTCGGGCACACCGACTACGAAGTCATGAATACACTGCAAAGTGAGGGGGTGGCCGCAGCTCCCTGCCTTGACTTGATGGAGAGATTCTCCGACCACCAGTTCGAAGCAAGAGGGACTCATTTGCAGGTTGAGCATCCAGCGACCGGTGTTGATATCATCGCGGGGATAGCCTTCAAGCTCAGTGATACTCCGTGTGAAGTTCGCCGATATGCCCCTCTTCTCGGCGAGCATAATGATTACGTTTTCGGTGAACTGCTGTCAAGAACGAAAGAAGAGATCGCCCAACTCATTGAGGACAAGGTAATTTACTGAGCGGATTTTGCCGTATAAAGAAGCATACAGCAGGTACACCACCTTAGTACAAGCCCCTCTTTATAGGGGGATTTCTCCTTTTGATGGCCGGTAAAGTTCTGCACATGCTCAGTAATTGAGCCATCTTTAGCGTAAGCTTTCTTCCGTTCGCCCTGATCCTGTCGAAGGGCCGTTCATGGTTCGACAAGCTCACCACGAACGGCACATGGAATAGCTATCTTCATGATTCCTTGATAGGTGCCTCTTGTGTGGAACCGATAGAAAAAGCTGAAAGCTGATAACTTGCTGCAGCCGATACTAGCGCGGCAGTCCCAATCCCCTGGTAGCTATGACAGTGCGATTGATCTCCGACGTACCTGCGCCGATGGTGTCGCCAACGCTGAACAGGTAGACAGTCTGGATCATACCGCGGATCGGGGCTTCAGCTACAGGCCCCATCTGGCCGTAGAGGCCCATCATCCCCAGTCCGGCATTTGAAAGCCTCTGACCAAGCTCGGCGCAGAAATTCTTGCCCATTGAGGCCTGGTAGTCAGGGATGAGACCCTTGTCTTCCATGGAGGCGATGTTATAGCAAAGTAGACGCCCCACTTCGCACTCAATGGCGAATTCGGCCAGCTTATGACGGACAATGGTGTCATTGCTGAGTGTTTTATCGTTGCGCCTGGTCTCGCTGGTGTACTTAATCAGCTCGTCTACCATACGGCGGTTTCTTCCCAGGAAATCGATACCGGCGGTCCTTTCGAAAGAGAGGGCTGTCATAATGACCTTCCAGCCCTGGTTTTCCTCTCCCACGAGGGAATCGGCCGGGATATGTACGTCGTCGAAGAAGATCTCGGAATTTTCGGGGCAATCGGCAAGATTGATTAGAGGGTTAACTGTGACGCCCGGGGTTTTCATATCGACAAGAAAGACGCTGATGCCTTTGTGTCTGGGTGCGTCGGGATCGGTCATTACTCCCAGCCAGCACCAGGAAGCGCGGTGGGCGGCGCTTGTCCAGACTTTCTGTCCGTTGATAATGTACTCGTCGCCTTTATTAACGGCCCGGCATTTCAGGGCGGCGAGGTCAGAACCGGCCTCGGGCTCGCTGTAACCGGTGCACCAGTAGGTCTCGCCGGCAGAGATGCCCGACAGGTGTTTTTTCTTTTGCTCTTCGCTACCGAAGAGTATCAGGGATTGGCCTATCCAGCTTACACCGCCCACACCCATGTCGGTGCCGGGCACCAGGTTATATGCCATCTCCTCGCGATAGATAAGGTATTCAGTGTGGGTGGCAGCGAGACCGCCATACTCCCTGGGCCAGGCCATTGTGAGCCAGCCTCGCTGGGACAGTTTCTTGGAAGTCCGCTGAGCCACCTCCCAGCTATAGTCGTTGCCGTATTCTTCGGCGTATCCGCCGCCTCTCCAGTCGGGTGGCAGTTCATTTTTGGCAAAGTCCTTCAGTTCTTTCCGCAGTGTCTCCTCTTTCTCAGAGAAACCGAAATCCATGTATGCTAGCTCCTTTCGTAAGAGACGGGGAGTTTAAAAAAGCGCACTGATATGATAAAATACCTTCAGTATTTAGTCAAACCTATTAAGGGGGCTTACATGGAAAAGAAGAAGACGTTAGATATCCAGGTCGGCGTAACACTCAGAAGTGCAGCCCGGGCACCGATTGACGGCACTTACGAGTTTGTTGAGCATGTCGAACCTACCGATTGCACCCCCCCGGAAGGCCAGCGAACTGTTTATCTTTTAAGAGGAGAAGTTCTGCCTCGTTCCCCCGCATGTAATAAACGGTGCCTGTGGAAGCTTATGGATATCAGCTACGAGATAAGGCCGGATAAAGACAGCACTGAATACGCAGTTAAGGTTGTCAGGGGTGATAACCCGGATATACCTTATCCGGCAGGAGAAAAGAAGTAGGAAATCGTTTAACTCACATACATTGCAGAATGCCCCTGGCCCAGGGACAATCACCGCAGGGTAGGGAATAATCGTAGCAGTCCTTGCGGAACACGGGAGCGAGTAAAGCATAACAACCGTCAGCGTGAGGGCAGTCTCCACAGGGCGCGAAGTCAAACCTGTCTACCTGTCTGCGAAAACTGCGATAGTCCCTCGAGTTCCATATCTCCCTTAAGTCATGCTGCAGGACGTTTCCGAAGCTTACACTGGTAATGCTCTTCTCTCTATCGTTGACATAACACATATATGAATGGTAAAGATTGTTGCAGGGCCTGACGTAGCCGTCCCAACTGACAAAGGCGATTCTATCCTTAATAAAGCCGCATTCCCTCTCGGTTTTAGGTATGAGCGGCGGCAGGTCCAGGGTTATACTGTGTTCCTGCGCCTTTTCAGCAGCACGGGAAAATATCTCGGCTGCATGATTGATAAATGTGCCGTCTCTCGATATCAGGCTTTTTAAATTCAGCAGTACGTTCTGTTCTTTGGCTTTAGCCGCTATTTTCTCCAGCAGCTTGAATTGCTTCTCCATTTTCTCATCGAAGCCGGGTACGCTTGTCCATACGGGTTTTGTCAGGCGCAGTTTGTCCTTCAGCGGGGGAATTCCGAAGAGGGCGTTGGAATATGTTTCAACCTCTATGTTGTCGAGTGAGAGGTCCCAATTAAAGCTCTGGGCTTCGACTTTGGCCTCATCGAAGATTCCGATGGCCTGGTCGGAGTTGAAGTC
>CAYVQT010000058.1:0-18322 GCA_964453665.1 uncultured Dehalococcoidia bacterium | reverse complement strand
AAAGTCAATTTCCTCGCAATGTGCTGACCGCAACAACGATGCCCAGGACAAGGGCGATCAATCCATACACGTTGAGGAATGAATCTACGAAATTCGGGAGTGGGGTATCGAGGAGGCTTCTAACAACGTAGCTTACCACCATACTCGATCCGGCAATCACCTGTAGCCCCCGACCACGCTTTCGATTGACAGAGAAGCTGACTACTTCGCCGATGGCGTAGCCAACGCCAATAGCAATGATGAGCAAGAAGAATCCGCCGAAAGGAATGAATGACCAAACAGCACCCAGTGCGGAAGCGGTGATTAGGCTAGCAGCAACTGCTCGTACGTAGAAGATCCTGGGAACACTATAAACTGGCAGTCGCTTTACGGCGGCGCATTCGGGGCAGCGCGCGCCTACCGGTGTCTGAATCAGGCACTTGGGGCATATTGGCTGCCCGCATTTGCCGCATGTGAGGTTGGTCTCGGTGTTGGGGTGAAGTGCGCATCTCATTCCTACCACCTGGTTGGCTGCTATTCCGACGTAGTGAGCGCGAAGGTAAGCTCACCTTCAGCAACAATTTTACCTTCTACAGTCGCCTTGGCTGTACCTTTACCTATGGCACCCCGCATCTTGGTGAACCTCACCTCGAGGCGCAGGCTGTCCCCGGGAAATACCGGCCCTCTAAATCGAAAGCCGTCCACCCCGGCGAAGAGAGCTATCTTCCCCTTGTTCTCAGGCACGCTCAACACAGCTACAGCGCCGACCTGAGCCAGGGCTTCGATGATGAGCACTCCAGGAAAGATGGGGTAGTCAGGGAAATGTCCTTGAAAACAGAGTTCACCGGCAGTGACGTTCTTAATTCCTGTTGCGCCCTCACCGGGCTGCAGCTCGATGACCTTGTCTACGAGGAGGAAAGGCCATCGGTGTGGTATTATCTGTTGAATTTCTCTGGAGCTCAGCATCATTGGATCACCATCCTTTTTGCTCCGCAAGGGAGATGAATTGTTCTATTGCATCTTGTGGCAGGTCTACGCTGCCCATGTTAGCTCCGATGTTATTGTCCAGGCCGTGGTAATCACTGCCTCCGGATGTGATGATGCCATACTTTATAGCCAGCGCCTCCAGGCGGGCGATTTTGTTCTGGGAATATTTAGGGTAGTATACTTCAAGGCCTGCTATACCTGCCTGTTTCAACTGATATATAAAAGTGTCGAGGTTTTCTATATCTGCGGGATGAGCTATAAACGGCAAGCCGTTTGCCTTAATTATTAACTCAACTGCCTCAGACGGCGTCACCTTCTTCCTTTTGACATATGCAATCCCACCGTTGCCGATGTAGTTGGTGAATGCTTCCGGAAGGGAAGCGATATAGCCACGTTCCAGCATAGCCTGGGCAATGTGGGGACGTCCTATGGTACCTCCCGATGCCAGGGTAAGCACTCTTTCCCATTCGATATCGATCCCCAGGTCGGCCAGCTTGGCTACCATCTTGCACCCTCGCTCATAGCGGGAATTGCGCAGCTCCTCTAAGGCACGGTTGAATTCCGGGTCCAGGTAGTCTATGAAATAGCCCAGGATGTGCATCTCGCCCTGCGGCATGTAGGTGCTTATTTCGATCCCTGGTATGACTAAAAGCCGTGGGAAGCTCTTAGCTGCTTCGAGTGCCGATTGTATTCCTCCGACAGAGTCATGGTCTGTAATTGCAATGACATCAAGCCCGAGTTGGGCAGCCTTCAGAACTATCTCCTTCGGACTCAGTCTTCCGTCTGAGGCGGTAGTGTGCAGGTGAAGGTCAGCTTTCATCACTTGCTTAACTCTAGGTCAAGGCGGCTGATATTTAGCGCTTTACCACTCTCTTGCTCGACCTCCACCAGAACCGAGTTGAATATTGCATTACCTTTGCCTACTGATAGCCTATGAGGCATCAATGTAAGAAATCTCTCGATTACTAATTCTATATCGTCGCCGATAACTGAGTCTGCGGCGCCTACCATACCCACATCGCTCACAAATGCGGTGCCCTGTGGCAGAACCCTCGTATCAACAGTGCCAACATGGGTATGAGTGCCCAGCACGGCACTGACCCGGCCATCCAGATACCAGCCCAGGGCGATTTTCTCAGCAGTTGCTTCCGCATGGAAGTCGACCAGTACTACAGGAGGTTTGTGATCGATGTTTTCAAGCAAGTGGTCCATAGCCCGGAAAGGGCAGTCGAAATGTCCCAAAAACACGCGCCCTAAAAGATTTACTACCATTACTTGGTGCGTGACCATATAGCCATGACCGGGTACACCTGGGGGCATGTTCAGTGGGCGCAGTATGCGTGACTCGGTCTCTAGAATGGGAATAATCTCTTTATGGTGCCAGATATGGTTACCTGATGTTATGATATCTACCCCGGCCTGAAAAAATTCTTCAGCGGTGGTTGGGGTAAGTCCTACACCACCTGCAGCGTTTTCACCGTTGGCAACGACTATGTCGACCCCGTGCCTTTGACGTAGTTCGGGCAATAGCGCTGCCATAGCATGTCGGCCCGGCCTGCCTACTACGTCACCTACCATTAATATTTTCAAAGGGCATCTCTCGTTTCTTGCAGTTTCTACTTGGCATAATCCACAGCGCGCGTCTCCCTGATGACAGTTACCTTTATCTGCCCGGGATACTCGAGGCTTTCCTCTATCTTCTTCACAATATCTCGGGCCAGTGTAACCGTGCTCAGGTCATCGATGTCTTGAGGCTTTACCATGATGCGAACCTCACGGCCGGCCTGAATGGCGAACGATTTCTCGACGCCGGGGAAGCTAGATGCCACGGTTTCGAGCGCTTCGAGGCGCTTCAGGTGCTGCTCCAGGGACTCTCGCCTGGCTCCTGGCCTTGAGCTAGAGATGGCGTCGGCAGCAGAGACGATGAACCCGAAGATACTCATAGAGTCTGTTTCGCCGTGATGCTCACCGATAGCCTTGGATACATCCATGGATTTACCAAGTCTTCTGGTTATGTCGGCACCTATAGCAGCGTGGGGGCCTTCCACCTCTTGATCTGCTGCCTTGCCGATGTCGTGCAACAGGCCCGCTGTTTTAGATATATTTACATCAACTCCTAATTCAGCGGCGATCATTCCTGAGAGATGCGATACCTCGATGCTATGGCTGAGCACGTTCTGTCCATAGCTGAAGCGATACTTTAAGCGCCCCAGTAGCTTAATTATCTCAGGATGAAGACCAACTACTCCTGACTTGTAAGCCGCCTGTTCTCCCTCGGTCTGGATAATAGCGTCCACCTCGTCTCTGGCCTTACCCACTATCTCCTCGATACGAGCGGGATGAATGCGGCCATCGAGGATGAGCCTTTCCAGCGCTAATCTGGCAACCTCTCGTCGAATGGGGTCAAAGCAGGAGATGGTCACTGCCTCCGGCGTGTCGTCTACTATCAGGTCGACTCCGGTAGCGTTCTCCAGGGCTCTGATGTTGCGTCCCTCGCGGCCTATAAGCCGTCCCTTCATATCGTCGGATGGGAGGGGGACCACGGATACCGTAGTCTCAGAGGCCACGTCAGTGCTGCACCTATGGATGGCGAGGGAAACGATCTCCCTGGCCTTTTGGTCTGCTTCCTCTTTGAGTTGAGCCTCAACATCACGTATGCGCTGCGCCATATCTTGACGGCTTTCTTCCTCGATCTTGGTTAAAAGAAGTTCTTTCGCTTCAGCTGTAGACATACCGGAAATAAGCTCAAGCTGCTGCACCTGCTTCTTTTTAAACTCATCGAGCTGAGCCAGGGACCTATCTACATCCTTTTCCTTGGTTACCAGATTGCGTTCTCGTCGCTCAAGGGTTTCGGTTTTGCGGTCGAGATTTTCTTCTTTCTGTGAGATACGCCGCTCTTGTCGATGAAGCTCAGAACGGCGCGAACGAGTTTCCGATTCAACCTCGGCCTTCAGCTTCAGTGCTTCCTCTTTGGCTTCCAGGATGATTTCCTTCTGCTTGGTAGTGGCATCGTCCAGAATTTTAACGGCATTCTCTTCGGCGCGATGAAGCCTCCTGGCTAATATGAGATTCCTGGTAAAGACGCCAACTGCTGCGCCAAAAAGCAATGCCACCAAGACTATTGGTATTATGTATATCGAATTCATTTCAGGACCTTTCTTTCCCGCTAGTCTGGCAGTTCGCTGCTCTGCTCCTGCCATATGCGGTTAATAGTACGATTGCTCAATTCGTAACCGAAGCCCCGCCGTTTGAGGAAGGGCCCCATGCGTTTGCGAAAGCTTTGATAGTCCAAGCCCGTAAGCGAACGAGCTTTTTTTTGGGCTGCCCGATATGCACTCTGTTCGTCGTCGACGTCTTTGGTTGCCTCGGCGATGGTTTCAGCGTCGACTCCCTTTTGCTTCAACTCCAGTTCCATAAGGCGACGGCTACGCGGTCCGAAGTTCTCTCTGTTCTCCCGCCAAAACTGCGCAAAGGCGATATCGTCTACAAATCCCTGTTTCTTTAATTTAGCGAGCGCTTCCTTTATGGTGTCGATGTCGAAGCCGTGACGAATCAGTCTACTCTTTACTTCCACCTCGCTATGTGGACGCAGGCCGATGTACCGCAGTGCACTGTTCATTGAGCGGTGGAGCTGGTCAGTGCTCTTAAGGCTCTCTATGTCGTTTGGTGACAGCGTCTGCCCTTCGTGAAGTCCAGCCTCAACAGCTACAGCATGGCTTAAATTGAAGGCAGGGCCTTTGTCGAGAATTACTTTGACTCTCCGCCGGTTCTTCTGAGTCATAACAACGGTGACCGTATCCATACCCTTACTCAACACGCTTCTAGGCGGAGGCGAGATAGAACATCTCTGTCGGTGAGTCGAACTGGAGTAACGGTGGAATGAAATCGGGGCTAGTCGGTTGAACTTGCAACTGGGGGTTGAATAACGGTAGAGAAGGATACAGGTTGCTTGCTGGTGTCTGTGGTTGTCCTTATCTGGCGCTCGATGTCAGATGTAAGGTCTGGGTGTTGCTTGAGGTATTCCTTGGCATTCTCACGACCCTGTCCGAGGCGTATATCGCCAAGTGAGAAAAAGGCACCATTTTTCGTGATTATCCCCATTTCAACGCCGAGATCGATTACATCGCCCTCTTTGCTGATGCCTTCGTCAAACATGATGTCGAACTCGGCTGATCTGAATGGTGCGGCGACCTTGTTCTTAACTACCTTGGCTCTAACTCTCGTGCCGACTACTTTACTCCCTACCTTTATCGTATCGACCTTCCTCAGGTCTATACGTAGGGAGCTGTAGAACTTGAGGGCCCTGCCGCCTGGGGTTACCTCTGGGTTGCCAAAGACAATGCCAACCTTTTCCCTGAGTTGGTTGACAAATACCACAGCGGTACGCGACCTGCTAATGGATGCTGTGAGTTTACGTAACGCTTGTGACATTAGCCGTGCCTGCAATCCAACATGGGCATCTCCCATCTCTCCTTCGATCTCAGCCCTGGGTACCAGCGCTGCCACACTGTCGATGGCTACTACGTCAACAGCGCCACTGCGGACCAGTGTTTCCGTGATCTCAAGGGCTTGCTCTCCGGTGTCGGGTTGAGATATGAGCATGTCATCTACTTTGACACCGCAGGTGGCGGCGTAAACGGGATCGAGAGCGTGTTCCACATCGATGTACGCCGCCGTGCCGCCAGTTTTTTGGGCTTCAGCAATGATATGCTGGCAGAGTGTGGATTTGCCAGCTGCTTCAGGCCCAAAGATTTCAGTGACTCGCCCTCGAGGGATGCCGCCTATGCCGAGAGCCAGGTCTAAAGAGAGTGAACCGGTGGGGATAAAGTCAACCGCTACCTTTGCGGATACCTCCCCCAGCTTCATGATAGAGCCTTTGCCGAATTGCTTTTCTATCTGGCTGATCGCTAAATCGAGCGCTTTTCCCTTCTCTGTTACCATATTCCAATTCCCCGAACTAACCGCTATCAGGTACTCCTGTGCGACTCTTCCTCAGCCTGCTTTGTTCTATGTTAGCACATTTGGGCGGTAAATACAAGAGTGGTCTTATGACGTGAAATATCAATCTCATGATGAGAGAAAGTTACAGAATTTTTTAAAGGGGAATAGTGTCGAAATGGGCGTAGAGCGCAGATTGAAAATTCCACTGGTTTGGACTATAGTCAAAGCGTTACTCCTGTTAGGAGGCTTGACTTGAAACCGAGATACACTGTCGTCAGGACCGGGCTCGGTTGGGTGGCTATAGGTGGCTCCGGCAGAGGGATAGGATACATCTCTTTACCCAAGTCGTCTGTTGAAGTAGCACTGGCTGGGCTTGACTGCTATATTCCAGAGGCAATCGAGGATGCATCTGCTTTCGGGGACCTTCCCATGCGACTTCAGCGATACTTTGCCGGTGAGATGATAGAATTCCCGGATGAGCTTGATCTTGAGGAGGCGACCGCTTTTGAGCGGGTGGTCTGGGAAGAAACCCGCCATATTCCTTACGGCGAGGTGAGGAGCTATGCATGGGTGGCGAATCGAATCGGGAAACCCCTGGCATGCCGCGCTGTCGGGGGGGCGATGGCGAGAAATCGCTTTCCGATTGTTGTTCCATGTCATCGGGTAGTGGCCAGTGACGGCAGCCCCGGTGGCTTTAGTGGCGGCCTTGATATGAAGAAGAGCCTCCTTGAATTGGAGGATGGTCGGATAAGCAAGTCTAGTTCACGCTTTCTTCATAAATCAAGTCCTGCTCGCTGATGATGTCAATTAGATAGCGGTGAAGCTCGGGGCTATATTCGATAGTCAGGTCGGGCACTTCGAGTTTCGTAGTTACCTCACCGCTGACTATAGTCAAATATACCTCATCTCGGCCGGGGAACTGCTTCAGGACGTTGAAGAGCTGCTTCAGACGAGTAATATCTGTTTTGGTATCATCAGAAGCAGTGAGGTTAACCTTCAACCGGCGGCGAGACTGCGTCACTTCTGCCTGCTCCCGCTGCTCAGAAGATTCATCGCTCTTGCCAGGTTGGTACAGGGATACACCCAGGCAGGTCACCTGTATACGGTCGCTCCTAGCCTTTACTTTGCCCTTGATTAGCAGGGTGTTTCCTTCTTGCCAGAGGTCTCTGGAATGTTCATAGACCTCGGCCCATGCCGTGACCTCAATATTGCCGCCGAAATCCTCCAGAACAGCGCTGACAAAGGGCCGTTTGTCTTTTGTAAATGATTGCCGCACCGATGTAACTAAACCTGCTGTAATAATTGTCTGTCCTACCATCTCCTCGTCGATCTGCCCGCAGAATACATCGACATCGGAAGCTAGCTGTTGAGAAGCCCTGGTGAAGGGATGTTCCGAGATATATACCCCCAGCAGTTCTTTTTCCCAGGCCAACCTTTCCTTGGCGGGTATCTCTACCTCGGGGAGTTCGAGTCCGGGCAGGGGTACATCTACACTCTGTCCCCACAGGTCGAACATTGTGGCCTGTCCTACTTCCTTAAGATGCTGTTCTGTTTGCGCCAGCGAGAGGATGCGGTCAATGCCTGTTAAGAGAGCACCGCGTTCGCCCAGCGAGTCTAACGCTCCTGCTTTAATCAGACTTTCCAGAGCCCTTTTATTGAGGTTTCTAAGGTCAGCTCGGCGGCAGAATTCGTCGATTGAGCTGTATGGTTCCCCCTGTACTCGGGCAGATAGGACGGGTCTGATTGCGGCAGAGCCGACATTTTTAACTGCTGCGAGGCCGAAGCGGAGGGCTTCTGTGCCTGACTCAGTTTGCTCGATAATGAAATCCTCTCCGCTGCGGTTTATATCCGGTGGGAGTACTGTTATTCCCAGCCGGTGACATTCGCTGATAGCTAAGGCTATTTTATCCGCCTGCCCCATGTTGGTAGTTAGCAGAGCAGACATGAATTCGACAGGATAGTTGGCCTTGAGGTAAGCAGTCTGATACGCGATAAGGGCGTAGCTAACGCTGTGCGCCTTATTGAATGCATAGCCAGCAAATGGTTCGATCAGACTCCATACCTGATTCGCCAGCTCTTTTGAGAACCCCTTTTTCTTCGCTCCGGCGAGGAATTTTTGCATCTCTTTTCTCATGACCTCGGGGATTTTCTTCCCCATCGCCTTACGCACGATGTCAGCCTCGCCCAGGCTGTAGCCGGCGAAGGCTTGAACGATCAGAAGTACCTGATCTTGATAGACGATGACACCGTAGGTTTCCTGAAGGATTTCGGTGAGTGTGGGATGTGGGAAGCGAATGGGCTCTAATCCGTGTTTGGCACGGATGAAGGTCGGGATATGCTGCTTGGGTCCTGGCCTGTAAAGGGCTACCATAGCAGCGATGTCGCCGAAGCAACTGGGCTTCAGTTCCCTGATGAAGCGGCGCATAGCAGCTCCCTCAAGTTGGAATACTCCTGTTGTCTCTCCCGAGGACAGGAGATCGAAGGTCTTTTCATCATTGAGAGGTATGTTGTGAAGGTCGATATCTACGCCGCGATTTTCAGCTATCGTCTGTTTCGCCTTTTCAAGAATGGTTAGATTAGTCAACCCCAGAAAGTCCATCTTCAGGAGGCCGATGCTGGCGATATCGTCCATGGCGAACTGGGTAGTGTTGATGCTTTGCTCATCAGCTCTGCTTGGCCTTTGCAGCGGTACATGTTGAGTGAGGGGCTCCTTAGAAATAACCACGCCGGCGGCATGTGTGGAGGCGTGACGGGCTACTCCCTCCAGTTTGACGGCGGTTTCGATAAGGTGCTTCGTATTAGGGTTGCTCTGGTATCTATTGCGCAGTTCGAAATTTGTTTCCAGTGCTTCCTGAATCGTGGCCGACAGGGCAGGTATTTGTCTTGCCACTTGGTCGACATCACTATAGGGGAGCCCCAAAGCTCTGCCCACATCCCTGATCGCCGCACGAGCCCCCATAGTGCCAAAGGTGATAATCTGAGCTACACGCTCGGAGCCATACTTCTGGGCAACATAGGCTATAACCTCATCGCGGCGGTTATCTTGAAAGTCGAGGTCGATGTCCGGCATTTCTCTGCGCTCTACGTTTAGAAAGCGCTCGAACACCAGTTTGTGCGCCAGGGGGTCGATGTCGGTTATCCCCAGGCAGTAGAGGACGATGCTGGCCGCAGCGCTGCCGCGAACGCCGAAGAGGATGTTTTGTGCCCGGGTGAAGGATATGACATCCCAGATGACCAGGAAATAATCGGCGAACTCGGTCAGCTTTATGACTTCAAGCTCATAGTCAAGACGCTGCACTGCTTCTGGTGGAAGTTCAGGGTAGTGTATCGCAAGCCCTTGTTTGGATAGCTCCCCTAGTTGATCGTCAGCGGTTTTACCGGGGGGCAGTTCGATAGTAGGGAGGTGTAGGCGTTCGAAGTCAAGGGTCAGATTGCATAGCTCGGCAATGTGTTTGGTATTCGACAAGGCCTCTGGTAATTCGGTAAAAAGTTCTGCCATCTCTTGAGGGCTCTTCAGGTAGAATGAATCATTGACCATCTTGAAACGTTTTTCGTTGTGAATTGTGTTGTTAGTTTGGATGCAGAGCAGGATGTCATGAGCATAGGCGTCGTCCTTGTTTACATAATGAACATCGTTGGTAGCTACGAGAGGAAGCCCCAGCTTACGGGACAAGCTCACCAGTTCTTTGTTAATCTGTGCGTGCTCGGGGATACCGTGCTCTTGAAGTTCCAGGTAGAAATCGCCGAAAACGTCTTTATACCATAAGGCAGCCTTCTCGGCGTCTTCCAGGCGATCCTCCAGTATTAAGCATCCCAACTCTCCACTTGGGCATGCTGAGAGCGCAATGAGGCCATCGCTGTTTTGCATTAACAGCTCTTTATCCACCCTCGGCTTATAGTAGAACCCTTCGAGTTGGGCTGCGGAAGCGAGCTTAAGTAAATTGTGGTATCCCTCCTCATTCCGAGCTAGCAGAACGAGATGGTATGGGTTTTTATCGGCTGCGCGCCTGCTTTGTCTTTCCTGGGGGGCGACGTAAAATTCACAGCCTAATATTGGTTTTATTCCAGCTTCCCTTGCTTCGCGGTAGAATGTGATTATTCCGTAGAGCACTCCGTGATCTGTGATTGCAAGGCTGTCCATGCCCAGCTCTTTAGCCTTGCCAATGAGATCGGGGATACGGCACATTCCATCAAGGAGACTGTAGTCGGTGTGGATGTGGAGATGGTTAAACATGGGTATGTGTTATTATAGCACTGGAAGTTTTATCCTGCGAGAGGAAATATGTTGAAAAAGCGCTGGTTGCCGTGTAAAATTGTTCATCAAGGTGCGGATTCACTCAGGGCTTCTATATTGAGAAGCGATACATAAAGGCGAAGTAGCGTTTATCGCTAATAGCGCGCACTTGTAGTCATGAAGTAAGCGCTCTTGATGTTGCTTTTTTTTTGCTTGATTAACGTGCCATTATTCAGGTATTTTTGCTTATGCTAGAGGGTTTGTTTATCAGTCTTGTCGGTATGGGGGCTGTATTTGTCAGCCTTGCCGTAATAATGTTCCTCATGATGGGAGTGGAGCGAATCTTCCGTTGCGATGGGTTGGCTGTAGAGGGAATGCTGGCTTTGGGGGAGATGGGGGTTGAAGTTGCGACGGTGGGGGGTAAGGAGGAACCTGAGGGAACGGTTGAGGTGGCAGCTATCGCACTGGCACTTGCCTGGCATGTGAAGGGGCTTGGTAGAGAGTTGGGGACGTCGATTACCATAAATGGCGTCTTTTATCAGGTAAAGGTCGGCGATATATCCAGTTCGCCGACTCCGGTAATAGTGAATGGCGAGAGTTATCGGGGGGCAGTGGGTGAAGAGCGATTACCACTTGCAAAACGAACCGGCTTGAAAATTAGAACACAGGAAAGAAGCGCTCAGCACGGGCGGCTTTGGCGTGCGGCACATCCTCCTTTACAGGGAGGCGACTATTGGTACCGACGTGGTTGGACTGGGAGATAGTGAATGGGCGCAAAATGGTCTTAGGCATTTTGAAAGGCGGGCATGGACTTAGGCAATTTCTGGGACATCTTTGAGGGCTTCAAGGACCTCGGTTCTAACCCCCTGATGCTGGGGATGGTGGCGATCGGGGTTATCCTGATTTTCCTGGGCATCGTCAAGCGATTCGAGCCCCTTCTTCTTATTCCAATTGGAATTGGTATAATCCTGGCCAATCTACCTCTGGGTGAGGCGGTGAACCCGGCCACCGGGGAAGCGACTGGCGGCTTTCTCTACTATTTCTACGAGTACGCTCTTTTCAACGGTCTGATACCACTGCTGATATTCCTCGGTTTGGGGGCTTTGACTGACTTTGAACCTTTACTGGCCAGGCCAGTAACCTTTCTTCTGGGAGCTGCAGCCCAGTTTGGAATATTTATTGCGCTGCTCGGGACTCTTGCTCTGGGTCTGACACCCTGGTTTGATTTTGGCCTCAAAGAGGCGGCGTCTGTGGCTATCATAGGTGGCGCTGAAGGCCCCACGACCATATATGTTGCGGCAAAAATGCAGCAGATTGGTGCAGCCCCCGGCATCTTCGCTGCGGTAGTCGTAGCCTGCTACTCCTACATGGCTCTTGTGCCTATAATCCAGCCTCCGGTAATCAGGCTGCTCACTTCCAAGAAGGAGAGGCAGATAAAGATGCCCTATGCTGAGCGGCCGGTCCCGCAGCGCACCAAGATAATCTTCCCTATTGTAGTAATTGTCCTGTGTGGTTTGTTTATTCCCAGGGCGGCACCTCTCATCGGGATGTTTATGTTTGGCAATCTGCTGAGGGAGTGTGGAGTAGTGGAGAGGCTGGCAGGTGCTGCCCAGAATGAGCTGATGAACATTGTCACCATTCTGCTGGGGCTCACCGTGGGCTCTACCATGATAGCTGACAGATTCTTTACCCTGGATACGATAGCTGTCTTCGTGCTCGGGATTTTCGCCTTCATTATGGCGACGGCTGCAGGTGTGCTTCTGGGCAAACTGATGTGCGTTCTCTCGAAGGGCAAAGTAAACCCCATGATCGGGGCCGCGGGGGTATCTGCGGTACCTATGGCAGCGAGGGTGGTACAGAACATGGCTGCGAAAGAGGACCCCAGCAATTTCCTCTTGATGCACGCTATGGGCCCCAACGTGGCTGGCGCTATCGGCGCAGCGGTAGCGGGGGGCGTATTACTCTCCCTGGTGCACTGACCTCCGCTGTCTTTTTTATAGTCTGGGCCTTTTAATTTACCCACAGTGGTGTTGTTTTTACTTGACACGGTTATAGTATCCTGCTATGTTTGTCAAGATTTATCGTATAAGATAAACACTTTGTATGCCGGGCAGAGATATATATTGCCGTTCCCGTGAGGTGATACATGATGCAAAACCATGACTTATGCTGGATGAGTGCTGTGGACTTGGGCACGGAGCTCAGGGCGAAGAGGATTTCGCCGGTAGAGGTGGTGAAAGGTATCCTGGAACGTATAGAGACTGTTAACCCGAAGATCAACGCTTACGTAACGCTAACCGGGGACGAGGCATTGGATGCAGCTAAGAAGGCTGAGGCCGCTCTCATGGAGGGAGGGAAGTTAGGCCCCCTTCACGGTATTCCTGTCTCTATCAAAGACCTTGTCTTCACCAAAGGCGTGCGCACTACGATGGGCAGCAAATTGTTGAAGGACTTTGTGCCGGAGGAGGATGCCGTACTGGTCACCCGTCTTAAGAATGCGGGCGCCATTGTGCTGGGCAAGACCAATACGCCGGAGTTCGGCTTGAAAATGCTGACTGATAGTCTACTCTTTGGCATCACGCGCAATCCCTGGAGCTTGCAGAGAAGTCCCGGCGGTTCCAGCGGGGGCGCCGCCGCAGCTGTTGCCTCCGGTCTGGGACCTCTGGCTGCCGGTAATGATGGCGGTGGGTCAATCCGCATTCCTTCGAGCTGTTGTGGCGTCTTCGGTATCAAACCTCAACTGGGACGTGTGCCCCGCTATCCTATCTTTCATGGAGCAGAGATACTGACGCACGAGGGGCCTATCACCCGGACGGTACGGGATGCAGCGTTGATGCTTGATGTTATGGCCGGTCCTCACTGGGGTGATGTCTACTCTATACCGGCACCGGGTATTAGCTTCGAAAAGTCGCTGCAGTTTGGTGTTGAGGGGATGAGGATTGCGTGGAGCCGTGACCTGGGCTATGCTGAGGTTGATCCCGAGGTTTGTGATATTTGTGAGCGGGCGGCTGAGCAGTTTTCGCGAATGGGTGCGGAGGTGGAAGAGGCACATCCCGGGTTTGATAATCCGGAGGCTTACCATGCAGTGCTCTACGTTGTTGATCACCTCGCTGTGCTTTCGTCGTTCGGCCCGCCGGACCAGATAGCGAGCGAGTTGGACCCGCTCACGGCTACGATGCTGTTCGTCGGGGCTGAGATGAAGGCCACGGAATATGCGAAGGCGATGTTTGCCAGACAGGAGCTCGCAGTCAAGATAGGCAAATTTTTCCAGGGCTATGACCTTCTTCTAACCCCTACACTTGCAGCCCCTCCCCCGCCGGTCGACTTCGCGGAACCGGCTGGCTTTTTGAAATGGCTTCCTTTCATTCTCGCTTTCAGCTTAACAGGCCAGCCCGCGGCTTCGGTTCCTGCCGGCTGGACTGAGGACGGCTTGCCAGTGGGTCTTCAAATCGTAGGCCGTCCTTATGACGAAATCAGCGTATTTCGAGCGGCGGCTGCTTTTGAGGAAGCGTGCCCCTGGGCGTATAAGAAACCTTCTTTGGAATAGCTGGAGTGCGATTGCGACTGTATCATGGGGAAGTTACCCGGTTGCCTGGTTATGTTGGTGGATTTCCGCTATGACCTTAGTAAACCCTAGAATAGTACTTTTATGTCGTTGTGTTGGATTGGTGTTTTTGATATGATTTGCGAGAATTCAGGTCTTCGCTTGTCGAGTTGTGCGTGGATTAGAGGTTGAGTGGTTTGATGGGTGGCAAATCAGGCAAGAAACGTGTTGAGAAGACCAGGAAGCATCTCCCTAAGGAGGTGGCAGACCTGCCTATGCGTGTCACGGAGTTGAAGAAGTCAAATGCTAATGGCAAGTTTACGGAGGATGCGCTACTCCAAAATGGACTTCTAACGTCTGCGGCTATTGAAGAAATGCCCGACGGCGTTATGCTGGTTGGCATGGATGGCAAACTGGCCTATATGAATAGAGCATGTGAGAAGCTGTTGGGTTACGGGGTCGATGAACTTATCGGCAAATCTGCTCTCGAGTTACCTACATATACTCAATCGAAGGACAAAGCAAAAGCCAGGGAAGTCCTGAAAAAAGTAATAAGTGGTCATAGCGCTGAACCTATCGATATGGGTCTCATTAACAGAGATGGCAAAGAGATTCCAGTCAGCTTTACCGCTTCGGTCATAAATGACGCTCAGGGGAACCCCAAAACCCTTGTTGCAGTTATAAGGGACATCACCGAGCGCAAGCGGATGGAGGAAGCGCTGAAGGGTAGCGAGGAGCTGGCACGGGGGATGTTAGATACGGCTGCGACAGGGATATACCTTTTACAGGGCGGACGCTTTAAATATGTGAACCGCTTGTTTGAGGAGATATCGGGCTACAGGAGCGACGAACTGGTGGGGAGATATTCTCTGGACTGCGTTCATCCGGAGGACAGAGAGGAGGTCAGAACCAGGGCAATTGAGGTGCTCAAAGGAGAGAGCAGTTCTCCCTATGAGTTCAGGTTCATCAGGAAGGATTCGGGGATTGTCTGGGTTTTGGACAGGCTGACCTCGATCCAGTATGAAGGGAAGAGGTCGGTACTGGGCACTATTACGGACATCACGGAAAGGAAACGTATTGAGACGGAGGTCTTGGATTATACCAGGCAGATCGGGACGCTGTTCAACATTGGGACCACCGTCAGCCAGACTCTGAATCTGCAGGAGCTATTAGACAGCGTTCTCGAAAGAGTTCTGGCGGTTATGGAGATAGAGGCGGGCGGGATATTCTTACTTGGCAAACGAGCTGAAGAGCTATTACTCAGGGCCCATAGAGGGACATCTGCGGAGTTTGTAAAGAGAGTAGAAGGACTCAGGGTGGGAGAGGGCTTCACAGGGCAGGCTATTCGGTCGAAAGAGCCATACGTTGTGGAAGATGTTGCGGGTGATCCCAGACTGGCACGTATGGGGGCAAGGGGAGAAGGACTGGAATCCTTTGCTGCTTTGCCGATAATGGCGAGGGAGCGGGTTTTAGGGTTAATGTGCGTTGGCAGCTATAGTTCTCGCAAATTCCCGGAAAGAGAGGTAAAGCTGCTTGGCGCCATAGCCAATCAGATAGGTATGGCGATCGATAACGCGCAGCTCTATGAGCGGGCTTTGGAACTTGCATTTACAGATGGTTTGACCGGCCTCTATAACCGCCGATATTTGATGGAGCAAATAGAACGAGAGTTCAACAGGGCTGAAAGAAGCGAGACCTCTCTATCTCTGATGATGATCGATCTGGACGGGCTGAAGGAGATAAACGACCGTTTTGGGCATCACCAGGGTGATAGCGTTTTAACGGGATTGGGGAGTATCATAGGTGCTAACACACGTGCGTCCGATGTTGCAGCTCGATGGGGTGGAGACGAATTTATGCTGCTCACACCTGAGACTACCAGCAAGGGGGCACGCAAGATTGGCGAGAGGATTAGGGCTCAGGTAGAGCGGTATCGGCCCAAGCTGGATGGTGAGGAAGTGGGGATCAGCATTAGCGTCGGGATAGCTTCGTATCCAGGTCATGCGTCTGATGTCACTCAGCTTCTTCAAAGAGTGGATGAGGCGATGTACCAGGCCAAAAGGGGTGGCAGGAACCAGCTCTGCATCTTTTCCTGCTAGAAAGGCGTCGTCATATGAACATCGAAGAACTTTTGCACATGATGGTGGAGAGAGGCGCATCAGACCTGCATCTGAGGGTGCCGAGCCCGCCGGTTCTTCGCATTGATGGTATGCTGAGACCGTTGGAAGATTTACCCGGGGTCACGCCTCAATTCGTGAAGGAATGTCTTGAACATCTTACCACTGAGCAGCAGAGAGAGGCGTTCTACAACGAGCTGGAGCTTGATCTGGCGTACAGCGTGGCCGGACTAGCTCGTTTCAGGGTCAGCGCCTTCTTTCAGAGAGGAACGATCAGCCTCGCCCTTCGTCAAGTATCGCTCAAAATACCTAGCATAGAGGAGCTCGGACTTCCTCCGGTATGCAAGACCCTGGCGCTCAGGACAAAGGGTCTGGTGCTGGTAACCGGCCCGACAGGGAGCGGCAAATCCACCACTTTAGCTGCCATGATCAGTCATCTTAACAAGACTGAGAGAAGAAACGTAATTACCATCGAGGACCCTATTGAGTATGTGTATCATAATGAGAAGTGCATAATCGCCCAGCGTGACCTTGGGGATGACTTCAAATCTTTCTCGATTGCCTTGCGGCACACGCTGCGACAGGACCCTGATGTGATTCTGGTTGGTGAGATGAGGGATTTGGACACTATAGCAACAGCGATCACCGCAGCGGAGACGGGGCACCTCGTCTTGAGCACGCTGCATACCGTGAGTGCTCCTCAGACCATCGAGCGCATTGTCGATGTTTTTCCCGCTTACCAGCAGGAGCAGATTCGGTTTCAGGTGTCTCTAGTATTGGAGGGAGTGCTGTCTCAGCTTCTTTTACCCAGGGCTGGAGGCAGAGGAAGGGTAGCTGCCTTCGAGCTGATGGTCAGCACAGACGCCATACGTAATCTAATCCGGGATGGCAGAACGGATCAGGTTCCTACCTACTTGCAGACAGGCAAGCAGTATGGAATGCAGACCATGGATCAGGCCTTACAGGACCTGGTCAGGGCAGGTGCGATCACTACCGAGGAGGCGATGATCAGAGCCACCAAGCCGGACGATTTTCGCCGCATGCGCATGTAATTTCTCTTATTTGGTTGCTCGGACTAATAGTCCCCACAGCCGTAGGACGAAAGACGGAACCAGCAGCGCAACCGAACAACGATTTACCATATAATTCCAGGACCTTTTTTCTGTCATTGAGTAGGGGCGTTTCGCGAAACGCCCCTACATGATGCCGTTCGTTGTTCGACAGGCTCAGGGCGAACGGTTTACATCCTATTTTCGGAGGAATGACGAAGGTGGGCTGGCCGCCGTCGGCCAACCTAACCAATGCCCTGTAAGGAAGAGGAATCTACAAGGAAGAGTTCTGCGGGATGAGATTCAGTTCTCCCTCCCCCTTCGGGCTGCCCTCGGCTCTGAGGCTCAGGCTCGTAGAGAGCCTCAGGACGAAGCCTGGCGGGAGGGAATTAGAGAGATGGGGAAATCCTTTCATTATTATTAAGCAGCCCCCTCAATGGGAGGCGTCTTTTTATAAAGAACCACGCAAAAGATGATAACCGATAGTATACACGTGTTAGTTTACTGTGGATTTGCCATAAAGTAGCCTATGCCGGATTTGGTATGGATAAGCCTCGGGTGGCTGGGGTCTTCCTCGATCTTTTCACGCAGTCTCCTGATGTGTACCCTCAGGCTGTCCACGGAGCCGGGGTAATCGTCGCCCCATACATCCTCGGCGATTCGTGAGTAGGTTGATACGCGGTTTCCGTTTCTCATCAGGTGGTAAATGATGTGTGATTCGATGGCAGTCAGCTTGATCTCTGTCTTCCCCTTTAAGAGTTGGTGGGTGGGGGGGTCGAAGTGCAGTGTGCCGAAAGATACGGGTGACTCATCGTGGTGATTGTTACTATTACGTACCCTTGCTTTAATCCGTGCCAGGAGTTCGAGTTGGCCGCAGGGCTTGACTATAAAATCGTCTGCTCCCCACTCCAGCCCTTTGACGATATTGGACTCATCGGTCTTGGCGGTGAGGATAATAATGGGTACAGAAGAGAAGGAACGGGTCTGCTTCAGCACATCGAAGCCGTCTACATCGGGGAGCCCCAGATCGAGGATGACGATTTGCGGGTTCTCGCTTTCCACCATTTCCAACCCCTGCTGTCCCAGGTGGGTGGAGATCAACCGGGCCTCGGGCCAGCCCATATGGAAGGCCAGTGAAACTGACTCTACGATCTCTGGGTCATCTTCGATAATCAGAGCTTTCATGGTTCCCCTCCGGTTTCAGGTGATTTTTATTCCACACAATAGATTGAGTGCTTAATTGCAAAATGCAAATTTATGAGGGTAGGCCGGAACAGGGAGTAGGGACATTTCGCGAAACGCCACTACTTACTCTCATTTGAACCCTCGATCGGCAGTGAGAAGGCAAAGGTCGAGCCCTTACCGGGGCGGCTATTCACCCATATTCGCCCTCCATGCAAATCCACCAGCGTCCTGCACAGGGCCAGGCCTAACCCCAATCCGCTCAAGTGCTCCCTGTCGCTTTCTATGC